>JAEUIA010000113.1 GCA_016795245.1 Planctomycetota bacterium | reverse complement strand
AGTTTGATCGAATACGGAGCCAGAGCCATTGGTTCACAGATTCGCCGCGGTGTACGGAGACAGGCTCCACTCCGCCGTTTTCGCTGGTGCAGCTTCGTCGCCTGGCTCCGTACGGTCAAACTCAGTGCAGCTTTACTTCTTCGCCGATCTTGTGGAGCTTCATCACGTTCGTCGAACGTGCGATGCCGGCCGGGACGCCGGCCACGAACACGATCGAATCGCCGTACTGGGCCAGACCGCGCACGACCAGCATCTCGCTGGCCATGTAGAGCATGTCTTCCAGGCTCTTTTCGCGTCGGAACAACAGCGGCCGGACGTGCGCGAGCACCGTCATGTGATTCACGGTGCGCTGGTTCGGCGTCAGCGCGATCACTTCGGCGTTCGGGCGATAGCGCGAGATCAACCGCACCGTATTGCCCGTTTCGGTGAAGCACACGATCTTCGTCACGTTCAGCGCTTCCGAGGCCTGCACCGCCGCGAGCGCCGTCGCATTGCTGAAATTGGCCTCGGCGCTGCGGAACGAAGGGCGCGGAATGTCGCGGTAGCGCTGGCTGGTCTCGACCGCGCGCGCGATGCGCGTCATCGTCGCCACGGCCTCGATCGGATGCGCGCCGACGGCTGTTTCCGCCGACAGCATGATCCCGTCCGTCCCGTCGAGCACGGCATTGGCGACATCCGTGACCTCGGCCCGCGTCGGGCGCGAGCTCGTGATCATCGACTCCAACATCTCGGTCGCCGTGATCGTGAATTTTCCGGCGCGCATCGCGGCCTGGATCACCGTTTTCTGGATCAGCGGCAGTTGCTCGAGCTCGGCTTCGACGCCCAGGTCCCCGCGCGCGACCATGATGCCGTCGCTCTCGGACAACAATTCGTCGAGCGAGTCGAGCGCCGCCTGGCGCTCGATCTTCGAGATCATCAGCGCATCCGGACACAACGCGCGCACCGCTTGGACCTCGCTGCGCTTCGAGACGAAGCTGATCCCAACCATGTCGACACCCGCCTCGCGCGCGAGCTGCAGATTGGCGCGATCTTCGGCCGTCGGCAATTCGTAGGCGATGCGGCTGTCGGGGAAGTGCACACCCTTGCGGTCCGAGACGATTCCGGCGCGTGTCACGTGCGCGACGACCGCCGCGTCGGACACGGAATCGGCGACGAGTTCGACCTGTCCATCGGCGAGCAACACGCGATGGCCGCGCTGCACGGCGGTCTGAAAGCCGCCGAACTCGAACACGACCTCGCCCGGGTTCGACATCCCACGGCCCTCGACGAGGCGCACGACGTCGCCGTCGGTCAACAGCCGGTGTCCGCCCTCGAAGCGGCCCATCCGCATCTTCGGACCTTGGATGTCGGTGAGGATGCCGACCGAGGCCATGCGCGCATCGGCCTCGCTGCGGATCTTCTGCACGCGACGCAGGAAGTCCTCGGGCGAGCCGTGCGAGAAGTTGATGCGCGCGACCGACATGCCCGCGTCGATCAGTTCGCCGATGCGATCCTCGGACGCGGGTCCGATCGTGGCGACGATCTTCGTATGGGCGAAAGGTTGGGTGCGCTTCTGCACGGCGGCTGGGCGGCGATCCAGGTCGATACTCATCGGACCCACTCTCTTATAACGGTGTGCGAGCGCGCCTCACGCAAAGAATCGAGTGTGCGCAGCGTGACCCCCTGATACAGGGTGCAAACAATACGAAGGCGGGCGGAGATACGGGGTGCTTGCATGAGCCTGTACACGAGGAGCCGCGGCAGTCTTGCGGTCGGCAGCGCGCGTGCCACCGGCGGCGACCGCAGCGCGGAGTACAGAGCGAACGCCAGAGGGAACGTGGAGCCCCGCTGGCGTTCGAGTGACCCGGCGCCGCTCCTGAGGATGCGTTCCCCCCTGGAGGCACGCGTCCATCGGCGACGAATCTCCCCTTCGGACGCAGCGGATCGGCGGCGGGTTCCGTCGATTTTTGAAGGGGTCGGATGTCAGCGCACGTCGGGCTCTGCGGGCATGTCGAACCCGGGTCCCACGAGTTTGAACACGGCATCGAATCCGAGGCTGCGCCGGCGGTCCGCGAACACCGCCCCGAAGCCCCCACCGATGGCCGCGATGCGCGGCGCGACGCGATCGGCCACGAACTTCGAATCGATCTCGTTGATGCGCGTCATCGGCCCGAGCGTGCGCCCGTCCGCGCTGAGCCGGCGCGCGTAGACCTGATCGACGTACGAGATGTCGTCCTCCCACGCGATGACGTAGCTGCCGTCGTCCAAGCGCACGACGTCGCTGAAGTCCTGCTCGTTGGCGCTGAAGCACACCGGCAGGAGCGGCCCCTTCGGCCGCGCGCGGGCGTCGAACAAACGCACGACGACATCGCGCACGGGATCGAGGATCGGACCGGAGGTGAAGCTCATCACGAACCCGCCGCCCGTCGCCGGCGCGAGCGCGGGATCCCAGTCCCCGCCGCGTCCGGTGTCGTCGAAGTGAATCTCGTCGCCGAGCACCGCGCCCGCGTCGGTCGTGTACCGGCCGCGGATCGACCAGGTCGACGGCGGCTTGTGCGCCGTCCACACGCACAACACACGCCCGCCGTCGAGTTCCTCGATATCGACGTCGGCTGCGTCGAGCTCGGCGATATCGCTCAGGCGCCGCACTTCACCCAGTGCACCGTCGGGCGCGACACGGCGCGTCTGCACACCGCCGCGATGGGCGCGCGGCCACGCCACGGCGAACCCGCGTTCGCCCGCGAGCGCGGTGCAGGCCGGATCGCCGGGCAGACCGTGCGCACCGTCGTCGAGGTCGAGCACGGCACTCCGCGCCGTGCCGTCGAGCCCGACGACCTGTCCCAGCAGGCGGCTGACTCCGCCCGGCGCGACCTGGCGCCAGCACACGAGCGCGTCGCCGTTTCCGCGCACCGCAACCGCCGAGCGCAGCGCTCCGCCGGCCGCCGCGGGAGCGGGCGTAGAGCCGAACGCGAGCGGCAGCGCGAGTTCGTCGGCCGCCATGTCGTGCGCACCAAAGCGCCGCAGGTAGACGCGCGCGGGCCCCGAGCGCTCGTCCGACCACGCCATCACGCCGTGCGCGCCGGTCGCCGCGACGACCGGATGGTTTTGCGTGGCGCTGGCTTCGTCGCTGTTCAGGCGCACTTCCGCACCCAGTTTCTCGCCGTCCGGCGCCCCGGGCACGAGCGGACGCGCATAGACGTTCAGGTCGCCGTCGCGCGCGTCGGTCCACGCGATCAAGAGCGTGCGTCCGCTGCTCGCGATGCGCACGTCCGTCACGCCGCGCGCCGCAGCGCTCGGGATCGTGAACGGCTCGTCGCTCCGCGGCGTGCCGTCCGCGGCGAAGAGCCTCACCGTCGGTGGCCCACCCGCGCGTCCGTCCTGCGCCGCACGCTCGAGCAACGCCAGACCGCCGTCGAACACGGCGAGCTGTTCCTCGCGCGTGTCGGATGTCGAGACGACGCGCTCCGGCCGATCCGGCTTGCCGTCCGGAGCGGCGTGGCGCAACAGAGTGCGGCCTTCGTCGCGCACGAGAATCCAATACCCACCGGCGGGATCGGCGACGAGCGCGCGTCCCATTCCGCTGCCGAGCGCGCCGGTCGCGCAGCGCTTGTCCCGCCGCACGCTCAAGTGCAGCGCGCCCCCGCGCGCGTGCCACAGAGCGGCGACCACGTTCTCGGGTCCGGAGGCGAGTCGCACGCCGGGTTCGGCTGCAGGCAAGGACGGATCGAAATCCACGACCGGCCCCGACGGATCGCCTTGGTGCGAGAGTTCGAGCCATTGCATGCGCCCGTTCCGCGTCCACACGATCGCCACGCGACCGTCCTCGAAGCGCGCGAGCGCCGGCTCGCGACAACTCGTCTCATCGTCGCCGCGACCGCCTAGAGGTCCGTCGCCGGGTCCGGGCTCAATCGGCGTGGAGAGGCGCCGCTCGCCACCGAGGATCATCCCGGCACCGTCGAAACAGCGCACGAAGGGCACGGCTCCGCGCGCGAGCACCGCGGTCCAAGCGATCGCCCCGCCGCCGTCGGGGGCCAGAGCCACGACCGCGTCCGTGCGGCGCATCGTGTGCGGAGAGCAGATCGAGCGCTCGGGTTCGAGCGCGGCCCCGCGCTCGTCGAGGCGCACGAAATACAGTCCCAGCGTGCCGTCGCGCGTGTCGCGCCAGACCGCGCAGAAACCCGGGGCGCTCGAACCCGACAGCGCCAGCAGCGACTGGTAGCTGCCGCCGATCCGGTCCTGGTGGACGACGCTGTCCCTGACTCGGACGTCCGCGACCTCCGGCGGCTGGTAGCCGAGCTCGCCCGGTTTGGGCTGGGCGCGCGGTTCTTGCAACGGGGCGTAGCCGGAGGCCAGGCCCGCAAGGGCGGCCGCGGCGAGGAGCGTTGCGGCGGTGAGCCGACGGCGGGAGTTCAGGGTGTGGGTCATCGGCGGTGTCGCAGGCGGTGTTGAAAACGGATTCAGAAATCGTGATTTCCGCGCGGAAAACGGGCGGTGGCGCGGATGAGACTGGCGGAGCAGCTTGTTCTTCGAAGGACCCGCATAAATCTCGAAAGCGTGTTATCTATCAGGGATGTGGATGACCGCCGGGCTGCCCCGGCCTCTCGAGTGCGGTCGGACATCATCGAGCTCGACAACTGGTTCAGGTCCTCCCCCCATGACTACGACCACCGATTCCATTCCAGCCGGCAACTCTCAGCCGACTCCGGCCACGATCGCGGACAGCGGTCGCGTGCCTGTCGCCACGACCGTCGTACTCTTCGCGATCGTGCTGGGTTTGCTGGCCTTCATCGCGATCGTGTGACGCGCGCAGAGCTGGCTGCGCGCACACTCAACCGGCCTCGATCAGCGACGGAATCTCCTGGTACGAGGGAAAGCGATCGAGAGCTTTCTTCGAGTACAGGAGTCGGCCGTCGAGGGTGACTTCGAAGACGCCGCCCTTCGAAGGGATCAGCTTGACCTCGCAGTCGGGGTAGGCGGACTTCAGTTCGGCGGTCAGACCGACCGCTTGAGGGGTGTAGTTTCACTGCAGGCAATATTCGATCTGGAAGCGCATGCCGGGTTGGGTCCGTGGGGGTTGGGGTGGATCCGTGGGGGTTGGGGTGGAGAGGCCGGCTCGCGGCCGGGCCGCGGCGCTCGAAGGCCCGGGCTGGGGTACACTGGAGACAGACATTCTCGGGTGGGGCGGAACCCGCCGAGGGGCGCGCCCGTTATACCTGGGTAACGCTGCCGCACACCGAGGGTAGCGTGCTCTAGCCCATTCCCGGGCCCTTCTCGCGCTCTTTCTCCGCCCTGTCGCGCTGAAACCTCTCACTGGCGCGCACCGGGATTCCCTCTCACTCGATCGATCGCCACACCATCCATGACCCTCCGCACTCTCTCCGGATCGTCGCTCTTCCTCTCTGCCCTCATTTTCTGCGCCGCGCCGCACGCCGCCGCGCAGTCGCCGGATGCGCCCCATCTGACGCAGCTCCTCGAACAGTGGAACGCCGACAACGGGTCCAACTGGCGCGTGGCGACCGACCCCCAGACCGGCTTCTTGCAGATGCTGTACGGCGGTCGCGCCGACGCGCGCGGAACGGTCCGCGCCGATGTCGACGCCGATTTCTTCGTGCTCGCGCGCACCGCTCTCGAGGAGACCTACGCGATGCACGGCATCGACGCGTCCACGCTGGTGCCCGAATCCACGCTGCACCTGCCGCTCGGCATCATCGGCAGCACCGACAAGATGACGGTGCGCTTCCGTCAGATCGTCGAGGGCGTTCAGGTCGAAGACGGATTCGTCAACGTGTTGTTCGACATGCAAGGCCGGCTCTTGTCGGTGCAGTCCGTGGGCCTGCCGCACCTGAGCGGATTCGACGTGCGCCCGCGCATCGACGCACAGCGCGCGACCGCGAGCGCGATCGAAGCGTTCCGTCGCAAGACCGGCTTCGAAGAGAACTCCGTCAGCGAAGCGCGCTTGATCGTCGACCAGGACTTCGACGGTGAGCAGCGTGTCGCGCGGCTCGCGTGGAAGATCGACGTGCAAGCGCACTACGAGGGCTTCGATCCGGTCGGATTCGACTGGTTCGTCGACGCGCGCACGGGCGCGGCCTACAAGAGCGCCGCGAGCGTGCACTTCTTCGACGTCTCCGGCAGCGTGACGGGCAGCGCGTCGCCCGGCCTCACGGCGGACAGCGGTGCCAATCCGCCGGTGCAACTGCCGATCCCGTACATGCGGATCGTCAGCGGCGCCGTCACCACGTACACGGATGCGAACGGCAACTTCACGCTCGTCGGCGTGAATGCGCCGGCGTCGGTGACGATGGACTACAGCGGCCTCTACGGCAACGTGAACAACGCTGCCGGCGCCGATTACTCGCTCACGACGACGTTGACGCAGGCCACGGGCAACGTAGTTCAGATGGCGCCCGCCGCGAGCGAGTTCACCACTGCTCAAGCCAATGCCTACCGCGCGGCGCTGGCGGTGCGCGACTTCATCAAGACCACCAACCCGAGCGACACGCACGCCGACTTCGTCGTCACGCAGGTCGTGAACCAGGCGAGCTCGTGCAACGCGAGTTGGACCGGCAATCAGACGAATTACTACCGCGCCGGCAGCGGTTGCTCGAACTTCGCTTTCTCGACCGTCGTGGCGCACGAATTCGGCCACTGGCTGAACTCGCTCTACTCCACCAACAACGGCTCGGACGGCATGGGCGAGGGCAACGCCGACGTGTGGGCGCTGTACACCTTCGACACCCCCTACAACGGTCAAGGGGCGTACAACGGCAGCGGCTACGTGCGCATCGGCACGAACACGCGCCAGTTCTGCGGAGATGCGAGCCCAGGCTGCTACGGACAGGTTCATGCCGACGGCGAAGTGTGGATGGGTGCGGCGTGGAAGATTCGCAGCCGCTTGAACACCACCTACGGCAACACCATCGGTGACCAGATCGCGAACAGCCTCTTCCTGGGCTGGATGAACAGCTACAACCAGACGCAGATCAAATCGATCATCGAGACGCAGTGGCTGACGCTCGACGACGACGACGGCAACATCAACACCGGCACGCCGCACTACTCACAGATCGACCTCGGCTTCCGTGACCAGGGTTTCCCGGGCGTCACGCTGTTCCAGGTCTCGGTGGACACGCTCACCGTGTTGCCCGACACGACGAATCAGACTTCGAATTACACGGTCAGCGCGCGCATCGTCGCGAACCAGAACCCGCCGCTCACGGCCACGCAGCTGAAGTACCGTCTGAACGGCGGCGCGTACCAGACCGTGAACATGACGCCGGGCCCGAACGACATGTTCACCGCCTCGATCCCGGCGCAACTGGGCCAGACGCGCGTCGAGTACTACGTGACTGCGACGAACAACGCCGCGAGCACCAACGTCGCGCCGCAGGGTGGAGCCAATACGCCGGTAGGCTTCGACGTCGGTATCAAGCACATCATCGGCTCGTACAACTTCGACCTCGCGCCCGACAACCAGGGTTGGACGATCGGCGGCACCGGGACGAACGAGTGGCAGCGCGGAGCGCCGTACGGCAAGACCGGCACCGGCTGGAGCGATCCGGGCGCGTCGTTCTCGGCGATCAAGTGCTGGGGCACCGACCTGGGCGAGAGCACGGGCGGATCGTACGCCTCGAACTCCAACACCTGGCTGCGGACTCCGATCTTCAATTGCACCGGCGCGAGCGGCGTGCACTTGCGCTTCAAGCGCTGGCTGTCCGTGCAGGGATCCGCGAGCGACCAGGCGCGCATCCGCGTCAACGGCACGCAGATCTACATCAACGGCACGGCCAACATGAACGACGGCGCGTGGATCGCCGTGGATTACGACATCTCGGCGCTGGCGGACAACAATCCTTCCGTGCAGATCGAATGGAACCTGCAAGCCAACGGCTCGACGAACTACGGCGGTTGGAATATCGACGACGTCGAAGTCGTGTGGATCGAGGGCCTGCCTGTGCCCTGCCCGCCGCCGGTCAATTTCTGCACGTCGACGGCCAACTCCGGAGGCTTCCCCGCCAGCATCTTCGCCTTCGGCACGTCGAACATCAGCGTGAACAATCTCTCGCTGTACGCGCAGAATTGTCCGCCGTTCACCGCGGGCATTTTCTTCTACGGTCCGAACGCGGCGCAGATCCCCTTCGGCAACGGCTTCCTGTGCGTGACCGGACAGACCAATCGCTTGCCGGTCGTGTTCGCCGACGTGTTCGGGATCGCGACCTATCCGCTGAACTACAACAACGTGCCGCAGCCGATCTCGGCCGGTCAGTTGTGGCGCTTCCAGTTCTGGTTCCGCGACAACATCGGCGGGCAGCCCGGGTTCAACTTCTCGGACGGGCTCGCGGTCACTTTCTGTCCGTGATCGAACGTTGAGCGGCGCGCGCGCGCCGGCTCACACTCGCCCCTGCCGTGCTCGCTGCGCGGCGGGGGCGAGCGTGTTTTCAGGCCCGAACGGGGCCGCTCCGGGTCAGGTTTGCGTAGCCCTGGAGCGTCAGCGGGGCCCCTCGGTCTATACTCTCCGGCTTGGGAGGCCCTGATCCCGTCGGCCGCGAGCCTGGCGAACTCCCATCCACGACCGCGCTCGCGCGCCTCACCGCCTCGGGCAAACCCCACGAACACCCTATGAAAAAGATCACGCTACTCCTGACTGCACTGCTCCTCTCCCCCGCGCTCCTCGCCTTGCGACCGGCGGGAACGACCGTCAAGTTCGCGCCGGCGGACGGAACGAGCCTGACCAAGACCTTCGAGAACAAGTCCTCGCTGACGCTCGAGGAGTACACGATGACCGGCGCCGGTGCTGCGCCGGACATGGAGATGACGCTGACCACGAGCCAGAAGGTCACGATCACGGACGACTACGTCACCGTGAAGGGCGGATCGCCCAAGAAGCTCGTGCGCCTCTACGACGAACTCGCCGGCGACTCGTCGATGGCGATGAAGATGTCGGTCATGGGCCAGACCCATGACAACACGCAGAACATGCGGATGAAGAGCGAACTCGAAGGCAAGAAAGTCGTGTTCACGTGGGACGCCGAGAAAGAGGCGTACACGAAGAAGCTCGACCCGGACGAGGACAAGCCGAAGCTGCTCAAGGACCTGTCCGAGGACATGGACTTCCGTTCGCTGCTGCCCGACAAGGAGGTCGCGGAAGCCGACGAATGGGAAGTGCCGATGAAGGGCCTGCGCGAGGTGTTCTCTCCCGGTGGAGGGCTGTCGATGGTGCCCGAGACTTCGGACTCGTCTTCGATGCAACTCGGATCGGAGATGAGCAGCATGTCGAACATGATCGGCGACAAGCTCGAAGGCAGCGCCAAGGCCAAGCTCGCATCGCTCAAGGAAGTCGACGGCCGCAATTGCGCGGTCATCCAAGTCACGCTCGACGTGCGCTCGGATGCCGACATGACCGAAGCCGCGCGCAAGATGATCGAAGAGGGCGAGATGCCTCCGGGCGTCGACGAACTCGAGATCGATCACCTCGACATCGAGTTCCGCTTCGAAGGCGAGGGCGAACTCGTGTGGGACCTCGCCGCCGGGCACTTCAAGTCGTTTACGCTCTCGGGCCAGGCCTCGATCAAGAGCGACCAGGGCGTCAAGCTCTCCGCCGCCGGCCGCAAGATGGAGATCAGCGAGACGCGCAAGATGTCGGGCACGACGAGCTACAGCGCCAGCGCCAAGTGAGGCTGGGCGCGACGATTCTGAGCGTGCTCGCGACCCTGCCGGTCGCGAGCACGTTTCGTAACGGCAGCGCGCGCGAGGATGCCGAAGGCGCCCTGGCGCGCGCGCGGTCCCTGGTCGGCGCCAAGGACTTTCAAGGCGCAGTCGACATCCTCCAGGACCGCCTGCGCCGCGAGGCCGGCGACGTCGCCGCGCACGAATTGCTAGGCAATGCGCTCTTGCAGATCGACCGCGGCGACGAAGCCGCGCACCACATCGAGATCGCGTATCGCCGCGCGAAGTCCGAGGGCAAGGAGGATCGTGCACGCGTCCTCTTGCCGCTCTTGATGCGCGCCGATCCGCTGGCGTACAAGCGCAATGCGTACTTCGAGCGCGTGGTGTCGACCTTGTGCGACGCCGCTGAAGAGCTGCAGAAGAAAGGGCACACCGAGCGCGCGCTGGAACTCGTCGAGCGCTTGCCGGCGGTGGTCATGCCCGGCAAGGACGCGCTGCGAGTCGAGAATCTGCTCCTCACGCTGCGCGCGAAGTTCAAGGAAGTGCGCCTCGACGAGGCCGCCGCGAACAGCGCGGCGACCGGTCCGCTGCCGCTCTTCGAATTCGAGAGCAAGCACTACCGCTTCGCCTGCCATCTCGAACCCGACGTCGTGAAGCGCATGGGCACGGTCATGGACGACATCCACTCGTTTTACGTGCAGGTCTACTTCGACGGCGACGAGAAGAAGGCCTCGGCCCCGAAACCCACGATTCGCGTGCACCCCGACAAGCAGAAGATGCTCGAGAATTGGGGCGGCGGCAGCGCGCCCGAGGGCTGGTGGTCTCCGGGTACGAACGAAGTGGTCACGTACGACACGCGCAACATCGGCGGCGGGCGGCGTGGCACGCTCGATCCGATGCTCGTCACGTTGTTTCACGAAGCCAGCCACCAGTTCATGACCTTGCTGTCGCGCGGCGGTTTCACTCCGGCGTGGCTCAACGAGGGCACCGCGAGCTTCTTCGAAGGCACGACGGCGATGGCCGACGGTCGCGTGCTGTGGCCCGGCGCCGCCCTCGGACGTCTGCGCGCTCTGGTGGCTGCGCTGCCCGGCGGCAATCCGACGGCGGCGGCGACGGTGTCCTACGCCGAGCCCGGTTCGTACAGCGTCGAGTACTACGCGTTCGGTTGGGGCCTGTGCTACTTCCTGCAGGAATACGAGGACGCGACGACGCTGGAGTACGTGTACCGCCCGCTGTACGCCGAATACCGCGCACGCGTCATCCAAAAGGGCGGCAACCCGATGGGGATCTTCGAAGAGATCTTCCTGGGCAAGAAATCGCCGCTGGGACACAAGACCTTCGCGGATTTCGAGCGCAATTGGAAAGCGTGGATCACCGGTGTCGTCGATCCGCTCAACCGCACAGACGAGAATGCGCGCAAGCTGCGCATGCAGAAAGTCGACGCCTACCTGGCGGCGGCGGAAGCAGCCAAGGGCGGGAGCAAGAAGCAGCTCAGCGAGAGCGAGCTCTTGTCGCGCGCGCTCGGACACGTCGAATACGTGCGCTCGCAGATCGACACCGACGAGAAGCCGCGTGGCGAGCTGTTGCTCTTGCAGGCCGACCTGCTCGAAAGGTTGAAGCGCACGGCGGCGACTGCGCCGCTCTTGGAGAAGGTCCTCGACCTCGCGGATCGCGGCAAGTTCGAGCTCGATCCGGCGCGCTACGAGGAAATCTCGAAACGCCTCGCGAAACTCGATCAGAAGAACGCCGGACTGCGCACGGCCAGAGCGCGGGTCGCTGGACTCACACGCGCCGGAACGGCACTCCTGGCCGAGTACCGCGCGTCGACGAAGCCGGGCCTCTGCTTGCGCGGCTACACCTTCGCCGCGCTCGCCGGAGCGGCTCTGAACGACAAAGAAGGCCTGATCGCCGCCGCCGACGAATTGCGCGTCCAGGCTCGCGATGCGGGCCTGTTGCTCGGCACGATCAGCGAATTGGGCACGAACCCCACGCGCTGGAGCGCGGTCTTGAAGACGCCGCCCAAGCGCTTCGCCACCGAGAACGGTGTCACGATCCTGGAGAGCGTGCGCGCCTCGGCCTTCATCGATATGGACGTTCCGATCGCCGGCGAATACGCGTGGCGCGCGCGCCTGCAACACACGCAGGAAGTCGAACTCGGCAGCGCCATGGGCGCCGTGATCGCCGGCAATCCCGAGGGCGAATGGACGATGATCGGGCTCGACGAGCGCGGCAGCGTCGGCATCTGGGTGCTGGAGCGCACGGGTCGCGACGGGACTTCGCTGGGGCGCGCGCAGACGCTCTATCCCGAGCATCCGGTGGACCTGACGCAGCCGGTAGACCTCGAAATCCACGTGCGCCGCGACGGCGTCGTGGAGGTCACGGTCGGCGGTGAAGTGCTCGAGACGCGGCTCGCGCTCGACTCCGGCGTCGCGCGCCACGTCGGCGTGTTCGCGAAGAACGCCTCGATTCGTTTCGAGCACGCGCTCGTCGAGATCTATCCGTGACGGCCGCGGATCACCACGTCCGCTACGCGCCGACGTTGGTGTTGCCCGCGTACGCCTTCGTCCCCGGCCGCGCACCGCATCCGACGCGCGATCCGCGCGGGCATTCGTTCCAGGCTGTGCCGCGCGCGTTGCCGGACCTCGCGCCCGAACGCTGGCGCGCGAATGCGGCGTGGCTCGCCGGCGTCGATCTGTACAACCACGGCTTCGCGTGGGAAGCGCACGAAGCCTGGGAAGCCTTGTGGCGCGCGACGCGCGACCCCGATCAGAAGCGGTTCGTTCAAGGACTGATCCAATGCGCAGCCGCGGCACTCAAGCTGGCGGCGGAATCGCCTGCGGGCTGCGCACGGCTCGCACGCCTCGGCACGGACAAGCTCGACGAAGTCGCGACCCGCATCCCACCGCGCTACATGGGGCTGGAACACGCTCGTTTCTCAGCGGAATTCCGCCGTTTCGGCGCAGCGACCGCACCGGAGTTCAGGTCGCGTCCGCGGCTGGTCCTGGAATAGACTGCGGGCGTCGCGACCCTCCTCCCACTACACTCACTCCCTTCCGCTCACACGGTTCGAAACGACGACGCACGCATGCCCAAGCAAGACACCGTCCTCATCGCCAACGGCCAGGGATTCTGGGGCGACTCGATCCTCGCGCCGGTGCGCCTCGTCAACGAGGGACCGCTCGACTACCTCACGCTCGACTACCTGGCGGAAGTCACGATGTCGATCATGCAGAAGCTGCGCTCGCGCAAACCCGACGCGGGGTATGCGACGGACTTCGTGCGCTTGATCGACCGCATCCTGCCGCAACTCGTCGAGAAGAAGATCAAGGTGATCGCCAACGCCGGCGGCGTGAATCCGCAAGCGTGCATGGCGGCTGTCATGGAGGTCATCAAGAAGCACGGCTACAAGGGCGTCACCGTCGCGATCGTCGAAGGCGACGACATCCTCGCCGACCTCGACACGCTGATCGCGAGCGGCGAGAAGTTCGCCAACATGGACACGGGTGCGGCGCTCGCGACCGTGCGCCAGGGCGTCACCAGCGCGAACGTGTACCTGGGCGCGTTCCCGATCGCCGAAGCGCTGGACCGCGGCGCGCAGATCGTCATCACCGGGCGCGGGACGGATCCCGGGCTCGTCCTGGGCCCGATGATCCACGAATTCGGCTGGAAAAAGACCGACTACGATCTGCTCGCGGCCGGCACCGTCGCGGGACACATCGTCGAATGCGGCGCGCAGTGCACCGGCGGCAACTACACCGATTGGCGCCACGTGCCCGACATGGCGCGCATCGGGTACCCGATCATCGAAGCCAAGGCCGACGGCACGTTCGTGATCACGAAACACGCGGGCACCGGCGGCATCGTGAACGAGAGCAGCGTCGCGCATCAGCTCGCCTACGAGATGGGCGATCCGCGTGCGTACCTGGGCCCCGACTGCAGCGCGGACTTCACGAGCTTCCAGCTCAGCCAGGCAGGTCCCGACCGCGTGCTCGTGCAGGGCGTGCGCGGCGCGGCGCCGACGCCGACCTACAAAGCTTCGATCAGCTACATGAACGGCTACAAGGCCCTGGGCGAGCTGACGGTCAGCGGCCCGGATGCACTCGACAAGGCGCGCCTGTGCGCCGACATCGTCTGGAAGCGACTGGCCATGGACGGCTGCGAGTTCGCGCCCGAAGAGAAGCTGGTCGAGTTCGTCGGCGCCAACGTGTGCCACGCGGGCATCGCGTCCGCCGAGCGCAAAGATCCCGGCGAAGTCATCCTGCGCATGGGCGTGAAGTCGCTGGATCAGAAGAAGGTCGATCGCTTCGGCATGGAACTGGTTCCGCTCGTCACCAGCGGTCCGCCCGGTGTGACCGGCTTCGCGGGCGGACGGCCCAAAGCGACCGAAATCATCGGGTTCTGGCCCGCGCTCGTTTCGAAGACGAAGATCAAGACCCGCGTAACCGTCGTCACCAGCTGACCCACGAGATCTGCCATGCCGAACGTTCCCCTCGCGCGCATCGCGTCCGCTCGCTCCGGTGACAAAGGCGAAGGCTCCAACGTCGGAGTGCTCGCGCGCTCCGGCGCCGCCTACGAATTCTTGAAAGCCGAGCTCACGGCCGAGCGCGTTCAGGCGCACATGAAGTCGATCAATGCCGGTGCGGTGAAACGCTTCGAAGCCGACAACCTGCGCCTGTTGAACTTCTTGTTGATGGACAGCCTCGGCGGCGGTGGATCGGCGTCGCTCAAGACCGACGCGCAGGGCAAGACGCACGGTCTCGCGCTGTTGCGTCTCGAATTGGACGTGCCCAACGAAGTGTTGCAGGCCACGCCTGAGCGCTACTGAAACGCCGCTGCACTCCCGCCACGACTTGCACGCTGCTCTACGATGAACACACTGCTCGAGATCCACGAGAAAGCGCGGCGTGCGCAGCGCCGCATCGTTCTGCCCGAGTCCCAGGACGTGCGCGTCCTGCAGGCCGCGGCACTCCTGAAGGCCCAAGGTCTCGCGACGCCCGTGCTGGTCGACGGCGGCAAGCTCGCGAGCACCGCACCTGCCGGCGTCGAACTCGTGTCCCCCGCGCGCGACTCGCGCACGCCGAAGTTCGCGGAGATGTATTTCGAGATGCGCAAGGCCAAGGGCATGACGCTCGACGAAGCGCGGAAGCGCGTGCTCGATCCGCTGCTCTTCGCCGCGTTCCTCGTGCGCACCGGTGATTGCCACGGCGGCGTCGCGGGCAGCGAAGCCTCGACCGCGAACGTCTTGCGCTCGGGCCTGCAGGTCGTCGGACTCGAGCGCGGCATCCAGACGCTGTCGTCGTGCTTTCTCATGCTGTTCAAGGACCGCGTGCTGACCTACGCCGACTGCGGCGTCGTCCCCGACCCCAGCGCCGAACAACTGGTCGACATCGCGCTCGCATCGGCCGAGACCCATCGCAAGCTCGTCGGCGAAACGCCGCGCGTCGCGCTGCTCTCGTTCTCGACGCGCGGATCGGCGGACCATCCCAAGGTCGACAAGATGCGCATCGCGACCGAGCTCCTGCGCAAGCGCGCGCCGAACTTGACCGTCGACGGCGAGCTCCAGGTCGATGCCGCGATCGTGCCCTCGGTGGCGGAGCGCAAGGCGCCCGGATCCCCGCTCGCGGGCAAGGCCAACGTGCTGATCTTCCCGGACCTCGACGCCGGCAACATCGCCTACAAGCTCAGCGAGCGACTGGCTGGAGCCAAGGCCTTGGGCCCGCTCGTGCAAGGTCTGGCGCACCCGTTCATGGATCTGTCGCGCGGCTGTAAGAGCGACGACATCGTGGACGTCGCCTGCATCGCGGCGATCCTCTGAATCCGTTACGCTGATCGACCGAGGGCGGCTCGCGCCGCAAAGCACATGAAGTACGCACCGATCTTGTTGATTCTCGCATTGGCCGCCTGCGGTGATTCCAAGCCCGCGCCCAAGCCGGCTCCGGTCCCGTCGCAGCCTGCGCCTGGATCCGAAAAGCCTGCAACGACCGCGGAGGCGGCGGCAGCGAACGCCGAGTCCAGCGCACCCGTGGAGACGCCTGAGGTCGCGGAGAGCCAGACGCCGCTCCCCGCCGATCCGGACGGCGACGGCATCGAAGCCGACGACAACACGCCTGACGCGGCAGTCGCTGCGACGACTGAGCCTGCGGCCGCGACCAAGACGGCGAGCAAGGCGACGACGAAGAAGCCCGATGCCGCCGCCGCGACACCGGCCGCGCCGGCGAAGGTCGACGAATTGTCCGTGCACGTGCTGGAGGAAGGCACCGGACGCGTCGTGAAGCTCGGCGACACCGTGACGCTCGAGTACACGATCTCGTACATCCCGAAACCCGAGACCGAGAAGAAGAGCGACCCGAAGAAGCAGGTCGCGAAAAAGCCGGAAGCCAAGAAGCCCGAACCGAAGAAGAGCACCGAAAAGGCGACCGAGAAGAAGCCCGACGAAGACGCCAAGGACGGCGATCATCCCGTCGGCGAAAAGTCCGAGAGCGGCGATGCGCACGACAAGCAGGACGCTGATTCCACCGCGGGTCACGAGAAGCACGGCGAAGACGTCGACAAACAACCGGCGGACAAGAAGTCCGAGGCCAAACCCGAGTCCAAGCCGATCGAGACGCCGAAGCCCGTCGTCGTCGCTTCGACGAGTTCGCTGCTCACGCCCTTCACGGTCAAGCTCGTGACCGACGGCAAGCCCAAGCTCATCCCCGGTCTCGTGCGCGGCGTCGAGGGCCTGAAGGTCGGCTCGCGCGCACGGATCCAAGTCCCGGCGGCACTCGCGTACGGCAAGGAAGGCAACAAGAGCGCCGGAATCCCGCCGGAAACGCCGGTGGAAATCGAAGTGCTGGTGAAGGACGCGCGCGAATGAAACCCACCGCCCTGCTCGCGGTCGTGGCTCTGACCCTGCTCACCCAGAGCTGCCGCCAACTCGGATTCCAAGATCGCCCCGTGCCCGTCGATCGCGACGAAGTCGTGACGCAGGACGGCGTGCGCTACGAAGAGATCTACGTCGGCAAGGGCACGATCGCCGGAAAGGGCGACGAAGTCCTGCTCGATTACACCGTGTGGCTGGCCGACAAGGCCGGGACACGCGTCGACTCCACCCTGGACCGCGGCGTGCCCGTGCGCGTCCGCATCGGCGACGCGTTCATCGACGGCTTGAACACGGGGCTGATGAGCATCCAACCCACCGGTCGCAGGCGCATCACGGTGCCCGCGCGCCAGGCCTACGGCGCAACGGGCGTCGAAGGCATGATCCCGCCGAACGCAGACCTCGTCTTCGAAGTCCACGCGATCGAAGTCAAACCGCGCACGCCCTGATCGAGGGAAGCGCGCGCAAGTGCGCGAGAAACACCGCAGGCCGCGTCGAACCGAGTCGACGCGGCCTGCGGCCATTCGCTGCGGGGATCACTCCCCGATCCGTGCGATCACTCTTGCGGCTTGGCCTGGCTCGGGCAGCAGGACTTGGCCTTGGCGCCGGTGCACTCGGCCTTGGCGGCGTCCGAGCAACCGGACTTCTCAGCGCTGCACTCCGCCTTCGGAGCGTTGGGCGCGGAGGCGTCGGCGACGGAGCGCTTCTCGGTGTTACAGGCGACGATGCAGCCCACGAGGGCGAAGGCGACGAGGAAGTTCTTCATGTAGGGGATCCCTTTTTGGATGGTTGTCTGGTTGCGGCCGTGTGCCGCGGTCGTCGAGGCTTGCTCGACACCCTTCGGTGACTTCTAGAAAACCACCGAGGAGCCCTCCCAGACTAAGGCCATAGGCGCTCGCGCGGGAGTCCCTGGTTCCTAGAATGACGCAAGTGCCGCGCAAAAAGCCCCCGCCTGAGCCGCTCCCCGGCCACGAAATCGATCTGCACGGGCTCACGCCGGAGGCGGCTCTACGCACTTTGGCCCGTGAGCTGCACGCCGCGCGCGTCCGACGGGTGCGGCGCGTGCTCGTCATCACCGGTCGCGGGATGGGCAACCCGGCGCAGAAACCGATCCTGCGCGCGAAGGTCGAGGGTTACCTGCAGAGCGGCGACGGAGCGCGCCTCGGAGTCGTGTCTTTCGAACTGGCCGCGCGCGGCGGTGCGCTGGTCGTGTACCTGCGCGTCGACGGCGTCGCGCGCGCCCCCAACGAGGACGAACTCGGCGACGAATGGGATGATGATTGACCTGGCCGCGACAATGATGAGGATGACGCGCATGCACAAGTCCATCCCCACTTCGTTGGCACTGCTCGCGCTCGTGGCGCTCCCCGCCTGTCTGTCCGGCTCCGGGCGCATCGATCGGCTGTACGAAAGCCTCGCGCGCGAAGTCTCGAGCACGGATCCCGTGCGGCTGCCGAATGCACAGACCGACGCCCGCCACCACGAGCGCGCCGACCTGGTGCACGAGATCTACAAAGAGGGCGGGATCAAGTCCGCGCAAGACGCATTCAAGGCCGCCGTCATCCTGGTCGGCACGCAACGCGCCGCGGATCTACAACTGGCCGAAGAACTCGCGCTGCGCAGCGCCGAAATGGGCGAACCGCGCGGCATGCGCGTCGCCGCCGAGGCCATCGACAAACGCTTGATGATCGCGGGTCACCCGCAGATGTACGGCACACAGTACGTGTTCGAGTTCGTGCTCGATTCCTGGCGCCTGTATCCGATCGACCCGACGACAACCGACGAGGACCGCGCCGTGATGTCCGTGCCGACCTACGCCGAATTGCTCGCTTCCGAAGATGCGATGAACCGCGCGCACAAGAAGAAGCTGCGCGGTCAGTGACGCGCTCGCCGCACGGCGAGCAGCAGAAATCCGAACGGGAGCCACCACGCGAGATCGTTGGTGATCAGCGTCCAACCCATGGTCCAAGGCAATTCGCCGCGTACAGCGGCGAACACGAAGCCAAGCGGGCCGAGGATTTTCCCGAGCAAGCCGACGAGCACGATCGGCCAGTGTCGCAACGGGTCACGTGCTGCGATCAGATATCCGACGCCGTAAACGCCGACGATCATCCCAACGCAAGCCCAGATGTTGCGCGTCACGGCCGAGGTCGCGTCGAGACCCAGCCACTCGAGCGTTGCGCGCGGCGCAACGGCGACGAGCGCGCCCCAAACGAGATTGTAGACGCCCGCCATGACGAGCACGGGCCGGTGCCAGACTGCGTTGCGCATGACTGCCATCGCTCGACTGTACTTCGATCCGCTGTCGCATTCGACGGTCGCGCGCGCGGGACCCGCTGAGCTGAACAGGCGCTGGTCGGCTGCACACCGCATTCACGCAGGAGAGCGAGTGCCCGGCGCCGCAGGGGTTCACGGGTCGGCCCGGAACTCTCGCCGCGTTCGCAGCGAGGCGGCCACGGCCTGCGTCCGGCGATGATTTGCACTCGCTTCGTTCGGTGGGGACCTGTCGATCTCGGAGGACTCGATCGAACGCAATGACGCTGAGGGGCGCGGGATGCCGACGTCGCAGTAGAACGCAATGCGAGACTCGGGTTAGTCTCCGGCATGCCCACCCCGTCGCCCTCCGCGCAGAAGCGCAGTCTGATGACGCGTTTTCTCGCGATCGTCGAAGGCGGCGGCAATGCGCTGCCGCACCCCGCCACGCTGTTTGCGATCTTTGCCGTGCTGATCGTGATCGTGTCCGAATTCGCGGCGCGCTCGGGCCTCGAAGCGCTGCACCCGCGCACGGGTGAGCCGATCCTCCCGGCGAGCCTGCTGTCGATCGAAGGCCTGCATAAGATCCTGAAGAACACGGTCACGAACTTCACGGGCTTCGCGCCGCTCGGCACGGTGCTCGTCGCGCTGCTCGGCATCGGTATCGCCGAGTCGAGCGGGTTGATCGGAGCCGCGATGCGCAAGCTCGTGCTCGCGGCACCCGCGCGCTTCCTCACGGCCGTGGTCGTGTTCGCGGGCATCCTGTCGAACATGGCGTCGGAGATCGGCTACGTGCTGCTCGTACCGCTCGCCGCCGTCATCTTCCAAGCCGCCGGGCGTCATCCGATCGCGGGACTGGCCGCGGGTTTCGCCGGCGTTTCGGGCGGGTACAGCGCGAATCTGCTGCTCGGCACCGTCGATCCGCTGTTGTCCGGCATCTCGCAGGAGGCGGCGCGCATCGTGCAACCCGATGCGCTCGTCAATCCGGCGTGCAACTACTACTTCATGGTGGTATCGACCTTCGTGCTGACGGTGGTAGGAACGTGGATCACCGAGCGACTGGTCGAGCCGCGCTTGGGGCCATGGCGAGGCGCCAAGGATGACGGCGCCGATGACGACACGCTGCGGCCGCTCTCCAAGAGCGAAGTGCGCGGCCTGCTCGCAGCGACATGCGCCACGCTCGTCATCGCGGCTTTGATCCTGTGGGGCACGGTGCCGGCCGACGGATTCCTGCGCGACCCCGTCACGGGCGAGCTGCTGCACTCGCCGTTCTTGTCCGGCATCGTGACGATCATCTTCGTGATCGGCGCTGTCGCCGGACTCGCTTACGGCATCGCGGCCGGAACGATCAAGAACGACGGGGATGCGATGAAAGGCATGTCCAAGTCGATGGAGACCTTGGGCGGTTACCTCGTGCTCGTATTCTTCGCCGCGCAGTTCGTGGCGTATTTCAACTGGACCAACCTGGGCCTGATTTTCGCGGTGAAAGGCGCCGGATGGTTGCAGGCGTCGGGCTTGACCGGCACGCCGATCTTGATCGCGTTCATTCTTCTGACCGCCGTCGTGAACCTGTTCATGGGCAGCGCATCGGCCAAGTGGGCCTTGATGGCACCGGTCTTCGTGCCGATGTTCATGGTGCTCGGCTACTCGCCCGAGATGACGCAGTGCGCATACCGCATCGGCGATTCGTGCACGAACATCATCTCGCCGATGATGAGCTACTTCGCCTTGATCATCGCGTTCTTCCAGCGCTACGAACCCAAAGCCGGCATCGGCACGCTGGTGGCGACGATGCTCCCCTTCACGCTCGCCTTCCTGCTGATCTGGACCATCATGTTCTCGGTCTGGGTCTCGCTCGGCATTCCGTTGGGACCGGGCTAGCGCGCAGCGAGCACGGTTTTCACGCGCGCCTGCAGTTTCGGGATCAGGTCGTGCTCGAACCAGGCGTTGCGCTTCAGCCAGATGTTGTTGCGCGGGCTCGGATGCGGCAACGGCACGACGGCAGGCCAATGCTCGCGCCACGCCGCGACGGTGTTCGTGACGGACTTGTCCGCCTTGGGGAGGTGGTACGCGATGGCGTACTGCCCGATGACGAGCGTCAGTTTCAACCGGCGCAGTTGCGCCAGCAGCGACTCGCGCCATTCCTCTGCACATTCAAGCCGCGGCGGCAAGTCGCCGGATGGACCGGTACCGGGGAAACAAAACCCCATGGGCAGGACCGCGACGCGGCGCGGGTCGTAGAAGATCTCGCGCGTCACGCCCATCCAGTCCCGCAAGCGATCCCCGCTCGCGTCGTCGAACGGCACACCAGACACATGCACCTTGCGGCCCGGCGCCTGGCCTGCGATGAGAATCGGCGCATCCGGGTGCAACTGCACGACCGGTCGCGGTCCTAGCGGCAGATGATCGGCGCAGAGCGTGCACGAGCGGACGCGCGCCAGCAGTGAAGCGAACGAAGCCATGGGCGTTTGCAGCCCATTCTACAAACCGGTGCACAGCTTGAGGTGAACCGCTGAAACTCACCCGCGCCTGCGACTCACGTTTCGTGATGGACGTCGCGGTAAAGAAGCATCGCCGACAGGCTTTGTTCCTTGCTGTCGTCGAACCCGCACTTGTCGTTCCACGTCGCCGGATTCTCGTAGGTTCCGAACAGCATGTCCCACCACGCGAAGTCACCGTAGTTGTTTTTGTGGTAGCCGTACTGGTGGTGGATGCGATGCATTTCGGGCCGCTGGAACACGTAGCCGATCCACCGCGGAGTGCGGATGTTGGTGTGATAGAAGAACTCACCCAGTGCCGTGCACGCCGTGTACACCGCGCCACCCTCGAGCGTCAGTCCCAAGAACACGTAGACGATCACACTGCCGAGGATCGAGTTGAAGATCATCTCACCAGGGTGTTTGTAGAACGAGGTGATCACCTCGATGCGCTGCGGACTGTGATGGATCTGGTGGAAGAGCCTCCACAGGATCGGGCTCTCATGCCGCCAGCGGTGCCACCAATAGAAGACGAACGTGGCGATGAAGTATCCGAAGCCTCCGCCGACGAGCGCCGGCAGTGTGCCGAGATGAAACATGGACCACGAAGAAAGCCAGCGTTCCCAAGTCCAGCCGGCCGTGAGCACGACGCCAAGTTGCACGGCGTTGACGAGCAGCACGCGCGCCCACCAGGTCTTCACGCGCGGCAGCTTCCACCCGGTCCACATGCGCTCGACGAGGAAACACGCACAGAACACGATCAGGAGCAGCTTCAGCACGGGTGAACCCCGCTGCGCTCACCCGCGCGTCGTCGATTCGCGGTCAAGGGCACTCACAGGTGCCGCAGCACGTGATCGACTTCGTCCGCGCTGCCAATAACGACGCTCGTGCGTTGGTGCAAGGTCTTCGGCGCGATGTCGAGGATCCGATCCTTGCCCGCGAACGCCTTGCCGCCGGCCTGCTCGACGATCAGCGCCATCGGATTGGCCTCGTACATCAGGCGCAACTTGCCTTCGGGAGCCTTCTTCGTCGGCGGATAGAAGAACACTCCGCCCTTCAACAGCGTGCGGTGGATGTCGGCGACCATCGCGCCGGCGTAGCGGCTCGAGTAGTCGTTGGCTTGCGCCCAATCCAGGTAGCGCTGATACCCGTCGGGAAAAGTGGCGCGATTGCCCTCGTTCACCGAATACGTCTTGCCTTTTCTTGGGATCATGAGGTTCTCGCCCACGAGCAGAAAGGCGCCGATCGACGGGTCGAGCACGAACATGTTCACGCCGTTCCCGGTCGTGAGCACGAACACCGTCGAGCTGCCGTACAGGATGTACCCGGCCGCGATCTGACTCTTGCCGGGCTGCAAGCACGAGTCTTCGGCCTTGGTCGTGCGCCGATCGTGACGCAAGATGCTGAAGATCGTGCCGACTCCGCCGCACACATCCAGATTCGACGACCCGTCGAGCGGATCGAACAGCACGACGTAAGGGCGATCGCCTTCCGCGTTGCGTTGGATGATCAGCGGCTCTTCGTTCTCTTCGGACGCGACCACGGCGACGCCGGCGCGCGAACCCAGGCAGCGCAGCAGCGTCTCGTTGGCGATCACGTCGAGCTTCTGCTGCGTCTCGCCTTGAACGTTCTCGCTGTCGAGCGCGCCGAGCACGTCGTAGATGCGCGCCCGTCGGATCTTGGCCGAGATGACTTTCGCCGACAGCGTCAGCGCCGACAGGATCCACGAGAACGTTCCCGACGCGCCGGGGTGCTTGCGCTCCTCGGCCAGGATGTGGCTCTGGATCGTGGTGAGGTTGTCGCCGCGCGTGTGCGCGAGTTGTTCTAGATCCAGGGGGCCTTGGTTCATCCCGCCCACTCTACCCGCTTGCGGGCGCGGCGGCCGAAGCGTACTATTTAGGAGTCCTAACTATCTGTCGGACTGCCATGACGGATCAAGACACAGGCCTTGAGCACGCCAACCCCGACGACGCCCCCGGCGCCCGCGTGGTCGCGGGCCTGTCGCGCATCGGGGCGGTCCTGCGCAGCGAAGCCCGGCAAGGCGCGCGCGACCGCAAGCTGACCCCGACGCAGGGGCAGATCCTCGCCTGTCTCGCGGCGCGACCGGGCACACGCCTGCGGTTGAACGACATCGCCGCGACCTTGGCGATCACCGCCGCCACCGCGAGCGAATCGGTGCGCGTGCTGACCGAGAAGGGCCTCGTGCGCAAGCGCCGTGACCCGACCGACGCGCGTGCGCTGGGTCTGGAACTCACCGCTTCCGGCAAGCGCGAAGCCCAACGTACTGCGCAATGGCCCGATCTGCTCGTGTCCGCCGCCGCCGAGTTGGAGCCGCGCGAACAGGACGCGCTGCTCAAGGCGGTCGTGAAGATCGTGAAGCGTCTGCAGGACGACGGTCGCGTGCAAGCCGCGCGATTGTGCGTGACTTGCCGGCACTTCAGGCCGAAAGCTCACGACGACCCGGAGCGCCCGCACCACTGCGCGCTCGTCGATGCTGCGTTCGGCGATCGGCACCTGCGCGTCGACTGCGACGAACACGAGCCCGCCGAAAGCGCGCTCCAACTCACGAACTGGGCTGCGTTCACAAGTCCGAACGCGGCTTCCGATGACGACGATTTTGAGAGGAACCGACGATGACCAGGCCTGAAATCCCCGGGTACGCCCTGGGCTCCCCCACTCTGCAACGCTCCCCCGTTTCCACCGCCGATCTCGCGCTCTTGCAGCAGACGCTGCTCTTCGGCGCGGACGATGTGCGCGCGCTCAAGCAATCGCGCCCGATCCTCGAAGGCCAGGTCGAGGCGATCCTCGACGTCTGGTACGGCTTCGTCGGCGGCAACCCGCACCTGCTCGCTGCTTTCGTCTCGAAGAAGACGGGAGAGCCTGAAGGTCAGTACCTCGAGCGCGTGCGCAAGCGTTTCGGCCAGTGGATCCTCGACACGGCGAACGCGCAGTTCGACCAGAACTGGCTCGACTGGCAACACGAGATCGGACTGCGCCACCACCGCACCAAGAAAAACAAGACGGACTCGGCCACGGCTGCCGACATCGTGCCGTTCCGCTACGTCGTCGCGCTCACCGTTCCGGTGACGACCACGCTCAAGCCTTTCCTCGGCAAGTCGGGCGCAGCAGCCGCGGACGTCGAGCGCATGCACGCGGCCTGGGTGAAGGCCGTGCTGCTCCAGACGATCCTGTGGAGCCGGCCGTACGTGGCGTCGGCCGACTTCTGAGGGTGCGCAAGGGACCTCCGCTGCCACCCGCGGGTCGCAGCGGAGTGACCGGCGGCGCTCAGGGCGCCCAGATCGTCGAGAGACCTTGCGTCAGGTTGAAGGTCGCCGCGGTACAGAAATCCAGCGAGTCGCGGTACCAGCCCTGGTACGTCCGCGCGCCGGGCGCGACGACCATGCCGGTCGTGTGCAACGTGCCGGGTGCAGCAGGAAAAGTCGCGGTCACGCCGATCGGGAACGCGATCCCGAGGCGCACGATCGTGCCACCGGCGCACAGCAACCCGTCGCCGAAAACCATGCCGAGGCCGCCTGTGATCACACCGGTCCCTTGGAAGAACAAGGTCGGTCCGGTGACACCCGTCGCCGTCAGCACGACGGTGTCCACCGTGATCGACGCGTTGCCCAAGCCCGTGAGCAGCGCGCCCGTGCTCGCGACGGTCGAATTCGCGCAACCGCGCTGCGGGCCGCCGCTGTTGCCGCAGGGACAACCGGTTCCGCTGCCGTCGCCGAAACAGAACGGCGTGAAGGCCGAGGCGATGTCCTGATCCTGGATGAACACATCCGAAGACTGGTTCAAGTCGTTCGGAACCAGGTTGCTCGCGAGGCTGTAGTACGCGATGTAACGGCCCGTGTTCGAGAGCGACGGCCACACGCTGTAGTCGTTGCCCTCCAGATTCTGCGAATTGACGCTCACGCGCCGCGTGACGCCGGTCAGCCGGTTGTGCACGTAGACGTCTGGACTCTCGTTCGCGTCGATGAGGATCAGGTTCGTCGCCAGGCTGCGGAAGGCGATGAAGCGACCGTCCCCCGAAATCGCCGGCCCGTTGCTCAAGCGGTTGCCCTGTGCGCCGCCGGTCGCGACGCTCACGCGCGTCGTCGTGTTCGTCGCCCGGTTGCGCAGGAACACGTCACCCCAGCCGTTCGTGTCACCTGCGACGAGGTTGGTCGCGCTGCTGTCGAACGCGATGAAGTTGCCGTCCGCCGAGATCGACGGGACTCCGCTGGGACCGTTTCCGACGGCACCGCCGCTGCTGCGGCTGACGAGCGTCGTCGTACCGAGCAGGGTGTCGCGCAAATACACGTCGTTCACGCCGTTCGTGTCGTCGCTCGGGGCGAACAGGTTGCTCGCCGCGCTTTGGTACACGATGAAGCGACCGTCGGGAGTCATCGCCGGGCGTCCGCTGGACGAATTGCTCTCGATGTAGGGCGGCGGCGGCATGGCGGGCGGCAGTTGAACGGCCTCGCTCACGCGGACGGTCGTGCCCAGCAAGCGATCGCGGAGGTACACGTCCGGAAGGTTGTTCGTATCGATCGCGACGAGGTTCGGTGCCTGCGATTCGAACGCGACATAGCGACCGTTCGACGAGATCGCGGGCGTCGTCCAGAAGGTCGCGACGTCGTCGCTCTGCCCGCCACCGGTGCTGACGCTGACGCGCTCCGTGACACCGGCGACGAGATCGCGCACGAAGACATCGCGCTTGCCGTTCGTGTCACCGGGAACGAGGTTCGTTGCGAGACTCTCGAACGCCACGAAGTTGCCGTCGGCCGAGATCGCGGGATAGCCGCTCGGGCCGTCGCCGTTCACGCCCAGCGGACCGACGCTCGCGATCGTCGTGATGCCGGTGTCGAGGTCGCGCACGAACACGTCGAACTCGCCGTTCGTGTCTCCGAGCGCGAGGTTGTCGGCGAGGCTCATGAAGGCCAGCTTGCGACCGTTGGCTGAGAGCGAGCCGTGTTCGCTGAAGGAATTCGCCTCGCCCCCCAGGGATGTCAGGCTTGCGCGGGAGGTGGCTTGAGCGCTCGCGGACTCGGGCGCGAGAAATGCGATCAGGATCAAGACGGGGCCGGGACGCACCATTTCGGTCTCCTATTTGAGGGGCAAGGCTTCCGTTGCGATCGTACGCCTGACCACGGACTCGACCTACAGCGCAAGGCCCGATGAAGAGAACTTCAGGCCCCGCGTCCCACAATTGGGAAAATCATTCTGGAGGGCCGCGGCCCACAGGCTGCCGATCTGGTCTATCATCCCATCCAGATACCATGATTGGACTGACCGGCACCTCGCGGCTCCTGAAGGCCCTGGCGGACGAAACGCGCCTCCGCATCCTGAACCTCCTGGCCCAGGAAGAGCTCTCGGGCTCGGACCTGATGGAGATCCTGAACATGGGCCAGAGCCGCGTCTCAACGCACCTCGCCCTGCTCAAGGAAGTCGGCCTGGTCGTCGACCGGCGGCACGGCCGGCGCATCTTGTACACGCTGCTCCCCGGCCCAGCCGCGGGCATGTGGGGCGGCATCATCGCCGAAAGTCGCACGGCGCCGGAGTTCGAAGCCGATCTCGCCGGACTCGAAGCGTTGCGCGATCGGCGCCGCGGCGATGCGCGCGCGTACTTCGATCGCGTCGCGGCGACCTTCGGCGACGAGATCCTGCCGGGGCGAACTTGGGAAGGACTGGCGCGCGCGCTGCTGCAACTCGCGCCGCGCGGACGCTACGCGGACCTCGGCATCGGTGACGGCTTGTTGACGCTGATGCTGTCGGAGATCGCGCACAGCGTCACGGCCGTCGACATCAGCCCCGAGATGTTGTCGGCGCTGAAAGCACGCGCGACGCAGCGCGGCATCACGAACGTCACGACTGTCGAAGGCGACATCGAGAGCTTGCCGCTCTCCGACAGTTCGTTCGACGTCGCCGTGTTGAGCCAGGCCTTGCACCACGCCAAGTCACCGCGCACGGCACTCGTCGAAGCGCGCCGCATCCTGATCCCGGGCGGGCGGCTGCTCGTCATCGATCTCCTGGCGCACAACGAGGACTGGGTGCGCGACCAATTGCAGCACGAACAACTCGGGTTCGCCGAGGGAGCGCTGGAAGAACTGCTGAAAGAGGCCGGATTCGAGCGCATTTCGATCCAGCGCGCCGCGCGCGACCCGCAGCCGCCGCATTTCATGACACTGGTTGCGACCGGCGTCCGTCCCAATCGTTCGGCCTCATGAAGCCCACATTGCGCGAATTGCTGGCCGAGCGCGTGCTCGTCCTCGACGGGGCCATGGGCACGCAGATCCACGCGGCCAACCTCGACCTCGACAAGGACTACCACGGTCACGAGAACTGCGTCGACTACGTCAACTTGACGCGCCCCGATGCGATCCAGGAGATCCACGAGAACTACCTGAAGGCCGGCGCGGACGTGGTCGAGACGAACACGTTCGGCGCGATGCCGCACGTGCTGGCCGAGTTCGGACTCGAAGCGCGCGCGCGTGAGATCAATCGCGTGGCGGCACAGTTCGCGCGCACCGCGTGCGTGAACGTGGGCACGCCCAAGAAACCGCGCTTCGCGCTCGGTTCGATGGGTCCCGGTACCAAGCTCGCGACGCTCGGACACGCGAGCTACGACACGCTCAAGGCTTCGTACGGTGAGCAGGCGCACGGCCTGATCGAAGGCGGCATCGACGGATTCCTGGTCGAGACGTGCCAGGACCCGCTGCAGATCAAGGCGGCGGTCAACGGCATCATCGACGCGCGCAATCAGAAGGGCGTCGATCTCCCGATCTTCGTCAGCGTGACGATGGAAGTGACGGGCACGATGCTCGTCGGCACCGAGATGGCGGCGGCGATCGCGCTGCTCGATCCGTATCCGATCGACGTCCTCGGCATCAACTGCGCAACCGGTCCGCGCGAGATGGGCGAGCATGTGCGCTTGCTCGGACAGACGTGCCGCAAACACACGCTCGTGTACCCGAATGCGGGCCTGCCGCAACTGGTCGACGGGAAGCCGTTCTATCCGCTGACGCCCGAGGAACTGACCGATTGGCTGATGCGCTTCGTCGACGAGGACGGGCTCAACATGATCGGCGGCTGTTGCGGGACGACGCCGGCGCACATCGCGGCGATCGCTCGGCGCCTCGGTGTGCGTGCACCCAAGGCTCGCAAGCCGGCGCACGTGCCGCAGGTGACGAGCATCTATTCCGCCGTGCCGCTGGTGCAGGACAATTCGATCCTGTTCATCGGCGAACGCTCGAACGCCAACGGTTCCAAGGCCTTTCGCGAGAACCTGCTCAAGGGCGATCTCGAAGCGATGGTCGCGATGGGCCGCGAGCAGGTGCGCGACGGCAGCCACGTGCTCGACGTGTGCACAGCCTACGTCGGCCGCGACGAAGTCGGCGACATGTCGAAGGTCGTGACGCGCTATCGCTCCGACGTCCCGTGTCCGCTGATGATCGACAGCACCGAAGTGGCCGTTCTCGCGGCGGCGCTCAAGCTGGCCGGCGGGCGCTGCATGGTCAACTCGATCAATCTCGAAGACGGCATGGAGCGCATCGAGCGCGTGCTCCCGCTCGTCAAGGAATTCGGCGCGTCCGTCATCGCGCTGACGATCGACGAGCAGGGCATGGCCAAGACGGCCGACGACAAGGTGCGCATCGCGAAGCGCATCTACTCGATCTGTGTCGACGACTGGGGCTTGAAGCCCGAGGACATCCTGTTCGACGTGCTCACGTTCACGATCGCGACCGGCAACGAGGACGATCGGCGCCTGGGACTCGAGACCCTCGAGGGCATCCGCCGCGTGCGCGCAGAATTGCCGGGTGTAGGACTGCTCCTGGGCCTCTCGAACATCAGCTTCGGATTGAACCCGGCGGCGCGCCACGTCTTGAATTCGGTGTACCTGCACCACGCGCGCGAAGCCGGACTGACTGCGGCGATCCTGCACTCGGCGCGCATCGAACCGCTGCACCGGATCGACGCGCGCGCGCGCGAAGTGGCCGAGGATCTGATCTTCGATCGCCGGCGCGAGGGCTACGACCCGCTGATGGAGTTCTTGAAGATCTTCGAGGGCGCACAAGTCACGAAGAAGGCCGCACGCAAGGTGCCCGAAGACGTCAGCGCGCGGCTCACGTGGCGCATCGTCGAAGGCGAGAAACCCGGCCTGGATGACGATCTGGCGCTGGCGATGAAGTCCAAGAAGCCGCTCGAGATCATCAACGTCGACCTCCTCGCCGGCATGAAGACCGTCGGCGACTTGTTCGGACGCGGCGAGATGCAATTGCCGTTCGTGTTGCAGTCGGCCGAGACCATGAAGGCCGCTGTCGCGTACCTTGAGCCGTTCATGGAGAAGAAGGGCGGCGATTCGCGCGGCAAGATCGTGCTCGCGACGGTGCGCGGCGACGTGCACGACATCGGCAAGAACCTCGTCGACATCATCCTCACGAACAACGGCTACACGGTCTACAACCTCGGCATCAAGCAACCGATTCAACACATCCTCGACGTCGCGCACGAGCAGAAACCCCACGCGATCGGCATGAGCGGCTTGCTCGTCAAGAGCACGGTGATCATGCGCGAGAATCTCGAAGAGATGAACCGACGCGGTGTGAAGACGCCGGTGATCCTGGGCGGAGCCGCTTTGACACGCGCGTACGTCGAGGACGATTGTCGACGCATCTACGAGGGAGCCTTGTACTACGCCCAAGACGCTTTCGAAGGCCTGGCGGTGATGAGCCGCATCGTCGACGGCGAAACCAAACCGGACGCGCGCGACACGAAGTCGAAAGCGGCTGCGACAGCGGCGACGGAGTCAGCGGTCGAAGAAGTCGCGTCAGTCGCGAAAGCCGTCTCCTTGATCGGCAAGAACGGCCGCCCGGTGCCGAAGTCGAGCAAGGTCTGGAGCAAGGCGATCGAGTTGCCGCGCGACATCGACTATCCCAAGGCGCCGTTCCTGGGTCCGCGCCTCGTCGAAGGCATCAACCTCCAGAGCGTCATCCCCTACATCAACGAGACGACGCTGTTCCAATTCCAGTGGGGCTACCGCCGCAAGGGCAAGGCCGTCGCGCCGTACAAGAAGTTCATCAAGGAACACGTGCGCCCGCTGTACTTCGAACTCGCCAAGCAGGTTCAGCGCGAGAAGATCTTCGACAGCAAGGCCGCCTACGGGTATTGGCGCTGCGTGCCCGAAGGCGACACGCTCGTGCTGCTCGATCCGAAGAGCGACGGCAAGGAAGCCGCGCGCTTCACGTTCCCGCGCCAGGAGGGCAAGCAACGCCGCTGCATCACGGACTTCTTCCACATGCGCGACGGCGAGCCCGACGTCGTCGCCCTGCAAGTCGTCACCATCGGACAGAAATCATCCGAAGTCGCGCGCGAGTGGTTCGCCGCCGACCGCTACCAGGATTACCTGCACCTGCACGGTCTATCGGTCGAAGCCGCCGAAGGTCTGGCCGAGTACATCCACCGTCAGATCCGCGGCGAAATGGGCATCGTGTCCGACGACGCGCGCGAGATGAGCGTGCTGTTCAAGCAAGGCTACCGCGGTTCGCGTTTCAGCTTCGGCTACCCGGCCTGCCCGCACATGGAAGACCAGGCGATCCTGCTCGAGCTGCTCGGCGCGGAAAAGCTCGGGATCACGATGAGCGACGAATTCCAGCTCTGGCCGGAACAATCGACCTCTGCGCTGGTGTGTCACCATCCGAGCGCCAAGTACTTCACGATTTGACGGATTGAGCGGTCACGACCGGCCACGCGGGGCGTAGCGGTCGAGGAGAGGCGGCGGTCAGCGCTGCCCCAGACCCGGCTCACTCATTCCGAACCTCGAGGTCCGTTCATGCGCGCTCACCGCTACGCCGTATCCGCCTCCATCGCGCTCTTAGCACTCAGCATCTCGGCCTCCGCCCAGACCTACCCCCGCGCAGGCTTCCGTGCGCAGCTCTCGACGGTTGCGCACAACGTGTCTGGACAGGTGCACATCGTCGACAGCGACACCGTGCGCGTGGAGCACTTCAACTACGACGGCGGCGGGATCTCCGTGTATTTCTACCTGGGCGCGAGCAACACGGGCGGAGCGTTCGCGAGCGGTCTGCGGATCGGCCCGCAGCTCTTCGGGACTGCGTACGCGGACGCGACGCTGGTGATCGACCTGCCTGTGGGCACGAACCTCGACGGATACAACGCCGTATCGGTGTGGTGTGTGGCGGCGGGCGTGAGCTTCGGTTCAGGCACGTTCGTTCAGGGCGCGCCGCAGAACTACTGCGCGGCCAAGCTCAATTCGCTTGGTTGCACACCCGCGATCACGACGAGCGGCACGGCGAGCGCAACGAACCTCGCTGCGTTCACGATCGGCGCGAACAACGTCATCAATCAAAGCCCGGGACTGATGATCTACTCGTACTCGTCGGCCGCAATCCCCTTTCACGGCGGCACGCTCTGCGTCGGCAGCCCGATCTTGCGCACCGGCGTCATGTTCTCGGGCGGAGGCACGACCGGCGTGTCGTGCACCGGCGCGTACGCATTGGATTTCAACGCCCTTGTACGTTCGGGCGCGGATCCGCTGCTCACGCCCGGTCGCGAGGTCTGCGCGCAGTACTATTACCGCGACGTCCCCAGTCAGGGCGGCGTCGGACTCACTGACGCCGTACGCTTCTTCATCGGACCGTGATGCACCACTCACAGCGCACTCGCAATCTTTCCGCCGCCGCCGTGTGCCTGGCGACCCTCGCCGGTCTGTCCGACAACGCGCACGCGCAGGGCGAAACCGGCTTCTTGCGCGGGCGTGGCAAGCTCGATCTCGTCACGAGTTGGAACCGCGACACCTACGATGATTTCTTCATCGGCGACTCCCCGTTCGCGCCGCGTATCGGGGGCACCCGCCGCGACGTGTACAGCCTGTACGGCGCATACGGCCTCACCGACGACGTCGATCTGATCGCGAATGCCGCTTACGTCGAGGCGGTTGCCGATGCGGAGTCGTTCTTGCTCTCCGACGAGAGCGCGCTCCAGGACCTCACCTTGGGTGCGAAGGTCCGCATCGGATCCGAACGCATCGGCGCGGGCGAGGCCTCGCTTCTGTTCGCTCCGGGCATCAAGCTGCCGCTGACCGACTACGCCGACTTCCGCGAGAACGCGATCAACGCGCCGGGCCACGGACAGGTCGATCTGCGCGCGCGCGTCATCGGCCAATACCATTTCGACGCCGGACCGTGGGTCGCGCTGGAGACCGGGTACGACCGTCGCAACGGTGCGCCGGCGGACGAAGTGCCGTTCAACCTGACGATCGGGTTCAACGTGCTCGAGCGCCTGACCTTGATGCCGTTCTACGGACACACTTTCGGAATCGGCGAAACGCCCGACGATTCGGGCCTGGAAACGAGCGGCGCGCGCTACGACCGCTTCGGCCTGGGCGCTTACTGGCGGATCTCCGACACGTACGGTCTCTCGGGCAACTACCGCCGCACGGACGAAGGCCGCAACGAATCGGAAGGCTTCTCGCTGGGTCTGGTGCTGCGCTTCTGAGGCTGACTGCGACGGATTCTCAATGCGCAGCGTGAGCTGCGGCACCCAGTTCGGAATCTGGATCGCCGGCGAACGATCCGCGCCGTTAGGATCGCGCTCGCCTTGAGCGAGCGCAGTTCACAAGCAAGCGAGTTGCCCCGGATCGTCGCGTGGCTCGTGCTCGCCGTGGCGCTGTTTTTCAGCGTCGAACGGTTGGGGGCCGGCGTGGACCTGGAGGACGAGGCCACGCACATCGCGATCCCCTACCGGTTCGTGCTCGGGGATCGGCCCTTCGTCGACGAGATCAACCCGATCCAGACTGCGGCGTTCATCACTCAGCCGTTGATCTGGGCCTACGTTCAAGTGACGCGCGGTACGGAAGGCATCGTGCTCTTCACACGGATCGCGTACCTGCTCGCGTGCATCGGCGCGGCGTTCATCGCGGTGAAACACGCGCGCGAATTCGTCGGGGTCGGGTTGGCAGCTCTGTGCGCGGCGCCGATCGTGGTGCAGATGCCGGGCATCCCAAACCTGGGGTATCACACGCTCGCCTCGCTGGGATTCACGGCCGGCGCGTTCGCTGTCGCGCACGGATTGCAGCGCGAACAAGCCCGAGGTTGGATCTTCGCTGGCGGGATCCTGCACGCGCTCGCGGCGGTCGCGATCCAGGTCTACTTCTTCGCAGGGCTCGTGTTCGCAGTCGCCGCCGTCGTGTGGTTGTCGCCGGGAAGGAGCAAGCGCGCGCTCCTGCCGTACGCCGTCGGCGCCCTCGTCACCGGCCTTGCGCTCGCGCCGCAGTTCCTCGACCTCGGAAGCGAGACGATCTCCTACGCGTACCGCCACACGATGCGCGACGGAACCTGGTGGTTCAAAGTGCAGTGGGTCTTTGCCAACCAGATCCGCATGATCCCGCACAAGCTCGAGTTCGGCATCGCGCTCGCAGCATTGCTCGCGGCCGCACGCCTGCGCTGGAAGTGGCCGGGCGTCGTGGCGTGCCTCGCTCTGCCCGTGATCGCGTGGCAAGAGCGCGGCGCCGTGGGCGCGAACATCTACACGACGGTGCTCGCGATGACGGCGCCGTTCCTGTTCCTGGCTCTGCGCGACAAGCAATCCGCGCGCAAGCTGTTCTTCGGCCTCTGGTTGCCCTCGTTCGTGTCCGGACTGGGTCTGGCGTGGGCCAGCAGCGTGCACGTGCTGAGCGAAGGCTACGCGCAACTGCCGGCGTGCATCGTGACTTCGATCCTGGCGATCATGCTGCTCCGCGAACTCGCCCCCGAGCGCGGCGCGTGGACGGCAGCGCTGTGGACGGTGATCGTGATCGGCGGATTCATCCTGCACCAACGCCGCCCGTACAACGACGATGCGCTGCACGCGCTCGACACGCGCATCACGAGCGGCCCGTGGAAAGGCATCGCGACGACGCGCGCCAAGGCCGAGTACCTGTACTCGGTCCAAGCCGATGTCGAACGTTTCACGGCTCCTGACAGGCGCGTGATGTTCTTCACGCACTTCCCGGCCGGCTACTTGATGAGCGCGATGCGTCCGGCAGCGTCGTCGGTGTGGGCCATCACTTGCCCCGGCGAGCCGAGTTGGGATGGTTGCGCGGATCGGCTCGAGCACGATTTGGATCGCTACGGCGCAGCGGGCGTCGTCGTGTTCGACATGAAGTCCACGTTCCACACCCAGAACAACATTCCGCCGCTGCAGCGCGGTCCGGCGCATCGTGTCTTGGAGAAGTGCCTCGAGCGCGTGCACTCGACGCCGGCGTACGACGTCTACATGGGCCACTAGATTCGAGCCAGGCTTGCCCCCCCCCCGCCCGCCTCGCTTCCAGACCGACACCGAACACACCCCGCAACGCTTCCAGTCCGACAGCGATCCCCGCCCCTCAACGCTTCAAGACCGACACCGAACCCAACCCAAGTTCGCTTCCAGTCCGACACCGAACACACCCAACCAGACCCCACCCCATTGTTGACCTCGGGGTTCGCGGTTCGCGCGGTGGCGTTCGTCCGAGTTTGACCGTACCGAGCCAGGCTCGTGTGGTGCATCTTCGCCGGCGTAGAGCCGCGCGCCGGCGCGCGGCTCTACACCGGCGAAGATGCAC
>JAEUIA010000102.1 GCA_016795245.1 Planctomycetota bacterium | reverse complement strand
CGCCTGCAAGCGAGACACAGGAAGCGCTGCACGAAGCGGCGATCGCAACGGCGTTGATAGCGGCCCTTGTGCTGCCAACGGAACGGTGTGTTGCGATCGTGCCGCGTCGGGCAGGCGTCGTGCGGGCAACGCGGTGGTTGGAAGCGCCAAAAGCCGCGCGGGTACGGGTTTTCGAGGTCCATCGGTGTGTCCTGGGCGACACGGAGATGGTGCCGCCAGGCATCCCGACGAGCAGGAGTGAACGCGGTTGCGGAAATTCAGGCAGTTCTGAGCGAGCTAGCAACACCAAACGGGGCCAGTTTGCCTGCAACGCCTTGATGGGCGGTCTCAAACGCGGCTGCGTTTGTCGATCAAATCCGCGATCAGGCCGACCGAGAGCACCTGAAACAGCGCGACGAAGAGCAGCGTAGTCTTGTCGGACAGGTTCGCAGGCGTGACGACGAAGATGTCGTACCACAGCGACACGAGCAGCGCCGCGAGCACGAGTCCGGCGAGCGGGTACAAGACCTTGAGCGGATTGAAGTACAAGACCGTGCGCACGATCAGGCTCGTGAATCCCAACGTGTCTCGGATCGGTCGGATCTTCGAGCGTCCCTCTCGTTTCTTGTAGTCGATCGTGACGTAGTCGACGCGGTGATCGTTCGTCAGCGCAGCAAGCGTGATCGTGGTCGTGAACGAGAACCCCTGCGGCAAGATCGGGCGATAGCGCATCACCAATTCGCGCCGCATCGCGCGCAACCCTGAATTCAAGTCGGGGATGGGCGTGCCGGCGAGGTAGCTCGCCAGAATCCGCAAGCACGCTTTCGCCGGCCGGCGTACGAGCGGGATGTTCACGTCCGCGCCAAGCCTAGCACCGACCGCCATGTCGGCGCCGTCGTCGATGCACGCGAGCAGGTCCACGATCTTGAGCTCGGGATAGGTGCCGTCCGCATCGGTGATCACGACGACATCGTGTCGCGCGCGCGCGAAGCCGGTCTTGAGCGCGGCACCGTAGCCCTTGTTCACGGCGTGCTGCACCACGGTCAGATGTTCGTGCTGCGCCGTCAGTCCCTTCAACACCTGCGCCGTGCCGTCCGTGGAACCGTCGTCGACCACGATGATCTCGAGCGGCACGCCCAGGTCGAGTGCGGAGAGGCGCTCGACGACGCCCGCGATGGCGTCGGCTTCGTCGAAAGCCGGCACGACGAATGTGACGCCGCGCGCCGACAGGCGCTGTTGGGGTGTGCGTTCGATGGCGTATTCCTCGTCGGAACGCGCACCTAGATGCCATTCAGAGCGCGGCGCTTCAACGCTGCATCCGGTTCGAGCCAGCCGCGGGCGGCGATTTTCTTCGTCATCCCGGTCAACGCGAGCGTGCCGAGTTCGCTCACCTCGACGCGACGCCAGGTCGCACCGGGGTGACCGCGCACGAGCCGCCCGGCGGCGACGCGCGCCCCGATCTTGTGATGGGTGATGGTGTGGCGGACGGCACCCAGAGGCTCGATCTCCGTGAATTCCAGCCCGCCGCCCCAGGTGCGTGCAGCGATGAGTTCGTCGCCGCTCGTCTCGATCGTGGGCAATTCGATGAGCCCCGCCATGCGCCCGCCCGGCGGACGCTCGCGCAGCAGGATGCCGCCGTTCTCGTGCACGACGAGCACCAGCAATTCGACTTCGATCTGCGTGCGCCGCACTTTCGCGCGCGGCAACTCGTCGACGCGATTCGTGAGCGCCGCGCTGCAGCCCGTGCGCACCGGACACCGATAGCAGGCCGGATCACGCGGCGTGCACACGGTCGCACCCAGCTCCATCAGCGCCTGATTCCACGCACCGGGCCGGCTTACAGACGCCACGAGTTCGCGCGCGATGGCCCAGGTCGCTGTACGAAATGCCTGCGACTCCTGCGGGCCGTCCAGCGCGAAGAGCCGCGCCAGCACGCGCGCCACGTTGCCGTCGACGAGTGCCGCGGGCTCGTCGAATGCGATACTCGCGACCGCGCCGGCGGTGTAGGGCCCGATGCCAGGAAGCGCGAGCAGTGCCGCGTGCGAAGCCGGGAACAGACCCGCGTGTTCGCTGACGACCGCCTGCGCAGCCGCATGTAAGGTGCGCGCGCGGCGGTAATACCCGAGGCCGCTCCACTGCGCCAAGACGTCTTCTATCGGCGCGGCGGCGAGCGTGCGGACGTCGGGAAAGCGCTCCAGAAAGCGCCGGTAGTAGGGAATGACAGTTTCGACGCGCGTCTGCTGCAACATCGCTTCGCTGATCCACACCCGATAGGGATCGCGAGTCTCGCGCCACGGCAGCGCGCGCTGCTCGCGCTCGAACCACGCGAGCAGCGGCTGGTGCAGGCTGCTCGCCTTCGTGTCCGTCGGCGACATCGCGGCAGCTTACCCGAAGAGTGCCGCCTGCATGGACGCTTCGTCGCGAGTCATCACTGTCTACTTCAATCCCACCGCGCCGCTGGTTACCGTCCCCCGTCATGCGCACGACAGCGACCACGATCTTGCTGGGATTTCTAGGCGGATTCATGCTGTCCAGGATGCGCGCGATGCCGGGCGGCGACGTCCTCTCGTGGACCGGCCCGGAGCACCCGTTCATCCCGCGCATCTTGATCCTGATCGTCGCCGGGATCGCGCTGTGGCGTTTCAGCGGGCGGGTGAGTTGGATCGTTCCGGCCGCGGTCACGCTCGGCTTCGCCGTGCATGGCTTCGCTTTCGGACCTGCACACGGCCTGCCGTGGATCATGCTCGCGTTGGCGGCGATCGCCGCGTTCATCAGCGCGCCGGCGCGCTCGCAGCCGGCACCGATCGAAGCCGAGGATGTTGCTCAGCCCGCGCGCATCGGCGAATGCCTGGGACTGTTGTTCGCCGGCGCCGGGCTCAGCATCGGGCTCGAAGCGATCGCGCGCCACGTACGCCTCTTCGGCGCCGGACTGGCGCAGGATGACACGGTGTTCGCGACGGCTTTTCTGGCGCTGACGGCGCTGGGCACCGCCGCGTTCGGAGCCATGGCGAGTGCGCGCTCCGCGCGGCGACTGTCATTTCCCGTGTTGATCGCGGCGGCGGCGGCGGCTTGCTTCGCGTCGCTCTCGTTTCTGAACGTCGTCGCCGACGGCAGAGGCTTGAGGCCGTTCCTCGAGCGCTGGAACCTGCGCCCGGCGGACTTCGGTTCGCTGCCCTGGGACCTGCTCATCGGGTCCGCGGCCTTCGTCGCCCCGGCCTTGCTTGTCGGCGCGGCGCTCGCGGGGGCGCGCGGCCGCGGAAGCCTCGCGAGCGCCGTCATCGGCGCGGGCGCGGGCCTCGCCGTCGTCGACCTCTTGTTCTCGCGCGGCAACGCCGACCTCGACCAGGCGGCCTTGTTCAGCGCGCACCTCGTGCCGATCGCGACGCTGATCGCGATCGGCGGCGCAGCCCTCGCGCTGCTCTCGGAAACTCAGCGCAAGCCGCGGGCACGCTACATTGCGCTGCTCTTGTTGGTGCCGTGCGGGATCCCGGGTCTGGTCCGCACGACCAAACCGATCATGGTGCTCTCGCCTTGGGAAGGACACATGGTCCTGCCCTTCGTCGTGATCGAGAACGCGGCCGGACTCGTCACGGTCGAGCCGTCGGTCCGCAATTTCAGGATCGCGACGTTGAATCGCCGGTTGTTGACTCCGGACAGAGACACCGTCGAAGCCGATGCACAGCGCATCAACGATTCATTCGCGCTCCTGCCGCAGGATTCCGGCCCTGCCCGGGTGCTCTTCGTCGGTCAATTGACCGCGCTGCGCGCCGCGACGCTCGCGCTGCACTCTCCGGCGCGCATCGATCGCACGGCTGCGTGGCACAAGTCGATGGCCGTCCTCGAGAGCCAGCTGTTCGCGCGCGAAGGACAGCCGAGTTTGCCCGTGCCCGAAGGCGACGTCATCAGCCTCGCCACGGCGCGCGAACGCATCGCAAGCGGCGCGTACGACCTCGTCATCGCGGTGCCGTTCCCGGGTGATGCACCCGCGATCGACCCGGCGCCGGCGCCGGCCACGACGACGATCGTGCGCTGGCTCGCGCTGGATGAGCCGCTCGCGCAGGTCGCGAACGAGAACAGTGCGACGCTCGCGGGCAGCGACCTCGTGCACCCGGTCGTGTTGAGCGCGGACGGCCTCGATCAGCCGGCGTTCGGCATCGTGACGAACGGCACGCTGGCGCCCCACGACAGTCCGCGGCGCGTACGCGCCTTCGCGTTCGAGCGCGACGACGAAGCGACGTGCCCGTGGCAGCGCGTGCGCAGCCTGTGGGGCGTGCGCGCCGATCGTGCGCGGGCTTCGACCTTCAGAGCCCTCGAACGCGCGACGCCCGGCGCGCTCGCCTCGGCGCTGTCGAAGTTCTACTCCGCCCAGGTTCCGAGTTCGCCCTTCGAGAGCCCGTCGCAGCGTGTCGAGTTGTACGCCGATGCGCTCGCCGAGTTCGAACGCGCCGCGCGCGAAGAGCCGCTCGATCCGTTCCTGCGCTCGGCGTGGAATTGGATCGCGCGGGTCCTGATCGAAAAGCGCGACGTCACCCTCATCGACACCTACCTCGCACCGCTCGCCGCGGCGCATCCCGATTGGTCGATGATCGAGATCGCGCTCGCGTACGCCGACCTCGAAGGTCTGGAACCCGACGCCGCCATCCTCCGCCTGCAGCGCATCGTGGAGCGCGAAAACACGAACGCGCGCGCCTGGTTCGCCCTCGCCGAGTCGTACGAAATCGACGGACAGCTCGAGGAGGCGGTGCGCGCGTTCCGGCGCACGTGCGAACTCGTGCCGGACCGTGTTCCGTTGCGCCGTCGCCTCGCGATGGCTTTGTGCAGGGTCGAGGACCCCGAGGGCCGTCGCCTGGTGCAGGAACTTCTGACCGCCAACCCCGCGGACGAGGACCTGAAGGTTTTTCTGGAACCCGGCCCCCCACCTCCGCCGCCGACCCGTTTCACGCCCGCCGAAGGGCACTGACGTTCGAGTTTCGGGGCCTTGGGAGGGTTACGGACCTCGCAGGGGCCTCCCTGCTGTTAGATTTGAGGGGGTGACGCGAGGGTGCGGAAGTCGACCCTTTGGAACCTATCGCGGGCCACATCCGTCCTATTCTCACGCGGAGTCGCAGCAGGCGGCTTCGTCACTCTCTCGAACCGGTGCCTCTGGATTCTCTATCTCAGGTCTGCCGGAGTGCCTCGAAAGGACCACCTCTCTCATGAATTTCAGTTCCCGCGGGCTCACTGCAATCGCGCTGGCGGTCACCGCCGCCGCAGCGATCAGCACCGCCCAGATCTTGCGCCTGGACTTGAACCAGATGGTCGCGAAGACGAGCGACACGGTCTACGGCAAGATCGCCCAGAAGCACGTCACACGCATCGATCATCCGGTCGACGGCAACGAACTCTACTTCACCACGCTCTCGATCGAAGGCCAGTCGCTCGAGTCGGGCAAGCCGATCACGACTGACGTCGTGTTCATGGGCGGGTTCGTCGACGCTGAACACGGCGCGTTCAATTCCGAGGCGCCTTCGGCGGACGACACCAAGGTCGGCAATCAGGTCGTGTGCTTCTACAAGTACACCGAGAACATGGGCGGCGACTTTGCCGGCAACGAGATCGTCACCTGGCACGGCGGGATCTACCGCACCTTCACGCGGGGCGGAAACGTCATCGTGCAGGGCCGCGGCGAGGGCTACGCCATCCCCTCGAACATCACGCTCGCCGATTTGAAGGCGCAAGTCGCAGCAGCCGTCAAGGTGAAGGGAGCTGGACGATGAGCATCGCCAAGATCCTGCTTCCGACCGCGGCGCTCGGGCTCGCCGGAGTCCTCATGCTGCCGTCGCAATCCGATGCGTTCTCGGTCCTCGGCACGTCGCTGACGACGTCCCAGCGCCACTTCCGCGTCTTCAACAACTTCACCGACCCCTCTGCCAACGACAACGTCACGCCCGACACGAACTTCCCCGGGTACACGGGCGCCACGATGGCGATCTGGAAAGGCGCGATCGAATGGGGCAGCCGTCTGCACGGCAACGGCAACGGCGATCCGTCGCAAGTCGGCGGACTGGGGTCGGGTGGAGCCAACTTCGACTTCTACTTCGTGGGCAACGCTACTGGGGTGGGCAGCATCGGTGACAACATCTGTTCCGAGCTCAGCGGCTCCAGTGGCGGCACGCTGGCCTTCACCGAGTACTTCCTTCCGCCGGGTTTCAACGGCTGGCGTATGCGCTTCTACTCGGGCTGGACCTGGGCCGACGGTCCGACGACAGGTATTCCCGTGAATCAGGACGACCTCCAAGGCGTCTCGTGTCACGAATTCGGGCACGCGCTCGGCCTGGATCACTCGGCCAGCGGCGGCGCGACCATGTTCGCGACTTCCACCGGCACCGGCACGAGTGCTCGATCCATCGAAGCCGACGACATCGCCGGCGTGCAAGCGGTGTACGGCGTGGCCTCGGCCGGCAAGCCGATCATTTCGAGCATCGCCACCGCCCTGAACCAGGTGACGATCACGGGTTCGAATTTCAGCGCCACCAACAACCAGGTTTGGTTTACACAGGCCACGGCCGGCAGCCTCACCAGCGTCGTCGTGAGCGGTCTCTCGTCGAACGGCACGGTGATCGTCTCGACCGTCCCGGCCAACGCAGGACCAGGCGACATCCTCGTCAAGACTTCCGGCTCGGGAAACGCTTCGCTCTCGAACGCGTGGCCCTTCATCCCCGGGACGGCACCGGTCTGCCCCTCGCCGTACAACTACTGCTTCGTGAATCCGAACTCGGCGGACCCGAACGGCGCCTTCATGGGCTGGACCGGGACGCAGTTCATCAGTCAGAACAACTTCGTGTTGTTCACGAGCGGCATGCCACCGGGTTCCGCGGGGATCTACTTCTTCGGGTCCGGCCTGACCGCCCTTCCCTTCGGCAACGGCTGGTTGTGCGTGACCGGTTCGATCCAGCGACTGCCGATCGTGTTCACCACGTTCTTCGGCACGGCCTCCTACAACCTCGACGTCACGGCTCCGCCTGCGGCAGGTCTCATCCTCCCGGGCACGGCGTTCAACTTCCAGTTCTGGTTCCGCGACGCGCTCGCGGGCGGCTCGAACTTCAACCTGAGCGACGGCCTCCACGTCGATTTCTGTCCGTAGTACCAGGCACTCGATGCGTGAACCGGCCGTGGGGGATGAACTCGATGAGTTCTTCCCCCGCGCGCTTTTCTCACTCCGCGCGCGCGAAATCGCACGGATTCGAATTGTGGTCAGGCGCGGAGCGAGACGGCGCGTTGCTTGCTGAGTGCGCACCGGATACACCACGCGCATGACCGAGGCCGTCACGAGACCGCACGTGAGAACAGGCACCGCGCCCGAAGAGCCACACGCGAGTGCGCGCTTCGCGCTCGTGCTGCTGTTGCTCGTTCTGACGACACTCGCTTTCACGCGCGGTCTCTTCGGCGAGTTCGTCTACGACGACCGCCTGACGGTCGAACGCAATCCGGCGATCGCCGACCTCTCGGAACTGCCGGCTTCGCTCGCGCGGCCGATGTGGGATTTCACGGGACCGGAGGCGACGGCGGCCGTCGGGTACTGGCGGCCGCTCGCGAACGTGGCGCTGGCGGCAGCGTACCGCATCGGAGACGGACAGCCGTTCGCGTTCCACGTCCTCTCGCTGCTCCTGCATCTCCTGGCGACGTGGGCGGCGTTCAGGCTGGCGCGTCGTGTGACACGCGATACGACGTGCGCGTTCTTTGCGGCATTGCTGTTCGGACTGCACCCGGTGCACGTCGAGGCCGTGGCCTGGTTGTCGGCGATCAACGAACCGCTGTGCGGCGCGTTCGTGCTGCTGGCCGTCGATGCGTTTGCGAGCTGGCGCGAACGCGGGTCACAGGGAACTCCGCTTGCGGCAGCATGTCTCTTCGCCGTCGCGCTGCTCTCGAAGGAACTCGCCGTCGCCGTCGTGCCGCTGGCGCTCGCGTTCGACGTCGCGCGGCGCGCCGCAGGCTTGGATGCGGCGTGGTTCCCGAAGGCCCTGCGCGCCTACGCACCGTTCGCGCTCGTGCTGGTGCTCTGGTACGTCGCGCGGATCGGCGTGTTCGGCGGCATCGCGGCCGGGTTCGATCGCACGACGACCGAGTTCGGCGTCGGCGCGTTGCGTCTCTTGCAACTGCGCGTCGAATTGCTCGGCCGCGGACTGGGACTCTTGGTGTGGCCGCATCCGCTGCGCGTCTTTCATCCGTTCACTCCGGGGATCTCGTGGGGCAGTCTGGCGTTGCCAATCCTCGTGTGCAGCGGATGGAGCGTGTTAGTCGTCCTCGCGTGGCGGAAGCGTGTATTCGCATTGCTCTGGTGCGCGCTCGCGGCGCCGGTCGCGATCCTGCCGCTGATCGTGCGCGTCGATGCCTTGGGCGTGTTTCCGCTCACCGAGCGTTACTTGTACGTCGCCGCCTTCGGCGTGACTTCGTGTGTCGCCTTCCTTTTGCTGCGCACACTGCCCAAAACACCCGCTCGAGTGCTGCTCGTCGTTCTTGCAGTCGCGCTGGGTTGGCTGTCGCACGTGCGCACGGCGGTGTGGTCGAACGAGAAGGTCCTGCTCACCACGGCTGTGCACGAGGCGCCGAATTCGCCGTACGCACACCGCGTGCTGGGCAAGGTCTGGCTCGAGGAGTATAGGCGCACGAACGACCTCGATGCGCTGCGTGCCGCGCTCGCTTCGTTTCAAACGACGCTGGAACTGGGGTCCAAGGCGCAGCGCGGCGACGACTCGATCTTCGCCGTCGTCGACGACTTCGTGCAGGCCAACGTCGGCCTGGGATGGTCGCTGATGTACGAGGCCGCCGTCACCGGCACCGGTTTCGGCGAGTCGATTCGTGTGTTCGAGCTCGTGCTGCGGCGCTATCCGCAGAGCATCGAGGCGCTGACTGGCCTCGGTGTCGCGCACGCGACCGCAGGCAACCTGAGCGAGGCGCAGTTGGCCCTCGAGCAGGCGCTGGCGATCGACCCGCGGTACGTCGAAGCGCTGAGCGCACTCGGACAAGTCTGGAGCAGGCGCGGCGAATGGGCCAAGGCCGTACAGGCGTTCGAGAACGCGCTGCGGTATCGCCCGGATCACATCGATTACCTGCTGTTCCTGGCCGGGGCGCACGAACGCAACGGCGACGAAGCGGCGTCCAGACGCGCGATCGAGCGCGCGCGAGCGGTCGCTCCGTCCGACCCGCGTCCGCGCGTCTTGATCGGGATCCTGGCCGCCAAGCACGGTGATCTCACGGGCGCGGAGCACGAGTTCGACGCGGTGCTGGAGCAGTTCCCGAACCAGGCCGATGCGTGGCTGCAGAAGAGCAAGGTGTTGCTCGCGCGCGGCGAGAACAACGGCGCCAAACGCGCGTTGTTGCGCGCGACCGAGTGCGATCCGAAGAGCTTCGAGGCCCACTACAACGCGGGAGCCTTGCTGCTGAAGACGGAGGGAGTCGCTCAGGCGATGCCCTTCTTGACGCGCGCCTACAGCTTGCGCGGACGCGACGCCACGGGCGCCGCGCTGAGAACCGCGCTGGAACAGATCGGCATCCAGAGCGACGACACGTTCCGCGCGCTGGCGACGATCGATGCCGACCGCGGCGACGTCGCGGCGGCGCTCGCCTGGATCGAGCGCGCGCTGGAGATCGATCCCGGTGACGGCAAGTCGCTGTTCTTGCAGGGCGGGATGCTGCGTGCGCAGGGCGACAAGGAAGGCGCGCTGGCCGCGTGGAAGAAGACCTGTGCAGCACTGCCGGACAGCTTCCTGGCCTTCGAATCGACCGGGTCGCTACTGGTCGAGATGGGCCGCATCAAGGAAGCCCGTGAGTACCTGACGCGCGCGCTCGAGATCGTCGAGAAGAACGCGGCTCCGAGCGAGCGAACTGCAGTGCAGGCGCTGCGCGATCGCATCGCGACGTTGCCGGCTGATCAGTGAGCGCCGGCGAGTGTGACGTCGTCGACGGAAAACACCGGGCCCTCGACGCAGCACTTGGCGTTCGGCCAGGCCCCCATCGGTCCGCTTTCGACGGTTGGTACCGGACAACCGTTGCAGATGCCGACGCCGCAACCCATCAGCGTTTCGAGCGACAGCCAGCACTGCAGGTTGCGCGCGCGCGCCAGGTTTTCGACCGCTTCGAGCATGCGCTCGGGTCCGCACGCGAGCAGGCGCACCTGTCGCGGCACTTCGCCGCGCTTCCACAGGTCTTCGAGCAGTTGCAACACGTTGCCCTTGAACCCGGCGGAACCGTCGTCGGTGCAGGCCTCGACGCGCACGCCGAGTCGCCTGAACGCCTCGATGTCGTACAAGAGACCGCGCCGCGCTGCGCCGTAGAGGTACGTGATCGACTCGCGCTGCACGGGTTTGCGCCCGTCCATGCCGGCGAGAGCCTGCTCGATCCCCATGAAGAACGGCGCCGAGCCGATGCCGCCCGCGAGCATCACCCACGGTGCGCCCTCGCCGTCCAGCGCGGGCCAGCCGTTGCCCAAGGGACCGATGAGGCGCAGTCGCGTGCCGGGCGTGCACTGCGACAGTGCCGCCGTGCCCGTACCCATGTTCTTGATCAGGAACTCGAGGTCTTCTCCGACCTGGCGGTAGATCGAGAACGGCCGCGGTATCGCCGGCGAGAGTCGATCCTCTCGACGTAGCATGAAAAAGCGCGCGGCGCGCAGCGGCGCCTGCCCTACATCGGGACGGATGCGCAGTACGAATCCGTCGTCTCCGCAAGGAGTGACCGAGACCGTGCGGGCGGTGAGTGAACGTGCGTCGATCGGCGGCGCGGGCATGGCGCGCAGAGGATAGCGTCTGCAGCGCAGAGTGTTCCGCGCGATTTTTCGCGGCGTCAGCGCAGTTCGAGCCAGGAGCCGCCGTCGATGCTGCGCGCGTTGGCCTCGCCGACCCGGGGCTTGCTGTTGGTCAAGCGCTTGGCGGCATCAGGGGCGGGCTTGCGTTCGCGTCCGCTGTAGTTCTGGTCCGCCCCGGTGTTGTCGGTCGCGAGCAGCGTTCCCTGAGCGTCGAGCGCGAAAGCGCGCTGTCCGGTCGCACCGAAGCCGATCGGCCACGCGTGCAGGCAGAATTCCTTCTCATCGAAATCGATGCGTCGAGTGAGCCGGTTCGACAGTTCGATCTTGAACAAGTACCCGGAACTCGAGGCCAGCCCGTGCTGATCGGGCTTCAGGCTTGCGTCGAGCAGCGGAACCGTGAGCGCAGCGGTGCCGTTGCGCAAGTCGGCGGCTCCGGTGAGTTCGGCCAGCGTGCCGAATTCGCCCAGTCCATCGGCGTCCTGGTCGAGCAAGACGCGGTCGCGGAAGGCGCTTTCGGCGGCGGCCATGGCACGCAAAGTCTCGATCGCCGCCTGTTCGTTGGCCCCGAGTCGCGCCGCCATGAGCTTCGGAACGGCGATTCCCCCCGCGAATCCGAGCGCGGAGGCGAGCGTGTAGACGGTCGTCGATCCGACCCCCCCGCGCGCCGACAACTCGAGTCCCAGACTCGTGCGCCGGCCGATGGTGGTCGCACGTTCCGGATTCGCACCGTCCGTGCTCACGCCGACGGAAAATGCGCCGAGTGCCTCGCGCGCGAGCGCCTCCTTCAACTCGGGCGGCCCGGTATTGTCGGTCTTCCAAGAAGCCGACAACGAGCGCGCCAGTCCGGCGCGCGAGAAGCTGAACAAGAACACGTCGTCGCCGAAATACCAATGCGGCTCGACCTGCAGCAGCGGATGCGCGGCCGAAGTCGGCAGCGAGATCGGAGCCATGCCGTAGGCCATGAATCCGTGGATGTCCTTGGCCTGAATCGTAGAGCGCGCGCCCGCACGCGCGATCAACGCTTCGGCGATTCCGCGCAAGCGCGATCCGTCGCGAACCTCGGCGATGATCGTGAAGTCTATGCCTCGGCCCGCGGCATCGTCGCCGCGGATCATGCGCGCGACGTCGAGGTTACCCGTGAACGCAAACGTCGGTCCGATGTTGTCGATCAGATCGGCGCGCAGGTCGAACCCTTCGCGCTTGGTGTCGGCGAGCGTGCGCTGCAATTCACGCATGTCGCCGTCCGGCAACGCCTTCGTCAGTCCGTCGAACAGCGCGCTGAGATCGAGCGAACTCATCGTCGCGTAGTCCGCTTCCGGAGGCAGGTACCGCGCGATTTTCTGATCCAACGGCCGTTGCGTGACAGCCCGAGTCAGGATGTCGTGGCCGCCCGGCGACATCACGAACAGCTCTTCGTCGATGCCCTTGTCACTGAGCGAGGCCACGGTCGAGAGGCCGCGGATCTCAGCCGCTCCGGAGCCCGTAAGCATGCGTCGGGTTTCCGGGGACGACAGCGCTTCGACGGTCTTCCAAACCGGCTCCAGGTTGATGAAGGCCTCGACGACGACAGCCGAACCGTCGCGCGAGAGATCCTTGGTGCCGCGCACGATGTCGGAGGCGAGGAACGACGTCTCGATGTCGTGTGACGCCAGCGGGTGCGCGACATCCTCAGCGGCACGAGGCGGCAAGAGCGCGAGCAGAAACTGGCTCCCGTCCCGCATCAGATCGCCTTCGATGAACGGCGTGCGAACGCGGGCGCGCCAACCCGATGCGGTCGCAGCCGCAGCTTCGGTGACTCTGACAACGCCGGAATCGGCCTGCTCGTGCACGCGCAAGGCCGCGAGCAACTGATGCAGCACGACATCGACTTTGTCTGCGTGTTGGCCGGCGTCGAGCATGAGAGCCTGCGTGACCGGGAATGCGTCGGACGCTGATGCTTGACCGCTCAGGGCCGCGAAGTCCACCGCGACGACGGCGTACACGACCTCGCCGTCGACTTCGTTCAGCGTATTCTTCAGTGCCTCGAAACCGACTACGTCCCGCGCCAGTCGGTTCCACAGTTCCTGGATCGTCGCGAACGAAGGTTGGGACTCGGGCGCGCTGAGCAATGAACGCAGACCGGCTCGATCGACGGCTGCTCCCAGCTTCTCGATGTGCGGCAGACGCAAGGCGAAGAGCGTTGCTTGCGGCAAGCGCTGGAGCAGTCGACTGCGTTCGATCACCGCCGGCAGGTCCACTGGGGCGGACAGTTCAGGCAACTGCACGGCGCCATCGCGGACAGTGCGCGAGGGCGTACCTTTCGCCGTCTTGGGCGTCTGGCGCTGTTCAGGATTCGTGCTCACGCGAGCGGGCGCCGATTCTTCGACGGGCGGCTCGGATGCGCCGCAGCCGGCGAACAATGCCAGCGTCAGAAGGACAGCGCAGCGCGACTGCATTGCAAGATTCATGACTCTGCTTGACCTCAGGGCGCGCGTGGGAGGGCGCGGAGACCGCGCGTGGGACACGCTCCAGCATGAATCGGCATCAGTGGGCACTTGTCGGTAGAGAAAGAGCATGCAAATCTTTCCGTTTCGACTCCTAACGGGCACGCTCACAGGCTGTATGCGCACCTTTCTGGACATCGTGGACGGGACACGCCGCGTGCAGCGCGTGGACGAAGACGAGTTACACATCGCCTTTCTGAACCCAAACCCGGTGCGACCGGGTCACACCATCGTCATCACGCGCAAGGTGGTGGACTCCGTATTCGATCTGGACGAACGCGAATTCGGCGCGCTGATGGAGTTCACACGTCGCACGGCCGTGCGTCTCAAACTGCGACTCCCGTGCGAACGAGTGTGCCTGGCTGCGATCGGCTGGCAGGTGCGCCATGCACACGTTCATCTGGTGCCGACGAACGCCGACGGCGAGTTCCCTCCCCTACCCGGTGCACCAGCAAGCGACGCGGAACTGGCAGCGATCGTTGCTCGTCTCAGGAGCTGAAGCATGCCCCGCTACCGCAGGATCAGAACGGCAGTGCGCTCCGAGCAGGACCTCGCACGCGCACTGGGCGAGATGGGACTCAAGAACGTCGAGGTGCACCCGCAGGCACAAGCGCTCTGCGACTGGATCGGCAGGCCGACCGATGTGCTCGCGAACGTGATCGTGCGGCGCAAGGACCTGGGCGCGTCATCCGACGACATGGGTTTCGTGCGCGCGGAGGACGGCACTTTCGATCTGATCGTGTCGGAGATCCACCTCTTTCGCTTCGACAAGAAGTGGCTCACCGATCTGGCGGCGCGCACGGGCACGGTGCTCCCGACTGCAGGTCCGATCGCGTTCGCGGCTTCCATTTCGTCGCCGGTTGCGAAGCCCGCGGCGCCAACCCAACCGCCGCAGGTGCAAAACCTCGATCAACTCACGCGCATCGAAACGGATGGGATGCTCGAGCGCGTGCGCAGCAGCCGCAATTTCGGGCCGATCAGTTGCCTCTTCTTCTTCGTCCCGATCGTGCCGTGGTTCATCCTCTCGCAGCTCAGCCCGGAGCACGCCGGGTTCCGGACGCTGGTCGGATGGTCGTTCGCGTGGGCGTTGTTCTACTTCGTCGTGTTGTCGATCCTGGCTGCGTCACGCGTTCGCAAGATCATGGCCGAGTTCGGGCGCCGGTTCCCGACTCCCGAGGCCCGCGCTGCCGCGCTGGCACGCCTGAAGAGCGTTGCCCAGGATCCCAAGCACGCCGCCTCGCAGACGGCGCAAAGTCTCTTGCGCAACGTCGAGCGTCAGGCTCGCACGATGACGATCAAGCCGCGCCCGCCGCAGCCGCCTCGTGGACCAGGCGGACAAGCGCGCTGAGCAGCGTCCGTCGATCCACGGGTTTCGTCACGAGTTCATTGCAGCCTGATTCGATACAGACGGTGCGCGTTTCCTCGGTCGCGTCGGCCGAGATCGCAAGGATCGGGCCGCGGAAGCCGTGTTCGCGGAGAGCACGCGCTGTCGCGCCGCCGCACATGCCTGGCAGGTGCACGTCGAGCACGATGACCGTGTAGGGTTCGCGGAGATATTCGGCTTCGCGCACGAGGTTCACCGCGCGCTCCCCGGTCTCGCACACATCCACCGAGTGTCCGGCACGCCGCAGCGCCGCATAGAACAGCTTCTGATGTTCGAGGGTGTCTTCGACGACGAGCACGCGCCAACTCGGCCGCGGAAGCCAGACTTGCGGTGGATACGCCTGTAGATCGTCGCTCTCGGCGGCGGTCGTGATCGGCGCCGGAATGAAGACCGTGAAGTTCGCTCCCTCACCAGGCGTGCTCTCGACGGTGAGATCCCCCCCGAGGAGATTGGCGAGGCGCTTGCTGATCGTAAGCCCCAGTCCGGTGCCGCCGAAGCTACGCACATCTTCGTTGATGGACTGTTGGTACGGCTCGAAGATCCGAACCAGATTCTCGGGCGAAATGCCGATTCCGGAGTCACGCACGCTGCACGAGAGTCGGGCGAGCTGTTCGTCGTACCGCAAGGTGACGACGACGGATCCTTCCTCCGTGAATTTCAGCGCATTGCTCAACAGGTTCAGCACGATCTGCCGCAGACGCAGTTCGTCGCCGACGACCCATGGCGGGATCGCCCCTGCTTCGACGAGCTCGAGACCTATGCTCTTGTCGTTGGCTCGCGGCTGATACAGGTCGACGACGTCGCGCACGAGCCTGGCCGGGTCGAAAGCCCGGTCGTGCACACGCATCATGCCCGCGTCGATCTTCGAGATGTCCAACGCATCGTTCAGCACGCCGAGCAAGTGCTGGCTGTTGCGACGGATCGTCAAGGCGTGATTGCGCAACACGCCGAAGTCGTTGTTCGGCTCAAGGAGCAGTTCGGTGAATCCGAGGATCGCGGTCAGCGGTGTCCGGATCTCGTGGCTCATCGACGCCAGCACGGAGTCCGATTGTTTCTGGGCCTGTACGAGCGTGGACGATCGCTCCTCGACCGCGGCCAGACGGGCTTCGTTCGCCAGGACGGCCTCCCGGATCGACTTGCGCAATTGATAGACGACCAGCGCGAGGAAGAAGGCGCATGCTCCCGTGAACAGCGAGCCGTAGAGCAGCACTTGATCGGCGGCGCCTGACACGCGTGTGAGGGCGCTGACCTTTACGTCCGCGCCCACGAGGCCGCGAACGGCGCCGGACTTCGAGTGGATCGGCGCGTACAGGCTGACGACCGGGCCGATGGCCGTCGCGTACTCCAGAGATCGAGTCGTGCGGCCGGACGTCAAGGCCGCCATGGCAGCAGGCGGAAAGGTCCGCGCACCCACGTGCGTTGCTTGCTCACCGTCGAGAACGGGCACGAGGACTCCGTCCTTCAGACCGAGCGTGTACAGGCTCTCGATCAGGGACTGCGTCCGCTTGACCCAGGCAACCCGCTGCGCGAGATCGGTCAGGCTCGAGCTCTGAGGCTCCGCCGTGAGCGTGAGTGCGTCGTGCGCGTCGGCATCGATGAGGCCGGCGGCGAGTTCGATCGCGCGCGCCGTCTCCGCCAACACGTGTTGACCTTGGCGCTCCAACGCCGAGCGCCACACGAAAAACACGGTGATGCCGAACGCCAAGCACACGACGAGCGCCGCGATGGTGGCGTCGCGACACGGACGGATCGGCGGGCGCTCGGGCGTGGCCCTCAGCGAACTCTGTGCGTCGTCGATCCGTTGAACCATCGGTATGGGACGCGTGTGTGCGAATCAGCGGCTGACGAGACGTCCTTCGTCGAAACGCCGACGGCTCTGTTCGGTTCCGTCCGAGTCCCAGACAATCCACTCGCCTTGGGCGCGACCGGCGCGGTACTCCCCGGTGGAGGCCTTCCGGCCGTTCGCGTGCCAGAGTGTCCAGCGCCCTTCAGCCAGCCCCTTCGAGAAGCCGCCTTCCTCCGACTTGTTGCCGTCAGGGAACCAGAAGGTCCACGGCCCCTCTTCCAAGCCCGCGGCGAACGCGCCGCTCTGTTGCGGTTTCCCGCCGGGATAACTGAAGGTCCACGGTCCGTCTTCCAAGCCGGCGGTGTAGGAGCCCCGCTTCGCTTCGGACCCGTCGTCGTGCCAGTAGGTCCAGGCACCGTGACGCTTGCCCGCGCTGAATGCGCCGCGCGAAGCGAGTTGCTCGTTCGGATGCCAGGCTGTCCACTCGCCCGTGCGCACGCCGGCTTCGAAGCGGCCTTCTTCCGCGCGCTTCTCGTTCTCGTCGAAGTACGTCCACGTCCCGACCATCGCGCCTTCCGCGAAGGACCCGCGCGCGCGCAACTTTCCGGTCAGCGGCCAGTAGTATGTCCACTCTCCGCTCGCGCGGCCGGCGACGAAGGAACCGGCCTGACGCGTGCGCCCGTTCTCGTTCGCGAAGGTCCACGGACCGTCGGGCACACCGGCGACGTAGGCGCCTTCGGCTTCCTTCTTGGAGTTCGCGTACCAGTAAGTCCAGGTTCCGGTCTTCTGGCTGTCGGTGTAGTTCCCCTCGGCATTCTTGCGGCCCGTGGGGTAGTAGCTGACGTAGCTCCCGTGCCGGATCCATTCGCCCGGTCGAATTTCGCGCTGGCCTTCTTCGAGCTTGCGTCCGCCGCCGGCGAATTCTTCGGTGTGAATGCGCGTTCTCAGCTCGCCGTCGACAACCGCCTCGGTGATCGAGTGCGCGGCGACGGCGCGTTCCTGTGAAGCGCAGTTCGCCGAAGTGAACGACGTGAGAGCGACGAGAACGAACGAAGTGACTTGCATGTTTGCGAGCATCACGCGAGGCAGCCTTGAATCGGATCGTATTTCGCGCCCAGGATCGGCTCGCTGTCCAGGCTGAACCAGCGCTCCAACACCGAGGCGTACACCTGACGGAAGTCGGTCGTGTGGATCAAATCGCCTTCGTAGAGCTCGGTCAGCGACGGGTGCTTGCCGTAGACGCCGCCCTTGACCGGAGTCCCCATCAGGAACATCGGCCCGGCCGTGCCGTGATCCGTGCCCATCGACGCGTTGTCCGCCACACGGCGGCCGAATTCGCTGAAGACGAGCACGAGCACGTTGTCACCGACCGTGGTGCCGCGCATGTCGGCCAGGAAGGTCGACAATCCGCGGTCCAGATCCGCCATCAAGATGTCATGACGACGCTTCTGGTCTTCGTGCGTGTCGTATCCGCCTTGCGTCACGGAGAGCACGCGGCAACCGATACCGCCTTGCAACAAGGCCGCTGCGTTGCGCAGGTCCTGCGAAAACGGATCGTTCGCGTACTCGACGCGCGGTTGATACGTCGCGGCCGCGCGGCGCACGTCCTCGGAACTCTGACGCGCGTTGCGCACGACGGAACGAATCTTGTCGAGTCGGCTCTTGCTCTCGGGTTCCGGGTTGCCGCCGGCCTCGACGATGCTGTCACCGTTCGAAACCCAGCGGTACGCGGGCGGCTCGTCGAAGCACACGACGGGGTGCGTCCCGCTCTTGAGCGAGAACGGCAGCGTCTGGCCCACGTGAACCGCGTGCGGAACCTGCCGGTCGTTCTCGTACAGCTTCGCGATCGTGCGCCCGATCCAGCCGTCACCGGAAGCGCGCCCGGTCGCACGCGCGGTGTGCCAGATGTCCTGCGACGTGAAGTGCGAGTGATTCGGGTTCGGGTAGCCCGTGCCCTCGACGATCGCCATGTGCCCGTCGCCGTACACCTCGCGCAGCTTCTTCAAGTTGGGGTGGAAGCCGCGGTAGTCGTCGAACTTCAACACTTCGTCGGCCTTCACGCCAACGCGCTCGCGCGTGCGGAAGTAGGCGTCGTCGCCGTAGGGCACGACGCACGAGAGACCGTCGTTGCCGCCGCTCAGCTCGACGAGCAACAGCGTGCGCGGCGCCGTGTCGATCGGTTGCTTGTCCGCGCGTGCGTGGCGGCCCAGCAGGTAGAGCCCCCCGAACACCGTGACGCCGCCGACGATGAAGCCGCGGCGATCGATTCCTTGTCCTCGAGTATCCATGTTCATGCTTCCTGGTTCGCGGCGATCGCGCTCAATTCAATTGGGCTTCGGGCAGGCTGAGAATGAGGTGCGCCAGTCCGCGCAGAATCGGTTCGGCGGCGGCGGGCTGTTGGAGCAACTCGCCCTCGGCGATGCCCGCTTGCGTGCGCTGAGCCTTCAGCCACTCGTAGGGCTCGCGCGTCGTCTCGGGCTGGTACGGGATCGCGAGCAATTCGTCGGCGAACCAGCGTGTCAGCGCCTCGTCGCCGACCTGCTTGCCGCCCGCCGCCAACGCAGAGCGCGCACGCTCGGCGAGCGCGACCGACGGCGTCCAGCCCATCTGCTGGATGTGATAGAGGTGGTTGAATCCGTTCGTGCGGCTCGCGGTCTTGGCCTTCGCCGCCATCGGATCGCCCGTCGAGAACTCCTCGTCGTGCATCAACGCGCGCACGTCGACGAGACCGAGCAGCACGCCGACCATGTTGCTGCGCTGCATCATCGACGAGGTCGTGATCCAGGCGAGGCCTTCTTCCCAGCCTTTGACGCTGGGCGGCCAGAACAGGCGCTGACCGAGCACGTCACCTGCGTTCAGCACCATCTGCCCGGGAGGATCGATGTGCAGGCGGCGCGCCGCGCCGACGAGGTACTCGACCGGGGCCGCGACGCGCGTGCCGACGACTTCGTCGCGGTAGAACGCGGGGTCTTGGAACAGGCGGCGCAAGAGCTTGCCGATGTCGTACTGGTTCTTGCGCAGGAACTCGGCGTAGTCCTCGGTGCGCGCTTCCGTGGGCTGCACGCCTTCGAAGTACGCGAGCAGCTTTTGCGCCATGAAGTGTCCGCAAGCGGGCTGCGTGAGGATGATGTCGATGATCGCGTCGCCGTCGAAGTTGCCGTTGACGGACAACACGCGCTTGTCGCCGAAGTCGTGGTCCAAGCGCTTGTACTCGAAATCGAAACCGTCGCGACTCCAGCCGGTGAAGGCACGCGCGGCTTCCTTGATGTCGGACTCCGTGTAATTGCCGTCGCCGAGCGAGAAGAGCTCCATCAGCTCGCGCGCCCAGTTCTCGTTGGGGTGGCCCTTGACGTTCGTATCGTTGTTCAAATACCGCAACATCGCCGGATCCCGGCCGATGCCGCGCACGAGCGGTTCGAAGCGTCCGAGCGCATTCGCGCGCAGGAACTGGTTTTGGCGGATCATGTCGTGCGCATTGCCGACGTCCTTGACCGACGACACGAAATGCCCGTGCCAGAAGATCGTCATGCGATCGCGCAACGGGTCCTCGCTCTTCACCATGCGCTCGACCCACCAGTCGCAGTAGCGATTGAGCGAGACGATCAGTTCGGGTTGCAGTCCGGTGTTGCCTTCGCGGCGCTCGGTCACCATCTGCAGGCGCTCTTCGGGCGTGTCCAAGCCGCCGTGCAGTGTCGCTTCGCCCAGCACGTCGGGCATGGGCACCGCGGCGGAAGCGTGGAAGAAGGAATCGACCGCTCCCGCGAGCCCGAGCTTCACGAGCTTGTCCACGTCCGCTTGAGATCCGCCGAAGCCGGCGCGGTTCAAAAGGTGCTCGGCAGCGCGCGCGTCCCAGCGCGGGCCGGCCTCTGCAAGCGCGACGGGGTCGGCGGCGACGGGGCCCGTCGCGGCGCGCGCGGGTCCGGCCACGCACAGCAGGCCGACCGTGAGGGGTGTGAGGAGAGTGCGCGCGGTGAAGTGCATCAAAAAGCTCCGAGATCGACCTGCTTGAGGGCGGAGAGTCTGGAAACAGGCCAAAGTCCAAGTTTCCCCGGACCTCTACGAACTGTCAACTTGAACGCGCGGTCCTTGGGGCATGTGCGCGGAACGGCTAGTGTGCGCAGGTGGCCCGTGGCGCGCATCTCCAGGTCGACTGGTACGACGAACCTCACGCTTACGACATCGTGTTTGCGGAGGACACGCGGGCTGAGGGGCGTTTCCTGGTCGAAATGCTGCGCGTTCACGGTCCCAAGCCGAAGCGCGGCGGGCAGCGGCGCGCGCTCGAGCCCGCGTGCGGCAGCGGCCGATTGGTGTGCGAATTGGCGCGGCGCGGTCTGTCGGTCGTCGGCTTCGACCTGAACGACGCGATGCTCGACTACGCGCGCTCCAAGCTGCGCGCCCGCAAGCTGCGTGCGCGGCTCGAGCACGCGGACATGACCAATTTCCGCTTCGAAGGCCGCTTCGACCTCGTGCATTGCCTGGTCTCGACCTTCAAGTACCTGCTGGACGAAGCGAGCGCGCGTGCGCATCTCGAGTGCGTCGCGCGCGCCTTGCGGCCGGGTGGGATCTACGTGGTCGGGCTGCATTTGAGCGACTACTCGCGCGCCACCGCCAGCCAGGAACGCTGGATCGCCCGCCGCAACGGCACGCTGGTGACGTGCGTGACGCGCGTCGAGCCCGCTCAACGCAAAAGCAGGCTCGAACGCGTGCGCACGCGGCTCACCATCGAGCGCGGCGGAAAGATCGCGCGTACCGAGACGCGCTGGAATTTCAGGACCTACGACGCGCGTCAGTTCGCGCGCCTGGTCGCTTCGGTGCCGGAGTTCGAGTGCGTCGCGCTGCACGATTTCCACTACGAGGCCGATGTGCCGCGGTCGTTGGACGACGCGCGAGCGGACTGTGTGTACGTGCTGCGGAAACGCGCGCGCGCTCTCAGCCCTGAACGTCGACTTTTCCGTGCGTCAGCACGGTCGTGACGGCGCCGGTCAGGTGCTCGAAGATCTTGCTCATGCCCTGTCCGGGGGTCATGTCGATCTTCGCGCGGCCGTCGGCCAGGAAGGCCTGATCCAGGCGGCCGACCATGCTGTGGAAGTGCGTCTTGGCGGCTTCCAGCGCGGCCTTCTGGCGCGGCGAGTTGTCCTTGTTTTCGATCGCTTGCGAGAGGCGCGCGTCGATCTTCTCGGCGTAGGCCGCGAGACGCGGGTTCATCGCCTGCGGCTTGCTCTCCTGAGTCGCCGCCGCTTGCACGGGTTGACTCTGGGCCGCCTGCTTGGCGGCGACGTTCTTGTGGGTGAGCGGCGTGCGCTGGGTTTGCGACGCTGCGTTCGTTTGGGCAGTGCCCGCGGGAGTGCGTTGGATGTTCATGGTTGGATGTATCGGTGGGCGGCTCCGAAGCTGTAGCGAATCACCCGAACGGCCCGCTGCGAGCATCTGAAGTCATTGCGCAACAGCCACTTGCGACGAATCACTCCATCAGCCGCCGAATGAAACGATTGCCCGAATCCGCGCGGGCGCGGGAAGGGGTTTCCAGGCGCGTCGGCTACTCTGTGCGGCCAATTTTTCAGCCGACCCATGTCTCTGCTCATCCTCGACGACGTCAAGAAGCACTTCGCAGCCCAGGAAATCCTGCGCGGCGCGAGTCTGCGTCTGGACCCGGGTGACAAGGTCGGGCTCGTAGGCCGCAACGGCGGCGGCAAGACGACGATCCTGCGTTTGATCGAAGGCTTGGAGCATCCCGACTGGGGTTCGGTGACGCTGCGCAAGGGCGCGCGCCTCGGACACGTGTCTCAACGGCCGAACTTCAAGCCCGGCATCACGGTGCGCGCGCACGTCGAGAGCGGACTCGACGAAGTGCGCGCGGTGATCCACGAACTCGAAGAGGTCAACCACGGTTTGACCGAAGCGCAAGGCGAGGATCTCGAGCGCTTGATGAAGCGCCACGACGAGCTGAGCGAGGAGATCGAAGTCCTCGGCGGTTGGGAAACCGAGCGGCGCGTCGAAGTCGTGTTGTCCGGTATCGGCCTGCGCGAAGAGTTGTGGGATCGCGAAGCGGAGACCTTGTCGGGCGGCGAGAAGAGTCGCACGGCGCTGGCCAAGGAACTGGTCGCCGGTCACGACCTGTTGCTGCTCGACGAGCCGACGAACCACCTGGACCTCGAAGGCATCGAGTGGATCGAGAATTGGATCCGCCAACAGAAAGGCGCGGTGCTCGTCGTCAGCCACGACCGACGCCTGTTGAACAAGGCCGTGGATTCGATCGTCGAGCTCGAGCGCGGGCAGTTGGCGCGCTACCCGGGTCACTACGACGACTACGTGCGCCTCAAGGAAGAGCGCTACACGAGCGAGCTGCGCGCCTATGAAAACCAGGCCGATTTCATCCGCAAGGAAGAGGCCTTCATCAAGGTGCACATGGGCTCGCAGCGCACGGCCGAGGCCAAAGGTCGGCAGAAAAAGCTCAGCAACCTCGTGCGCGTCGAGCGACCGTTCAACGACGTGCGCAGGCCCGTGATCCGTCCGCCGAAGGCCGAGCGCGGCGGTGAAACGGTGCTCGAAGCGCGCGATCTGGTCGCGGGCTACGAGGGCAACGTGCTGTTCGGCCCGCTCGACTTGAAGATCGCGCGGCGCGAGCGCATCGGCATCGTCGGACCGAACGGCGCGGGGAAAACGACGCTGTTGAAGATCCTGGCGCAGCGCCTGGAGCCCTTGGCCGGCACGATCGACTACGGCTATCGCGCCGCGTGCGGCTACTACGACCAGGACACGAGCGAATTGCACGACGACGCGACGCCCTACCTCGAGTTGCGCCGCGATCACCCGGACATGACCGACCAGCAGATCCGCGACCACCTCGCGCGCTTCCTGTTCCGCGGCGACGACATCGACGCGACGATCAAGCAGTTGTCCGGTGGCGAGCGCGCGCGCTTGTGTCTGGCGCGGCTGACGCTGACGAATCCGTCGTGGCTCGCGATGGACGAGCCCACCAACCACCTCGATCTCGCCGCGCGCACGGCGCTCGAGGAGATGCTCGGCGATTTCCAAGGCGCGTTGCTGTTCGTCAGCCACGACCGCGAATTCATGGACGGTCTGTGCAACCAGGTGCTCGAGGTCGACGATGGCAACTTGCGCCGCTTCGAAGGCAATTACTCCGCCTGGCGCGAGGTCAAGGCAGCCGAGGCCGACGCGCGCGGCGTCCGCAAGGAACAAGCCAAGGTCCAGGCGAAGGTCGAAGCCAAAGCCGCCGGCGCTCGCGCCGCTCCCCCGCCGGCCGACACCAGGAAATCATCCGCCGGCGGAAAGGTGCGCAACCCCTACCTGTTCGAGAAGCTCGAAGCGCGCATCATGAAGCTCGAACAGGAACTCGCTGCCCTTCAAGCCACGCTCGTCGACGAAGACACCTACCGCAACGCCGACAAGATGCGCGACGCCCAGATGCGCATCGCCGAAGTCGAACGCGACCTGGCCGAAGCCAATCACGAGTGGGAAAACTGGGCCTGACTCCACGCGACGCCGCCTGCGAGCGACGTCAGGCGGATCCCTCGTCGAAGAGTTGCCCGCGTCGCGCCAAGGCAGTGATGGGAACCGCCTCCACATTGTCGGCAAGAGCAAAGCGCTTCACTCCGGGGTAGACAATCGCTACCCGCTCCAAACCGAGATCAGCGAGCGCCGTGCGAATCGACGGCGTCATGCGCGGCGCATCGGCCCGCTTGCATTCCACCCCGTACATGCGGTCCCCGCGCCGCAACAAGAGATCGACCTCGGCTCCTTGGTAGGTGCCCCAAGACCAGGCGTCATCATGCGGTTCCTCGGCGAGGATCTGCTCGATCGCGAATCCCTCCCACGAGGCGCCTACCTTCGGGTGACTGAGCATCGCCTTCTCGGTTCCCAGTCCGAGCAGTTGGTGCAGCAGACCGCTGTCGCGCACGTACAACTTCGGCGACTTCACTTGCCGCTTGCCGACGTTGACGTGCCACGGCTGGAGCTGTCGCACGACCAAAGCATCAGTCAGCAAGTCGAGATACCGACGCGCCGTACCGGGACTGACGCCGAGCGCGCGCGCGGGATCCGCGGCCTTCCAGACCTGACCATGGTAGTGAGCCACCATCGTCCAAAAGCGCATCAGGGCGACAGCCGGAACACGCACACCCCACTGCGGCAGGTCGCGTTCGAGCAAGGTCTGAATGAACTGCTTGCGCCACGCCACACTGTCGCGCTCGTTGCGCGCCAGGAACGACGAGGGAAATCCGCCGCGGCGCCACAAGGTGTGGACAGACTCGGCTCCCAGTTCGGCGAGCGTGAAGCCCGTGATCGTCAGATGCTCGACCCTCCCGGCGAGGCTCTCCGAACTCTGACGCAGGAGTTCGCCCGACGCGCTTCCGAGGATCAGAAAGCGCGCAGGCTTGTCGCGCCGGTCTGCCAACACGCGCAGGATGGGAAAGAGATCCGGCCGGCGCTGAACTTCATCGATCACCACCAGTCCCCGCAGCGGAGCGAGCGCCGTCTTGGGCTCGTCCAGCCGCGCGAGGCTCACCGGGTCTTCAAGGTCGAAGTAGTTGGGTGAGTCCTCGGACAGGAATTCCCGGGCGAGGGTCGTCTTGCCGCATTGGCGCGGGCCTGTGAGCACGACGACGGGCGCTCTTCCCAGGCTGTCACGGACGCGTCTCAGGAGGTCGGGGCGGGGCAACATCGGTGGCCACATTACCATGAATATCGAACATCGAGTGTTCAATATTCATGGTATTTCGCCATCAACCAAGGAGCCGCCCCCCTCCTCCGCGTGCCGCAGCTACGGTCGGACAATGGTCAACTCGTCGGGCGCGAGCCGGGTCAGGACGCGGCGAATCTCACCCTCCTCGCCGCCCAGGACGAGTGCCGTACGCGCGCCACGTTCGCACGGCTGTCGCGAGCCAACCACGCAAGTTGACGGCATCGCTCGGAGCCCTGCGGAGCGCGGCAACCAAAGTCTCCTGCACAAGGTCCGCGGCGCGTTGCTCGTCGCGCACCAACTCGCGCGCCGGCGTCCGCACTCAATCGGCGTGCGTTAGGAGCTGCGCGATGTTCGGCCCGTGTCTCATCTCTCCCATCGCCCCCAGAGTGTCGCTGCTCGCAGAATCGACTCATGGAACCCGACAAATGTCTGGGGATTGCGGCCCCCTTCATGCGCACCCGTGGCGGAGGCGTCGCCCGCCCCCCCCACCAAGAGAGCTTCCTGGCCGAGCGCCAGCCCTACGGCTTGCGCGCCTTGAACGTCAGCTCGAAGGGCTTTTCCGTGCTGGTCTCGTCGCCCTCGACGCGCGCTTTGAGCACGTCGTCACCCTCGCGCCAGTACGAGATGCGCTTCGGGAAGTCGTGTTTCGGGTTTTCGAACACGGCCTTCTTGCCTTCCAACTTCACCAGCTCGAAGCGCGTCGACTTGCCGCCGTTCGGTGCGGCGACGTAGTACAGCCGATCGAAATCCTCGTCCTTCGCGCGGCGGGTCTCGACGCGCAGATACTCGAAGAAGACCAGCTTGCCGGCCTTGACCGTGCGACTCGTCCCCATCAGCGCGCCGCCGGCGGCGTGCGACCAGTTCTCGTCGGTCGTATTCTCGCCGGTGCCCTGCACCCACGAACCGCTCATCCAACTCAAGTCGTCGATCTTATAGGTGTGCGGAGCGGTCCCGGACTTCTGGTCCTCGGTCGCCAGCATCGCGGCGGAACCCAATCCGGCACAGAGGAACGACGCGGCGCCGAAGCGCATCCAAAGTGTTGTCGTCATCGGATGATCCCAGGCCGTCAGGCGGCCCTCGGTGGTTGCGGTTTTGTTGCCAGGCCTGCGCCCTGAACCTACCGCATCACCCGCGAATTGCGCTCGAACGAAACCGACGCGGGCTGCAGTTGGCAGTTGCAAGAGTGCACACGGGCGGCGGGAGGAACTCGGCCCGGTCGAAAGCGCAGGCTGCGCGCAGGCCCACCGCATCGGACCGTGAAGGCGGAATGAGTTTCGCGATCACAACCAACCTCCCTCTCGGCCGATAACCGACGGACATGTCCGCCCTGGTCGAGACCGAATGCCCGCGCTGCAGGAGATCTGTGGAAACAGATGCGCTCGCGTGCGGATTGTGCGGCACTTTGCTGCGACGCGAGCGGCCGATGCCGACGAGTACACCGGACTCGACGCAGGTGATCGTGACCACGAGCACGCCGACGCAGGCGGAGATCGCGGACAAGTACGAGCCGTGGATCTTCCTTGCGATCGGACTCGCGACGGCGCCGCTCTTGGCGTCGACGCCGATCTTGCAGTACATGGGGTGGTTCATCGCTTCGCTCGTGCACGAGATGGGGCACGCTGCGATGGCGTGGTTGTGCGGCATGCCGGCGATCCCGGCGATCTCGCCGGCCGGACACGCAGCGGCGGTGCACGCCGAACAACAGCCGTTGCTCGTCGCCATGATCGGCTGCGGGTTGGCGTGGGCGGCGTGGCGTTTCTTGAACGGACCTTGGCGTTTCGTCGCGATCGCGCTCGCGGCGGTGCTCTATCCGTTGCTGGCGTTCACGCACGCGAAGGATTTCTTCCACCTCGTCGCCGGCCACGGCACGGAACTCACGTTCGCCGCACTGTGCCTGTGGAAGACCCTCGACGGTGGTTTCACTTCGTCGCGGCTCGAGCGCGCTTTGTACGGAACGCTCGGTTGGTTCCTCTTGGGCCGCAATGTGCATTTGTGTCTGGGCTTGATGCGCAATGCCTCTGCGCGCGCCGAGTATCACTCGAACGGCTCGTTCGGGTTCACGAACGACTACATCCGCGTGGCCGAGGACGTCCTCTCCTGGCGGCTCGAAAGCGTGGCGCTCTTGATGCTCCTCGCAGCACTGCTGGTCGTGCCCGCTGCGATCGGATTCTGGCGCTACACCCTCGCCGTGCCCCGCGCCTGATCAGGTGCCGCGAAGGGGCGGCAAGTGGTGCCCTCCAAGTCCTGCGCGGAGTCCTGATCGTCTCAATCCCGCGTCACTGTGCCTGGATCAAAATCCGCGGACTGGCTGCCGCAGCTCGTCTGTTCGGCCGAGTTTGACCGTACGGAGCCTGGCTCGTGGTGTGCAAACT
>JAEUIA010000101.1 GCA_016795245.1 Planctomycetota bacterium | reverse complement strand
AGAGCCGCGCGCCGGCGCGCGGCTCTGCAGCGGCGAAGATGCACCACACGAGCCTGGCTCGGTACGGTCAAACTCGGACGAACGCCACCGCGCGAACCGCGAACCAGGAGGCCGCACTGCGGAGCATGCGTCGAATGCCGTTGCTCTTCTGCTTGCTTCGTTCTCTTCTTCTCCTTCGCGCGTCGTGAGTCATGCCCAACAGTGACTCTCACTGGACAGTGAGTGCTGAATGCATGCCAGAGCACATCTCCCACGCGACACCACAGCCCGAGAGGCAGCTGGGAACATCCCGGCAAACTGGGAAGCAACGGCATTCGACGCATGCTTCGCAGTGCGGCCTCGGGAGAGGCGATTCGCGCTTCGTTCCGCGCAAACCGCCTCCCCCGAGGTCAACAATGGGGTGGGGTCGAGTGGGCGGGGTTCGGTGTCGGACTGGAGACGTTGAGGGGTTGCGTTCGGTGTCGGTCTCGAAGCGTTGCGGGGCGGGTTGCGGTGTCGGACTGGAAGCGTTCTAGGGCGGGGTTCGGTATCGCTCGCGCTGCACTGCGGGATTCGATCTAGACGCCGAAGCGATGCAGGTCGTGCTGGTCTCCCCGCCTGCCTACGCCCTTCAGCGCGTCGCACCCGCTTGCGAAACCCGCTCCAACCACTGCTCACGCGTCAACAGGATGTCGCGGCGCTGGCCGCCGAGGTACGGACCGATGAGGCCCATCTCCTGCAGATCGTCGAGCACCTTGCACGCGGCGTCGAAGTCCATTTCGTACTGGCGTTGCAGCATCGAGACAGCGACGCGGCCGCGCTCGATGAACAGGCAACCGATCTCCGAGAGCTGATTTCCGCGCACATCGGCCGCGATCGGTTCCGACTTGGGGCTACGGTCGGCCGGTGCCGCAGCAGCCTTCGGCTTGAGCACGACTTCGCGCTCAGCTGCGACCGGCTGCTCCTCGGCGTCGGGATCGAACAAGCCCTTCTGCTGCTCGGCGGAGCGTGTTGCGCGCGTTGGCGCAGGCGTGGGAGCGACCACCGGGACCTCAGCTTCGGCGACGACCAGCTCTTCGGTCTCGAGTTCAGACTCGGCCAGCACTTCTTCTTCGACCTGCTCTTCTTCGTCTTCGTCGAACTCCTCGTCCTCAACGTCTTCACCCACGGTGGATTCGACTTCGACGACTTCTTCGCTTTCGTACTCGTCTTCGTCCTGAACTTCGACCTCTTCATCGGCGTCCAGATCGACCTCCGAATCGACGAGCGTCTCCTCGATCTCAGCGTCGACCTCGCGCGGCAGGCGCGCGTGCGAAGCCTCGACCTCGATCGCATCGCCCTCGGCGTTCGGCAGCGCGTCGCGTTCCGAGAATCCACTCTCGCGCCGCGCTTGGCGTAGTTGCTCGACGAGCGTGAGCGGTGTGCCGTACGCGTCGACCGGCTCTTCGTCCCCCTCCTCGGGTTGGAACGTGGCCGTCTCAGGTTCGACCGCCGCCGGTTCGCGCTCCCAGCTCGGGCGCACGGGGAAGCGCAGGACGTTCGTGGGAGTCTGCGCTTCGGCGTTCAGCTCGAGCTCGGCTTCTCCATCGGCATCGATGGATCCGGAGCTGACTTCGACTTCGTCGACTTCTGCGCGGTCGTCGGCGGGCGCTTGGCCAACCAGATGCGCTCCAGCGCCGTCGTCGGCGTCCTCGATGTGAGGGGCAGTCCAGTGGTACACGGGAGGCGGCGACACTGCGCTTGTGGTTTGGGCGGATGCATTCGGATTCTCCAGCGGCTTCGTCCCGACAGGAATTTGACCCTTGCGGCGAACATCCTCGGGGTAGGGCGATGCCGGTGTTTCTTGTTGCGAGAACGGCGCCAGCGCCGCGCGCGCCGCTTCGTCGGCGCTCAGCTTGCGCACGACGACGGGCTCCTCGACGTCTTCGATCTCGTCGACGGGGAACAGCGCGGCCGATTCGGCGGCCGAGACCCCTTCGTTCGCGGCGATGGTCTTGTGCACGGCCGGTCGCACGTTGGAGGCCTTGGCAGCGGACTTCTCCAACACGGGCAGGACGGGCGCGGGGGCGTCCTGTTCCTGCGCCAGCGCGATCGGCGCGCGGAACCAGGCGAACCAGGCGACTGCGAAGAACGAGATCAAGCCGATCAGCGTGCCGAGCGCGACGTGCGTGTACTCGGTGACGATCGCGCCGGTGCGCGAACCGATGAATCCACCCGCGTCGCCCTTCCAGGCGCCGCACACGACCGACAATGCGAGCGCGAGACCCGCGCAACCGATCAGGTTGCGTTTCAGCGTGGCGAATCCGAATCCCAGGAAGAGGCGCGCACCCATGAACGCGATCGTGGCGTTCATGAACAGGCTCGGGAAAATGCCCAGCGTGTTCTTCCACAAAGCCGCGACCGGACCCAACCAGCCCTGCTCTTCGACGGGACCGCTGGTGGACATCGCCAGTAGCATCAGCACCGCGCCGATCGAGCCGAGCGCGAAGAGGGCTATGCCCAGCCAGTCCGTCCCGCTGAATTGCTTGCGTTGATTCATGATTAGGTCTCCTCTTCCGAGGTGTTGGCCTGGCTGCCGCCCTTCGACGGTCCGTGCATTTCTTCCCATTGATCCAGTGTGATCATGATCTCGCGCACCTTGCTGCCGCGGTACGGACCCACGATCCCACGCTCGGTCATGATGTCCACGAGGCGCGAAGCGCGCGTGTAGCCGACGCCGAGCGCGCGCTGCAGCAAGCTGGCGGAGCCGCGCTTGCTCTTGAGGATGACGCGCACGGCTTCGTCGAACATGTCGTCTTCGGCTTCGCCTTCACCGCTCACGCCGCCTGTCGGGCGCACTTCGCCACTCGCGACTTGCACCAGTTCCTGGCTGAAGTTCGGCGCGGAGTCCTGGCAGACGAAGTCGACGAGCCTGGTGATCTCGCTGTCCTCGACCAGCGCACCTTGCACGCGCTTCAATTTCGCGCCGCCCGGCGGCAGGAACAGCATGTCGCCGTGACCGAGCAACTTGTCCGCGCCCATCTCGTCGAGGATCACTCGGCTGTCGACTTTGCTCGCGACCTGGAACGCGATGCGCGTCGGCAGGTTGCCTTTGATGACGCCCGTGATGACGTCGGTCGACGGACGCTGCGTCGCGACGATGACGTGCAGACCCGCCGCGCGTGATTTCTGCGCAAGGCGCGTGATCGCGAGTTCGGCTTCCTTCTTCGAAACCGACATGAGGTCGGCGAACTCGTCGACGACGATGACGATGTAGGGCAGACGGCGCGGCGTGCGCTCGTCGTTCCACTCGTCCTTCATCGCGGCCTTCAGTTGATCTTCGCTGAGCGCGTTGTAGCCCTTGACGTTCTTGACGCCGGCGGCCTTGAAGAGCTCGTAGCGGCCCTCCATTTTCTCGACCGCCCAGAGCAGCACGCTGGTCGCCTGCCGCGCGTCGGTCACGACCGGGCACATCAAGTGCGGGACGTTCGCGAAGGCCTGCAATTCGACCATCTTGGGGTCGATCAGGATCATCTTGACGTCGTGCGGCGAGCGCGTGAGCAACAGGCTCGCGAGGATCGTGTTGATGCACACGGACTTGCCCGATCCGGTCGTGCCGGCGATGAGCAGGTGCGGCATGCGCGCGAGGTCCTCGACGACCGGTCCGCCCTCGGCGTCCATGCCGACGAAGAGCGGCAGCGCCATGTGCTTGGGATCGTAGGCCTTCTGGTTGACGAGTTCGCTGATGCGCACGACGCGGCGCTTGGAGTTCGGCACTTCGATGCCGATCGTCTCGCGTCCGGGGATCGGCGCGATCACGCGCACGCTCTGAGCGCGCAACGCGGCGGCGATTTCCTGGCTCAGCGCGGTGACCTTGTTCATGCGCGTGCCCTGCGCCACGGTCAGCTCGAACAAGGTCACGGCCGGACCGACTTGCGCGGCGACGACCGAAGCTTCGACTTTGAACGATGCGAGCGAGTTTTCGAGCTTCGTCGCGTTGCTCTGCAGGAACGATTCGTCGATGCCCGTGTTGCCTTCGGGCGAGAGCAACAGGTCGATCGGCGGGAATTTCCACGGCCCCGCGGGCGGCGTGGGCGGATCGAAGTGCATCTCGGAGATCTTGGCCTTGACCGGAGCCGGCTTCGTGTACGCCGCGATCGGCGTGATCACGACGTCATCGTCGTCGTCGAAGTCCGCCTCGCCCTCGTCCGCTTCCAGGTCGTCCTCGTCTTCGGACAACTCGTCCATGTCGTCGGCCGTGAGCGCCGCTTCTTCCGCCTCGAGTTCGGCTAGCTCTTCCGCCGTCGGCTTGGTGCCGAATTCGCGGTCTTCGTCGAGTTCGTCTTCGAATTCTTCTTCGAGGTCGTCCTCGTCGATCTCAGGCAGACCTTCGGGATTGTCGGGACTCGGCACCTTGGGCGTGCGCGCGCGACGGCGCGTTGCTGCCTCGACGGGCGCATCCATCACCGCCGTGCCCGGTCCGCCGGCCGTGGCGAGATCGCCGCCGAGGTCGGCGCCGCGGACGAAATTCCACAGGCCCACGCCGGTCGACTTCGCGTAACCCGCGACGGCCGAAAACATGCTCTCGCCGCGCTCTTCACGGCGCTCGCGCAGCCATTGATGGAAGCCCTGCCACGCCGGATAGAACGCCATCTCGGTCGCGAGCAGGAACGAGACGAGCGTCGTCAGCATCAGGACGAGGAGCAGCCCCACGCCGCCGAACTGCACGACGAGCTTGTCGGTCAAGACCAGCGCCGGATATCCGCCCGGCCCGTAGGGCAGGTGCGAACTCATGCTCTCGTGCGGCAGATCACCCGCCGGACCGAACACGAAGTGCAGGAGGAATGCGAGCGAGATCGCGAAGCACACGCCGCCCAGCGTGCGCAAACCGACGAACGGCACCGCGCGCCCCGCGACCATCGTGCAGCCCCAGCCGACGGCGACGAAGATGCCGAAGTACGCCGCGTAACCGAGCGACATGTAAGCGCCGTTCGCGAGGTAGAAGCCGACGCGTCCGCCCCAGTTCCATCCGCGCGCTCCCGGGTCGGCGAACGGAGTGAAGTACGAGATCATCGACACGAGCACGAACGCGCACACGCCGAGCAGCACTAGACCCTTGATCTCGCGCAGGCGCGAACCGGTTTCCTCGTCGACTTCGCGGCCGAAGAGGAAGCCGCGAACGACCGAACTCCACCGACCGCCGGCTTGATTGTGTGTGGGCTCGACCTCTTCGTCTTCCAGGTCGGCCTTGCGCTTGCGTCCCATCCGAATACCTTCGCATGAGCGGTGGGAGGACAGATCGGCGCGTGCCACAGAGCCGCACTCACGCGGACAGCGTGCCCGCGCACCCCCCAACCACTCGAATTCGAGTTCGGGATACCACTTCGCCGGAGCGATTCCAAGCGCGCATCCGGCTGCGCAATTCGTTCAATCTTGCAAATCGAGCAACTCGACCAGCCGGCGGGCGACCGCGCGCTTCGGTTGGTCGGTGAGCGCGAACTCCAGATCGGCTGCGGAGAGGATGCGCACGCTGGTGCGCTCGGCCTTCAGCGCCGCGGGCGAGTTGAGGACGATCCAGTCGGCGCCCTTGCGCACGAGTTTGGCCCGCGCGCGCCGCACTCCGTCGCCGGTTTCGAGCGCGAAGGCGACGACCGTGCGCCGCGGATCGCGCCTGCCGCCGGTCAGCGTGGCCAGGATGTCGGGATTTCGGACCAGATCGAGCGCGGTGGTCGTCGCTCCCCCGTCCTTCGCGCGCCATTTGCCTGCCAGACGCTTTGCCGGACGCCAATCGGCCACCGCCGCCGCCATGTAGAGCGCATCCGCGCTGCGCCAGGCGCCTTTGAGCGCCGCGAGCATGTCGCGCGCGCTGACGACGTCGATGCGCACGACACCTTTCGGCGTCGCGAGCGCGACCGGCCCGGCGACGAGCGTGACCTTGTGCCCGGCCTGCGCCGCCGCCGCCGCGATCTCGAAACCCATGCGTCCGCTGGATTCGTTGGTCAGGTACCGCACCGGGTCGACGTGCTCGCGCGTCGGGCCCGCGGAGACGAGGACGTGCAACCGTCGAGTCTTGCGCGTGGGCGCTCGAGCAGGCGCTGAGACCGCGCGCGGAACGCGCACCGCGATGGGCGGCGTGGCGACCGCGGTTCCGCCGGGCGCTCGCCCCTTGCGGCCGCGACGCAACTGACGCGGCGGTGCTCTCAAGGCACCCACTGAACCTGGAGTCCGTGAGTCAGGTTGAACGTGGACGGCGTGCAGAACACCGCTGCGTTGCGATACCACCCCTGGTACGTGCGCACTCCGGGTGCCGCGATCACGCCTTGCACCGAGATCGCCGGATCACCGAGCCCGGGGAAGGTCGAGGTTCCGCCGAGGTTGAACTTCAAACCCAGGCGGATGATCGATCCGCCGGCGCAGAAGAGACCGTCGCCGAAGAAAGCGCCGGCGCCGTTGAGCAATTGGTTCGTGCCTTGGAAGTACAAGACCGGAGCATCGGGCATCTGCGTGCCGACGAGTTGCATCGTGTCGTTGGACAAACTCGCCACGCCGGTAGCGTGCAGCCTGGCGCCGAAGCCCAGCGAACTCTGGCAGCCTTCCTTCGCCCCGACCGCACTGTTGTTCCCGCACGGACACGCGGTGCCCGAACCGTCGCCGAAGCAGAAGCCCACGCCCGGATCGCAGTTGGGATTGGCGGCGCCCGGCGTCGCGGCCAGTGCGGTGGGGAAGTTCGGGTCGTAGTCGTTGAAACGCGCGCTCCAACCGTTCGGAGCGTTCGCGCAGCGCGCGATGCCGGCCGGCATGAACACGCCGTCGGATCCGACAACCGGCGCACCGTCGAACACGATGTCGAGCGTCGGATAGTCGGCGTCGGCGATCGCGACGCTGTCCACGACCGTCGCGAAGTTGCCGATCACGGTGACGTCGGGAGCGACCGTGATGCGCGTGCCGACCATGGCCGCGAAGGTCGCGGGTTGGGTGGTCGTGACGAGGAAGTAGGTCGTCGTGCCGTTTTCGAGTTGGTCGTAGGCGCCCAGGTCGTAGTTCTTGGGCACCAACGCCGTGTCGCCCAGCACGAAGAAGCCGCTGGGCGGGATCACGAATCCGCTCAGATCGATCGCGCGATCGAGCACACCGGCGTTGACCGAATCGCCGTCGACGAAGAGCAGCATGTGCTGGTTCAACGACGCGCCGGGCGTCCCCTGCAGCTCGATGAATTCCTGCGTGTCGATGCCGACCTTGTGCACGTCGATCTCCGACAGGCGCACGCTCGAAACGATGCCGGCCCAGGTCGGTGCACCGAAAACGACGAGGCTCGCGCCGCACAGAATCGTGCGCAGCGTGCTTCGCAGCGAGCGGTGGACCTTGGGCGTTTGCATGTTGTGAGGCTCAGCCTCCGACCAGTTCTTCGACTTCGCGCTTCATCTGCGCTGTGATCGCGGGATTCGCGGCGGCGACGTTGACCGCTTCGAGGAAATCGGCGTGGTTGTCGTACAACTCGTCCGGCCCGCCGCGGTTCACGTAGCGCCAGCGGCCGTCGAAGAAAGCGCGCTGCACGAGCGTCAGCAATGCCGGATTGGTCTCGCCCCAAGGCCGCGTGACTTCGGTCAAGACGCGCCGGCGCTTGCCCGGTTGATCGAGAATCGCAGGCATCAGCGAGATGCCGTCCATGTCCTTGATCTTGGCCGGCGCGCGACCACCGACGATGTCGAGCACCGTGGCGTGGATGTCGACGGCGTGCGCGAGCGCGGTCGGTTGACGCCCCGGATTCACGACCAGGGGGCCGTTGATCACGAGCGGAACCTGCGTGCCGCCGCGGTAGACGTCGCGTTTCGAATGCAGGAACCCCGGCGGCAGCGCGTTGATCACGGTGCCGTTGTCGCCGTAGACGATCACCATCGTCTTCGCGAGTTCCGTCGCGGGCATCGAAGCCAGCACGAGTCCGAGAGCGTGGTCCACGCTCTCCATCGAGGCGCGCCAGACGCGCTGCACTTGCGCGTAAGTGGCCGTCGTCGGCACGGTGAATCCGGGTGTGAGGCCGGCGGTCGTGAGTTCGTTGATCGTCTGCGCGCTCAAGGTCTCGAACGGCGGCACGGTGAACGGCGAGTGCGGCGCGTTGAATGCCAGGTGCAAGAACCACGGCTTCGTGCGCGAGTTGATCCACTGAATCGCGTCGGCGGCGTGCACACTTGGCGCCCAGGTCGAATTCGTGTACGGCGGCGCGCTGTATCCGGCCGCGGGCATCACGACGCCGTTCACGATGCGATGCCACGCGTACGTGTCGCCGTTGTTCGGCATGTGGATCGAGCTGTAGTCGTAACCGACCGCAACCGCGTGATCCAAATTTGCGTCAGGCGGCGTCAAGATCCCGGGCGGGACCACGGTCGAGTAACCGTCGGCGATGTGCCACTTGCCGACGATGCCGGTGTCGTACACGCCCGGACGCGCTTGATGAATCGCCCGCGGCTGCCAGTTGAGCGCATCCGACAACCGATGGCCGATCGTCCCCATCGAGCCGGGATCGCGCAGATTCTCGCCGAACCCCGTGCGGAACGCGTGCTGGCCGGTCTGAATGCACGCGCGCGTCGGACCGCACACCGGATTGGCGTAGGCCTCGAGGAACGTCAACCCGAATTGCGCGAGGCGCGTAATCGTCGGCGTCCGCGGATACGTGAACTGCGGGTCCGTCGTGAAGCGATCCCCGATCCCGTAGAAACTCCACCACTCCGCCCCCACGTCGTCGATGACGACGAGCAGGACGTTGTGGTCGACGGGCGGAAGGTTTTTCGGTGCGGTCGGAACGGGCATCGTCGGGCTTGCCATGCGGAGAGACTCCTCGCTCGGGAGAGGAGCGGCATCTTGATCTTATGCCGCCCTCGGATTCCGGGCTGGAAACAGGGCCGTTTTCTGGGCTGAAGGGGCAGCAGTCTACGGCCTTCTCCGTCATCCGCGAGCCTGCGCGCTGCGATCGCGCAACCGAACGCGTTTTCCGCACGAATTGCCGTGGTTTTTGGGGGCTCGACGGCGGCGCGAAGGCCCCGGCTCGACGAATCCTAGATGTCCCGCAGGATGTCCCCGACACGTTGCTCGATCAGCGCTCTCCAGGCGTCGCAGGCTATCCGGTCGAGCGCGCTGGTGTCCTGCGCGTTCCCGAAGGAGCTGGCAACTCCCGCTTGGCCGTAGCACAGCGGACGCGGAACTTTGAAGCGGTACAACGTCGACAGGCGCATGGTGCTGATGGACGAGTTCGGGGCGTGCGTAGAGAGGGTTGCTCCCGCTCCTAACGCGCGCCTGCCGATGCTGGTCGGTGATCAACGACCGCGACCGCCGCTTGCCGCTCCGCCCGTCTGAATCACTGCATCATCATTCCCACAACAACCGCTCCGCCTGCCCGAGCAGATAGCAGAGCAAGTGCGCCGGCACGCGCATGAAGCGCGTTTCGATGCCCGCGATCCGCACCTCTTCGAAGTCGGCGTCTTGCCGGGTCACCAGAAAGGCCTGCGGAATGCGCTCTGTCGAGCAGTAGTGCACCAGTCCGCCATCGCGTTCGAGCGCCGCATGCTCGCGGTATTTGACCTCGATCGGAATCGTGTAGGACGGACCGCGGACGATGATGTCGACCTCTTTGTGGGTCAATGCATCGCGCCAGTACACGATCTGCGGGCGGTCGCGGTACGTGTACGCGTAGAAATGGCGCAGCACCGTCGTCTCGACGACGAGGCCCATCTCATCGGGCTGCGAGAGCACTTCCTCGCTGCGCAAGAGCACCGCATTCCGCAGCGCGGCATCGACGAGGTAGTACTTGTTGCGCGCCTTCAAGACCTGCTTTCCGCCGGTCCGGACAGGCGCCAGGCAGTAGACCAGGTTCGCCTGTTCCAGGAGTTCGAGGTGATTCGCCACCGTGGCGGTGGTCGTGCCCAGGGCATCGGCGACAGTCTTGTGCGCCAGGATTCCGCCCGTGTGCAAGCACAGGTAGATGAAGAGCCGCTCGAGGTCCGCGATGTTGCGCACTCCGAAGAGGGTCGTCATGTCGCGCTTCAAGACGCGCTCGACCACGTCCTCGCGCAGCAAACGGTGGCACAGCGACGTGTCGTCGAGCCTGGCGGTCTCAGGAAATCCACCCACGAGCAAGTACCGATGAAACAGCGGCAGCAACGGCCGCAGTCGCGCGATCAGATCGTCGCGGAAGGCCGCATCGCGTTGGAACAACTGCGTCGGCTTGAGCTTCGGATCGATCTCGGGCACTTCCTCGCCGCGCATGTGCACGAACTCGTAGAAAGACAGCGTCGGAACGGGGACCGTGAGCCATCTACCGACGCCGCTCTCCGTCAGCTTGTTGCCGTGCACGACGCTCGCCGAACCGGTCGCGACGATCCGCATCTCGGGGCGGTGATCGACGAGGAGTTTGACTTCGATCTCCCAGTCGCGCGTGTACTGGACTTCGTCGAGCAAGAGCAACGTGTCCGCGCCTTCGGGGTGCACGCGCTCGGCGTACAACGCGAGGATCTCGCGCAACGTCACGAGCTTCAGCAGCGGATGATCCAGACTCAGGTACAGCACGCTGCGCGGATCGCGACCGGAGGTCACGGCATCCGCGGCGAGCTGCTGCAGGATCGTCGTCTTGCCGACGCGCCGCGGACCCGAGAGCAGGATCGCGCGACGCAGTTCCTTGTGAGCGAGATGCCGTCGGCACGCGTCGAAGGCGAGGCGTCGGAAGGCCGGGCTGGAGGCGCCCCGACCTGCCCACCAGGGGTTGAAACCTTGCAGGACGGCCGCGAGTTCGGCCTTGTCGAAGAAGCTTGCCATCCGGGTCCCGATTACCTTTTATCGCCAATAAGTGATGACTACACAATGCATATACCAGCAGCAAGTGCCCACTTTGTGTCATGCATCTCAGGCTGAGCCTCTGAGCTCAAGCCTCCGTCCCTTGCCCGCCGGGCCGCAAGTGGCCCGCCGGCAGGGCCTTACATCTCGCACCCAACCCCAGGAGCACGCGCCCGAGTGAGTCGCGTGAAGCTCAGCCTCCGGTGCCTTCACGCCTCCGCACGAGACGGCGGGGGGCGCCTTCAGGTAGGACGTGCCTGACTCGTGCGGGTTGCGGGCCAGGCCCCGGATTCAGCCGCCGTGGCTGATTTTAAAGCCGAATCAGCCACGGGCTCGCGCGGCTCGCGCCCGACCGCGCCTTCCGCACGGATCCGGTCCCTACAACGTCCAGTTCACGGCCAGCGCGTTCGAGAGATTGTACGTCGCCGATGTGCAGAACGCGGCGGCGTCGCGGTACCACAGTTGGTAGATGCGCTGTCCCGGCGCTGTCACCAGACCCTGCACCGAGAGCGAAGGCTCGGCGCCGGAGGGATACTGCGACGCGTTGCAGATGTTCAGCTTCACCGCGAGGCGCACGATCGTCCCGCCCGCGCACAAGCGACCGTCTCCGAAAGGGATGCCCGTGACGAGCGTGCCTTGGAAGTAGAGGCAGAACGAACTCGGCATGTGCGAGCCGTGCAGGATCGCCGTGTCGTTCGCGAGCGAGGCCGTGCCGGTCGCGACGAGCAGTCCGCCGGCCGGATCGATCGAGTTCGGGCAGCCGTGACCCGCGGCACCCAGCGGCACAGTCGGATAGCACGGGCAAGGATTCGTGATGTCGTCGCCGAAGCACACCGGAATGCCGAGCGTGCCCGGGCAAGGCGGATTGAGGTTGGCGCGCACGATCCAGTTGTCGACGCCGATCTGCTTCGTCGTCGGACCGCCGCTGGCCGAGTTCGAGGTCGCGTAGCCGAACTGCAGCAGCGAGCCCGAGTTCGTGAAGTCGGGATGGTTCGGACCCGGACCTGAGAGCTTCACGAAGTCGCTCGCGGTCAGGCCGTTCGTCGCGTAGTTCCCCCACGTCCCGTTGAACACGTTGATCGTCGGGCCCCCGTAGTAGCTCGTGCCTTGCCACACGGCCGCGCGCAATCCGACGGCTCCGCCGATCGAACCGGCTGTCTGGTGCTGCGCGTGGGCCGAGAAATCGACCGTGTAGACCGGCTCGACGCTCGGGTCGTGGAAGCCCAGGCCGTACAGGTGTGCGACGACGATGGCCCCGCTCGTATAGGTGTGCGTCGTCTGACGATAATCGGCCGGATTGCCGCCGACGAGGAACGACGCACTGGATGTAGTCGCGCTCGCGCCCGGCGTCGTGTCGACGACCTTGACGGGGATCCAGTTGTGGTTGAGCAGCGTGCCGTCGCTGAACGTCGTCCGCGCGACGTGCAACGTGACGAGCCAGTTGTCGAGACCGCTCACCTTGGTCCACGGGCCGCCGACCGCGCCGTTGAACGAGATGAATCCGAACTGCATCGCTCCGCCCGAGCACGCGAAGTCGGGATATTCCGGACCGTTGCCCGCGAAGCGAAAGAAGTCAGTCGCTCGCAAGCCGACCTGGCTGTAGGCCGTCCACGAGTTCGAGTACACGTCGATGTTCGGACCGCCGTACCAGGTGCCACCCTGCAGAATGGCCAGTCGGTACCACACCAGGCCGCCAACGCTCACGCCGGTGAAGTGCACGAGATCGGCCGCGAAGTCGATCTTGCAGATCGGGTCGAGCGCGGGCTGGTGCGTGTACGCCGGGTTGGTGTGTCCGACGACAATGCTGCCCGAGGTGTACGTGTGCGAGGTCTCGCGGTATGCGCCGGCTGGCCCGGACAAGAGCGTCGTGCTCGTGAAGGTCGCAAGCGCGCCGGGCGTCGTGTCGACGATCTTCGTGCTCACCCACCCGGGACCAAACGTGCCGTCCGAGAGGACGACCGTGTCGCCGGCGCGCGCGCTGAGTGCGAATGCGGTCAAGCTGAAGAGAGCGGCCAGGAATAGGCGCGACAGACGGCTGCGAGCCGTGCGACCGAAGGGAAACATGATGGAGACTCCGGGTGGACGATGGCCGAGTGGGGGGACGCGGGGGGAAGGCGGATCATGCGAGCCGTGAGCGCCCGTGCAGCTCGCGCACGTCCCCTTTCCTCAGCATGAATCAAGCGCACGCCAGCTGGACAACTACCCGGGAATTCGCGGCAGGCGAGCGCGGCGACAGGTGGCCGGCGCCCGGTGGCCGACGAAGCACCCCGTCCCACGCAGAAGGGCGGCAAGCACAACCACCCCGCAGGGTCCGACATCCGCTTGCCAGACTCGGCTCCAGGAGCTCTTGTCCCGCGAGTCGCTCTGAGTTCATCCCAGTGACCGCAAAGTCGAATTCCACAGCCACGGGCTCCGACCAGAACCACCGAAGCAGCTGTAAATAATTGCCTTTACTATCTTTATGACGCTGCGCCAGGGCCCGCCCGTTCCGTGGGCGATATCAGCCCACGACTTGGGCAGGCCTGACTCAATCTTCCCGCGCGGGCTTTCCGGCGCGATCCTGGAGCGCCTGGACGAGCACTTGATCGTCATTCTCGCAACTGCGCGACTGTGCGACGGCTCGGGTACTCCGACTCGTTGAGCTCAGGTCGCGCTCGCGATCCACTCCATGATCGCGGTCGGCTCGGGCAGGCGGCCTTGGCCGTGATCGCCGCAGGCCATGTTGCCGATGTCGGGCGGCTTGATGCGCCAGCCGTCCTTCGCGAGCAGGGCGAGATTGCGCTTCACCGCAGGTGCTTCGAGCATCACCGGATTCATCGCGGGACACAGGAAGCGCGGTTTGTCGGCGGGAAGCGCCAACGCGACGGTCGTCACGAGATCGTCGGCGAGACCTTGCGCGAAGCGCGCGATCAAGTCGGCGCTGCACGGTGCGACCAGGAGCAGATCCCCCCACTTCGCGAGATCGATGTGATCCATGGCGGCCTTGCGCTGATGTCCCCATTCGGAGCTGAAGGCCGGTTCGCCCGTGACCGCTTCGAAGAGTTGCGGGTGGATCAGATCGGTCGCGTGCTCCGTCATCAGGACGCGCGCTTTGTGGCCGGCCTGGGTCAGCTTGCTGGCGAGATCGCAGGCCTTGTAGATCGCGACGGAACCGGAGACGGCGAGGAGGATGTTCGACATGTCAGCGCCTGGCTTCGGCTTCGAGGCCGATCTTCTCGCGGACTTCGCGCACGGCGCGCGCGAGGTCGTCGTTCACGACGACGTGATCGTACTTGACGCGCTCGCGGTACTCGTCCTCGGCCTTGTGCAGGCGGCGCTCGAGCACTTCGGGCGATTCGGTGCCGCGCTGCTTCAAGCGGCGGCGCAGTTCCTCGAAATCGGGCGGCGCGATGAAGACGTAGATGCCGGGTTCGCCCAGCGCCTTGAGTTGCAATGCGCCTTGGACATCGATCTCGAGCAGCGAGATCTTGCCCTCGGCGAGAGCCTCCTCCATCGGCGCACGCAGCGTGCCGTACATGTTGCCGAACACTTCGGCGTGCTCGATGAACTCGCCCTTCGCGACGCGGCGCTTGAACTCGTCGATCGCCAGGAAGTGGTAGTCGCGCCCGTCGACTTCGCCGGGGCGCATCTTGCGCGTCGTGGCCGACACCGAGAACACGATGCGCGGATCCTCGAGCAGCTTCTTGCAGATCGTGCTCTTGCCGGAGCCCGAAGGGCCGGAGATCACGACCATCTGACCTTTGCGCTGCGCCACGCGTTCACTCCACGTTTTGCACTTGCTCGCGCAAGCGCTCGATCAAGGTCTTCAGCTCGACCACGGCGTGCGCGGCTTCGGCGTCGTTGCACTTCGAGCCGATCGTGTTGGCTTCGCGCAGGAATTCTTGGACCAGGAAATCGAGCTGTCGGCCGACGGGCTTGCTGCCGGCGAGCATCTTTTCGAGCTGCGACAAGTGGCTCGTGAGGCGCGTGAATTCCTCGCTCACGTCCATCTTGTCGGCGAGCAGTGCCAATTCGCGCGCCAGATCGACGCCTTCCAACGAGACCGCGCGTCCTTGCGCACCTTTGCGCACGCCGGAGCCCAGCAGTTCCTCCACGCGCTCGTGCAGATTCTTGTGATGCTCGGCGAGCGCCTTGGGCATGCGCTTTTCGAGCTTCGCTTGCACTTTCGCGATCAGGCCTGAGTTCTTCTGCAGGTCGGCGAGCAGGCTCGCGCCTTCGCGTTCGCGCATCGCGACCAGCTCGTCGATCGCGCGAGCGAGCGCCTTCATGATGAGCTTGGCTTCGTGTTCGCGCCCGCTGTCGTCCTCGGCGGCGGAGATCACGCCGGGCAGCGCCAGCAACGTCTCGATCGAGATGTCCGGGTCGAGCGAGAGTTCACGCGCCAGCTTCTCGATCTCGGCTTTGTAGCGCGCAGCCACGGCACCGTCGATCACGGCCGGCGCGCCGCGACGCGTGCGTTCGAGGTTGATCGACACCGTGACCGCCCCGCGCTCGAGTCGTCCGCGCACGGCGCTCTCGACGTCGTTCTCGAGTTGCGCGTGCTCGTTCGGCAGGCGCGTCTTGACTTGCAGGTGGCGGTGGTTCACCGACCTGACTTCGACGCGCACGGACAGATCGGCCTCGCTGACGAGCGCCGCGCCGAAACCGGTCATCGAGCGGAGCAAAGCGTTTCCTGCGCGTCAGCCGGCGGGCTTGGCGCGGCTCCCGGGCTTGGTCAAAGGGACCTTGGACTTGCACATGGGGCAATCATCCGGCGCCCAGGTCTTCACCTCGACGTCGGCGAGTGTCACGAGCGGCAGCTTCAGGTCGGCGAACGGATTGCCGCCCGAGCGATTGATGATGCAGCCCGTCACTTTCGGCGTGACGCCCATCGTCTTCAACAGGTCGATGACTTCGCGCGCCGAACCGCCGGTCGTGAACACGTCTTCGACGACGAAGACGTTGTCGGTGGGCTTGATGCTGAAGCCGCGGCGCAACTGCATCGAGTCGTCCTTGCGCTCGGTGAATTGCGCGCGACAGCCGAGCGCGCGCGCGACTTCGTAGGCCCACGTCACCGCACCCAGCGCCGGACCGATCACGATGTCGATCTTCGGCAGGCCGGCCTCGCGCACGCGCCGCGCCGTTTCGCGCGCCAGGATCTCGGCTTGATCAGGGCGCTCGAGGATCAGCGCGCATTGAAAGTAGCGATCACTGTGCAAGCCCGACGAGAGCACGAAGTGCCCTTCGAGCATGGCCGACGTCGCGCGGAACATCTCCAGAACGCGTGCGGTATCGAGGCTGGTCGCGGTGCTCATGGCGTGCACGGTCCCCGGCTTTACTTCGGCTGTTCTTGCGGCGGCGTCGCGGGCTGTCCGCCTGCGGGCGGTGCACCGGCGTCCGCGGGCGGCGCGCCGCCGTCACCGACCGGCGCCACGACCGGTACGCCGAATTCCTTGACGATCGAGTTCTCGGCCGAGATGCGGTTGAACATGTGGATCAACAGCGCCGACGCCAGGAAGATCGCACCGGTGTAGCCCGTGAACTTGTTGATGCCCGAGGCGCCGACGCCGAAGGTCTGCTGGCCCGAAGCGCCGAGCGCGTCGGTCAATCCGCCGCCCTTGCCTTCCTGCAGCAGGATGACGACGACGAGAACGATCGCCGCGAGGACGAACAGGATGTAGAGGAACGTGATCAGGAGGTCCATGACGTGTGACTCTTTAGAAGGATGCGTTCAGCGGAATTCGAGCAAGGAGATGAAGGAATCGGCCGTGAGCGATGCGCCGCCGACCAGACAACCGTCGATGTGCGGCACGGCCATCAATTCGCGGACGTTGGAGGGTTTCACGCTACCACCGTACTGGATGCGCACGCTCTCCGCGATTGAATCGGAGTAGAGGCCCCCCAGGACGCCGCGCAGGTAGCTGTGGACGGCGCCGGCCTGGTCGGGGGTGGCGTTCAGACCGGTGCCGATGGCCCAGACCGGTTCGTAGGCGATCGTCACGCGCTGCATCGAGCGCCCGTCGATGCCTGAGAGCCCGGCGACGAGCTGCGCGCCGACGACTTTTTCGGTGCGCTGCTCTTCGCGCTCGGCGCGCGTCTCGCCGACGCACAGGATGACTTCGAGGCCGGCGTCGAGCGCGGTGTGGACTTTCGAGTTCACGAGTTCGCTCGTCTCGCCGTAGATCTGGCGCCGTTCGCTGTGACCGAGGATCACGAGATCGCAGCCGATGTCGATCAACATCGAAGCGGAGATCTCGCCGGTGAAGGCACCCGACGTTTCGTCACAGCAATTCTGCGCGCCGACCTTGATCGGCGAACCGTTGAGCGCTTGCACGACCGCATCCAGGTACACGAAAGGCGGACACACGGCGACCTCGATGTCCGCGCGCTGCCCGACGCGCTCGCGCAGTTGCGCGACGAGCCCGAGCGCGCTCTTGCGCTCGAGGTTCATCTTCCAATTGCCGGCGATGAAGGGTTTGCGCATCAGGTTCTCAGCGCGTCGCGCGCACAGGTTCGGGCAGGACGACGCGTTTTTCGTCGAGGGCGGCGATCACGAGACTGTCGGCGACGATTTGAGCGAAAGTCTCGGGCGAAACGGCTTGGGAACCGTCCGAGTGGACTTCGCTCGGGTCGGGGTGGACTTCGACGATCAAGCCATCCGCTCCGGCTGCGAGGCCGGCGCGCGCGAGCGGGCGCACGAGCTCGGAACGGCCGGCGGCGTGCGAAGGATCGACGATCACGGGGAGGTGCGTCGCGCGCTTCAGGTGCGCCACGGCGCCGACGTCGAGCAGATTGCGCGTCGTGGTGTCGAAGCCGCGGATGCCGCGCTCGCACAAGACGACTTGCGTGTTGCCTTGCGCCAGGATGAATTCGGCGGCCAGGAGGAACTCGCGCACGCTGGCTTGCAGACCGCGCTTCAAGAGCACGGGCTTCTTGGTGCGGCCGACTTCGACGAGCAGCGTCGAGTTCGTCATGCTGCGCGCGCCGATCTGGAACATGTCGGCCACTTCGCCGATGGCGGCGATGTCGCGCGGATCCAAGACCTCGGTGACGATGCCGATGCCGGTCGCGGCTTTCGCCTCGGCCAGACGCGCGAGACCTTCCGCGCGCAAGCCCTGGAACGAGTACGGCGACGTGCGCGGCTTCCACGCTCCGCCGCGCAAGAGCGTCGCGCCCAGGCGTTGCACTTCGCGCGCGATGTCGACCAGGCGATCGCCGTCTTCGACCGCGCACGGACCGGCGATCAGCGAGACGAAGCCGCCGCCGAAGCGCGCGTCACCGACGCGCACGACCGTGTCGGCGCGCCCGTCGCGTTCGTGGCGCTCGCGCGCGTCGCCGGCGTCGAGGACGGACTTGACCGAGGCGAGGTCCTCGAACTTCGAACGGTGCTCGGGCCGGCCCGCGCCGTCGAGCAGGAGGATCTCGGAGCGTTCGTCGAGGAAGCGCGTGCGGTAACCCAGCTCACGCGCCAGGGCCAGGACGGCTTCGACTTGCTCGGCCAGAAGGCCTTTTTGCAGCCGCAAGAGCATGAGGTTCAGGGCTTTGCTACCGGCGCGGGGCCGGTTTTGGACGGGACACTATCGCGACCCGCCGGGGGAGCGTCAATGCGGCGGGCGGATCGGTGCGTTTGGGGCCGCGTGTGGGTCATTTGGAGGGCCTCGCGAGTGCCGCGCGCACGATCATCTTGAGGCCCAGGCTCTTCAGGGTGGTCCCGGCCAGGAAGGATTCCGCCATCGCGTCGGTTTCGGACACCAGCGCCGAGATCGCTTTCAGACGCTCGCGGAACACGATCGCTTCGGCAGAGCGCTCGCGCTCGAGCTTCGGGATCCACTCGTTCAAGTGTTCGAGGATCGGCTCCCACTCGCGCCGTTTGCGCGCCGCGACGATGTTGCGGATCGCCTTTTCGAAGTCGGTCTCGGGGCGATACAGGATCTGCCGCGTGCCCGGAGAGCGCTCGGGGTGCACCAGGCCCCAGTCGCGCAACTCGCGCGTCGCCATGCTGACGGCGCCGCGGCTCATCCCCAATCCGGCGACGATCTCGTCGGCCGATTGCGGACCGTCTTTGGACAGAAGCCACCCCAAGACGCGCGCGGTCATCGGCGGCACGCCCCAGAAGGCCCCCATCCGCGACCACAGGTCGACGAAGGCGGTGCGGACGGACTGCGCCTCGCTCATGAGCGCATCATCGAGCGCGGGTTCAGAACTTTCAACTTGTTTTGAAACTCAGGAGAACCGCGCCGCGAGTCGAAGAGACCGGGGTAATCCCCTCTACGGTCGGTACAAAGAGTCCTGATGCCCCTCCTCGAAGCCTTGCTCGCGCTGCAACCCCTCCACGACCTGCCGCGCACGGGTTGGATCCTGCGCGGGATCGAGACGCCTGAATCGGTCGGCGATCACGTCCTTGCGACGGCGTTCCTGGTGCTCGCGTTGGGTCCGCGCGTCGAGCCGGCGATCGACGTGGAGCGCGCGCTCGCGATGGCGGTGCTGCACGACGTGCCCGAGGCGTTGATCGGCGACTTGCCGAAGAGTGCAGCGGAGTTGTTGCCGCCGGGCGCCAAGCAGGCGGCCGAGCAGCAGGCGGCGCGACAGTTGATCACGCCGCTCTCCGGTCTCGCGCTGGAGCGCTGGCAGGAGTACTGCGCCAAGGCCACGCGCGAGGCGCGCTTCGCCCGCATCTGCGATCGTCTGCAACTCGGCCTGCGCCTCGTCGCCTACGTCCGCGCCGGCCGCCGGGGCCTGGACGAGTTTCAAGGGACGGTCCGCGAGCTCGATTGCTCCGAGTTCCCGGCTGCGGCGGAACTGAAAGCCGAGATCCTGGCTGCGCTCTGATCGGCGTCCGCCCGCGCGTTCGACCGTACGCTGTTGAATACGGTGCCAGAGCATTTTCTTCACAGATTTGCCGAGCACGGAGTCAGGCTCCACTCCGCCGTTTTCGCCGCTGTAGCTTCGGTGGCTGGTTGAGTTTGACCGTACGGAGCCAGGATCATGTGGTGCAAACTCGCCGGCGCGGGGCTTGCCGGTGGCGCGCGGTTCAA
>JAEUIA010000060.1 GCA_016795245.1 Planctomycetota bacterium | reverse complement strand
ACGAAGCGCGAAGCAGAGGAAGGAAGCGCGAAGCAAGCTGAAACGCGCAGGCATTCGCAGGCGTGCTACGCAGCGCCGACTCGTGGTGGGCATCGCGCGGTCCGAGTACGGACCGCACGGTGCCCACCACGAGTTCAGAATCAGAACCTGGGTATGAGGATGTCGGTCTGGAAACGTTGTGGGGTGGGGCGACGGTCAGAGCGCGACAGGTTGGTGATCGGCGGGAGGAGTGCCGGCGGCTCGTCTGCTTCGGCGCGCTTTTTCGAATGACAGGTACATCCAGAGGATCATCCCCCATTCGACGATCAGGAACGCGAAGAACAGCCACGTCGCCGGTCGTGTGCGATCGAATTCGGCCAGGCAGCGCACGACGGAGACGAGGATCGCCGTGAACCAGATGAGGCCGGTCTCGGTGACGAGCTTGAGCGCGCTCCAGCGGCTCTCGCGCAACGCGATCACTTGCGCCACCGCGGGTGCCACGAGCAGGACGCCGATCGACTGCGCCGCGAGCGGTTTCATGGCCCAGGGCCAGATCTCCGACATCGTTGCGGGTGCCAGGATGAGCGCCGCACCGACTGCACCGAAGACGAGTCCCAGTATGAGAGTGAAGCGCCGGAGCGACGCCGGCACGACGACGTCGTCCGCGGCCGGAGTGCGCGGATCCTGCTTGCGATTCAGCACGATCAGCACCAGCAAGATCGGCGGGAAGATCAGGTAGGCCGTGCTCCAGATCCCGATCCGCAGCGGATCGGACGTGAACTTTTCCCAGTGCAGCAGCGAAACGACACCCAAACCTGCGAGCACCGCCAGGATCGCGCTCACGAGCAGCGCAACGCGGTGCCACTCGCGTCCGAACGCGATCCGCAGGAACCCGTAGACGCCCGCCAGGTAGAGCGAAGCGAACATGAGCGCGGAGAAGCGCGGTGCCAACGTCCAGGCGAAGTTCTCCGCCGTGTTCGCGGGATTCGTGGTGAGCCAGTAGCAATAGGGCGAGAGCACGACTGCGATCACGGCGAACACGACGCGCGTGATCCAAAACGTGCGGTTCGTCGGGGGGGGGCTGTGCATGCGCGTGTCCTCTGGGATTGGAACTCGGGGATCCCTGGTATGTCCGTCGGGGCCCCGTCGATTTCACGAGAAATGCCGGTTGTTGGGAAGCACGCCGGGGATGCGTTACCCTCAGGGACTTACACCCTCGAGGACGAGCCATGCCGACCCAGACCCTCTCCGCTCCCCCGACGCAGCTGATCGGGAGCATCATCGACCGCGCCTTCGCGCAGGTCATGATGATGATCCACATCGCGAACCACCGGCCCGACAAGCACAAGTCCGACCCCAAGGTCGGCGGCCACCCGGCCTCGTGCGCCAGTTCGATCCACCTGCTCGGTGCGCTGCACCTGTGGGCGCGCGAGCCGCAGGATTTCATCTGCTGCAAGCCGCACGCTTCGCCGGTCGACCACACCTTCAATCACTTGATGCAGCTCTTCCGCGACGAGGCGAGCGAGAGCTGGCTCCCGGTCGAAGAGTGCAAGAAGGTCATGACGCGCCTGCGCAAGTTCCCGCAGCCGGGCGAAGAACACGTCTTTCAGAGCTACCACGCGCGCTCCGATCCCGATTCGTTCCATTTCTTGCCCACCGGTTCGGTCGGCATCCCGCCGGTCGCGTCGGTGTACATGGCGCTGGCCTACCGCTACGCGCAGGATCACAGCTGGAACGTGCCGAAGGACGCGCACTTCTGGTCGATGATGGGCGACAGCGAATTCCGCGAAGGCTCCTTGCTCGAAGCGCTGCCCGACGTCGCCGAGCGGCAGCTCACGAACTGCACCTGGATCATCGACTACAACCGCCAGAACCTCGACGGCACGCGCATCCCGAACGAGCGTGGACTGTCGGGCGCCGACTGCGATCGCATCGAGCGCACGGCGGCGGGCAACGGTTGGAAAGTGATCCAACTGCGCCACGGAGCGTTCCGCGAAGAGATCTTCGCGCGCCCCGGCGGCGCGGCCTTCAAGAAGCTCTTCGAAGGCGGGCTCTCCGACTACGTGTTCCAGATGCTGCTCTTCAAAGGCGACGCTTCAGAGATCCGCAAGCGCGCGATCGAGCACGTGCCCGACTGCGCCAAGATCGTGAAGGCCTTGAGCGACTCCGACCTGTTGAAGGCCTTCGCCGATCTCGGCGGCCACAGCATTCCGAAGCTGATCGAAGCCTACGCCCAGGCGCGCAACGACGATTCCGCGCCGTACTTGATCCTGGCGCACACGATCAAGGGCTTCGGCCTCGAGTGCGCCGCGGATCCGTCGAACCACTCGGCCCTGCCGAGTGAAAAGGAGATCCAAGCACTGTTGAAGGCGCGCGGACTCGACGCGGCCGATCCCTTCGCGCTGTTCGCCGAGAAGAGCGAAGAGGGCAAGTATCTGGCGACGCGCCGCGATCGCTTTCGCAAAGGGCTCGAAGAGCACCGCAAGCTGAAACGCGAGAACCGCGAGAAGGTGCGCGCGACGATCGCCGGAGACGGCGGCCTGCCCGAGAGCCTGGGCATCGACATGTCGCTCTTCCCGATGACGCACACGCAGTGGATGTGGGGACAACTCGCCGCCAAGCTCGTGCGCATCGGCACGAACGACGAAGGCGGACCGCAGACCGCCGTCAGCGCCAAGGACCTCGCGCCCGACGAACAGCGCTGGAAAACCGCGGCCGACATGGTGCTCACGCTCTCGCCCGACGTCGGCACGAGCACGAACATCAGTCCCGGAATGGACAAGCGCATCTACGGTCCCGACTACCAGCCGGCGCTCGATGACGAGCTGAAGATCAAATACAAGCACCCCGAGATGGCGACGACGGACGATCCGTGGACGCGCCACATCCGGTTCGAGATCGCCGAAGCCAACTGCATGAGCGCCGCGGGTGCGTTCGGCAAGATGGGCCACTACGTCGGTTTGCCGTTCATGCCGATGATGACGGTCTACGACTTCTTCATCAAACGCGCGCTCGACCAGCTCTACTACAACCTGTACTGGGGTTCGGAGTTCGTCTTGATGGGCACGCCGTCGGGCGTGACGCTCAGTTCGGAGGGCGCGCAACACAGTTGGAAGAGCGACATCCAGATCCCGAACCTCATCACGTGGGAGCCGACTTTCGCCTTGGAAGTCGACTGGATCCTCGCCGACGCGATCCAGCGTCAGATGGTGGACACGAACGAAGGCCGCAAGGGTGTCCTGATCCGCGCCGTGACGCGCGGCGTGCAACAGTCGCTCCTGCTCGAGAACGTGCGCCGTCAGGCACGCTCGAAACTCGACGGCACGAACAGCGGGCCGCTGAAGCCCAAGGACGCGGGCGCCGAGTGGGGCGAGGCGATCGACGAATCCACACTGGCCGTGCTCGACGATACGCAACTCCTCGAGCGCGTGCGCACCGAGTGCCTGGCCGGCGCGTACTACCTGGTCGACTGGCGCGGCTACGCCGGGTACGAGCCGGGCGACAACGTCGTGCACGTCTTCGCCATGGGTTCACTCGTGACCGAAGCCCTCGCCGCGGCCAAGGAACTGCTGGAGAAGGGCATCTTCGCCAACGTGATCGCGGTCAGTTCGCCCGAGCTGTTGCTGGGCATCCTGGGCGAGCAAGACGGCTACGAACACCTGAAAAACGGCCTCGAAATCAACGGCGATCTGTACGCGGTGCAGGGCGCCGGCGACAGCGAAGCGGGCCTCGTCTCCCTCGCCGGCCGCCGCATTCCGATCGTGGCGGTGTGCGACGGCGAAGCAGGGTTGCTCGACAACATCGGTTCGATCGTCGGCGTCAAGCAAGTCACACTGGCCGTGCGCAAGTTCAGCAAGTGCGGGCGACCGGACGAGGTGTACGCCTACCAACACCTCGACGCGCACAGCATCGTCGAAGCTTGCGGTCGGGTGCTCTCCGAGACCGCGCTCGAAGACCTGCGCGTGTCCCCCGCGCTGCTCGAGCGCCTCGCCGGTCGAACGTCCGACACGCGCCGCGATTGGCGCGCGCTGTGGCCCGACGCGGACAGAGGACCGCACTGAGCTGCATGTCGAAGCGCGACGATCACTCGGACAAGCCGCGCGTCCCCGAGAATCCGAAACCGTTCGCGCCCTTCGGCGTCGCGCGCTCGGAACGCATCTACCACTCGCCGTGGTGCGGATTGCGGCGCGACATCGTGCGCCTCGCCGACGGCGCCGAGCGCGAGTACCACGTGTTCGAGATCGGCGACGCGGTCGCGGTCGTGCCGGTGCTGCCGGACGGACGCATCGTGCTCATCGGCCAGTACCGCTATCCGCACGGCAAGACGCACTGGGAGATCCCGGCCGGTCGCTTGCACGAGGGCGAAGATCCCGCAGAGGCTGCGCAACGCGAGCTGCGCGAGGAGACCGGCTACCGCGCGCGCCGCCTCGAACCGCTGCCGGGTTTCTATCCGTCGAACGGCATCACCGCGCACTTCGCGCACGCTTTCGTCGCGCTCGATTGCGAAGAAGTCGGCGCGCTCGAACTCGACGACACGGAGCTCTTGACGGTCAAGACCTTCACCCGCGCGGAGATCGGCCTCCTGCTCGACTCGGGCCGGATCGAGGACGCCTTCGCCGCCATCAGCCTGATGTACTGGCTCCGGCGCAGTTCCTGAGGCTTCCCTGCCGCCGGAATCGGCCCGGGCGCGCCCGGGAACAGGCTTTTCGCCGATCTTCGGACTTTGAGGGGGCAATCGGCCGTCCGGGCGTTACGCTCTGCGACCTTTTATTGCCATAGCTTGCCCACTGGATGGACCAACTGGGGAGCTCGCAAGTCAACGATTTGAGTTCGATTCATGGGTACCAAGCTTTACGTAGGCAACTTGTCCTACTCCACTACCGAAGCGGCGCTGCGCAGTGCATTCGAGGCCGACGGCCGCGAAGTCCGCGAAGTCGCGATGATCTCTGACCGGGAAACCGGCCGCCCGAAGGGTTTCGCCTTCGTGCAAATGGGCAGCGAAGAAGACGCCAAGCAAGCCATTGCCGCACTCGACGGCCGTGAGCTCGATGGTCGTCCGCTCCGCGTCAACGAGGCGCAAGAGCGTCAAGGCGGCGGCGGCGGCGGCGGCGGTGGTCGCGGCGGCTACGGCGGCGGCGGCGGCGGCGGCGGTCGCGGCGGCTACGGCGGCGGCGGTGGTGGTCGCGGCGGCGGCGGCGGCGGTTACGGCGGCGGCGGCGGTGGTCGCGGCGGCGGTGGCGGCGGCTACGGCGGCGGCGGCGGTGGCCGCGATCGCGGTTACTGATCCGACGCGCGCACACGACTCGAGCTTTCGAGTCCGCGCGCGCACTTGAAACAACGCGGCCTCGGTGTGCTCGACACACCGGGGCCGCGTGCTTTTGCCGGCTCGACCTCGCGCGCCGCGTGTGGCGAGAAGCCGCGCGCGGCGTCGCTCCGTGAGATCATGGATGCGCGCCGAGGTCTCTTGCGCGGTCTCTCCATGGACTGCACTGCGCGTGAGGTCGCGCGCACAGCGCTGCGGCGCGGAGGAGCGCTGCGCGTCAGTCGAGCGCGCGCAGCTCGAGCCACGGGCCCGGCCGCTCCACGATCCACAGCGCCGTGAGCGGAAACTCCATCTCCAGCGGCAAAAAGGCCTCCCGCGGGACGGCGCCTTCACCGCCCGGGTTGATCACCCACGCGACCCGGCCGGGTAATTCACCGGGGAACAGGAACTCGGAGTCGTCGTTCGCAAGGCGCCGATCGACGCGCAGGTAATGCGTGACGGCCAGGCTGCGAAACACGTCCAACGGCGCACGTCCCAGGCTCGCGAGCTCGGGGAAGACCTCGGCCACGCGCCCGCGATCGTTGTAGCCGAAGACCTCTTCGAGGCGGATCGCGTGCACGCCGGGTTTCTCGAACGAATCCGTGTCAAGGTCGCGTTTGCGCGCGGCTTCGCGAGCGCGCAAGTCCTGGCCGCGCGAATTGCGCAGCTTCGAGAGCGCGTAGATGCCGGCGCGGTTCAGATCGACATCCGGACCGTAGCGATCGATCGCGACGCACGATCCCGGCGGCAACTCGGCCAGCGCGCGTTCGGCGATCGCGCGCGTGTCGTCGCGCATCAACAGCCAGTCGAAGCGCGCCGCCTGCACGAGCGGCACGCACAGCAAGGCGACGAAGACGATGCGCGCCTGCTTGGAGACCCACAGGCGCTCCACCAGCAATCCGGCGGGCAGCGCCAGGAAGGTCGTGACCGGGAGCATGTAGCGCACGTGGTCGCTCTGGTTCGTGAGGAAGATCGCGGCCCACACGGCGGTGAACACGAGCGGCGCACGCAAGCTGCGTTCACGCCACGCGAACACGATTCCCAAGAGCCCCAGACACACGACGATCGGGTCGTAGCCGAGCAGCGCACGCGTGAGTCGCGTCAGCGAGCGCCAGGACAACTCGGGGATCATGCTCATCCCGCCGATGTTGAACCCGCCGTGCGCGTCGATCTGCGCTCCGCCGACCGCCTGGCTGGTCGGCGTCCAGCCGTAGCGCAGGAGGTACGCGTGACCGAGGACCAAGGACACCGCGACGAACGCGAGCGCCACGACGCTGCCGTGTCCCGCGCGCCTCCCGATTCCGCCTGCATTCCACGACTTTGGCGCGAACAACAAGGCCAGCGCCGGCAACGCGAGCGCGGCCAATCCGCCCTGGTGCGCAGAGAACGACAGACCCGCGCAGATCCCCGACAGCACCAGGAACTTCAACCGCGGTTCGCGCACGTACAGGATCGCGCCCCAGGCCGACGCCGCCATGAAAAACACCACCGGCACCCACGGCCGCTCCTGCGTCGACATCTGCACCGACAACAGTCCGGTGCCGACGAGCCACGCCGCGACCCACGCGCCGCGCTCGAGGCCCGCGGCACGCGCCGCGCGGAAGATCACCCACACGGTCAGCGCTCCGAGGAGCGCGATCAACGCGCGCGCGGGCCAGGCGGCGTGCTCGGGGTGCGCCAGCAGATGCTCACCGAACTCGGCCGTGCTGTTCCACGCGCCGGTCATGCGCCCGACCGCGAACTGCGCGCCGTACACGGGCAGCAAGAGGTACGGCATCAGGTTCGGATAGGTCGAGTATTTCCCGACCGGCGGCACGAGGTCGTGGTCGCGCGCCATGCCCAAGGCCGCGCGCACCATGTGATTGTCGGGCACGTAGATGCGCTCGCCGCCGTGATCGAGCGGCAGCATCCGTAGCGCGAGCGGCAGTAGAAACAGGACGATCAGTGCCGCGAAACGCAACTTGCGCGCGGAGGGCAAGGGATCACGCCTCCGGGTCGACTTCGAAGCGTTTCAGGAACTCGTCGTTGGTCTCGACGTCGTCGAGTTTCGTGACGAGCAGATCCATCGCCTCGCTGAAGTGCATGCGCGTCAACACGCGCCGCAGGACGTGGATGTTCTTCAAGCGCTTCAGGCCGACGATCTTCTCTTCCTTGCGCGTGCCCGATTTCTCGATGTCGATCGCGGGGAAGATGCGCCGGTCGGCGAGCTTGCGCGACAGCACGAGTTCCATGTTGCCGGTGCCTTTGAACTCCTCGAAGATCAACTGGTCCATGCGACTGCCGGTGTCGACCAGCGTCGTGCCCAGGATCGTGAGCGAGCCGGCTTTTTCCGTGTTGCGTGCGCTGCCGAAGATCTGCCGCGGACGCTCCATCGCGCGCGCGTCCAGACCGCCCGACATCGTGCGACCCGAACCGGCCGACTGGTTGTTGTAGGCGCGCGCGAGGCGCGTGATCGAGTCGAGCAGCAGCACGACGTCTTCGCCCAGCTCGACGAGGCGCGTGCAGCGCTTCCACACGGCTTCGGCCAGTTGCACGTGGACCTTGGGCGTCTCGTCCGACGTGCTGACGAATACCTGTCCCGTGGTCGAACGCTTCCACTCCGTGGCTTCTTCGGGCCGCTCGTCGATGAGCAGCACGAAGAGCTTCACGTCCGGATAGCCCTTCTCGATGCCTTGCGCGAACTGCCGCAAGATCGTCGTCTTGCCCGCGCGCGGCGGCGCCACGATCAGGCCGCGTTGACCGCGACCGACCGGGCACAGGAGGTCGAGGATGCGCATCGACACGTCGCCCGTCGCATCCCCCACCGCGTAGTGGAAGTCGGGGTCGATCGTGGTCAGGTCCTTGAAGAGCGGCGCATGGCGCGCCTCCTCCGGGCGCTTGCCGTCGATGCTCGTGACGTCGGAGAGCGCGTACTTGTGCTTCTGTCCGCGCTGCAAACGACCGGTGACGATCGAGCCGTCGCGCAATCGATGCATCTGGATCAAGCGCTGCGGCACGAAGATGTCGGCGCGCGAAGGCATCCACTGCGTCTCGATCTGGCGCAGCGTTCCGAAGCCGCCCATCTCGAGCACGAGCATGCCCGTGCCTTCCGCCGGAAGCGCCTCGCGCTCTTGCGTGTGTGTGCGCTGTTGTCCGTCCTGACGCTGTTGTTGCTGCGGCGGACGGTCGTCGCGCGGGTGACGGCGGCCTTGCGGATGGCGCGAGTCCTGGCGCGCACCGCGGTCGTCGGCGGGGTGCGGCGCGCCCTCGCGCCGTCCCTGCGGCGCCTCGTAGCGCTCGCGCGGCGGCAGGTCGAAGTCGTCTTCGAAGGGCAGCACGGGTTGGTCGGTCGTGGTCCCTTCGTCGTGTTCGTCGCGCGGTCCGCCGCGGTAGCCGTCTTGGGGCCGACCGCCGGGATTGCCCTGACCACCTTGACCGCCCTGGCCACCATGGCCCCCGCCCTGACCGCCGCGTCCGCGGCGACGACGGCGGCCGCCGCGACGTCCTCCGCCACGGCGGTGCTCGGGCTTGCGCCAGTCGTTCCCCTCCGCGTGGCCGTGGCCTTCGCCGGAAGCGTGTGCATCGCCGGAGGAGCGCTCGCCGTCCCCTCCGCGTCCGCGCGCGTCCTGCGCCGGCCGCGCGCCGTGGTCGACGTGACGATCGTCCGAGCGCGAGGGCCGTTCATCGGCGTGCAGCGGACCTGCGTCTGAACGCGGGCCGCGCTCGCGGTCGGGGTACGAGCCTTGCGATCGGCGCTCGATCGGTGCGGGCTCGCGGAAGTCGGCGCGCGGGCCGTGCTCGTCGCGGCGCTCGGCGCGCGCCGAGTTGCGATCGTCAGGGTGCGCGTCGCGCTCGCCGCGGCGCTGCTCGGGACCACGCTCGCCGCTCGCGCTCGACGTCGCGCCGGCACTCGCGGCTTGGGAACTGCGCTCGGCGCGGACGGTTTCAGGACGCGCGTCGGGCGCGCGCTCGGACTCCGCGGCGGCTGCCTTGGTGGCGGAGGTGCGCGGCGCCGACTGGGGTTCTTCGGCGGGACCGGCCGCGGCGCGCTTGCGCGGCAGCGCGCGCTCGACCTCCGGCTTCGAAGCTGCGGCTCGCGCCGACTTCTCGCGCGCCGGTTTCGACTCGGCCGCCTCCGCCGCCGAGCGACGTCTGGCCGGTGCCGCCGCCGCGCGAGTGCGCGTCTTGGGCTCTTCGGCCACGGACGCGGCGCGGCGCTTGGGTGTCGCCTTCGACGTCGCCTTCGAGGCTCCGGTCGAGCCGGAGGTCTTGGCAGAACTCCGCCGGTTGTCTTGGCTCGCGCCGGCGCCGCGTGCAGGCGAACTGCCGCGTGAACTGCGCGCTGAGGGCTTGGGTTTCTCCATGGCTCCGAACGGAATGGACTTCTTGGCTTTGGACGACGGCTTGGAACGACGGGGGACTGCGGGATCCAACGCTCCCCTGCGCGTCCCGCCCGAGGCGGAATGGGTGCGGGGGTCGCAGGGCCGCGCGACGGGTACGGATGGACTCGATGCTGGAACCGCGGGCTGGATCGACATTGCCTGTACCTGGGTTCGAAGCGCCCGAGCGCGCTCGGATTCGAACCCCGCGGCGGAAACCGGCTGCCGTTCTCGAACGGCGCAAGCGCGGACTCTCGCGGTCTGGAGACCCCCTTCAGGGCGTCTTCCGGGCAATGTCCCCCCCCTGGTCGGTCGGGGCGAGGGGCAGACCGGGTCTGCCGAGTGCCTGGCGCGGCACTGTGTGCGCCGCGACCTGATTGAGAATGCCTCAAAATCGACCCCAGTGGAACGGGAAATCAGGATTCCTGACCGGGCATTCTGCTCCCCCCCCCTGGCCTGGGGCTGGTCGGCCGGGGGCGGCCGGCGGGTAGGGTAGCGGCGTGAACACGCGCCGCGAGCCCTTCGTCAAGATCTGCTGCATCGCGAGCCCGGCCGAGGCGGAACTCGCCGTGCGCGCGGGCGCGTCGGCTCTGGGGCTCGTGTCGCAGATGCCGAGCGGACCCGGAGTCATCCCGGACGAACGCATCGCCGAGATCGCGGCCGCTGTGCCGCCGCCGGTCGCGACCTTCCTGCTGACGGCGCGCGTCGAGGCGCGCGCGATCCTCGCCCAGCAGGCCGTGTGCCGAGCGTCGGTGTTGCAACTCGTCGATACGGTTCCGCAGGCCGACTTGCGCGTCTTGCGCGCGGAGTTGCCGGGTGTGCGGCTCGTGCAGGTGATCCACGTCACCGGTCCGGAGTCGATCGCGGAAGCGCGCGCTGTCGCGCCTTGCGTCGATGCGCTGCTGCTCGACTCGGGCAATCCGAACCTGCCGGTCAAGGAACTCGGCGGAACGGGGCGCACGCACGACTGGGGTCTCGCGCGCGCGATCCGCGCGTCGGTGCCGCTGCCGCTGTTCCTGGCCGGCGGACTGAGCGAGCACAACGTACGCGACGCGCTGCGCACGGTCGAACCGTTCGGACTGGACCTGTGCAGCAGCGTGCGCACGGACGGGCACCTCGATCCGGTGAAATTGGAGCGCTTCTTCGCGGCCGTGCGCACGCGCTGACCGGCAGCGCGCGGAGCGGCGTGACAACCAGGCGATCCGAGACTGCTCCCAAGGCACGGAGCGCTACAGTGGCGCGCAGTCAGGCGGCACGAGCCTCGCGCTCCACGTGCTCGAGCGCCCGCTCGTCGCGTGTCGCGCGGCGGCCGACGTGTGCGGCGATTGTGCCTGCCGCGAACTCGTGACCGATCCCGCGACACTCGCCGCGCTGCTCTTCGCACCTTGACCGCCGGCGCTCCCTTTAGAATTCTGACTGCGCCCTTCTTCCTCGTGACCAGAGCCCCCATGCAGCAACAAGCAACGACGAAAACGAGCGACGTCGAGTCCGCCGTGCGCGCGCGCTACACCAGCGGCGCCGAAGCGCTCGAGGCCGCGTTGTGTTGTCCGATCGAAGGCTACGAGCCGCGCTACCTGGCGCAGTTGCCGCGCGAGATCGTCGAGAAGGACTACGGCTGCGGCGATCCGTCGCGCTTCATCGGCCCGGGCGAGGTCGTCGTCGACCTGGGTTCGGGCTCGGGGAAGATCGCCTACATCCTGGCCCAGAAGGTCGGCCCGCAAGGTCGCGTGATCGGCGTCGACGTCAACGACGCGATGCTGGCGCTCGCGCGCAAGTACCAGGACGAGATGGCGACGAAGCTCGGCTACGCCAACACGCAATTCGTCAAGGCGCGCATCCAGGACATGGCGCTCGACCTCGCGCGCGTCGAGACGCTGCTCGCGCGTGCGCCGCTCCATTCGGTCGAAGCTCTGTCGGTTTTCGAGGCCGAATGCGCGCGCCTGCGCCGCGAAGAACCGCTGGTAGCCGACGCGAGCGTCGATGCCGTCGTCTCGAACTGCGTGCTCAACCTCGTGCGGCCCGGGGACAAGCAACGCCTGTTCGCCGAGATCTTCCGCGTGCTGAAACGCGGCGGGCGCGCCGTGATCTCCGACATCGTGTGTGACGAGACGCCCACCGCAGAGATGCAGGCCGATCCGGAGTTGTGGAGCGGTTGCATCTCGGGCGCACTCGGCGAGAGCGAATTGTTGAAGGCCTTCGAGGACGCCGGTTTCCACGGCATCGAGATCCTGGCGCGCAGCGATCGACCGTGGCGCACCGTGCAAGGCATCGAATTCCGCTCGCTCACGCTGCGCGCGTGGAAAGGCAAGCAGGGCGTGTGCCTCGAGCGCAAGCAGGCCGTCGTCTACAAGGGGCCGTGGAAGCAGGTCGTCGACGACGACGGCCACACGTTCCGCCGCGGGGAACGCATCGCGGTGTGCGACAAGACCTATCAAATCCTGACGGGTGCGAACGGACCCTACGGCGCACAGGTCGTCGGGCTCCCGCCGCGCGTCGAGGTTCCGCTGAAAGAAGCGGGCCTGTTCGCCTGCCGCGGCACGACGTTGCGCTCGCCGCGCGAGACGAAAGGCGAGAGCTACGCCGCGACCGAGGACAACTCGGCCGCAGCGTGCACCGACGACGCCTGCTGCTGAGGTGCAGAGACGAGGAGGCTCGCGGAAACGGCTCTTGTCCCTGGGTACGTTGCAGGAGCTTGCGGTCCGATCCGTGGATTGCCGCGGAGGACTGTGCGCCGATCGGACGCCCGCCGTGCTCGGGCTGTGCGCGTCGCAGCTAGTTCTGCCGACGGCCCAGGCACGTGTCCTGCGGCGCGCAGTTCGGTCTGCGTGCAGTCAACGCGCGCAGTTCGAGTGGCGCGTGAGTGTGGGCGCTCGCGCTCGCGAGCGGAACTCGCGATGGGCCTCGCGTGGCTTGTCCTGGGCCTAGACCAGCGATTGCCCGAGAGCCTCGATACACCAGGGAAAAAATGGTCGGGGCGAGAGGATTTGAACCTCCGACCTTTGCGTCCCGAACGCAACGCTCTACCAAGCTGAGCCACGCCCCGACAATTTGGACAGGGAAAGATAGGAGGCCCCGGGGCGGCCGTCAACCGGGTCGCGACAACCTTGTGTCCAAGCGCTCCTAGCGGCCCAGATCCACGAAGACCCCGCTGTTTTGTTCGGCGATCTTCTTCATGAAGTCCTTCTGGAATTCGCCGATCGCGATGGTGTGGATCACGACCTTGCGCAGGTCGTTCACCAGCTTGACTTCGCGCAGGATGTCGTCGGGGTCGACGAAATCCCCCACCGTCGGGCGGCCGTCGGACAGGAAGAAGATCGTGTCGACGTCGACGCGGTAGTCCTTGGTCTCGCCGCCGGTGCGCGGCGCATCCTTGCCGGTCTTGACGTTGAGCGCAGCCATCAGCGCGCCGAACGTGTTGGTCTTGCCCATCTCCAGGTTCGCCGAACCGACGAGTCCGGCCGTCGCGAGATCAGCCTTCGACGCACCACCGATCGCGTAGAGGCCTTTCACCCAATCCTTCGCCGCCGACTTGTTGAGCACGTTGGCGGGCATGAGCTTCTGCTTCCACGGATCGACCTTGGTCGCGAACGCGATGATGTTGAAGTTCACGTTCGCTTCGAGCCGCTCGATCACGCGCATGAGCTCGGTCTTGACGATGTCGATGCGCTGGAAGCTCGGATATTCGCCGTCGCTGAAACGGTCCTTCTCCGTGATCTCCGCTTCCATCGAACCCGACACGTCGATCACGAACAGGATCGACTTGCTGAGGGTCGGCTGACCGAGGAACACGACCGGGCCGGACTTCGAATAGTCGAAACCTGAACCGCCCGTCTTGGCCACGCGATGGCTGCGCAGGTACGCGATCGCATCGGGAGTCGGGAGCTTGTAGCCCGCCTTGTTTTCGGCCCACCACGACGCCCACTTGGGAGCGTCGATGCCGAATTCGTTGCCGGTCAGATTCGCCAACGCCTCGGCGATCTCCGGGCGCAACACGCCGTCCTCCACCGCGAGGCGCGCGATCAGCGGTTCGATCGAGTCTGCGTGGCGGATCTTGCCCAGCGCCTTGAGCGAACTGCCGCGCACGCGCCGGTCGCCGTCGTTGATCCCGACGATGGCCTTCGGCACGACAAGCGGCGAGTTGAACGCCGTCAACGCGTCGATCGCATCGCTGCGCACGGCGACTTCGGAGTCGTCGCACAAGGGCAGGATCTTCTCCGCGACGGCCGCATCGCCGGGTGCTGCGAGCGCCTTGATCGCTTGACGCCGCACGGGCCACGACTTGTCGCCCAAGAGCGGCGTGATCGCTTCGGCGCAGCCCGGATACTTGCCGGCGGCCAGACCTTCGAGCAGCGTCGAGCGCACGATGTCGTTCTTCTCGGACTTCAGCGTCTCGAGCATGCGGTCGACGGCCGGACGCTCCTTGAACTTGCCGAAGATCTTGACGATCACCCGCTGCACTTCGGGCTCGCAGTCCTTCAAGATCGGCGCGAGCACGTCGATCACGCCCGGATCCTCGACACCCTCGAGCGCGTGCACCGCCTCGACGCGCATCACGGTCACCTTGTAGGTCTTGTAGTACTTCTTGAAGTCTTGGAGCGTCTGGTCCTCGCCTTTCGGCGTCGAGGCAAGGAGCAGCAGGCTCGAAGAGACGAGTGCGAGGAGAACGGTGAGGAGGCGCTTCATGGGGATGGGGCCCGGTCGGGTGGTCTCCGACTCGACCGGGATCCTCATCCTAGTCCACGGCGCGCGCGCGGTATCCCCTGGACCGCTCGCAAATCGACGCGCGGGCGCCGTTTGGCCCCGCTGAAACCGCTACTGCGGCGTCGGATCGGGCCGCAAGCCGTGCGGATTGTCCGGGTCGTACGCGGGCACGACCGGGAGCGGCACCACAGGGGGCGGCTTCGGCGCAGCGTCGCGCTTGACGATCGTCTTGCGCTCGGGCGCCGGATCGATCGACGCGGCTTCGACGGTGACGCGCGCGCCGTCGTCGGTGATCAACGTGACGGTCTGGCCTTCGCGCGCGACGATGCGCCCGTAGAAGAGCCCGCCGTCCGCGCGTACGCGGACGCGTTCTTCCGCGGCCGGCGGCTCGGACTTCGGGGCGCCCGCGTCCGGTGTGCGCGCCACAGGTTCCGCCGGTGTGCCGATCTGCTCGAGGCGCTCGATGCGCGCGCGCGCGATCGTCGCTCGGCCCGCTTGACCGTCGATCCAGATCTGACCCTGACCGACGGCGTACAGACGGCCTTCCTGCACGTCGCCGCTCGCGAGCGTGACGCGCACGAGACCGACGCGCGGCGTCAAGATCTGCACGAGCGCTTGGATCTGATCGACGGGCACGACCGCACCTTCCCACACGCCGGCGGGACCCGCGGCGGGCGGTTCGGCATTCACGCTGGACGCTTGCGGCTGCGGCGCGAGCGCAGGCGGGTTGGAACCCAAGACTCCGGTTACGCCCGCCGCCTTCACGACGGGCGGAGTGTACGTGGCGCTCGCGTCGGCGCCGGGAGCTCTGGCGCGACTCTTCGCCATCAAGTACTGCTGCACCTGCTCGCGCCGCTCGGGTCGGCCGGCAAGTTCGTCGAACCCGGGCGCAGCTTCGTTGCGCGCGAGCGGAGCGGCGTGCACCAGGCCCGTGTGCCAACGCGGCAAGCTCGCGCTGTCGATCGGCACCAGGGTCGGCGCGGCGCCGTCGGAGTTCGCGCCGGGTGTCTGCACCTGTCCGTTTGGCCCGTAGGTCGGAGCGAAATCGGGCGGCGCGATCTCGATGAAAGTCGGAGGCGGTTCCTCGTAGCGCGGAACGATCAGCGTGTTCGACGCCGCGCCGGCGGCCGGCGGGATGACGGTGGTCACGGGCGAGAACGGCGTGGGCCGCGCGCCAGTCGTGTTGCGCCCCCGCGCGTCGGTCGGATTCTGCGCGACTTCGGGCCGGCGACGACCTGGGTCAGCGAGTTCGGCGCGGCGCTCGGAGACACCGGCTTTGGGTGTGATCGGTTCGAGCACCACCTTGTTCTCGGGCAACTTCGGCGACAGCAACGTGTAGCCGACGACGAACAGGAAGCTCACGCTCGCCGCCGCGATCAATCCGCCGACGAGCCAGGGCACCGTGCGCGTCGCGACCGGCGGAGCTTCAGCGAACGAGGCTTCGAGGTGCGCGGGATAGGACGGAGCCGCGGCGCGCTGATCGGGGTCGTCGATGACCGGCGCGACACCCGCGCGTCCGGCGCGCGCGTCGTCGAGCGTCAACAACCACGAGTTGGTGCGCACCGGCGGCGGCGGCGGAACGAGGGCTCCGAGTTCGTGCGCCGAATGCTGCAGCACGCGCGTCAAGGACGGCGGCGGCGGGATGGGTGTGAGGTGCCCGGGCGGCGTGAACTGCGGATACGTGCCGGTCTGCGTCAACTGCGCGGAAGGTGCGGCGAAGGTCTGCGGCGCGTGCCTTTGTGCCGCAGCGCGCGCGATCTCATGCGGAGTCAGCTGCGTGAAGGGCTGGTTGTAGCCGGCCGTGATCTCTGGATCGAGGCCCAGAAAATCCGACGGCGCCGCGCCCGCGGATTGCGGACGGCTGAGCGACGGATGCCGTCCGCGCGGCGGCGTCCGCTTGCTGCGCGGGTCGTTCCCCGCAGAACCTTCTAGATGAGCCATGCTGGGCTTATCGGAATCCGCGCGGCTCGAACCGAAGGCTGAACCGGAAAACTGTTCCCAAGACCTCTCAGCGCCGCTTCAGCACGCGATTCGAGCCCTGGCGGATGGTCAGTCCGGCGGCGTCGAAGTGCTCCAGCAGCGGGATCAGGAACTTGCGCGTGGTGGCCAATTGATCGCGCAACGAAGGGATATCCAGCGAGCGGTTCTTCTCGCAGTTCTGCGTGATCGCGGTGCGCGCTTCGTCGTACGTCGCGTGGCTCAGGTAGAGCTCGCCCTTTTGGATCGCGTGCGCTTCGCCGCGGTCGACCAGAGCTTCGAGCGCCGTACGGATGTCCTTCGAATTCTTGCCGAGCTTGACCGCGAGTTCATCCGGCGAAGGCGGTTGGAAGCGCGCGGCATCCAACGCCGCGAGAATCGCGCCCGCAGTTTCGCCCACAACACCCGTCGGTCGCACGTTGCGCGCTTGCAACCGCACGAGACCGCCCGGCTCGGCGGCGATCGCGCCTTGTTTCTCGATCTCGGCGAGCACCGCCGTCAAATGATCGGGGTCGATATTCACGACGCGCCGCAGATCGCGCACGTCCAGGAGCGAGCGGTGCGGATTCGCTTCGAACCACTGCGTGATCGCGGCCATCACCTTCGACTCGGCGCTCTTCAGTCGTTCGACGTGGATCCAGCGCGGCGGCGAACCGATTCTCTGCGCGCGGCCCTGGCCTTTGAGGTCGTTCAGCAGACGCTCGGTGTCTTCTTTCGAGCGCTTGATCTCGACCGAGAGCTGCTCGGGCGTGTGCGCGCCGCCTTGCGCGCGCGCCAGCACGACGTCGAGCAATTCGCGCGGCGAACTGAGGCTGTCGGCGGCGCGGGTGAGCTCCTCGAGCACGAACTTCTTGAACGCCTTCAGGCGATGCTTGCTCTCCTCCAGCACGACGCCGCCGCCCAGGGTCCAGGCCGGCGACGCGAGGCGCACGACGAAGCGATCCCCCGGCGCGCACACGACGGGCTCCGAAAGGCGCAGTTGCACCAGCGCTTCCTGGCCGGGTTCGAGGACCGCGCAATCGAGCAACACGAGCTCGCCCAGCGCTTCGGAGGTGCCGGTGTGCAGGCGCACTTCGGTGCGGTCCTGGATCGGGCGTTCGAGAGAACTGAGTGCGCAGAGGCGTGCACCGATCATCGTCACACCACGGAAATACCCGGGCGTCGCCACGACCATGCCGCGCGTGACCTCGTCGTGATCGACGTCGCCGAAGTTGATCGCGCTCGAGTGACCGGCGCGGATCGTGTCGACGGTCTGCTGGTAGGCGTGCAGTCCGCGCACCTTGCCCGTCTGTCCCTTGGGCAGGATCTCGAGCACGTCGCCGAGCTTGACCGCGCCGCTCATCGGGATGCCGGTGACGACCGTGCCGAAACCGTGCGCGCTGAACACGCGCTGGATCGGCATGCGAAAGATGCCGCCGGTTTCGCGCGCGCGCGTCTCGGACGCCAGCTTGAACAAGACGCGCTTGAACTCGTCGAGCCCCTCACCGGTGATCGAGCTGACGGGCAGGATCGGCGCGTCTTCCAGAAAGGTCCCTTGCACCGTGGCGCGCACGTCTTCGGTCGCCATCTCGACCAGCGCCGGATCGACCATGTCGATCTTCGTCAGCGCGATGACGCCGCGCGTGAGACCGAGCAAGGTCATGATCGCCAGGTGCTCGCGCGTCTGCGGCATCACGCCGTCGTCGGCCGCGACGACGAGCACGACCAGATCGATGCCGGTCGCGCCGGCGACCATGTTCTTCACGAAGCGCTCGTGCCCGGGCACGTCGACGACGCCGACGGTGCGTCCGTCGGGCAGTTGAAAGCGCGCGAAACCGAGGTCGATCGTCATCCCGCGCTCGACCTCTTCCTTGAGGCGGTCGGGATCGATGCCGGTCAGCACCTTGACCAGCGTCGACTTGCCGTGATCGATGTGTCCGGCGGTGCCGATGACGATCGGTTGGATCTCCATGCGCCGCGGATTCTACGCGCGCGAGCACACAACTTGTCGCTGCGGGTCGTTCGAACCTGCCGTCCGGCTAGAATCTTCGGGCCATGAACGAGAACGCCGTCGACCTCCCCTTCCGCACGCTCGTGCCCTGGCTCGTCGAGCGCTACGGCCGGCCGGTGCACCGCGTCGCGCTCGACGCCGGGTCGTCGTGTCCGAATCGGGACGGCACCAAGGGCTTCGGCGGTTGCACGTACTGCGACGTCGAGGGTTCGGGCACGGGCGCTCTGAAGAGCGGCGCCGACCTGGCGCGGCAGCTCGAAGTCGGCTTGAAGCGCATCGCGCGGCGCGATCCGGACGTGGGCGCGATCGCGTATTTCCAGTCGTACTCGAATACCTACGTGCCGATCGCGCGCTTGCGCGAGGTCTTGGCGGTGGTCGAGGCGCGCCTGGGCTCCACTCACCCGCCGATCGTCGCCGTCAGCGTCGCGACGCGACCCGACACGCTCAGCGAGGACGCGCTGGACGTTCTGGCCGAACTCGCGCGGAAGACCGACGTGTGGATCGAGCTCGGACTCGAAACCGCCGACGACGCAGTGCAGCGCGCGATCCGACGCTTCCACACCTTGCGCGATTTCGAGGACGCGGCGGCGCGCGTCAAGGCGCGCGGGCTGTTGCTGGTGGGCCACGCGATCCTGGGTCTGCCCGGCGACGGGCGGGAAGGCGCGCGGCGCACGGCGCAAGCGCTGGCGGCGGCGGGCTGCGACGGCGTCAAGGTGCACCATCTCATGATCTTGCGCCGCACGCAGATGGAGAAGGCCTGGCGCAACGGCGAACTCGAGGTCCTCGACGAGGTGACCTACGTGAGCTGGCTCGCGGACTTCGTGGAGCTCCTCGCGCCCGAACAGATCCTGCACCGCATCAACGGCGACTCGCCGGCCGAAGATCTGCTCGCGCCGCACTGGGCGGCGCACAAGAACGACCTGCGCGCGCGCCTCGTGGCCGAGTTCGCGCGGCGCGGCACGCGTCAAGGTTCAACGCACAGCCCAGTGAACGCTGCGGCGCGCGTCAGCGAGACTTGAACGTCCCGGTGTAGTCGTACTCGGTGTCGAAGGTGAACACCTGCTCGATGGTGGCCTTCTCGCCGTCCGGTCCTTTGGCCGGCAGGTACACGGTCAGCACCATCCCACCCTTCGAGCTCCACTCGAGGCTGTGCGCGCGACCAGCCTTGACGTCCCACACGAGCGTGCCTTCGATAGTCAGCTCGTCTTCCAGCGCCAATTTCGTCGGGCCCGGTTCGTCGGCTTCGGCATCGACCGACGCGGACACCGTGTTCGTGCCCTTGAAGAGGATCTTCTGCAACTGCGCACCGTCCGCTTCCGTGACGGCGCCGAGTTCGAGCGCGACCGTGCCCTGGTTCGCGTCCCACACCGCGTCGCGCATGCGCAGGTCCATCGGGCGCGGCGGTTGCTCGAGGTGGAACGGGAGATCGCCGCCGGGCCGCATCAAGGCCCCCTTGAGGTCGGCGAAATCGACGTTCCATTTGGCCCCGACTTCGGCGCCGGCTTCGGGCAGGAAGCCGCGGTAATCCATGTCGAGTTCGAGGCCCGTGAGCAACTCCTTGTCGCCTGCTTCCTCGCCCGCGAACTTGACGTCGTATTCCTTGCGCTCCGCGTTCCACTTGAAGTCGACCGACTTGCCTTCGAGGTCGCACTCCTCTTCGACGGCGCGCTTCTTCTCCGCGCCTTTTGCGTCCGTGGAGAGCTCCGAGCGCTTTTTCTCGAGCGATTCGAACGTGCGCGTCAGGGCGTCGATGTGATCGGCCTTGCACTTCTTGAATTCGTCGACGACGACGTATTTCCAGCCTAGATCGACGTGGATCTTGGCGTCGGGGACCTCCTCGCTCTGGTCGCCGAACTTCATCACCAGGCTCTTCAGCTCGCGCGTGCCCTTCATCTCCAGCGTGCGCTCGATGCTCGCACCGTCGATCGGCGTGAAGCGCGGCTCGGATGCGGGACTCAAGGCCAGCGTCACGAGCGCGAGCGGCCAGACCAGAGAGACGGATTGCAGGCGCATGATCTTCATGGAAGCTGTCCTGATTCGGACCAAGGGAGGGTGTGCGAGCGCGTACGCCGCGCGCGACTCAGATGTGCAGGATGCGATCGCAGCTCGGACACGGCACGAGTTCCGAACCGCGTGTGACGCGCACGACGAGGTTGGTCGGAATCTCGATGAAGCACGCCTGACAGGTGCGCCCGTCTAGCGGTGCCAGCGGCATCCCGTCGCGCGCCGCGAGCAGGCGTGAGTACGTCGCCAGCGCTTCCGGCGGAATCGAGTTCTGCGTGATGCGCTTCTTGCGCTCGGCGTCGAGTTCGGCGCGGCGCTTCTCGGCCGCGGCCAGTTCGCGCTCGACGTTGCCGGCGAACTCGGCGTAGACCTTCTCTTCCGCATCGACGGTGGCCTGCAGTGCGGCGGCCTGCTTGTCGCAGTTCTCGACCTGCTCGAGCAAGGCGAGGCCCTGGTCCTCGGCGTTGCTGATCTCCTTCTTGCAGGTCTTGACCTCGTGCTGGAAGTGCGCGATCAAGACCGCGTCGGCGCGCGAGTTCGACATGTCGTTCTCGAGCTTGCGCACACGCTGGCGCTGCGTCGTGGCGACGTCCTCGAATTCCTTGATGCGCACGCGCAGCCCCTTGGCTTCATTGCGCAACTCGGCGATCCGGCCGAGGATGCGCTCGATCTCTGCGCGGCGTTGGGCCCGCTCCTTGGGGAGACGCTTCAACTCGAGTTGGACCTGGTGGAGGTCACGGTCCACGACCTGCAAATCGAGGAGCGCCTGGAGAACTGCCTTCATGTGGCGGAAGAGTCTAGTCGCCGGTCGTGTGGACTGGCAACTGCGCTCAGTGGGCGGGCCAGCCGTCTACCTGCACGGGCCGGCCGCTGAAACCGCCATCCAGGCACGCCCCGCCGACGTTTCACGATCTGGAGCACGCGCGGCGCGGAGTCGGTTCCCGCTCCCATTTTCTCGTCAGCGCGGCTCGCAGAGGACCGAGCCCGTCTGCAGCGAGCCACTCCGTCACCACCCGCAGCGGCCCCGGAGGATGAGACCCGCGTCGAACTCAGCCTCACGCTCCCTCGAGATCGGCAACGATGTCTGCGCACGAATGCGGCGACACCGAAAGCAAACCCAGAATGCTCCCAGACAGACAGCGAACGCGTGCGCGCAACGCTTCAAGATCGACAGCGATGCCCGCCCGGCAATGCTTCCAGTCCGACAGCGAAGCCCGCAACGCAACGTTTCAAGTCCGACACCGAACCCAACCCCACAACGTTTCCTGACCGACACTCAACCCAACCCCTCAACGTTTCCAGTCCGACCCCAAACCTGGGCCCCTCAACACTTCCAGTCCGACACCGAACTCACCCCTCGCGTCCCCACCCCATTGTTGACCTCGGGGTTCGCGATTTGCGCAGTGGCGTTCGTCCGAGTTTGACCGTACCGAGCCAGGCTCGTGTGGTGCATCTTCGCCGGCGTAGAGCCGCGCGCCGGC
>JAEUIA010000059.1 GCA_016795245.1 Planctomycetota bacterium | reverse complement strand
GTAGAGCCGCGCGCAGGCGCGCGGCTCTGCGCCGTCGAAGATGCACCACACGAGCCTGGCTCGGTACGGTCAGACGGAACGCTACTGCGCGAGTCGCCTCCCCCGAGGTCAACAATGGGGCGGGGACGAGTGGGTGGGGTTCGGTGTCGGTCTTGAAGCGTTGTGGGGTGGGGTTCGATGTCGGTCTTGAAGCGTTGTGGGGTGGGGTTCGATGTCGGTCTTGAAACGTTGTGGGGCGGCGTTCGGTGTCGGTCTGGAGACGTCGAGGGGTTGGGTTCGGTGTCGGACTGGAAGCGTTGAGTGGCGGGATTCGGTGTCGGACTGGAAACGTCGAGGGGTTGCGTGCGGTGACGAGGGTCGGGACCTCGTTGCGCGAGGTTCGATCTCGGGCCGTAAGCGCAGGGAAGCCGGAATGTGCGCCGCTTCGCCTTCCATTTGCAGTCATTCCCCAAAGACACGCAGCGCCACCGGCACTGCCCGGATTCTCGCTCCAGCGATCGCACACACTTCACGCGGCGGTGCCACGTCTCCCTCCCTGGTGCCAAGGACGCCGGTGCCCAACCAGCCTCGGACTCACTTTCCGATCGCCAGCCGGCGCGCGAGCACTTCCGAGAGCACGCCGGTGTCGAGGATCTTCTTCTGCGTGACGCGGTAGTCGTACGCGATGCGGTGCCACGTGACCTGGTCGTCTTCGAGCACGGCGTAGCAGGCGCGCGGATCGCCGTCGCGCGGTTGGCCGGTCGAACCGACGTTGACGAAGTACTTGCGGTCCTTCTCGAAGCGGAACGTGCGCGTCTCGCGTTTCTCCAGATCGTGGAAGTTCATCTGCTCGTCGTGCACACCCGGATGGTGAGTGTGACCGCCGACGGCGATGCCGGTGAAGGAATCGAATACGGCCGCGAGCTTCTCGGGATTCAAGATGCCGTCGGTCGAGAGCACGTACTCGCGCACCGGATCGCGCGGGCTGCCGTGCACGAACGTGAAACGGCCCTCTTGATGGACGAGCGGCAGATTCTTGAGCCACTCCCAGCGCGCCTTGCGCTCACTCGCGCTGTACCACTTGGGCTGCATCCGGGCGCGCGTGTACTCGATCGCCATGCGTGCGTGCGGATTGAAGTCCGAAGCGTCGTTGAGCAGCGCCTCGTCGTGATTGCCCATCAGGCACAACTTCGCGTGACCGCGAACCAGATCGACGCAGAACTCCGGCTCGGGCCCGTAACCGACGACGTCACCGAGGCAATAGATGGTGTCCACATCCGATGCGCGGATGTGCGCGAACACGGCTTCAAGCGCCTCGCGATTGCTGTGCAGATCGGAGATGATCGCGACCTTCATCGCCGATCGGGGCTCCCCTCGGGTTCCTTCGCGAAGCGTGCGAGCGCGGCGGCGACGACGCGCTCGCGCACGTCAGCCAACTGCCCCTCCACCGTGGCACCCGATGCCTTTTTGTGCCCGCCTCCGCCGAATTGCCGCATCAGGGCGTTCACGTCGAAATCGCTCTTCGAACGTGCGGAGACCTTGACTCCGCCCTTCTCCAACTCGCGCATGAACAGCACGACTTCGACCACCTTGACCGACCGCAGGATGTCGAGGACCTCGTCGCTGTCCACGAGGTTCGGATCGGTCGCGTCACGCAGTGTCTGCTGGATCACGGCCAGGCGGTTGTCGGCGAAATAGGCCAGACCCGACAAGAGCCGCCCGACGTACGCCGGATGCTGATGGCTCTTGCTCTGGTAGATCGCCGCGTACAGTTCGCTGGGCACGACGCCGCTCTCGATCAGTTCTCCGGCCACGCGCAGTGTTTCGGCGTCGGTGTTGCTGTATTTGAACCAACCCGTGTCCGTCACGAGGGAAGTGAAGACCCCGCGCGCGGCCGTCGCGTCGAGCGGGACGCCCAACGCCTTGGCGATCCGAGCGACGAGCAGGCCCGTGGCGGCGGCTTTGACGTCGACGAAGCGCGCGTCCCACCACACTTCTCCGTGGTGAATGTGGTGATCGACGACGACTTTCTTGGACGGTGCCCGCACGAGCGCCGCCTCCATGTCGCCGGTGCGCGAGCGCTCCGAGAAATCGAGCAACACGGCAACGTCGTGCGGCGGCAGGTCGCCGGTCGTGTACGTCCCGAAGCGCACTTCGCGCGCGAGGTACTCGTAGCGACCCTCGGGCGGATCGGGGTTCACGATCCACACGTCCTTCTTCAGGGCTTGCAAGACACGGCACATGGCCGCTTGTGACCCGATCACGTCGCCGTCGGGTTTCATGTGACCGACGAGGACGAAGCGTTGCGCGCCCAAAAGGAGCGCCAGCGCCTGCTCCTGTTCACGGTCGAGCGCGGTGTGTGTGCGTACAGTCATGCTGTGCGACTGAGGTTGTATCACAGCGGGGTCTGCGGACCGACTTGGACACCGCGAACGAAGGTCGCCACCAGCCGTGAGCGGCCGTGGACGAGGGTCGCGAGTGCTGCGGCCCCGCGCGCGCCGCCTACGTCGTGCACCGCGAAATCCGCGCTGGAGCCCGGCGCGATCTCTCCCGTGATTCCCGGGCAGCCCAAGGCGGCGGCGCCGTGGCGCGTCGCACAGGCGAAGGCCTCTTCCGGCGCGAGATCCGCCTGCGACGCTGCGAACAGTGCGAGCTCACGGCCCATGTCGAGGTCCTCGTTGCTCGCCAGCGAATCGGTGCCCAGTGCGAGCGGCACACCCGCCGCCAGCCACTCGCGCGCCGCGAACGACTCGCGCGCGAAGAACCGATGTGTCCCGGGACAGTGCACGACCGCTGCGCCGCTCGCGGCGATCTGCGCGCGCTCCTCGCGCGTGACGTGATTGGCATGCACGAGCAAGGTACGCGGACCGAGCAGTCCCGCGCGCGCGATGCTCGTCAGTCCGCTCTCCATGGGCGCATGTTTCAGGATGCGCGCCAGCGGCCCGCGACCCGCGGAGAGCCAGTCGATTTCCGCACGCGTCTCCGCGAGATGGATCGCGACGTGTGCTCGCCGCGCGCGCGCGAAGCTTCCGAGTTCGTGCCACAAGCGAGCACTGATCGTGTAGGGCGCGTGCGGCGACAGACCCTCGTGGAAGCGCGCGCGCCGGACACGCGGCGCGGCCAGTCGTTTCATCACCGCACGCACGCGCGTACCGTCCCCCGCGTCGAGGGCTTCGCGAAATCGGCGCACCACGAGCGGCAACCCGCGTGCGGCCGTGGTGATCGCCCCGGTCGAATCGATGTCCCCGACGAGCGTCGTTCCAGTGGCGAGCAATCGCTCTGCCCCGACGCGCGCGTCCTGCACCATCTGCTCTGGCGTCCGCGCACCGCGCGCGGCGATCAGCGCGCGGATCCAGTCGGCGAAACTGCGTCCCCGCGCGACGCGGCCCTCGAGCCCCGACAATTCCAAGTGCGCGTGCGCGTTCACGAAGGCCGGCGCGAGCAGACAGTCGCCCAGATCGATCTTGCGCACGGACGGACCACGCGCGCGGCGCGTCGCTGCGCGCGTGGTGTACACCGCGCGCACCTTGCCGCGCTCGACGAGCACCGCGGCATCCGCACGCACGCGTCCAGCGTGGTAGACGCGCGCGGCTTCGAACAAGATCGCGCTGGACCTCAGTCGGGCTGGGCTTCGATCTTGAGGTTGGTGACGCCCTTGATGAACGAGGGAATCGAGTTCGGGAACAAGGCCAGCGAAGTGTCGAACACCACGCAGTAACGCATCATGTTCGGACGCGGATTGAACTTGTTCAGGTCGCCCGGGTGACGCACCCAGGGCGTCAGCGAACCCGCCAGCACCTGTCCGTCGATCGGATCCAGCGAGACGCTGCAGGGCTGGGCGAGCGAACCGATCAGCTGTGCACCCTGGAAGCGCACGGCCAGGTACGAACCCTGGTTGAACGGGACACCGTAGTTCAGCGTGTTGCCCAGGAACTGCTGGAAGTCCTGCTGGCCGGGCCCCGGAGTGAACGGCAGCGCGGGATCGGGGCCACGGAACTTGATCAACTGCTCGCCGCCGCCGCTGTCGTAGCGCAGATCCATGTTCCAGGCGTAGCGCAACGCGGGGTTCGGATTGCCGAGATCGTCGTCCTTGAACACGACCTGGAAGAAGTTCCCGGTGGGCTTGATCCAGCACGAGACCGCACCCGAGAAGCACATCGGCCGGGCGCGCGGCAGTTGCCACGTTCCAACCGTGAGCATGTTCTGCGCGTTCGGCCCGACGAGCAGCAGGTCCTGCGGTCCGAGGTGCGGAGCCGTCGCCGCCGCCGTCAGAGGCACGAGGCTCGTCTCCAGGCGCAACAGACCGATGCCACCGGCGCCGCCGCGGCAGTTGATGTAGTTCGTGCCGCCGACACCACCCGCGACATCGATGCGCACTTGCGTCGTGCCGGTCAGGTCGATGATCTGGGCCAGGGCGCGCACGGCTCCGCCGGCACCGCCGCCGCCCGGGGAGGCTCCGCGTTGGCGCGTCTCGCCCACCGACAGCGGACCTGTGCCGCTGGCGCCGTCACCGCCGCCCGCGTCCAACAGACCGGAGATCGTCAGGGTCCGTCCGGACACGATCTCGATCGCGCCGCCGCCGCCACCGCCGCCGCCCGCGGAGTGATCGCGGAAGCTCTGCAGGGTCACGCCGCCGCCGGAGCAGAACGAGGGCGGGAATCCACCGGAGTCCGTACCGAACATCGAACGACCGCCGCCGCCGCCGCCCGAGCCGCCGCGCAGCAGGCCGAGTTCCGGGGTCAAGCTGCGGACGACGACCGGAGCTCCAGGTGCTTCGATGCCGAGCACGCTCGACGATCCGCCGGCAGCCAGGAACAACGGGAAGTTCGTCGCGCCGCCGATCGCCGTGGGCGTGGGCGTCGCCGCCACGGCCGGCAATCCGTCGGTGGCGTACGCACCACCCGCGCCGGGCGAGGAGACCTGGTGGCAGATGCAGCCGCCGGTCGCCGGGGCGCTCATGATCATGTCGCCCAGGAAGGGAATGTCGGCCTGGTTGGAGGTCGGGACGTTGTCGGGGTTGGCGATACCGCCGCTGCCGGCCGCGAGGTTCAAGACGCCGCCGACGCCGCCGCCCGGGGAACCGTTCTTGGCGACGGTGATCATCGGATCGGTGATCGTGATCGCGGGGAAGGTGAACAGGCTGAGCAGGGACGGCGCGGTGACGCTCGCGCGCGTCGCGCCCCGGCCTCCGGCTCCGCCGTTCGGTCCGCCGGCACCACCCGCGCCGCCGTCGGCGAGCGAGGAGGATTGCGCGGCCGCGTTCCGGCCGCTGACGTCCAAGAGACCCTGCACGTTGATCGGGCCACGCGAGAAGAGGCGCGCCGGCTTCGAGCCGGTGATCAAGAGCGTTCCGCCGGTCGCGATGCGCACCGAGCTGAACTCGAAGGTCCCGTTCGTGACGGTCACGGGCGGCGGCGAGACCGGGCCGAGGCTGGGCTGGCCCGGGAAGTAATCGACGCCCGGTTGCAGGTTGTCGAGGATGTCGTACCCGGCCTGGTTCGGAAGCGGGAAGACCTGGCTGTCGGTGTTGAGCGTGACGGTCTCGCCGGCCTTGACGACGAGTTCGCCGTGCCTGCCGGATCCGCCGCCGAAGCCGCGTGTGAGCTTGCCGCCGCCCCATTCCGCACTGGAGCGGGTGGCGTCGTAGAAGTCGAGGTTCGCAAACTGCTCGCCGTCCGCATCCGGCAGCGTCGTCGCCGGAAGCAGGATGTACTCCGGCGTGAAACCGACCGGCGTGGTCGGCGTCGTGAAGTTCGCGAGGTTCTTGTCCGACAAATCGCGCAGATCGGCGGGCACGTTGATGATCACCTTGCGCTGCGGGCCGAGCGCGGGATTGCCGGCGCTCGGAATCCCGTTCGTGGCGGTGAAGATCATCGTCGTCTGCAGCGCGAGCGTGTCCTGTTGCACGACGTAAGTTCCGAGCAACGGCGCGCGATCACCGGTCGTGGTCAGGTCGCCGTCGAGGTCCACCTGCATCGACACGAACGAGGAGATGCCGCCCGGAGCCAGCGTGGCCGGGTTCATCAAGTCGTTGAAGATCAAGCGGATCGTCGAGTTGCGCCACACGTCCGTCGCGCCGCCGGCGAGCACGTTCGGGATCGTGTCGTTGGGATTCGGGGTGGCGATGATCGCCTGGTCCACGCGCGCTTCGAAGATCGGGGCGCCGGGCACGAAATCGGTGACGCCCAGCGTGGTCTGGATCTCGCAGCGCAGGCGACTCTGGTTTTCCTTGCCGCCGCGGCTGCGGATGAACGGACCCTGGTCGCCTTGGGCGACGCCGGGGACGAGAATGCGGTAGGTGCGGTTCGCGTCGAAGCCAAACACGGCGCTGCCGGACTGATCGAAAGCGACCGTCGGCCGGAAGATGAGCTTGCGCGGATTGAGCGGATCGACGAGTCGCAGACCCGGCGGCACGCCGCCCGAGTTCACGTCGACGACCTTCAGGGAGTTGGCGTTGATCGACGCGGGGTCGATCTCCTCGGAGAAGTACACGGCGATGTCCTGGTTGACGTAGGACGAAACCGTCGTGCAGCTCACCTGGGAACCGGTCTGGCCGCTGCCGCAGCCCAGCGAGCAGGTCTGGATGAACATCGAGCCGCTCGAGGAACTGCCGCTGCCCCCTCCGCTGCCGCCGCCACTGCACCCCGGAAGGGCGAAGATCAGAACCAGGCTCGTAGCCAGGACACCTGCGTGGGTTGCTTTCATGGTCTGCTCAGCCGGGGCGCTTTCGCGCCTCCAGCCATGGAGGTCTGGGTCGGGGGTAGCTGTCGGGAGTCCGCGTCCGGGTCCACCCGTGGGGGCCGCGCACTATAGATGCCGCCCTTCCGAAGTTGCCACTTTTTTTGAGTCGCCGAGCCGGCCGGCGGACGCCCGCACCGGCGTCCATTCGGTACCCTGCGGGCCCCGGACCGGTATCCGGTGCGCTTCTTGCCCGCGTGGAGTCCTGCCGACTCGCGCGGACCCGCGCAGAACCTCAAACCCCGTGCCCAGATCGCCCTCCGCCGTGCATCTCCGTGTGCAGCCCGCCCTGAAGTCCCCCAGAGCCTCATCCACGATCCGCGACCCCCGCTCGTCTCGGAGCCGGGCGCTCGCTGGTCGTGCGCTTTCGAACACAGCCGCGCTCCTCGTGGTGTTGGCGCTCGGTCTCCACGGCTGCGGCGAGCCCGTCGCCAAGGTGCACGAAGCCGGCACACCGGAAGGGATGGTGGCGGAACTGGTCGAGGCCTACACGCCGCTCGACCGCACGGTCACGAGCGACGTCGAGGACGCCAAGTTCGTGCGTCAACTGAAGGTGCTCGACCAGTGTTCGCAAGGCGGCGAGGAGGTCGGGCGGGTGGCGCTCGAGAGGCTGCGTCAACCGCACGAGCGCATCGTGGGTGTCGAGCGCGCGCTCTTGATGGTGGCCGCGCGCGCGGCGACGAAGGACACCCAACCGTTGCTCGAGAAACTCGTCCTCGAGTACGGCAGCGCGCTGGAACTGCGCACCGAAGCCGCGTTGCTCCTCGCGGAAGTCGCGCCCGAGCGCGCGCTCGAGATCCTCGAGCCGATGATCACGAAGACCAAGCAGACGATGACGATGCCGCCGGCGGAATTTCTGGTGCGCGCGTGGGTGATCGCGTGCGAGCGGACCGGCCGCTCGCCGGTGCCCGCGCTCGCCGACGTCGCCACGAATCTGTACCAGGAAGGGGCTGCGCGCGTGCGCGCCGTCAAGGAACTCGGGCGGCACAAGGATCCGCGCAGCGAGGCTGCATTGCGCACGATCCTCGTCGAATCGACCGGCGACGGTTACCTGCGGCGGATGGCGGCGCAGTCGTTGCACGCGATCCTGCCGGCCGAGATGGCGTGTGCGCTGTTCAACGAAGTGGCGTCCAAAGAGGCCGACATGAACTTCCTGCGCTTCCTCGCGAACGCGCTCGATCTGTGGTGCAAGTAGTGTCGGCGCGGATCTCGATCACCGACACGCACGCGCATCTTTTCTGGGCGAGCTTCGACGCAGATCGCGAGGAAGTGATCGCGCGTGCGCGGGAACGCGGCGTCGAGCGCTTCGTCGTCGTCGGCACGGACGTGGCGACTTCGAAAGCCGCGTTCGAATTGTGCGCCGGGCGCGCGGGTTTCTTCCCCACCGCCGGCATTCACCCGCACGATGCGACCGCGTCCGACGCGGCGGCGCGCGCCGAGATTCGCGAGTTGTGCAGCAGGACGGAGTGCGTCGCGGTCGGCGAGACCGGGCTGGACTGGTTCAAGGAGTACTCGCCGCGCGCGGAGCAACTCGAGAACTTCCACTGGCACGCAGCGCTCGCGCGCGAACTCGACAAGCCGCTCGTGGTGCACAGTCGCGACGCGCACGTGGACACGGTCGAGGTCTTGCGCTCAGCGGGCGGAGTGCGCGGCGTCATGCACTGCTATTCGATGGGCCCCGACGAATTGGCGCCGTATCTAGAGCTGGGCTTCTACATCTCGTTCTCCGGCATGGTCACGTACCCGAAGAACACGGCCAATCGCGCCGCCGCCGAACAGGTCCCGCTGGATCGCATCGTGTTCGAGACCGATTGCCCCTACCTCGCTCCGCAGAAAAAGCGCGGGACGCGCAACGAGCCCGGCAACGTGCGCGACGTGCTCGAGGCGGTGGCGGGCTGGCGCGGGCTGGACGTGCAGGAACTCGCGCGCGTCTCGAGCGCCAACGCGGGCCGCCTGTTCCGCCTGACGGAGTAGCCGGGCGCGTGAAACGCACCGAGCGCCGTGCCTTTCGAAGGCACGACGCTCGGTGTAGATGAACGAGGTCGGACCGCGCGGTCCGTCCCCTAGGCGATCACTGGACCGGGACCCAGATGTTGCCCGTCGCGGTCGCGACGCCGGTGTTCAGGGCCGAGGCCATGTCACCCGCGGTCACGAACACTTCGTCGAAGGCCGGGCCGCCGGCCACGCCTTCGAAGGGCACGGCTTGACGGTTCTGCGTCTGGAGCAGGTCGCCTTCCTGGTTGATGAAGAAGCAGCGGTTGCCCGTCTGGTTCGCCTGCATCGGCCACGCGTACGCGCACCACAGGATCTCGGAGTTGTCCGCGCTCGGCAGGTTGGCGCCGTCAGCACCACCGTTGACCGCCAGGAGTTCGGCGATACCCGGGGTGGCACCACCGGCCGTCGGGCCGGGGAGGTACATCTGGAAGCAGTAGCCCGAACGGGTGATGAGGCCCGTCACCGCGGCCGGGTCCGTCGACATGATGCCGAAGGCGCTCGACATGATGGCCGGCGTCAGGTTCGTGGCACCGATCGCAGGCACGCCCGCGACGTTGTCACGCATCGGCGTCATGCCGGAGAGTTCGCCGAAGTAGCCGTACTCGCCGCCGCCGTCCGCGTCGGAGTCGATCGCGCCCGAGGACTGGAGTTGCGCCTGCGCCGACGAGATCGAACGCAAGGTCGAGATCGCGGCCGCTTCGTTGGCGGAGAGGCGCGCGCTCAAGAGCTTCGGAATGGCGATCGAGGCGATGATGGCGATGATGGCCACCACGATCATGAGCTCGATCAACGTGAAACCAGAATTGTTGCGACTACGAATCATGTTGCTTTTTTTCCCTCCAGGCTCGTGCGCTCACTCGAGCACACGTCGACCTGATTCCCTGTTGCCTCACTCGAGGCCCTGTTGCCCTGGTCGTCCTCGGCCTCACACCGATCGCGACCCTTTTCCGTACCAGGTGACCCACACGAGCCACCCCGACTTGAACCGCAGGCACCTGGATTTCAGGTCCTGGCACCCGCGGTGTTTCATCAACGTGAATTACTTCGGCTGAACATCAGGCGGCACTTGAGCGCCCGGATCAGTTTCCGCCCAGTTTCCCGACGACATCGAGGATCGGGAGGAAGACCGACATCACGACCCCGCCCACGATGATGCCCATGACCGAAATCAGGAGCGGCTCGATGAGGCTGGTCAGCGACTTGACGGCTGCCTTGACCTGCGCGTCGTAGAACTCGGCAATCTTTTCCAACAGCACTTCGAGCGAGCCGGTGCGCTCACCGATCGCGATCATGCGCACGACCATCGGCGGGAAGACCTTGCTGTTTGCGAGCGGCTCGCTGAGCAGGTTGCCCGAGCGCACGGATTCGCGCGAATCGAACACGGCCTTCGCGACGACGCGGTTGCCGGCGGTGTCGGCGACGATGTCGAGCGTGCCCATGATCGGAACGCCCGAGCGGATCAGCGTGGCGAAGGTGCGGCTGAAGCGCGCCAGCGCGACCTTGCGCGCGAGCGGACCGAATACAGGCGCGCGCAGGACGAAGCGGTCCCACATCCACGCACCACGCTCGGTCTTCTTGAACGCGAAGAACCCGATCACGGAGCCGATCAGGCCGCCGAAGCACAGGATCCAGTTGGCCTTCATGAACTCGGCCGTCTCGAGCACGAACGTCGTGATTCCGGGCAGTTCGGTGTCGAGCGAATCGAACACCTGGCGGAAGCCGGGGACGACGCCGAGCATCAAGAAGGCGGTGATGCCGAGCACGAGCACCATCGAGATGACCGGGTAGGTCATCGCCGACTTGATCTCACGGCGCAGGTTGTCGCTGGCCTCTTGGTAGTCGGCGAGACGCGCGAGAATCACGTCCATCTGACCGGAGACTTCGCCCGCGCGGACCATGCTCACGTAGAGCTGATCGAACGCCTTCGGGCAGGTCTCCATCGCGGCCGAGAGGTCCGAACCGCCGCGCACTTCCTGCGTCAGGCGTTCGCAGGTCATCTTCATGCTGGGCGTTTCAGCCTGCTCGGTGAGCACGTCCAGCGACTCGAGCAGCGCCAGACCGGCGCCGATCATCGTCGCCAGTTGGCGCGTGAAGATGACGATCTCCTGGCGCGAACCGCCGGGACGAACCTTGAACAGGCTGCCGGAGCCGAGACTCTTGGCCTTGGCCTTGGCAGTGGACCCGCCGCCGGACGTCTCGTCGACGCGCACGACGACCAGGTTCTGCTTGCGGAGTTCGGCCACCGCTTCCGACTTGTCGTTCGCGTTGATCGTCCCCTCGACGGTCTTGCCGCCGGGGCCCTTGGCTGCGTACTTGAAGGTGGTCACGGGGTGCTTCTCGTTTTTCTGTTGGTTCTCGCGTCATTCATCGAGCGTCACGCGCATCACTTCCTCGAGGGAAGTGCGGCCGCGCAGCGCGTTGAGCAGACCGACGCGTCGCAGGGTCAACATCCCTTGCGTGATCGCCTCGGCTCTCAGATCGTGGACGGATCGACCTTCCACGATCATTCGCTTGAGTTTTTCGTCGAGGTAAAGCGTCTCGAGGATGGCGAAGCGGCCCTTGTAGCCGCCGCTGCAGCGCGCACAGCCGGCAGGATTGGCCTGGAACAGCTTGATGCCGGGCAATTCGTGCTTGAGGTAGCCGACGGCCAGAAGTTCTTTCTCTGGGAGGTCGAGCGGCTGGCGGCAGCCCTCGCACACCTTGCGCGCCAGACGTTGGGCGCCGATCGCGAGCAGGGAACTCGACACCATGAACGGGTCGATGCCCATGTCCATCAAGCGCGTGATGGTGCTCGGTGCGTCGTTCGTGTGCAGCGTCGAGAGCACGAGGTGTCCCGTGAGGGCGGCCTTGACGGCGATGTCGGCGGTTTCCTTGTCGCGGATTTCACCGATCAAGATCACATCCGGGTCCTGGCGCAGGATCGAACGCAGCGCGCCAGCGAAGGTCATGTTGCGCTTGGGGTTGACCGGCACCTGGTTGATGCCGTCCATGCGGTACTCGACCGGATCCTCGACGGTCACGACGTTGATGTCGGGTTGCGCGACTTCGTGCACGCACGAGTACAAGGTCGTCGACTTGCCCGAACCCGTCGGACCGGTGATGAGCAACATGCCGTACGGGGCGTTGATCGCCTTGCGGATGTGCGCGAGCGACTGCGGTTCGTAACCCATCGTCTCGAGCTTCAACGCCAGGTTGCCGCCGTCGAGGATACGCATGACCGCCTTCTCGCCGCCAACGACCGGCAGGATCGAGAGTCGGAAGTCGATCGCGCGACCTTCGTAGCGGATCTGGAATTTGCCGTCCTGCGGCTGGTAGCGCTCGGCGATGTCGAGTTGCGACATGATCTTCAAGCGCGAAATCACCGCGTTCAGGATCCCCTTCGGCGGCGTCATCACCTGGTGCAACGAACCGTCGACGCGGTAGCGCACTCGCAGAGACTTGTCGCCGGGCTCGATGTGGATGTCGGAGGCCTTCTCCTTGAGCGCCTTCAAGAGGATCAAGTTCACGAGCTTGACGGCCGGCGCGTCTTCGGCGTTGCCGCCGCCGGACGTGGCCATCTCGAGGTCTTCGGCGACCTCGTCCGTGCGCACTTCGAGTTCACCGTTGCCCGCGTTGACTTCGCCGAGCAACGACTCGACCTGGCGAGCACCGGTTTGGAACTGCTTCTCGAGCGCGCGCTTCAGCGAACCGGGATGGCTGACTACCTGCTGGATGTCGCAACCCGTGCGGCGACGCATGTCGTCGAGCAGGAGCACGTCGAACGGATCGGAGACGCAGACGGTCAGGCAGTCGCCGTTCTTCGAGAGCGGCAGCACGCCGAATTCGAGACAGGACTCCTGCGGCAGGCATTCCACCGCCGCCGGATCGGGAGTCAGGCGCGAGAGATCGACGGGTGCCGCGCCGCTCGCGCGACCCAGCGCCTGCAGCAGCGCGCCTTCCGTGATCGAATCCGAAGTGAGCAACGTCTCCAGGACGTTGCCCCCCTTCTCGCGTGCTGCGGTCCAGTCCCGGTCTGTGACCAGACCGGCGTCGACGAGCACACGCCGGATCTTGCCGGAGACGCGTGCCATGTCACGCGGCGCCGCGTGCGAGGGTCTTCAACTCAGAGGGATCACCGACGTAGCGCTCGGCCACTTGCATCGAGACCTTGTTGCTGCGCACCAGTTCCGCGAGCGACATCGACATGGTCTTCATTCCCATGCGCCCGCCGGTCTGGATTTGCGAGTAGATCTGGTGCGTCTTGCCGTCGCGGATGAGCGCGCGGATCGCGGGCGTGGCGAGCATGACCTCAGCGGCGAGCGCGCGACCGCGACCGCTGATGTGCGGCAAGAGTTGCTGACTGAACACGGCTTCGAGCGAGAAGCTCAGCTGTGTGCGTACCTGGCTCTGCTGGTGCGCCGGGAACACGTCGATGATGCGGTTGACGGACTGGACGGCGTCGCTGGTGTGCAGCGTGCCGAAGGTCAGGTGACCCGTTTCCGCCAGAGTCAACGCCGCTTCGATCGTTTCGTGGTCGCGCAACTCGCCGACAAGCACGTAGTCGGGGTCCTGACGCAACACGCTGCGCAGCGCCTTGTGGAAGCCGTGGGTGTCCGTGCCGATCTCGCGCTGCGTCATCATGCAGCGCTGGTGGCGGTGCGTGAATTCGACCGGATCCTCGATCGTCACGATGTGACCCTGTTGAGTCTTGTTGACGTAATCGATCATCGCCGCGAGCGAGGTCGACTTGCCCGAGCCGGTCGCACCGGTCACGAGCACGAGCCCGGCGTTCATGTTGCAGATGCGCTCGCACACCTGGCGCGGCATGCCGAGCTTCTCGAAGTCGGGCGTCGACGTCGGAATGGCGCGCATCACGGCCGCGACCGCACCTTGCTGGAAAAACACGTTGGCGCGGAAACGCCCGCTGCCCTCGAGTCCGAACGAACAGTCGAGCTCCAAATCGCGATCGAGCTTCGCGATCTGATCGGAATTCAACACGCTCGTCGCCAATCGGCGCGTGTCGTCCGCAGTGAGGTGCGCGTGTTCGACGGGCAGCAATTCGCCGTCGATGCGAATGCGCGGCGCCGAAGCGACGGAAAGGTGAAGGTCCGAACCGCCCTGGCGCACCATCAGCGCCAGAAGCTCTTCCATAGTGATCATGTTGGGGGTGTCCTCTCGCCGCAGTGGCGCCCTTGAATCGGCGCGCGAGGACGTCCAACTGGAGCGAGACCGAGGGGGCGGAAGAGATTTCCCAACGACGGCCCCCACATCGCGAATCACATCCCCCGATCGAGAAGCCCGGGGCCGGCGTCACCGCAAAGCGCCCGTCAACGCATCCAGACCGGCACCGAATGCAGCGTGCAACGCTTCCAGACCGGCACCAAAGCCCGCCCCGCAACGCTTCAAGACCGACATCGAACCCAACCCGCAACGTTTCCATACCGACACCGAACCCGACGCCGCAGCGCGTCAAGACCGACACCGCACCCCGTCCCTCAACGCTTCCAGTCCGACACCGAACTCACCCCACAACGTTTCCATACCGACACCGAACCCCACCCACTCGACCCCACCCCATTGTTGACCTCGGGGTTCGCGATTTGCGCAGTGGCGTTCGTCCGAGTTTGACCGTACCGAGCCAGGCTCGTGTGGTGCATCTTCGCCGGCGTAGAGCCGCGCGCCGGC
>JAEUIA010000058.1 GCA_016795245.1 Planctomycetota bacterium | reverse complement strand
GCCGGCGCGCGGCTCTGCAGCGGCGAAGATGCACCACACGAGCCTGGCTCGGTACGGTCAAACTCGGACGAACGCCACTGCGAAAAATCGCGAACCAGGAGGTCAACAATGGGGTGGGGACGAGTGGGCGGGGTTCGGTGTCGGACTTGAAACGTTGCGAGGTTGGGTTCGGTGTCGGGCACGAAGCGTTCAGGGGCGGGTTTCGGTGTCGGACCGGAGATGTCGAGGGGTTGCGTTTGGTGCCGGACTGGAAACTTTGAGGGGCGGGGGCGGTGTCGGGCCGGTGCCGAATTGTGGGATCCGTACTCGCTACAGAGCGGTCAAGAGCAGCTGACAGTCGATCGAGCCGTTCTTGAGATCGATGCGGCGCGCGAAATCGATGCCGAGCGCGCCCGACAGATTGGGATTGCCGCTCAAGATCGCGAGATGCCAACCGACGCAGCGTTCGCGCAGGCGAGCGCCGAAGCTCTCGAAGATCGGCATGAGGTCGCGCTCGTCGCCGATGCGCTCGCCGTAGGGCATGTTGGACGCGAGCCAGGCGTTCCAGCCGCTGCGGGGTGCGAAGTCTGCGCTCGCCGCGCATTCGAACTCGATCTTTCCCTCGAATCCCGCCGCCGCTGAGTTCTCTTTCGCGCCCTCGATTCCCGCGCGATCCAGGTCGCTGCCCTGCAACACCAGCTTGTTCGGAAACGCTCGGCGTGCGCGGACCTTGTCGCGCAGCGCGGTCCACGCTGCGGCGTCGTGACCGGGCCAGCGCTCGAAGCCAAAGCGCGCACGAAACGAGCCAGGTGCGACGTTCGCAGCCGCCAGTGCAGCCTCGATCAGGATCGTGCCCGATCCGCAGAACGGATCGACTAGCGGTGAACGGCGGTCCCATTCCGATGCGATCACCACCGCGGCAGCCAGCGTCTCCGCGAGCGGTGCCCGGCCTTGAAAGCGACGCCAGCCGCGCTTGTGCAGCGAATCGCCCGACGTGTCGACGAGCAGCGTGCAGCGATCCTTGAACAGATGGACGTACACGCCGAGTTCCGCATCGTCGAGATCGACCGACGGTCGCACGCCGGTTTCTTCGCGGATCTGGTCGCAGACGGCGTCCTTCGTGCGTTGCTCGACGAACAAGGTGTGCTCCAACGCCGATTCGTTCGAATGGGCGTCGACGCGCAGCGTGCCTTCGGGACGCAAGTACGTGCGCCACGGAATGGTCTGCACGCCGCGGTAGAGTTCAGTGTCGTCGCGGGCCTCGAAGCGCGCGACCTTGGCGAGGACGCGCACGGCCGTCCGCAACTCCAGGTTCGCGCGCCACGCGTCGCGCAGCGTGCCCTCGAAGCGCACTCCGCCGACCTGGCGCTCGACTTTGGAGAAGCGCAACTCGCGGATTTCCTGGTGCAGGAGCGGCTCCAGACCGGGGGCGCAGGTGACGAAGAACTCGTAGCGGCGCTTTTCGGGAAGGGTCTGGTGCATGGATCGTCCCGGCTGGGCGCGAGATGGTAGAACATGAGAGACCGATCAAGATTGTACGGACCGGAGTGAATTCGATGTCGACGCTAGCCTTCCTGCTGATCGCCCTCTTCGGGGACGCCCCCCAAGCCGCGACGCCTCCTGCCCAGCCCGCACCCGAGGTCGCGCTGTTCGCGCGCGCCTACGTGGTCGGCGGGGAGATCACCGAGGGCTTCGGCCTCGAACGTGAACTGGGCGCGCCGGGCTCGCTGGCCGACATCGTCGACGCGAGCCTCCTGTTCCCGCACCAAGGCGCGGAGAAGCGCACATTCCCGATGATCGCGGTCGCGCCGCAACAGGTGAAGGGTGCGGTCGACGCCAAGGCCACGCTCGTGATCGCGCTCGATTACCTGCTGCCCTTCGTCTACGCCGATGCAGGCAGCGACGACGGCCGTCACGCGAACATCGAGACCGCACTCAAGTCGCTGGAGATCGTGAAGGTGCCTCTGATCCTGGGCAACGTCCCCGATCTGCGCTCCGCCGGAACGATCATCAATCCCGTCCTGAACGAGAAGCACATGCCCACGGTCGAAGCGCTGGCGCAGATCAATGCGCGCATCGAGGCCTGGGCTGCGGGGCACACCAACGTCGTGATCGCGCCGCTCGCCACGATGTACGCGCGCATCGAGTCCAAAGAAGGATTCGGTGTGCGCGCGAGCTCCTGGCCGCCCGCGTGGATGCCCGAGCTCTTGCAGAAGGATCGCGTGCACCCGCGCATGCACGGCACGATCGCCGCGTGGTTGCTCGGACTGGATGCCTTGTGCAAGGCGCACCGCGAACTGGATCCTGCCCGCTTCGATTGGTCCGCGACCTCGATCTTCCGCAAGGTCTACGCGTCCAAGGAAGCGGCGCGCAAGGCGGCGGCACAGAGCCTGACGGACTCGATGCGTCTCCAACCCAACCGTCCGCCTCCCGGGCCGCCGATCAAGCGGCCGGTGCTCACGCCCGAGGAGGAGATGCGCCAGAAGCTGCGCGGAGACGAGGGGCGCGGGGAGGACAACCCACGCGGCAAGAAAGAGAAGCAGGGCGAAGACGAGAAGGACGGCAAGGAAGGCTGAGGGGTACTGGCTCCGTCGGCTGGTCGTCCGCGGCGGGCACCTCTCCCGCTGCGTCTGGGGGCCGTCTGCGAGCCGATCGACCCCGTTCTGAGGCCCGCCAGGGCCTCCCTTGGCGCACGGCCAGCGAGGGGAGCCACACTCCAATGCCGCCCTGAAAGGCGCTTGACGTTACTAGACGACTGGTCTACTCTGCCGGCCCATGAGCCCCCACACCAAGGACACAGGCACGCGCGACCGCCTGCTGGAGGTCGGTGCCCAGGCCATCGCCGAAGGCAGCTTCAACAGCTGCGGACTGGCTGAGATCCTGCGCCGGGCCGGCGTTCCGAAGGGCTCCTTCTACCACTACTTCCAGTCCAAGGAGGACTTCGGCGTGGCGATGATCGAGCGCGAGAGCGCCGAATACGTCGAGTGCATGCGGCCGCTGGTCGAGGATCACGCGCGGTCGCCGCTCGAGCGCCTGCGCGCCGTCTTCGAGACTGGGCGCGAGGAGTGCATCAAGAACGGCGCCGCGCGACGCTGCTTGATTCCGAAGCTGGCGCTCGAGACTTCGCAACTGAGCGAGTCCGTGCACACGGCCGTCAAGAAGGCCTACGACCAGTGGTCTGCGCAACTCGCGCAGATCATCCGCGAGGCTCAGGCCCGCAACGAGATCAGTCGCACTCACGACGCCGACCGGCTCGCGAACCTCCTCGTCATGCTGTGGGAAGGGGCGACGATCCGCATGCAGATCGACCGCAGCCTGCAGCCGGTCGACGACTTCCTCGCGTTCGTCTTCGACTCGCTCCTGAGAGAGCCGCAGTGAGGAGCGCACCGAGTCTCGCGCGTCGTCCAGGGTGCAATAGCTAGTCGACCAGTCTACTTTTCGAAAAACACTGTCATCTCATCCCCGGGGAACCGTCCCTGCCCGTGTGCTCTTCCGCGCACAGGAGTCCTGACTTGAAACAAAAAAACCGCCTGCTTGGTTCCGTCCTCCTACTGCTCGTGATCGCGGGCCTCGCCCTAGGCCTGGCCGCCTGGAAACGCGCGGCGTTCGCGGCATCGCAGGCGGCCGGCGCGCTTCACCCTGAACCCATGGAGGTCGTGACCGCCGTCCATCCCGTCGAACGCGACTACGTGCGCAAGACGACGGCGATCGGCACGGTCATGGCGCTGCGTTCGATCACTTTGCGCAACGAGATCGCGGGTCGAGTGTCCGAAGTTCACCTGACGCCGGGCGCAATCGTCGAACCCGGCACGTTGCTCGTCGCGTTGGACGTCGCCGTCGAGAGCGCTGAACTCAGGGCTCAGGAAGCGCAGGTTGCCCTGGCCGAGACCATGCTCGGACGCATGGAGCGCGCGCGCGAAAATCGCGGTGCTTCAGAAGCCGATGTGGACCGAGCGAGATCCGAGCGCGACGTCCTACTCGCCAATGTCGCGCGCACGCGCGCGGTCATCGACCGCAAGACGATTCGTGCGCCGTTTCGAGCTCGCGTCGGACTGTCCGACGTGCACGAGGGGCAGTACCTGAACGAAGGCGTCGTGCTCACGACGCTCCAAGGCGTCGACGACGCCGTACATGTCGATTTCACCGCCACGCAACAGGTCGCGCTGTTCTTGAAGGAAGGCGACAAGGTGGAAGTCTCGGCCGCGGGCGCACCCGCGTCCTTGCAGGCCACCGTGGTAGCGCTCGACTCGCGCGTCGATCCCGCCACGCGCAACGTCTCTGTGCGCGCTCGGATCGACGGGGCGGCGCGCGCGCCGCTGCCCGGTGCTGCCGTGCGTGTGCGTGTTCCGATCGGCATTTCGCAACGGGTGGTCACGATCCCCGCAGACGCATTGCGTCGTGGCCCCGCTGGGGACCACGTCTTCGTCCTACAGCCGGACGACCAAGGCAAGTTGCGAGCGCACATGAAGCCGGTGCGGAGCGGCGCTTTGCTCGGCGACGCGGTCGTGATCGAAGACGGCGTCGCACTCGGCGACCAGGTGGCCGCGTCGGGCTCGTTCAAGTTGCGCGAAGGCGTCCTGGTCGCGGTCACCGGCGCGGGTGAAGCCGCTTCTCACTGAGCGCATGCCCATGAAGAACACAGCTACACGCTCCTTCACGGACGTCTTCATTCGTCACCCCGTGCTCGCGGTGGTGGTCAACCTCGTCATCGTGCTCGTGGGTTGGCGCTCGCTCACCGCGCTGCCCGTGCAGCAATTCCCGAAGATCGAGAGCTCCTCGGTGTTGATCACGACCGTCTACACCGGCGCCAGCGCCGAGAGCGTGCGCGGATTCTTGACCACACCGATCGAGAGCGTGGTCTCGGCGATCAGCGGCGTCGACTACGTCGAATCCACGAGCCGTGCCGGCGTCAGCATCATCACGGTGCGTCTCAAGCTCAACCACAGCAGCACCGCCGCGCTGGCCGAGATCACCGCGCGTTTGCAGCAAGTGCGCTCGCAGTTGCCGTCCGAAGCCGAGCCGCCGGTGATCGAGATCCAGCGCGCGGACCGGCCGTACGCTTCGTTCTATCTGAGCTTCTCGTCCTCCGACCGCACCGTGCCGCAGATGACGGACTGGCTCGCGCGCACGCTGCAGCCGCAACTCTCGACGCTCGAAGGCGTCCAGCGCGTGGGGATCGAAGGCGGACGGCAGATCGCGATGCGCGTGTGGATCGACCTGGACCGCCTGAGCGCGCTCAGCCTGACGCCGGGCGACGTGCATTCGGCGCTGCGCCGCAACAACTACCTGGCGGCCGTCGGTCAGACCAAGGGCAACCTGGTTCAAGTCAATCTGCTCGCGAACACCGACCTGCGCACGGTCAAGGAATTCGAAGACTTGATCGTCGCCGACCGCGGCAGCGCACTGGTGCGCTTGTCCGACGTGGCCAATGTCGAACTCGGGGCCGAGGAACCCGACTTCATCGCCAAGTTCAACGAGAAGGAAGCCGTGTACCTCTCGGTCTGGCCGCTGATCGGGGTGAACGAAATCGAGGTCGCGCACCGCTTGCGGGCCGCGATGGAGGAGTTGCGCCCGAATCTGCCGCCCGACATCGACATGCACCTCGCCTACGACGCGACGGTGTTCATGGAGAGCGCGCTGACGGAGATCACGAAGACCTTGATGGAGACGATTCTGATCGTCGGCCTCGTCGTGTTCTTGTTCATGGGATCGATTCGAACGGCGCTGGTTCCGCTCGTGGCGATGCCCGTGTCCTTGATCGGCGCGACGGGGGTCATGCTCGCGGCCGGCTTCAGCCTCAATCTCCTCACGATCCTCGCGATCGTCTTGGCGGTCGGGCTGGTCGTCGACGACGCGATCGTCGTCGTGGAGAACGTGGAACGACACGTGCGCGAAGGCAAGTCGCGGATCGATGCGGCGCTCCTTGGCGCGCGTGAACTCGTTGGACCGATCATCGCGATGACGATCACCCTGGCTGCGGTCTACACGCCCATCGGTTTCCAAGGCGGATTGACCGGGACCTTGTTCCTGGAATTCGCGATCACGCTCGCGGCGGCGGTCATCGTGTCCGGATTCGTCGCAGTCACGCTCTCGCCGGTGATGAGTTCGCGCTTCGTGCACGCGCACGGCAAGGAGAGCCGTCTGACGAAGTTCGTGAACGGCGGTTTCGACGCAGTCCGACGCGGCTACGGGCGCGCACTGGACGTGGCGCTCGGCATGCGTCCGGCCATCGTGTTCGCGGCCCTGATCGTGGTCGCCGCTGCCTGGCCGCTGTACCAGTTCTCGCGCCATGAATTGGCACCGGTCGAGGACCAGGGTCACATCAGCATGTTCCTGGATGCTTCGCCCGATTCGACCATCGAGGCCGTCGACCGACAATCGCTCGACGTCATCCGCGCGATCGGCGGCTTCCCCGAGGCGGAATTCATGTGGTCGTTGACGGCTGCATGGGGCGGCTTCGGCGGAATGAAGACCGTGGATTGGCGCGATCGCAAGCGCTCGACCGAGGAGATGTACGGCGAGGTGTTCGGTGCGGTGTCGCAAGTTCCCGGCCTGCGTATCTTCCCGCGCCTCGACCCTCCGTTGCCGAACGCAGGCCAGTACGACGTGGAACTGGTCTTGCAGAGTCACCGGCCGATCGAGGAACTGCTGTCGACCGCCTACGCCGCGGTGGGAGCCGGATTCCAGAGCGGCAAGTTCCTGTACGCCGACACCGATCTCAAGATCGACAAGCCTGAAGCGCGCGTCGTGATAGACCGCGAACAGTTGGCTGACCTGGGTCTGGATCTAGCCGGCGTCGGCGGCGAACTCGGCGTCGTGCTGGGTGGCGGCTATGTCAATCGCTTCAACTACTTCGACCGCAGCTACAAGGTCATCCCTCAGCTCGGGATCGGAGACCGCGCCACGCTGGGGCCGTTGCTCGACCTGAAGGTCAGGAGTGCAAGCGGCGAACTCGTGCCCGTGTCGACCTTCGCCCGCATCGAACACAGCACCGCGCCGCGCAGCCTCAACCGCTTCCAGCAATTGAACGCCGTGCGCGTGTTCGGCGGCGTCCAACCGGGTGTCACCAAAGAAGAAGGACTGCGGGTGCTCGAAGCAGCAGCGGCGGCTGCTGGCGGTCCGGACGTCATCCTCGATTACGCCGGCGAATCGCGACAGATCCGGCGCGAGGGTTCGGCGCTCGTCGTGACGCTCGGTTTCGCCCTGGTGCTCATCTACCTGGTGCTGGCGGCGCAATTCCGGAGCTTCCGCGATCCGTTGATCGTGTTGCTCGGGTCGGTGCCGTTGGCGATCTCGGGGGCGTTGATCTTCAGCTTCCTCGACTTGACCACGATCAACATCTACTCGCAGGTCGGATTGATCACGCTGGTGGGCCTGATCGCCAAGAACGGCATCCTCATCGTGGAATTCGCGAACACGCTGCAAGAGCGCGGCGTCGCGAAGATGGAGGCGCTGCGCGAAGCCTCGAAGACGCGCTTGCGTCCGGTCTTGATGACTTCGGCGGCGACCGTGTTCGGTCACGTGCCGCTGGTGCTCGTCAGTGGCCCCGGCGCCGAGGCGCGCAACTCGATCGGCACCGTGCTCGTCGCGGGCATGATCATCGGCACCGTGTTCACCTTGTTCGTCGTGCCGGTGTTCTACTCGCTCATCGCCGTCGATCACGCGCGGCGCAAGACGCAACCTGAGGAGTCGAGTGAGCTCGACGTCGCGACGAACGAGGCGGTGCTCGCATGAAGGTCCAAGTTTTCCTCGTCCTCTCGTTGCTGTTCTTCGCCGCGTGCAAGGCGGTGGGGACGGACTACGTCGCGCCCGAAGCCGAGGTTGCGCCGCAGTGGCACGCCGACCTCGAGGCCAAGGGCGTGGCGCGCGATGCCGCTGATCTCGCGCGTTGGTGGGAGCGTTTTCAGGACCCGGTCCTGAACGACCTGATCGAGCGCGCGGCGATCGGCAGCTTGGACGTGCGCGAGGCCCTGGGCCGCTGGAAGGAAGCGCGCGCTTTGCGCGGTGCGACGGCTGCGGATCGATACCCGACGCTCGACGCCCAGACTTCGTACACACGCCGTGCCGAGAGCAAGAACACCCCTTTCGGCAATTTCGTGCCCGACACCGACAATTTCGCTCTGGGTTTCGACGCCTCGTGGGAGATCGATCTGTGGGGCCGCGTGAGCCGCTCGATCGAAGCCGCCGACGCGGATCTGCAGGTTGCGGTCGAGGACGCGCGTGCCGTCGGCGTCGCCGTGGCGGCCGAAACTGCACGCAACTACATCGAGCTGCGGGCGCTCCAACGCCGGGTGGCGATCGCGCGTGACAACGTCGCGTTGCAAGAGCAGACGCTGCAACTCGTGCGCGGACTGTTCGACGCCGGGCTCCAATCCGCCGGTGACCTGGCGCAGGCGCAAGCCAACCTCGAGACGACGCGTGCGCGGATTCCGACGCTCGAAATCGGGCTGCGCGCCGCGCAGAATCGCCTCGCCGTGCTGCTCGGGCTCGCGCCGGGAACGCTGACGCGCCAATTGAACGAGCCGCGTCCGATTCCGGTTCCGCCGGTGTCGGTGGCCGTCGGGGTACCGGCGGATCTCTTGCGCCGGCGCGCGGACGTGCGCCGCGCGGAACGCGTGCTGGCGGCCGAGCACGCGCGCATCGGTGTCGCGGAAGGGGACCTGTATCCGCGCCTCACCTTGGCGGGCAACTTGGGATTCGCTGCGGACGAGTTGTCGAGCTTGTTCACGCGCCCGAGCTTCAACTACGGCTACGGACCGTCGCTGCGGCTCAATCTGTTCGACTCCGGTCGCATTCGCAATCGCGTCGTAGCTCAGGAAGCGCGTACCGAGCAGGCCTTCGTGCGCTGGGAGCGCGCGGTGCTCACCGCGCTCGAAGAGACCGAGAACGAGTTGCAGGCGTTCGTGCTCGAGCAGGAGCGCCGCAACTCGCTGCTCGCTGCGGCGACGCAGGCGCGTTTGGCGGCTGAGTTGTCGCGCACACAGTACTCGGACGGCATCTCCGATTTTCAGAGCGTGCTCGTGTCCGAGCGCAGCGTGACCGATCTGGAAGACGATCTCGCCGCGAGCGAAGCCGCCATCGCCACCCGCCTCGTCGCGCTCTACAAAGCGTTAGGCGGCGGGTGGAGCGAAAACCCTGCGTCGGTCCACCCGTGATCGAACGCGTTTGGGACGCTTCCATTGAGTCCCTTGTGCTGATTTCAAGCAGGCTGTGGGCCCGGTGTTAGCCTCCTAGGACTGCGCCGCAGTCGCACGACACGTGCTGAACTGGGCGACTGAGTCGAGCCCCGTTTCTCCACAACCTCGCATGGAGTTGCGCATGTCCTTCGCACACTTTGCCGCACTGATGGGTTCCGTCGTACTCACGCTCAGCGCACACGCGGGTCAGACCTGCGTGACTGTCACGGTGCCCCTGACGACCACCAACTGGACGCAGTCCCTCTCGATTCCACGTTTCGGTTCGAACTACGGCGTGCTCACGGCGGTTCATGTCCAACTCGGCGCGCACATCCAGGGCAGCTGTGGGGTAGAGAATGCACAACCCCTCGCCGAACAGATCGCGCTGGAGTACTCCGCGCAGTTCACCCTCACGCGACCAGACAACACGCTGGTCTTGCTCGCCAGGCCTACTCAAAACATCATGGTCTCGCTGAGCGGCTACGATGGGACCCTCGACTTCGCCGGAACCTCCGGAGCGCTGTTCCCAGGCTTGTCCGTGGACGTCGTCCCCGCGCCCGCCGTCACGCTGTCGTCTGCGTCCGATCTGGCGTTGTTCACGGGGCCCAGCGGCAATCCGGGGACCTTCAACTTGAACCTGCAGGCAGCGGGCACGTCGAGTGCGACAGGCTCCGGCCCTATCATCGTGACGTTCGCGACGCAGGCCTCCGCTGTCGTCACGATCTGCTACGACTACGATCCGGCAGTGACGAGTTTTTGTTCAGGCACGAACAGCGCCTGCCCGTGCATGAACGGTTCGTTCTTCGGAGGGGGCTGCAAGAACTCGGCGAACTTGGGGGCCTTGCTTTCCCACTCAGGAGTCGCGAGCGCGAGTGCTGATACCCTGGTCTTGAACGCCACGGAATTGCCGGCCGGCACGAGCGTGCTGTTCTTCCAAGGCACGGCGCGCGTGAACGGCGGCGCGGGTTCGATCTTTGGCGATGGACTCGTCTGCGCCGGCGGCACCGTGACGCGCCTGGGCGTCAAGCTCGCGCCCGCAGGCAGTGCCAGCTTCCCCGCGCTCGGAGATACACAGATCTCGATCGCGGGGAGCAATTCACCCGGAGTGTTGCGGACCTATCAGGCCTGGTACCGCGACGCGGCGAGTTTCTGCACCAGCGAGACGTTCAACCTCACGCAAGGTCTAGAGGCGCGCTGGCTGCCGTGATCGCCGTCACTCGTGGACGATCTTCGCCGTCACGATCTTGAGCGGCTTCGAGGTCGGTCCGTCCCGGCTCCCGAACGCGGCGAGCTTGTTGAGGTTCTCCATGCCCTCGACGACTTCGCCGAAGACCGTGTGCTTGCCGTCGAGGCCCGGCTGCGGCGAGAACGTGAGGAAGAACTGGCTGCCGTCCGTTCCCGGGCCCGCGTTCGCCATCGACAGGATGCCCGGTTTCGTGTGCTTCGCGTTCGGCGCGAACTCACCCGCGTACTTGTAGGCCGGTCCGCCCATGCCCGTGCCGAGCGGATCGCCGCCTTGCGCCATGAAGCCCGGGATGACGCGGTGAAACAGGATGTCGTCGTAGAAGCCGATCTCGGTCAGGTAGATCGTGCTCGACACGTGCATCGGCGCGACGTCGGGCATCAGGCGCACCTTGATCGCACCTTCGGTGGTGTTCAAGAGCCAGAAGTACGCGTGCTTGCCGTCGAACGTGAGCTGCGGCGGCTTCACGACCTTCGTCTTCCACTTCGGATCGCTCTTGTCGATCTTCAGGTCGGACAGAAACGCGTGCAGCATGTCCATCGCCGGATCACCCGAACTCGCGGGCTTCGGCGCGGCCGGTTTGGCGACTTCGACCTTCGGCGCTTCGACTTTGGGAGCCTCGGCCTGCGGTGCTTCGACCTTCGCCGCCTCGGGCTTGGGTGCGACGGGCGTCTCGGTGCTGGTGTGCGCGGGAGCCGGCGACGTGATGGGCTTCGACTCACGCACGCCACACGCGGCGAGAGCGGCAGAGGACAGGAACGCGGCCAGTAGGATTCGGCTGGACATGGGTGGGTCTCGAAAAAGCGTGAAGGTCAGCGGCCGATTCGTCCGTGAACCGAGCCTGCGAGGGCACACAGGGTAGAATGCGCGCGTCGCCGGGCAAGTTCTTTGCGCGATCGCGGTGTTCGAAGCCGCGCCGACCCATCCAGACACGCGCACAGCCTGGCTTCATGAGCACACCTCCCGACACTCGACCGGCCGACTCCGTCCGCGCGGACGCCGCTGAGCCGTTCAGTCGACTGGCGCTGCCCGCTGCGACCCTCGCCAACTTGACGCAACTCGGCTACGTCGCGATGACGCCGATCCAAGCAGCGAGTCTGCCGCTAGCCCTCGCGGGCGAGGACCTGATCGCGCAAGCCAAGACGGGCAGCGGCAAGACCGCGGCATTCGCGTTGCCGCTCTTGTCCAAGCTGGATGCGCGCCGCTTCGCAGTCCAGGCCCTCGTGTTGTGTCCGACGCGCGAACTCGCCGATCAAGTCGCGCTCGAGGTGCGCCGCCTCGCGCGCGCCGAGGAGAACATCAAGGTGCTGACCTTGTGCGGCGGATCGCCGATCGGACCGCAATTCGCGAGCTTGGAGCACGGCGCGCACGTCGTCATCGGTACGCCGGGACGTGTGATGGACCATCTGAGGCGCGGCACGTTGAAGCTCGCCGCGCTCACGACGCTGGTCCTGGACGAAGCCGACCGCATGCTCGACATGGGGTTTCTCGAGGACATCGTCACCGTCGTGAAGCAGTGCCCGGTCGAACGGCAGACGCTCATGTTCTCGGCGACGTATCCCGAGGAGATCAAGATCCTGAGCCGACAGTTCATGCGCTCTCCCAAGGAGGTCATGCTGACGGAGCAACACACCGCGGAGAAGATCCGGCAGCGCTTCTACGCCGTCGACGAGGATGAACGACTGCAAGCCGTGTCGCGCTTGCTGCTGCACTTCCGGCCGGTGCGCACGCTCGCTTTCTGCAACACGAAACAACGCTGCCGGGATCTGGTGGAGCACTTGCGCGCGGACGGCATCGTGGCGTTGGCCCTGCACGGCGATCTGGATCAGCGCGAGCGCGACCAGGTGCTCGTGCAGTTCGTCAACAAGAGTTGCTCGGTGCTGGTCGCGACCGACGTCGCGGCGCGCGGCCTGGACATCGAAGCCCTGGAAGCCGTCGTGAACGTCGACCTCACGCGCGACGCCGAAGTCCACACTCACCGCATCGGTCGCACGGGTCGCGTCGACGAGGAAGGTTGGGCTTTGACCCTGGTCGGGCCGCGCGACCAGTACAGCTTGACGCGCATCGAAGAACTCCAAGGCGCTCCGGTCGACTGGCACACGCTGACCGAACTCGTTCCGAAGAGCCGCGAACCGCTCGTGCCGCCGATGGTGACGCTCCAGATCCTGGGCGGGCGCAAGGAGAAGATCCGCAAGGGCGATGTGCTCGGCGCGCTGACCGGCGAAGCGGGATTCGACGCGTCGCAGATCGGCAAGATCACCGTGAACGATTCCGCCACCTACGTCGCCGTCGATCGCGCCATCGGTGACAAGGCGCTGAGGAAGCTAAGCACCGGCCGCGTCAAGGGCCGCGAAGTGCGCGTACGGATGTTGCGCGCGAACGAGGATTGACGCGCGCGGCGCGCCACGCGGATTTGGAATTCGAAGACGCGCGACGGTCTTCGTCCGGGCATACTCGGCGCGGCCCGCACCTGATCCATTCGCCCTGGAGAGAACCATGCTCGGTGTCATTCTTGCCACGCTGATTTGCGCCGCCCCTGCGACCGACGCTTTAGAGCTGCGCGCCAAGACGGACGCCCTCTTCGCGGAGTGGAACATTCCCGACTCACCCGGCTGCGCGGTGGCCGTGTACCGGGACGGCGCCATCGTCTACGAGCGCGGATTCGGACAGGCGAGCTTGGAGCTGTCGGTTCCGATCACACCGCAGACCGTCTTCGACATCGGTTCGACGTCGAAGCAATTCACGGCGGCGTGCATCGGTCTGCTCGCGCTGGACAAGCAACTCGGGCTGGACGACGACATCCGCAAGTTCCTGCCCGAGATGCCGGAGCTGGCAAAACCGATCACGGTCCGGCATCTCCTGAATCACACGTCGGGCCTGCGCGACTACATCGAAGTCATGTTGCTCGCCGGGTTCCGCATACAGGACCGCACGACTTGCGCAGAGACCTATGCGGCGATCACGCGTCAGAAGACGGGGAATTTCGCTCCAGGCGAGAGGCACCTGTACAGCAACACCGGCTACTTCCTGCTCGCGCAGATCGTCGAGCGCGTGTCCAAGAAAAGTCTGCGTGACTTCGCGCGCGAACGCATTTTCGACCCGTTGGAGATGAAGCACACAGAGATCCTCGACGATTGCACGCACGTGGTGCGCAACAAGGCGAACTCGTACAGCGTTGTGGCCGGCGGTTTCGCGACGGAGACTTCCGATTGGGAGCAGACGGGCGACGGCGCGGTCCAGACCACGGTGGGGGACCTCCAGCGCTGGGACGAGAATTTCTACACCGGGAAAGTCGGCGGACCGGAGTTGAAGGCGATCCTGCTCACGCGCGGAAAACTGAATGACGGCGCGCAGCTCGATTACTGTGCGGGCCTCGTCGTCGGCGAGCAGCGCGGGCTTGCTACGGTTCGGCACGGCGGATCGTGGGTGGGCTTTCGTGCCGAGTTCCTGCGCTTTCCGGCGCAGCACGTATCCGTGGTGTGTTTGTGCAATCTGGGCTCCATGAATCCAAGCGCACTCGCGGACCGCGTCGCCGAGGTGTGGCTGGCTGCGGAGATGTCGCACGACCCGCGCAGCGAGCCGGGCGGCGCAGCCGACACGCGTCCGGCGGTGAAGATCGAGGCGCAGCACCTCGTGCCGCTCGTCGGTCGGTACGTGTACGACGATATCGCGGTGAGAATCGAGCTCGACAACGACGCCCTGACTGTTTCGGGGACGGGCGTCAGGCCGGGCCGGCTGACTCCGTTGGGCAACCAGCGCTTTCGCCGCGAGGGCGGAGGAACTCCGCTAGACGTCGTGTTCAGCAGCGATTCCATGCGGTTCGAGTTCAGGGATGGTCGACGCTGGGAGTTCAAGCTCAGCGAGGAGTGGAAGCCGGCGGCGGGAGAACTCGCCCGATTCGTCGGCAACTACTGGAGCGATGAGGTCGGCGCCGCACTCGAACTCGAGATCGTCGAAGGTGTGCTGACGGTCGTCAGGCACCGCACGCTGGACACGCTGCAACTCACACCGTTCTCAAAAGACAGCTTCACGTGCGATCTGGGCCGCCTGACTTTTCGCACTGCGCAGCAGAAAGTTTCCGGATTCACCATCGACGGCGGACGCGCGCGAGGATTGACGTACGAGCGACGCTGAAACGAGGACTGCCATGACCATTCACTATCTCGAGATCGTCACGCCCGACATCGGCGCTGTCTGCGCAACCTACGAGCGCGTCCATGGCCTGAGCTTTGGGCCCGCGTTGCCGGCTCTGGGGCAAGCCCGAGTCGCGCAACTGCCGGGTGGCGGCCGACTCGGCGTGCGCTCACCGCTGAGCGCCGAAGAAGGACCGATCGTGCGCGCCTACCTGCGTGTTGCGGATGTCGATGCCGCGGCGCGTGCGGCGGAAGCGAGCGGTGCTGTGATCGCACTTCCGTCGACCGAACTCGCCGGCGAAGGCAAGATCGCGATCTTCATCCAAGGCGGAATTCAGCACGGCGTGTGGCAACCGCCGGAGTAGGTCGCGCTGTCGCTCGCTACCTGCGCGAGGCGCGGTCCTCGAAGACTTGATTCGGCAGACACCGGGTCCTGCGGCTCGGATGTCGCGTCCGGCCTTGAGCCACGGCGATCCACGCGCGCACGCGAGTGAACGCCGCAGAGCAGCTTGACTAGCCGGGCTTGGGCGGCGCGGCCAACACTGCGATCGAGCTGTCGCCGGTCTGCACGCGCTGTCCCGCGCGAATCTTGCAGGCCTTGCGCAGCTCGACGACGCCGTCGACTTGGACGGCGCCCGACGCGACGAGCGCCTTGGCTTCGCCGCCGCTGGCGGTGATGCCCTGGAGCTTCAGGAGCCGGTGGAGTTCGATGAACTCGTCGCGGAGTTGGAATTGGAGGGCTTGCATGGAGGTGTTCGCGCGATCTGGAATTGGGGATGCGCGCGGATGGTGAGTTCGAACGCAGTTTGTCGGTGCGGGGGCAGGTCGGAGGGGAACTGAGCGGCCGAGCGACTCCACTTGGCCAGCCAGTCCTCCGCGAGCAGTTCATGAACCACTCGCGAAGGCACACGGTACGCTTCCGGCGTGAAAGCGATCGTGGTTTCCACTTTCGCTCCGGCGCTGCGGCCGCGCGCCACATAAAACCCTGCGCCCAGCAGCGCCGCGCGGTTCGCGGTCGAGCAGGTGTAGGTGAAGAGCTCTCCGGCCGTGCCGGCGCAGGCGCGGAACAGTGCTTCGAAGGTCGCCAACGTCCACGACGTGCCCGACGCCTTCGTCGAGAACATGTCGTAGAAAATCAGGTCGGGTGCCTCCGTCGCCGCGGAGATCGTGCCGGGGAACTCACCCTGCACGAGGACCCAGCTCAAAGTCGGGTGCAGTCGCGATCGCCACCGACCTTCGGCCAGGATTCCGGCCGGACCCGCGTGCCGCAGGTAGGGGAACTTGCTCTCGTGCCGCAGCGCGAGCCGCAGCGAGTCGAGGTCGCATTCGAAGCTCACGATTTGCATGTCGCGCACCGGACCGGACGCGGCGGCCTGTTCGTAGCAGTGAATGGCCGCCATCGCGTTCGCGGCGGCGCCCAGTCCCACGTCCCACACGATCAACGGACGCGCATTCGCGTCGGACGTTTCGTCCGAGCAGCGCACGCGCTCGGCGAGCCGAGATTGCTCGACGTACAGTCCGCGCGCTTCCGCCATCGGCTCGGTGCGCGAGTGCATGATCTCGCCCGACGAGATCTGGCGGATGCTCGCGAAGCCTTCCCAGGCGGTGTGGACTTCGTAGTCGCCGAGCTGATGCTTCGTCGACTGAACCGTCGCGTGCGGCACGGTCGGGTGATCCAGGTCCATGGTCTGCAAGAACGCGCGTCGTTCGTGGTAGAGCGCCAGGAAACGATCTTCGAGGATGCTCGCGCGGATGTCGCGCATGAGCTGGTGATAGAAGTACAGGTTGTGAGCCCCGAGCAGTTGCCATCCCAGCACTTCACCGGTCTTGGCGAGGTGGTGCAGGTAGGCGCGCGAGTAGCGGGCACACGTCGGGCAGGCACAGTTCGGATCGAGCTTCTCCTCGGCGAACTTGTACACGCCGCGCCGAACCTGCACGTGCCCGCGCGAAGTGAAGGCTGCGCCGCGTTGCGCGTACTGAGTCGGGATGATGCAGTCGAACATGTCGGCGCCGCGGTGCACGGCCTCGAGGATGTCGAGCGGCGTGCCGACGCCCATCAAGTACCGCGGCTTGTCTTCCGGCAGCAGCGCCGCCGTGAATTCGCACACGTCCTCGCGCTGATTCTTCGATTCGCCCACCGCGAGTCCGCCGATGGCGAAACCGTCGAAGGGCCGTTCGCGCAAGGTCTCGGCACTCTCGCGGCGCAGCTCGGTGGACAGCGCGCCCTGCACGATCGCGAACAAGGATTGCGGCGAATCACCGCGCGCATCCAGGCTGCGCAACGCCCAGCGGTGCGTCAGGTCCAGCGCTGCACGCGTCGTCGCTGCATCCGCGGTCGAGGGAATGCACTGATCCAGCGCCATCATGATGTCGCTGCCGATGACCTTCTGCGTCTCGATGCTGAGTTCGGGACTCAGCAGGATCTTGCGTCCGTCGACGTAGCTCTTGAACGCCGCGCCTTCCTCCGAGAGCGCGAGCGAATGCGGCAGCGAGAAGATCTGGAAACCGCCGGAGTCCGTGAGCACGGACCGTTTCCAACTCATGAAGGCGTGGATGCCGCCCACGCGGCGGAACACTTCCGGTCCAGGCCGCAACAACAGGTGGTAGGTGTTCGCGAGCAGGATCTGCGAGCCCGCATCCTCGAGCGTGGACGTGAGCTGCGCCTTGACCGTCGCCTGCGTGCCGACCGGCATGAAGAGCGGCGTCTCGACGGTCGAGTGCAACGTGCGGAACTTCGCCGCGCGCGCGCGCGAGCCCGTCGCACGCGCTTCGACGCGAAAAGCGAGGCGCGACGCGGTCACGGAATGCCGCCTGCGCAGATAGCCAAGCGAGCCGCGTTTGCGGAGAATTGGATTCGAGACAAAGGCATGCTGCAGTTTGAGGTACGCGCGCCGGGGTCAATGCGTCGAGGGCTTACAGGTCGCTGGGACACGCCGCCGATTCCGATCGATCCTCCCACCAATCGAGCATCCGAGCGCGAGCAGCGCGTAGAACGATCACCAGCAGTGCGAACCGCGCGCTTGGGCCTGGCCGTTCGTCAGACACCCATCACGTGATAGCCCGCATCCACGTAGACGATGCTGCCCGTGATGCCGCGCGAGAGGGGACTCGCCAGGAACAGGCAGGTGTCCCCGACTTCCTCGGCAGTGATGTTGCGGCGCAGCGGTGCGTGCTCGGCGATGTGGTCGAGGATGTCGGTGAAGCCCGACACGCCCGACGCCGAGAGCGTACGGATCGGACCGGCGCTGATCGCGTTGACGCGGATTCCGCGCGGGCCGAGGTCGTGCGCCAGGTAGCGCACGCTGGCTTCCAGCGCCGCCTTGGCGATGCCCATCACGTTGTAGTTCTGAACCACGCGTTCGCCACCGATGTAGGTCAAGGTCACGATCGCTCCGCCGCGGCCTTCCATCAGCGGCAGCGCGCGCCGCGTGATCGCGGTCAGCGAATAGGCCGAGACTTCGTGCGCGAGCATGTAGCCCTCGCGCGACGTGTTGAAGAAGTCGCCGACCAGTTCCTCGCGCTTCGCAAACGCGACGCCGTGCAAGAGGAAATCGAGCCCGCCGAATTCCTTGCCGACGACCTTGAACACTTCGTCGATCGTCTCGGGTTGGGTCACGTCGCACGGGAGGCAGAGCGAGTTCGGCATCTCCGCCGCCAGCTCGCGGACGCTCTTCTCCATGCGCTCGCCCATGTAGGTGAACGCGAGACGCATGCCCTGTCTGGCGACAGCCTGGGCGCAGGCCCAGGCGATCGAACGCTTGTTGGCGACGCCGAAAATGACGCCGGTCTTGCCTTCGAGGATCTTTTCCAAATCGATTGTTCCGCCAGTCGCTTTTGTATTCGGGTAGGGGGGGAGTGCGCGTCTGGATCCTAGGAGTCTCCACACGTGATGGCCAGGGTCCCCGGTGCCGGCAATGGGGATCCGCGGGGCTCGAGGCGATCCGACGACGCGATTTCGGGCTCGAATGCGCTGGTCCTGCCCAGGTTTCGAGCGCGCGCGTAGACTCCGGTGCGTCGTGCGCAGCACTGGTCCGCGTGCTGTGCTCGAGATCCCAAGTCCCCCCCTGCGGATCCCACCCTCGCGCTGCCTTACCGCGCGCTGCCTCACCGCGAGGCGGCGCCGCGAAATCGGAACCGCGAGGCGGCGTCGCGCAACCGGAGAAGGAGACTGTCCGTGGAGAGACCCAAGTCTGCGAACCCGTCCAAGTCCGCACGATCCACATCCCGCGTGCCACCGGTCAGGCACCCAAAGCATTGCCCGACACACGCCGGTCCGCCGTGCGCAGGGTCCGCGGACGCTGACGAGTATCGCGGTTCGCTCGATCCGCACACGCCGGGCGAACGCGAGTGGCGTCCTTGGCTCGCCGGCGGCTCTTCGCGCGAAGTTCTCGCGCGCATCGTCGGCGAAGACCCGCTGCGCGTGCGCGACCACGTCGCGCGCGAACTGAGCGAGGGCGCGTACTTGCTCGACGCGCACCGCGTGACGCTGCGCTGTTTCGCGCTCATCGCCCGGCATGCACTCAAGTACCGCGGTCGCCCCGTCATCGACGAGTGGTTGACCGCCCTCGCGCGCGAGTCGATCGCGGCGATCGTGCGCGAAGACGGCGACGCGGAAAGGCGTCCGTTCGTCCACGGGCAGGAGCCGGGCCGCGAACACGGCGAAGCGTTCTGGGCGTTGGCGAGGCCCCTGGGACTGGAACCCGACGCGATGGGGCGCGCGTGTCTGGCTTTCAATCGCCTCCCGCAGGCCGAGCGCAGCGCCTTCTTCGCACTCGTTCTGCAGGGCCGCACGCTCGACGAACTCGTGCGCACCTGGGGCGAGAAGCCGACCGAGATCGCGCGTCGCGCGCGCCGCGCGTTGGACACGTTGCTCAGCGCGGCGACGCCGCCGGGCGCGCACAGCCACGACGTTTCGGTCGCTCGCGAAGACGCTCCGCAAACGCCGGACTCCGAAACTTCGACGCCCAAGGACAGGTGACTCATGCGCAACGAAACCCCCAACGATTCGACCGCGATCCAGGACACCCACGTGGTCGACGACGACGCCATCCTCAGGGACGGCACCGAGCTGCAAGAACTGCGTGCCGCATTCGTGCGCGCGAGTGCGCTGCGGGCGTGGCCGAATCTGTCGCCGGCGCAGGCGCACGGCACCATCGCCCGCGCCGAACTGGAATTGCTGCGCGTGCACCACGCCGAGATCGCGCGGCTGCTCTCACGCGCAGCCGTGATGCTCGAACGCGGAGCGCAGCCGCCGCGCTTGCGGGCCTTTCAGCGTCGCGCCGCGGGCACGCTCGCGGAGGCGCGTGCAGCCGGTGCGCGCGTGCCGGATGTGGCCGAGCGTGTCGTGCACGCGGAGGCCGGCGCGTGGCCCGATCGTTCCCAACTGGCGCGTGCCGCCTTCGAACTCGAGCCCAGCCGCGAGCACGAACTCCTGTGCGCCCGCTTCCAGAATCCCAGGGAGGAGGTCTGAAGCACATGTCACGCCCCGACGACGCTCTCGAAATCCTCTTGCCCGACGCCGACGACCAGGCCGTCCGCCGCGCACGCGACGTGACGCGCTTTCTGCGGCTCTTGTCCAACGACGCGCAGCCGGCGCAGGCTTCAGCGGTCGGCGTGGATCTGGAACGTGCGCGCCACGAATTGGAGCGCGCCGACCGCGCCGACCTACTGTGCGCGCTGAACGACCTGCTGCGCCACTATCTGTCCGCCGCCTGCGGCCCGGATTCGTTCGCGTGGTTTGGGGAAGCCGTGCTCGACGTGCGCTCCGCGTGGCGCGTCCTGGGCGAGTTCGAGTTGGATCACGACTGGCTCGCGTGCGTGCCGCTGCCCGGTGAGAGCACCGCTGCGTTGGTCGAGCGCCTGCTCACGAGCCTGACGCGCCTCGACGCGAATGCCACGCGCACCGAGTTGTGGCGCGCACGCGCCGCCCACGCCTTGGAAGGTCCGCGGGCCGGCGAGCGTGCCTACCGCGCGATCGAACTTGGATCGGCCCAGAACAAGGTCACGCCGGCGCTCTGCGAACAGCGCGCGCTCGTCGCCGGCACGGCCGAGTGTCTGCTCGAGCGCGGCGCCGTGCGCGAAGCCCGCACGCTCTTGTTCGAACATCTGGCGCGCCACGGTTCCGACCTGCGCGCACGACAACTGCTTTCGTGGACGCGGCTCCTGCTCGGGGACGCGGCCGGCGCGCGCGCGCTGATCGTCGGGCTGAAACCGTGGTTGGGTCCGATCCCCGCCGGCTTGAGCGCCCTCCGCGAAGCGCGCCCGGAATGGTTGCCGTGTCTGGCCGGCCGCGTCGCGGGCGAGCGCGCGCACACGCCGCGCTTCGATGCACGCGACCGCACCGAGTTCGGTGCTGCGGTGCTGGCGGTGTTCACCTTCCAACCGCGGGTCGGTGCGAGCGCGATTCACCTGGACGCAGCGCCCGCCCTGCGCGAGCGCGCACGCGAATGGGCGACGGACTGCAGCGACGCACACGAAGTCGCGGGCTCGGCGGAACAACGCGGCATCGCCGAAGCGCGTACGATCATCGACCACGCCGGCGGCGAGGCGGGTTTGCGCCACGCGGTCGGCGCCGCTGCCGCGCGTGCGCGTGCACTCGTGCCGATCCTCGACGACGAAGAAGAGGTCGCCGGTTGGGTGTACATCGAATGCGAACACCATCTGCTGCCCGGTCCCGAGCGCCTGGCCGCGCTCGCGGCCGCCTGGCGCGTGACAGTGTTGCTCGCGCGTGCACGCGGTCTCGCCTGGAAAGGAGCGTCCGAAGCGGCGAGCGGGGAGGCGGCCGGCGACCCGGACCAGGTCGCGACGATGTCCGGAGTGCTTCCGGCCGAGATGCACTCGGCGAGTCCGTGCGCGCGCGTGTTCCACGACCTGGTGGCCGCACTCGGAATCAAGCTGTATTTGCGCCGCTGGAGCGGATTCGTATTCCGAGGAGCTGCGCTCGAGCCGGTGGCCGAAGGCGGCGAAGGCGTGGGGTTCGACGGCCGGAGTCCAGGTCGCGCACGCGCTCTGGCGCGCGCGGTCGCGACCGGTGGGACGATCGCGTTCGACGAACCCGACGAGCGCCTCGCGCTGCACGCCCAGGCTGCCTCGGGCTTCGTGATCGCGCTCGCGTGCGAAGGTCGCGCGTGCGGATTCCTGGCCGTCGAATCGAGCCGCCGGCGCGACTTCAAGCCCAAGGACATCGAGAGCTACGCACGCACGGCGAACACCTTCGGGCTGGCGTTGCGCGTCGCGCAGCTCTGCGATTGGCACCGCACGCGCTTCCATTTCGAACCGTGGTTCGACGCCGCACGGGCTGACTTCGGCCGACTGGCGACGCACTTGATCGCCGCGGCGCGCTCGCAGTCCGTCGTGGTGCTCGCCGGCCCTCCGGGTGCAGGCAAGCTCGTGCTCGCGCGCTGGGTGCACTTCGAAAGCAGCCTGGAGTCGGGCCCATTCAAGGTGCACGCCGCCGGGCTCGAGTCCGACGGTCGTACGACGCTCTTCGAATGGTTGGAATCCGCTGCCGGCGGGACGCTCGTGCTCGACGACGTCGACGCGCTCGCGCCGGCGCGTCAAGAGGAACTGTTGCGCGTGCTCGAACGCGTGGAGCGCGCGACCGACCGCCTGCGCTCGAGCGAGATCGAAGCACGCATCCTGGCCACGACGCGCACGGGGCTGGGCGCTGCGCGCGACGCGGGTCGCTTGCGCCCGGACCTCGCGGCGCGGCTGGACCGCTTGACTCTGCTGGTCCCGGCACTCGCCGAGCGGCGTGAAGAGATTCCGGCTCTGGTCACGGCGATGTCGCGGCGGTTCGCGGCCGAGGAGGACCGCGCCTCGCCGCACCTGTCCGATGAAGCCATGGCGCTCTTGTGGCGGCAGCCCTGGACCGAGAACCTGCGCGGGCTCGAGAACGTGATCTACAAGCTCGTCCTCCTGCACGGCGGCGAGGCCGTCGAACCCGCGCATATCCATCAGCTCGCGCGACATTTCGGTTTGGACCTCGTGCGCAAGCTGCCGTCACGCCATCCGCGCCGGCGCGACCTGATCTCGGCCTTGCGCACGACGCGCACTGCGGGCGGCCGCGCGAACAAGACCCGCGCGGCGCTCTACCTGGGCTGGGACCCCGACACGCTGGTCGCGCGGATGCAGTCCGAAGGCCTCGGCGAGGATCTGCTCCAGGGCGAGGACGCCTGGCAGGTCCATCCTGGAGGGGGAGAACCCGGCGCCGAGGATTCGACCGCGCCCGACGCGGACGAATGAGGTCCCGCCCGGGTCGGGGTTGGGATCTCGGGCTCCCTGCGGTCGGAAAAGAAAAAGGGCCACCGGCAGTCTTCCGTGCCAGCGGCCCACTGATCCGGCTTCTGGTCACCCGCTGCTGGTCGTCCAGTGCGGGCAGGCCAGTCTCTGGTGTTCCAGAGGGTGAGGCTTTCCCACCGCCGTGATCCCTTCCTCTTACCGGAAGGTCCGATCGCCACCGTGGCCCCCCCGGGCGCGGAGCAGATCGGGGATCCTTTCGAATCCACAAGCTCATACGACACACTGCGCTCAATCATGAGGGCCGTTCCTGGAGAATCTTGGCGCGACATGGCGCGCGCCCGCCGGCTCGTGGTGCGCGAGGTAAGACACGCGTGAAGTCCACGCGCGCAGGGCGGCGCAGCGCCTGGTCGTTCGCCTGCATCGCGGCTTGCCTGCTGCTCGTCGCGGCACTCGGACCCTGGCGTGAAGCGCCGGTCGAGTGCCTGGCGTTGCTCGCCGTCGCCGGCGCGGCCTGGTTGGTTGCGGTGCGCTCCGCCGAGCAGGGCGGGCCCTCGTTCGCGGCGCTGTGCGCGGGCGCACTGTTGTTGCGCGCGATCGCACTCGCGTCCCAACTCGACCTGTCGGACGACGTCGTGCGCTACGTCTTCGAAGGCGAGCTCGTGAACCGCGGCATCAGTCCTTACGCCTTCGGACCGGCGGATCCCGCGCTCGCGGCGGTGCGCGATGAACTGCCGCAACTCACAGCGAGCGTCGCGCATCCGACCGTGCCGGCTATCTACCCGCCGCTCGTGCACGGCGTCTCGGCCCTCGCGGCGCGGGTCGCGGGCTGGGTCGGGGCGGCCGGAGAGTTCGGGGCCGTGGCTGTGCTGCGGGTCTTCTTCACGATCGCCGACCTGTGCGTCCTGTGGCCGCTGGCCGCGCTCCTGCGGCGCGCGGGCCGACCGCCGACGGCACTCGTGGCCTGGGCCTTTTGTCCGCTGGTCGCGCTCGAATTCGCCGGTTCCGCGCACCTCGATGCGCTCGGGATCCTGCTCTTGCTGCTCGCACTCGTCGCGCTCGCGCGCGCGGACGAAAGTCCAACTCGGGGGCGCGAGATCGGCGCGAGTGCGCTCCTCGCCGCGGCGGTGGCCACGAAATACCTGCCGCTGCTCGTGCTGCCCTGGCTGGGAGATCGAGCACGCGGCTGGAAGCGCGGCCTATGGGTCGGCGTGTTCACGATCCTCTCGTTCGCGCCGTTCGTATGGATGGTCGGCGGTGAGCGCGGGCTCGGCGGAGGCCTGGGTCAGTACGGCGAGCGCTGGGAAGGCGGCAGCCTCGTGTTTCGGTTCGTCCGTGGGGCCGCCGAGCAGTTGTTCGAGCCGAGCGCCGGCTGGTCGGATCCCGCGCGGATCGCGCGCCTCGTCGTCGCTGCGCTGTGGCTCGCGTGGGCCGCGTTCGTCGTCGTGCGTGTGCGCGAGCGCGTGCGCGGGCTGGGACTCCTGGTCGCGGGATTCCTGGTGCTGACACCGATGCTGCATCCCTGGTACCTGACCTGGATGTTGCCCTTCGTCGCGCTGCAACCCTCGCGCGCGTGGTTGTGGCTGATCGCTGCGGCGCCGCTCTTGTACGCGCCGCTCGCCGGTTGGCAGAACTCCGGTAGCTGGGTCGAGCCGGCGTGGATGTGGCCGGTGCTGGCCGTCCCGTTCTTCGCTCTGCTCCTCTGCGGGCGATCGCCGTTGCTCGCGCCTCGTCCACCCGCATGAAAGCCTCCGACTTCGACTACGAATTGCCCGCCGCGGCGATCGCACAAGTTCCTCTCGAGCCGCGCGATGCGGCGCGCCTGCTCGTGCACCACATTGCCCGCGACGCGACCGAACACCGCATCGTGCGCGACCTGCCTCAGATCCTCGCGCCCGGCGATCTGTTGATCGTGAACGACACGCGCGTGCGGCCCGCGCGTCTGTACGGCACGCGGGCCAGCGGCGGGCAGGTCGAACTCCTGTTGCTCGGGTGCGAAGGCAACGTATGGCGTGCGCTCGTGCGACCGGCGAAGAAGCTCTCGGAAGGGGACCTGCTTGCGCTCGAAGGCGACGCACTGACGGCGCGTGCCTTGTCGCGCAAGACCGACGACGACGGCAAGGCCGGGGCCGAGTGGTTCTTCGAGTTGACGCACGCTGCGCGCTTTCCATCGCTGGCCGCAGCACTGGAGTCCGCGGGGCGCATGCCGCTGCCGCCCTACATCGAGCGCGGGCGCGCGGACGATCCGCGCACGCTCGTCGATCGCGAGCGCTACCAGACGGTGTTCGCGCGCGAGCCCGGCGCGGTCGCGGCGCCGACCGCCGGATTGCATTTCACGCAGCCCTTGATGCACGCCCTCGAGGCGGCGGGAGTGCGCATCGCCAGCGTGACCTTGCATGTCGGGATCGGGACCTTTCGACCGCTGCAGGTCGACGATCTGACGCAGCACGACATGCACTCCGAGGATTACGACCTGCCGGCGGCGACGGTCGCGGCGATCGCGGAGACCAAGGCACGCGGCGGGCGCGTCGTCGCCGTCGGCACGACTTGCGTGCGCGTTCTCGAAGCCTGCGCCGACGAATCCGGGACGCTCTCGCCGGGTTCAGGTTCGACACGGCTCTTCATCACGCCCGGCCGACCCTTTCGCGTCATCGACGGGCTGTTGACGAACTTCCACCTGCCGCGCAGCACGTTGCTCGTACTGGTCGCGGCGCTCGTGGGACGCGAGCGGGTGTTGCGCTTGTACGGTGAAGCCCTGACGCGCGGCTATCGCTTCTACAGCTACGGGGATGCACAGCTCTACTTGTGAATGCGGACCGGGTTCAGTCCGCGTGTTCGGCGCAGAGGATCGCGCGCAACTCGCACGCCGCGCGCGCGGGATCAGGCGCCGAGAGGATGGCTGAGGCGACAGCCGCGCGTCCGACTCGGGAGAGTTCGTGCGCATTTTCGAGGCCGATGCCCCCGATCGGAAAGACCGGTTTTGAACTCGCCGTGTGTGCGATCCACGCGGCCTCCGCGCCCAGTCCTGCGGTGTAACCCTTGGTGGATGTCGGGTGCAGCGGGCCGAAGCCGATGTAGTCGCAATCCTCGTCCTCGGCGGCCGCTACGTCGTCGAAAGAATGCGTGGAGGATCCGATCAAGGGCGTCGGACCCAAGTACTCGCGCGCGAGAGCGACGGGCATGTCGTCCGTGCCGATGTGCACTCCGCAACAACCCGCGCTTCTCAACGCCGCCGCGACGTCGACGCGATCGTCGACCATCACGAGCACTTCGAGGCTCTTGCGCGCGTGCACCAGCTCCAGCACGCGCACGGTCCAATCGTAGGTCTCGCGCGCTGCACAGGGTGTCGCCGCGCCCGCGGCTTTCGGGCGCACCTGCACGATGTCGACCTGTTCGAGGACCGCGTCGAGTACGGTAAACGGATCCCGCTCCGCGCACGCAGCAGGCGTGAACAAGAGCAGAACGCGGGCTCGCTGCAGGCGCCGACGCAACTCGAGCGGATCTTGTTCCCTGGGCATGACCGGGAACAGTTTGCCCTATCGCAACAGGAAACCGAGCCCAGGTGCGGCTTCCAGACGATTTCCAAGGCTGGACAGCGTGACGGTCTGGGCCGTCCCGGGTAGGTTTGGAGGGAACTCTCTCACCCGTCCGTGCGAATTCGACAGCGCCGCCCCCTCTCACCCAGGCGGCGCTTGCGTGCATTCGGCCACGACCACTCGGATCATCACCTTCATGCGCACCCTCTCTCTCACGGCGCTCGCCGCCGTCGTATCCGTATCCGCCGCGTCCGCTCAGCAGTTTCAACAAGTGACGCCGTTCCCCGGTGCGACCGCTTGGAGCGAAGGCGTGGAATGCGCGGACGTCGACAACGACGGCGACCTCGACATCTTCGTCGCCGACGGCGGTGGATTCAGTTCGGCGGGCACCGCGTACCAGAACAAGCTCTGGATCAACAAGCTGATCGAAACGGGTACACAGTATTCCTTCGTAGACGAAAGCGTCGCGCGACTGGGCGTGCACACTTCGCATGCGAAGGGCGTCACGACCGCCGACATCAACGGCGACGGCTATGTCGATGCTCTGTTCGCGAACGCGTTCAGCACCCAGCTTCCGTTCCTCTACATGAACCAGGGCGCGCCCAACCCCGGCGTGTTCACCTTCGAAGGCACGCTGCGCGGACTGACCACCGCTTTCTCTTCCGGCTCGGCCATGTTCGGTGACCTCGACGACGACGGTGACCTCGACCTGGTGATCAACGACGGCTACAACATCGCCGCAGCCACGAAAAAACCGCACCTGTACTTCAATACCGGCGGCGGCAACTTCGTCGAGAACGCCGCCGCGCTGGGTGGCACGAACCGCGGCGGCCAGATGGACATCCAGTTCGTCGACATCGACAACGACTGGGACATCGACATCGTCGGCATCAACAAGTCGACGGCGACGCCTGGACAGTATCTGTTCCTGAACAACGGCGCAGGCGTATTCACCGATGCATCGACGCTGATCGCTGCTTCGAGCGGCAGCTCGTACGAGGGTGAAGTCGGCGACCTGGACGGTGACAACGACATCGACATGATGTTCACTTCGTTGACGAGCTTCACCGCCGACGGCGCCATCCGGAACAATCTGATCCCGAGCAGTGCGCTGACGTTCACCAACCAGCCGAGCTTCGGCACGGATGACGACAACGAGGTCGTGCTGTTCGACTACGACAACGACGGTGACTACGACGTGTTGATCGGTTCGCTCGGTCCGGCGGAGAAGATCTACCGCAACGACGGCAATTTCGTGCTCACGCTGCACGCTGCCGCGATGACCGCTCAAAGCGATTCGACGCTCGATTGCACGGCTGCGGATCTCAACAACGACGGCAAGTACGACCTGATCACCGTCCAGGGCGAATCGGGCAATTTCACCAACAAGATCTACAAGAACACGGGCACCGCCGACACGCTGCCGCCCGTGATCACGGCCACGAATGCGCCGGCGAGCGCCGTGTCGGGCACGAACGTCGTCGTCAAGGCGAAGATCCGCGATCAGGTCCTCGACGACGGCGTGAATTACGTCACCGCGAGCGGCGACTACGTGATCCTCACCGCCCCGCAGGCGGCCGCCGTTCAGATCACCGCCGGTGCGTTCGCGCCCGCGACTCTCGTAGTTGCGGCGGGAACGACGGTCACCTGGCAGAACACTTCCGGAATCGCGCAAGACGTCACGAGCACGACCGCGCCCTACACCTACGCATCCGGCGGCGTCGCGAACGGCGGGGCGTACACACGCACCTTCGTCCGTCCGGGGACGTACACCTACACGAGCCAACTCGGGGGCTTCAACGGCACGGTCACGGTGACCGGTGTCGCCAATGCTGCGCTGCCCTTGCACATGGGCGGTCAGATGTACCGCTTCCAGATGAACGACACGGCTGCCGGCGCAGGTGTCCAGCTGTGCTACGAAATGCGCTTCCGCGACTGGCCGGGCAACACCAGCGTGTCCGAGGCGGGCTGCATTCCGCTGACCGGCGCGAACACCGGCAGCGCCTTCTGCTTCGGCGACGGTTCAGCTGCGGCTTGCCCGTGTGCGAACTTCGCCGTGCCGTTCTCGGGCACGGGTTGCCTGCATTCCGGTGGGACCGGCGGCCGGTTGCACGCGACCGGCGCGGCCAGCCTCGCCGGCGACACGCTCGCCTTGCAAGGCACACTGATGCCGAACGGACCGACGCTGTACTTCCAGGGCTCCGGTCAAGCAGCGGGCGGTTCGGGTTTCGCATTCGGCGACGGCCTCTTGTGCATGGGCGGGTCGATCATTCGACTCGGCGTCGTGTTCAACGTGGGCGGTGCGTCCACGTATCCCTCGGGCGTGCTGCTGCCGGTATCGGTCCAAGGCGCGATCGGCGGACCGGGGACGTACAACTACCAGGGCTGGTACCGCGATGCGGCCGTGTTCTGCACCGCCAGCACCTTCAACCTGACCAACGGGTTGACGGTGAACTGGACTCCGTGATCGCGCGCGGGCTGCGCAGATTTCGCCGCAGCCGTAGTGTCCGAGGGAGTTGGTCCTACACTCATCGTCGTGCTGAACTCCCTCTGCGTTTGCCTGGGATCGCTCGTCGCCCAGTCCCAACCGGCCGCGCCGCCGTTCGTCGACATCTCCGCGCGCGCCTTGCCCGGGGTTGCGACGACCTGCGGATCGCCGAACAAGGACTGGATCATCGAGGTCAACGGCGGCGGAGTGCTGCTCGGCGACTTCGATTTGGACGGCATCGTCGATGTCGTGATCGTCGACGGCTCGAACTTGGAGCGCGCTGACAAGGGTGAGCCTGGGTTCCCGCCGCGGCTCTTCCTCGGCAACGGCGACGCCACGTTTCGTCCTGCGCCCAAGCTGTGGGCACTGCCTGCCGGACGTTGGGGCATGGGCGGAGCCACGGGCGATTGGAACGGCGACGGACGTCTAGATCTGGTGATCACCGAATGGGGTGCGGTGCGCGTCTTCTTGAACAGCGCCGACAAGGGCTTCGTCGAGGTCGGCGCGAGCGGGCTCGTGCAAGGCGAGTGGGCGGCGAGCGCCGCGGCGCTCGATTACGACCGCGACGGCAAGCTCGACCTGGTCGTCGTGAACTACCTCGAGTTCGATGCCGGACGAATCGCGAAGCGCGGTGCCGGCGAGTGCCGTTGGAAGGGCTTCGACGTGATGTGCGGCCCCGAGGGGCTCACGCCGACCTTCGACCGCCTCTACCGCGGCAAAGGCGACGGCAGCTTCGAGGATGTCACTGAAGCAGCACATTTTCGGCCTCAGAACGCCGGTTTCGGCTTGGGGGTGATGACGCTCGATTGCGACGACGACGGGGACACCGACGTCTACGTCGCCAACGATTCGACGCCGAACTTTCTGTGGCAGAACAACGGCGACGGCACCTTCACGGAGATCGCGCTGCGGCGCGGGGTGAGCCACGACGCGAACGGGCGCGAGCAGGCTTCGATGGGCATCGCTTGCGGCGATCTGAACAAGGACCTGCGCCCCGACCTGTTCGTCACCAATTTTTCGGGCGAGAACAGCGCGCTCTATCTTTCGACGAAGAACGGCGGGTACCGCGAACGCTCGTCGCAGGCGCAACTTGCCGGCCCGGGCATGCGCTTCTTGAAGTGGGGGACGACGCTGTCGGACTTCGACCTGGACGGAGACCTGGACCTGTCGGTGATGAACGGGCACGTGTACCCGGTTGCCGACGAGCCCGGAACGGACACTGCGTACGCGCAAGTTCCGCAACTGTTCGTGAACGACGGCAGCGGACGTTTCGCCGTGTGCGCGCTCGCGGGTGAGACGCCGCTCGTCGCGCGCGCAAGCGCGGCCGCGGACCTCGACGGCGACGGGGATCTAGACCTCGTCGCCGTGCGCGTCGAAGGATCGGTTCTGGTGTTTCAAAACCAGATGGCGCGCGAAGAGGACGCGCACTGGTTGCGGGTGAAGCTCGCCGGACGCGGCGGCAATCGCGACGGAATCGGGGCCAAGGTCACGCTCGAATGGGAAGGCGGGAGCAGCGCTGCCGAGATCCGCACCGCCGGCGGTTTTCAATCCGCGGTGCCTGCCGAAGCGCATTTCGGTCTGGGCGCCGTCTCCAAGTTGAAGTCCCTGCGCGTGCGCTGGCCCTCGGGCAGGGAGCAGGTCGAGGAGCCTGTAGCCGTGGACCGCGTGATCACGATCACAGAGCGCGCACCGTGATCGCCGCGCTGATCCTCGCCCTGTTCCCGCTGCCTGGCGTTCTGCGCGAAGCGCGCGCCGAAGACCCCTTCATCGTCGTCGGCAAGAACCTCGACCGCGACGCCGTGCTGCGCCGCGACCCGCGCGCGCTGCCGCACGCGGCCGCAGGGAAATGGGCCGGTTTCGACGTAGCCGCCTACGAGAACGCGGAAGTCTCGGCGCGCCTCGAAAGCGTGAGCCGCGACATCCTGCGCAGCGACCACGTGGCCGCGCTGAACGGCCTGTTCGCGCTCGCCGAAGCCGAACCCGACTTTCCGCCCGCGCTGCACATGCTGGGCGTCCTGTACTTCAGGTTGCAGCGCTACGGTGATTCCGCCTACATGCTCGAGCGCTACGTGGCGCTCGTGCCGAATCGTGTGGGGGATACGCGCGTCCTGGGTCACGACCTGTACACGCTCGGCCGCTACGAGGAAGCGCGCGAGCACTACGCGAAGGTCCTCGCGCACGCGCCGGCGGACGTCGAAGCGCAGCGCGGGATGGCCTTGACCCTGTGGCGCCTGGGCGAGTTCGACGCGGCGCTCGCGCTGTTGAACGTCGCGATCGAACGCGCGCCTACGAACGACGAACTGTGGTCGTGGAAGGCGACGATCGCGTTCGATGCGGGCGAGACGCAGGCCGCGCGAACTGCCGCCGAGCGCGCGCTGGAACTGGACGCTTTCGAGCCGCGCACGTGGTACGCGTTGGCGCGCATCCTCGACGAGCTGGGCGAAGCGGAGCCTGCTGCAGCCGCGCGCGCGCGCTTCGAGCGTCTCGCGGCCGCGAGCACGGCTGTGCGCCACGCCGAAGCGCGCCTCTTGTTCGCGCCGGATCAGGCCGAATTGCTGGCGCGCTGGATGGACACCCTGCTCGCGCTCGGGCATCCAGGTCGCGTGCGCGCGGCCTTGCGGCGCATCGAAGACTCGCGGGCCGCGGGCACGCTGCCCGGCCGTTCCGCGCGCCTGGTCGCGCGCGTCGCGCTCGGACGCGCGGGGGAGGCCGCAGAACTCGCGCGGGAACTGGAGCGCGACGCCGGCGACGATCGGCGCGCTTGGATCGCCCTCTTGCGCTGGTTCGAAGCCCGGGACGACGCGACCGGAGTCGCACGCGCTCAGGGCCGTCTGGGCCGCTGACGCCGTGCGTCGCGTAGGTCCTGCTCAAGGGCGAGCGGAAAAAGGTCGGACCCGACACCTTGTGAGGAGATGTCGGGTCCTGGAGTCAGCGGCGCGGGGCGCAGCTTGCGAGAGCAGAGTCAGGGAGAGAGAAGCTTGAGAAGTGAGTCCGGTGTTCGTCGTAGGTCTGTGCCCGGACTGTGCGCGGAGCACAGCGGGCGCGGGATCAGGCCGATTCCTTGCCGCGCTGCTTGCGCGGGCGACCGCCTTTGGGCTTTTGACGGGTCAGGGTGTCGTTGAAGTTCACCCAATCTTGCTCGGAAAAGAGTTTCACGCGCTCGCCGCACTCGATGCAGTAGGAGTGATCCATGCTCATCAGGTACGAGACGTACTTCTGGCAGGACTGGCAGTACTTGTGGTCGGAGTAGTAGTCGCGGTTGTCCATCGTGATCGGCTTTCGTCGGCGGGTCTGGAAGCTGGATGAGCAAGGCGCCGGCCAACCCGGCCGCAGAACCCGGCTCGTCATTGCAACTTCTTACTGCGCCTGGGGTTGGCGTCTTCTCACCGAGCCCTCGTGCGCGGTCGGCTGCCGCCGGCCGTGTCGAGATTCATGAACGTCGCGCCTGCCGGGCGCCGCGCTCACCACCCCTCTGGACGCGCGCAGAGCCGGGATTGTTCACCTGTTCACGCAGATGGACAGCCTTCATGAAGGCTTAAGTCACGGCGGAATAATGACTTGTGTCTGGTCGATTCCGGCGACTGGATTTGCCGGAAATGCAATGTCCTAAATCCTCAACGCCCGCCGCCCTCACAGGCCTCGCGATGACGCGCGAGGTGAGCGCGCTGCCCAGGGTCCGGCTCGGCTCTAGCGGCCTGCTCCAGCGCGAGTCGGGCGCTCTCCTCCGCGCCAAAGCCGCGCGCCAGACCCCAACCCGCCGCCTCGCGCACGAGCGCGGACGGGTCGAAGCTCAGAGCTTTCAAGAGCGCCCGCCGGCCGGCCTCGGAAGGACGGTGTCCGAGCGCCACCGCAGCGTTGCGTGCGATCCGTTCGCGACCCGGCCGATGGATCGCGGAGCCGTGAAAGCGCTCCGCGAACTCGTCGCCGACCTCGAGCCACTCGACCAGGCCTTGCCCCGCGAGCGCCGAATGCAGTCCGAAGCGCGCGCTCACATCCGGAGCCTTCGAACCCCACGGACAGACCTCCGAGCAGACGTCGCAGCCGAACACCCAGCCGTCCATCCGCGCGCGCAACTCGTCGGGGATGGGGCCTTTGTGCTCGATGGTCTGGTAGCTGATGCACTTGCGCGCATCGACGACGCCGGCCTCGAGAATCGCAGCGGTCGGACACGCATCGATGCAGGCCGTGCACGTGCCGCACGAGCCGATCGGAACCTCCGTCGTGGGCACGAGCTCGTGCCCGATCAGGATCTCGGACAGGAAAAACCACGGCCCGAAGCGCGGGTGCAGCAGGTTCGCGGCTTTCGATTCGAAGCCCAATCCGGCCTCGGCCGCGTGCGAGCGCTCGAGCAAAGGCCCGGCATCGACGACGCGCCGATTGCGTCCGCCGAGCCCCGCGTGCTCCAACCGCCGCGCGAACTTGCGCAGCTTGTGCAGCACGACGTTGTGGTAGTCGCGACCCGCGGCGTAGCGTGCGACCCGCCCGCCGCCTTCGAGTTCGACTGCGGCGCGCGAGTGCGCCAATCCCAGCACCACGATGCTGTGTCCCTCCGGCAGCACGCGCCGCGGATCGACGATCCGTTCGCGGTCGCGCTCGAGCCACTCCATCGCGCCGTGCCGGCCCGCGTCGAGCCAGGCCTCGAACTGCCCGGCGGCAGCCGGCGGGGCGAGCGGAGCGATGCCGCACAGGTCGAAACCGAGTTCCAGGGCGATCTCGTGGACCAGGGCTTCGCGGTTCATGCCCCAGATCCTGACCGCCGCCGGAGAGTCTGCGAAGGACGTGTTACCGGAATGCAGGATCCAGAGCCTGCCGGCTCCTGGGCACACTTTCGCTCCAGAGGGCTGCATCCCTCGTAACACCGTCGTGCGTAGTAGGTTGCAGACTCCCGCATGGGCTGTGACCCGATTCTCGGGAACCGGATCGTTCGAGTTTCGTTACCCGCGGGCGCTTTCGATCTAGAATCACCCTTGTGCAGAGTCCTGTCCCTAACAGGGCCCTGCTCACGCGTTCTCCTTTCCAACTCCCGCGCGCACGGCGCTGCCCTCCCCTGGCAAACGGCCCGATGCAGACAGCAGATACTCTCGACACTGGACTCTCCCCTGGCGGAGAGATCGCACGCACCCGCCTGCGGGGTCGGATCGAGGACTTGCGCGAGGAGGTCGACCTGCGCGAGTGGAAGATCCTGGCGACGCTGGTCGAGGACCGCGCGCGCGAGGGCGAGGCGCTGCGCGACGCCGCTTCGACCCGCCTGATGGAGATGTTCCGGTTGAAGACCGGGCGGGCCACCTTCGGCCTGCTCTACGAACTCAACTGTCAGCACCTGCTCGTGCAGGTGGCCGGCCGTCTGCGCCGCTATTCGAGCAAGGCCGATCCGCGCGACGTGCTGCAGGAGGTCTTCTTCAACATCTACCGCTACCCGCACCGCTTCAACGCGGAGCGCGAGGACGCCTTCCGCGTCTGGTCGGCGATGATCGTGCGCAACACGGTGCTCAAGCACCTGCGCTCGGCCGGTCGCGGCGGTCGCAGCGAGGTCCCGTTCGAGGACCTGTCCGAGCAACCCGAAGTGCGCGGCAACAGCAGCCCGCTCTCCGGGGCCATCGAGCGCGAGAGCCGCGGCGAGTGCACGCGTGTCTACCTGACCTACTTGCACCTCTATCTGAAGTTCTACCGCATGCTCTCCGAGCGCGAGCGCGCGGCACTCCAGATGGTCGAAGTGCAGGATTTCAGCTACAGGCAGGCCGCTGACGAACTCGGCATCAAGCTCGAGAATCTGAAGATGGTCATCTTCCGTGCTCGTCGGAAGATCCATCGCGCCATGCGGCGCGTGTTCGACGGCATGTCGCCCGACTGCCGTCCGGCGCGCGACCCGCGTTCTGCTGGAGTGGATCACGACCGATCCGCGGATCGGTCCCAGGATTCTCCGGAGGTGGATACCCATGGAATCTAAGGGCTACATCGAAGGCACGCCGGAAGTCTGCGTCAACTTCCAGCTGGACCTCTCGTGCCTCGTCGACGGTGAACTCGACGAAGGCGCATCCGGGCGCGCGGTCATGCACATGGAAGCCTGCGCGTGCTGTCGCGGCTTCTTCGAAGACACGCGCGCGCAGGTCAAATTGCATCTCGACGTGTCCGACCCCGACCGGCTCTTCGCGCGCATCGCGATGCTGACGGGCGCTGAAATCGCCGCGCAGGCCGAAGGCATCGATCTCGTCCACCGCCTCGCGACGATCTTCTATCAACTCGGCAAGGCCTACGTGCTGGCCGCGATCGATCCGGGTTACCGCGAGCGCGTGTTCGAATCCAGCGTCCCGCTCACCGACAGCCAGGTCCGCGGCCGTGGATTCGTCGACGGCGTGTTGATGAACGGCAAGGAGCGCGCCGGCGGCCTCGATTGGCAGCGCGCGCGGGCCATGCTGAACGGCAAGCTCGAGCGCATCGAAGCGCCGATCGAGAAGGGGCGGCGGTTGTTGGAGGAGGCGATCGCGACCGATCCGTCGCACGAAGAAGCGCAGCTCTACCTCGCCTTCCTGCACGGGCACGAGGGCAAGCGCCTCACCGCCGCCGAGGAATACCGGCGCATCTTCAACACTGCGATCCAGGAGTCGAACCGCGGACACGCCGCGATTCAACTCGGACGCCTGCACGCCTCGGAGCGCAACTACAAGAAGGCCATCGCCTGCTGGCGCTGGCTCACGATCAGCGGCCTCGCGGACCTCGACGATCGGTTCTTCGTCGCCAGGTTCAACTTGGGCATGGTCTACGCAATGTCCGGAAACCAGCGGCGTTCGCTGTTCTATTTCCGCGAGTTGCTCGATCGTCACCCGCGCCACCTCGGCGAAGTGGCCGACCTTTTCTCACGTTCCCCGAAATTGCGCGAAGCCATCGACTCCACTCCCGGTTTCCCAGAAGCCTTGCTGAAGACCTGTCCCGAGATCTTCGTCCTGCCTACTGCCGCCCACACGCCCAGCGATACGCATTCGTCCCTCGCGGATGACCAGATCGACGACTCCGAGGAGGAGCGCACGTCATGAAGAAGCAGAATCACCTCAACACCCTGAATCGCGCCTGTCGACCCGAGCGCATCCTCGCGCTGGGCGCCGCTTGCGCGCTCGCACTCGCGCCGGTGTTCGCGTTCGGCGACGTCGGCGAGGTCGGTGAACCCGGTCGCGAAAAGGCGCAGAGCAACAACGGCTCAGGACCCGGTCCGGGCCCCGGCATCGGCGCCGGCGTCGCTGTCGGCGACGAGTTCATCGGGACGCTCCCGATCCTGACCGGCGGCGGTCAGATCGAATTGCACCGCGGACTCGAGATCTTCAGGCCCAGCCTCTTCATCGAGGGCAACCTGTGGGAAGTCCAGAACACGATCTCGATCTTGAACGGGACCGTCGTCGCGAACGTCGAACCGCTGGATCCGGAATGGACGCGCGTGCGCCTCGTGTTCCCGAATCCTTTCCTGCTCGGGTTCGACCGCCTCGCCGTGCAAGGCACGGATATCCAGTTTGGGTTGTGGATTCCCGAGCCGGTCTTCTACGCCTACCCGCAGCTGAGCTTCGGCTCGCGCAGCCTGGCGCTTCAGCCGACGAACTCGCGCCTCGCGCTTCCGATCGCGCAGATGTCGACGGCCGGCGCGTTGCTCGGATCGCCGCTCATGGTCGAAACCGGCGGTTTCTTCGGCTCGAACGCACTGCTCGCCGCTTCGAATCAGGACTTCCTGTTCCTGGTCCAGCGCCACTGATCCTAGGACTGCACCTTTGTACGGAGCGGCCGGTCGCAGCGACCGTCCGCTCCGTGCTGATTTTTCCCTCTCACGGGTCGGGCTTCCGCCGATACCTCTCTTCGTGTCCTGAAGAGACTGCCCGTGGATCCGCTCTCGAACTCGATCATCTCGGCCCTCCGGCTGAACGTGCTGGCGGCGGCGACGCCCGTGTTGCCGCTGCAACTCCAGAACGGGATGGTCGTCTCCGGCGAGGTCTTGAGCACTTCGGCGGGGATCGCGTACTTGTCGATGGGCGGCAGACGGGTTCCGGCGGAGACCGCGGTCGAACTGCGCGCGGGCCAGAAATTCACCGCGTTGGTGGAGGCGGACGGAGACAACTTCATCCTGCGCATCCTGCAGGGTGCGCCTGAAGAAGAGCGCGCCCTGGCCTCGGCGCTGCGCACCGTGCTCGCGGAAGATCGTCCGACCGGTGCGCTCGTGTCGCGCCTCACAGCTGAACTCGCCGCGCAAGCCGAGAAGCTTCCGCCCAAGGAGCGCGAACGCGTGCTCACGTTGCTGAAGGAAATCGAGCGCTTCGTGCTCGCGCCCGGCGCAGAGGGCGAGGCCCCCGCAGCCAGGCTCATGTCGGCACTGGCGAAGAGCGGCCTGTTCCACGAGGCGCTGATCCGTCACGGTGGTCCGCAGGAACTGGGACACGCGCGCGGCGATTTGAAGAGCCTCCTCCTGCGTGCGATCCAAATCGCGCCCGAAGGGGCCGAACGCGACAGTCTGCTGCGCGCGTTGGCGGGCATCGAGGCCGAGCAACTGCTCGACATCGCACGCTCGCGCTCCGGCGATGCGCGGCAGATCGGGATTCCCATGTACGACGGTCGCGAGATGGCGACCGCGCACTTTGTCGTGCATCCGGATGCGGGTCGCGGGGGCGAGGCGCCCGAAGAGCAGCGTGAAAAGCGCGTCGCCGTCGATCTGGCCGTATCGTTTTCGAACCTGGGTCCGGTGCGCGCCGAGTTCCGTGCGGAAGGCGATCGCCTGGCGGTGCGGTTCGTCGTCTCGAGCCCTGAGATCGCTGAACGACTCCAGGCCGACAGTGCCTTGCTCGCGGAGCGCATGGCTGCGTCCGGTACGCCGACGGTGATGCACGTCGTCACGGCTCCGGCGCAGAGCATCGTGGCCGAGTCCGAGTTGGACCACGTGAGCTTCCTGCGCGATCACAGCCTGCTGGACCTGCGCGGATGAGCACGCACGAAGAACCCAAGCCGCGCAATGCGGTGGCCCTGCGCTACGAGCCGGCGGCGAATTCCGCTCCGCGCGTGGTCGCGAAGGGTCGCGGCGCGGTCGCCGACCAGATCCTAAGGACCGCGCGCGCTCACGGAGTTCCGGTGCGCGAGGACAAGGACCTCGTCGAACTGCTGTCGGCCTGCGAACTGCTCGACGAGATTCCCGTCGAGCTCTACACCGCGGTGGCACACGTGCTGACGTACCTGCACGCACTCAATCAGGAGCGCAGTCCGGAGGGTACGTAGTCAGGCTCCACTCCGCCGTTCTCGCCGCTGGATACGCTGCCAGGTCCAGTTTGACCGTACGGAGCCAGGCTCCTGTGGTGCAAACTCGCCGGTGTAGAACCGCGCGCAACCGGAAGACGTGCCGCCGGCGAGTTTGCACCACAGGAGCCTGGCTCCGTACGGTCAAACTGGACCTGGCAGCGTATCCAGCGGCGAGAACGGCGGAGTGGAGCCTGACTACGTACCCTCCGGACTGCGACCACAGCGCGTAAGATCTCGCGCGATGAAAGCGAACGACAACATGCGTCCCTTGTTGGCGCTCACGGCGGGAGATCCGGCCGGCATCGGGCCTGAGATCGTGCACGCGGCCTTGAGCGACGCACACACGAGTGCTGCCATGCGGTTGGTCGTGCTCGGGCCTGATTCGCTGCGACCGGCACGCGTGCCGAGGATCGCAAGCGACGCAGATCTCGGGCGCATCGAATCCGCCGCGTGGATCGACACAGGTGAACACGGCGGCTGGAAGGTCGGAGAGGCGCAGCTCTCCGGCGGTCGCTCAGCCTTGAGTTCCTTGCGCGCCGGACACGAACTCGCCCTCGCGCGCCGCGTGGACGCGCTCGTCACCGCACCGGTCAGCAAGGAAGCGCTGCACCTCGCCGGCGAAAAGGTCGAAGGGCAGACCGATCTGCTCGGCCGTTGGTGCGGCGTCGAACGCTTCGAGATGATGGCGCTCGCCGGACGCCTCTGCGTGATGCTGCTCACGCGGCACATGCCGCTGCGGCGCGCGTTGGATCAAGTGACCACCGAGCGCGTGCTCGACCGTCTCGACCTGTTGAACTCGAGTCTGAAACGCTTCGGTCGTGCGCGACCGAAGCTCGCGCTCGCGGGCTTGAATCCGCACGCCGGTGAAGGCGGCATCCTCGGCACGGAGGACGAATCCATCTTGCGCCCTGCTGTTGCGCGCGCGCGCGAGCAGGGGATCGATGTCACCGGACCGCTCTCGCCCGACACCGTGTTCTTGTCGGCCTCGCGCGGCGCGTACGACGGCGTGCTGGCGCTGTACCACGACCAGGCCTTCATCCCGATCAAGTTGCTCGCGGCGGACGGGGGAGTGACCGTGATCGCGGGCTTGCCGTACCTGCGCGTCAGCCCGGTGCACGGCACCGCGTTCGACATCGCCGGGCAGGGCAAGGCGGACCCCGCCAATTTGATGCACGCCCTTCAGCGAGCCGCCGAATGGACGCAATCGACGCCGGCAGCGCAGAAACAGGCTCATACACCGCATGCGTCAGGAGAGTGAGCCCGCCCCAAAGGCACGGGGCTGGTAGACTGTGGGGCCCGGCGCCTCGCTCCTGATCCGCGCCGCGGGGCAAAACACGACATGATCGGCCGCAAGAAGAAGCTCGTCCTTTACCAACCCGCCCAGGTCGACGAGTCGTTGGGACTGCAGTCCAGCAAGGACATGCTGCCCCTGGAGATGCTCACCATCTCCGCCTGGCCGATCCAGGACGGCTACGAGGTCGTGATCGTCGACGGCAGTCTGTACCCGCCCGAGGAAGCGCACCGCCGCGTGTTGGAAGCATGCGAAGGCGCGCTTCTGTACGCGACCACCGGCATTCTCGGCTACATGGTGACGGACGGGTTGGCGTGCTCGAAGAAGGTCAAGGCGCGTTTCCCGAGTCTGCCGATGTTCATCGGCGGGTGGTTCGCGAGTGTGCGCCCCGACCTGCAACTCGGTTCAGGGCTGTACGACGCGGTCGTCCTCGGACAGGGCGAGATCACCTTCCGCGAGCTGGTGGCAGCCGTGGATTCCGGCGTGAAGCTCGACACGATCGCCGGCCTCGCGTTGTGGCGCGACGGCGCGGTCGTGCGCACGCAAAAGCGCGAGGTCGCCAACTGGGATCAGTGTCTGAACGTGCCGTGGCACATCCTCGACATCGAGCCCTACAAGCAATCGCAACTGCGCGCGCGTTCGCACAAGGACGTATTGCGCATGCCGACGCCGCCCGCGATCGGCGAACGCAAGCCGTACTTCGGCATCACCTATTTCTCCTCCTACGGTTGCCCCGAACCGTGCACTTTCTGCTGCTCGCCGATCGTCACCGACCGCCGTTGGAAGGCGATGCCCGCCGACAGGATGCTCGACGATCTGCAGCAACTGCAGGAGCGCTGGGGCTTCGAAGTCGTGCGCTTCCACGACGCCAACTGGGGCGTGATGCGCAAGCGCATGAAGGATTTTGCGCGCGGCATGATCGACCGCAAGTTGCGCTTCCACTGGAATGCGTTCATCGAGACCCACACGATCCTCGAGTGCAAGAAGAAGGACCCCGAAACGCTCGACATGCTGGCGGAATGCGGCATGTACATCGCCGAGATCGGCGCCGAAGCCGGCACCGACGAGATGATGAAGAAGATCGGCAAGCCCATCCACGGCGACGACAACGTCGACGCTGCCGTCGAGATGGACAAGCGCGGTATCTGCGCGTCCGTCACGTACATCATCGGTTACCCGGGCGAAGAGGCGGCTTCGATGCACGCCACGATCGACCAGTGCCGCCGCCTGCACGTCGCGGCACCGCTCGCGCGTCCGACCGTGTGGCCTTACCGACCGATCCCCGGGACCGCGATGTGGGACCAGGCCATCGAACTCGGCTACGTGCCGCCGCAGAAGCTCGAAGAATGGGGCTCGATCGGCGAGTACCACCTCGAAGAGACCTGGCCCGGCAAGATCCCGCCCGACGTCGCGCTCGCGCGCAAGATGTACCAGCACTACGTGACGCTCGACTACGGTCTCGCGCGCGGCAAGATCGGCTGGTGGGAGAAGCGCGCACGTCGCCGCCTCGAGCGCGGACAGCTGACGAGCGGCTTCCCGAGCGGCTTGATGGAGGCGCGCGCCTTCGACGTCTACAACCGCATCGAGAAGAAACTCATGAAACGCGAAGACGTGTCGCGCTCGTGGGTCGATCCGGGACACAAGACCGGCACCAGCGGCAACGCCGCGAGCAACAGCTCCGACGCGATGACCGAGACGACCTCCGGTTGATCGTTCAGGCGCCCCACGTCACGGTCAGGCCGTTCGTGAGGTTGAACGTCTCCGGGTTGCAGAACACGGCCGAGTCGCGGTACCAGCCCTGGTAGTGACGGATCGAACCGGGCGTCGTGACGAGTCCTTTGACCGAGATGCTCGGGTCGCCTACCTCGGGCCACTGCGACGCGCCGCCGGAGTTGATCTTGACGCCCAAGCGCAAGATCGTGCCGCCGGCGCACAGCAATCCGTCACCGAACACGAGGCCCGCGCCCGCGACCATCGGCGCGCTGCCTTGGAAGTAGAGCACGCCTCCGACCGACGACATGCCCGAGCCTTGGAGGATCAGTGTGTCGTTCGAGATGCTGGGCACGCCCGTCGCCGTGAGATTGGCTCCGTTTGGGTGAGACGAGCTTCCGCAACCGTTGCCGGTGAGGCCCGCATTCGCGCACGGACAAGCCGTTCCTGAACCGTCGCCGAAGCAGAACGCAGCGAACGGGCTGGGCGGCGTGAACACGATCTCCAGCCGCGGGCGCGCGGAAGTGGTTCCATTCTCGCGCGAACCGAATTTCTTGGCGGTAGGGACCGAGACCTCATCGCTGTGCAACAACAACCATCCGAAGTTGCCGCTCGGTGCGTCGAGGAACGACTGCACATCGCTGACCAGGTTCGGAGTGGAGAGCCATGTGTAGCTGCCGGCCGCGCCGACCGTCTGCGTCGCGCTGGCTGTCGGCGAGAACGAACCGCCGGGGGTGGCCCACGGGGTCGTCGAGAAGAACGCATGCGTCCAGGTCGCGTCTCCAGGTTGAGCGGCACCGCCGGTTCCGCCGCCGCCAAAACTGGGAACGGAAGCGGCTTCGCCCCAGGCTTGCAGCACGCGTCGCAATTGGACGACACCCGGACCCGCGTTGCTGCGAACCATCGTGAGCGTCAGTTGCACACTCGTGATCGTCGAGCCGGCCGGGACGTTGCTCGCAACGTCGAACTGCAAGAGACCGCGCAGAACTCTGCCGTTCCCGGCCACGCCGCAGAAGATTCCGTCGCCCTTGCCGTTGCTGGTGGACCCGAGATTGCCGTACAGCGAATTGTCCTTCTGCGCTCCGATGACGACCGTGTCGGCTGCGGCCCCTTGAGCCAGAGCAAGTACGAGAGAGAGGCAGAGAGAGGCGTGGCGAATCATGAGTGTGAACCTGACAACAAGAAAGAAGGGACGAGCGGAGAGATCACGATATTAGTGCAAGCAGCTTGGACTCGACAGAGGCCGACACACATCCATCGCTGCAGTCCGAGTTGATTCCCGAGTCGCTCATCTCGGATTGGCCGATTCATCCAGAACGTACAACCGAAAGAAATCCGTCGGCGCACCATTCGACTGCAGGATGCTCGGAGGACTGCGGTAGAGCAGCCGGTAGCCCGGCACGCCGGTCAATGTGCCCCCGTCGGTGGAGAGCAACAGACTCGCCGTCGTTCCCGGGCGCGGCTCAGCATTGCCTACGCCGGCGGCGTAGGCGGAGAGGTAGCCCAGCGTGAACCGGTCCACGAGCAGGTAGCGACACTTGTACTTCGAGAGCAACAGGGTGCGGAACTCGTCCGGCGTCATCGCGAAGAAGGCTGTCGTGAATTCGACCACACGCGCGCGGCTCGCACGCGACTCCCACTTGGGTGAGAGGATCGCGCGTCGCCGTGTGTGGACCAGGATCGCCGTTGCGTTCATCGAATCGGCGGCGACCGCTTCTTCCGACGGCACGAGCGCAGGTAGCGCCTGTACGAGTGCGCGGATTTCGGCCTGGCGTTGGACCGGCGCGGCGTACCACGGGTTGGAGTAGCCGTGAATCCAACTGCCAAAAGCGAGACCTTGCAGCACGACGAGTGCGACGAGAGCAAGACGAACCGGTCTCGCTCTCCAACTCCGCGCCAGGAGCGGCACCGCCATTGCCGGCAGCAGCACGGCCGGCAGCACGACGACGCGCAGCACGAGCCAGCCCGCGACCAGCGTGATGCAGGTGAACAGTGCTGCGAGGGCGAGCGGCTCGCCGGCGACGAGCCTGTACGCACGCACAGCCGCGAGGGGCACGAGCAGTAAGGTGAAGCCCAGGAGTGACCAGGCCGCCGAGAGGCTCAACGTCTCGAACGGGCCTTGCCACATGAGCCGCACATCAGGCGTCAGTGCGAGCGGATTCTCGGGACGCGCGCCGAGGTGAGCCAGCTTCGCTGACAGCAGATCCACGACATGGCTGTGATCGGCCCGCGTCTCCGCGAACACGTTCGCCAGCACGAGCCCCAGGGCCAGCATCACGACCAGGCGCAGGCGTGTCGAGATCCGCGTGGCGAGGTGTTGCGGGACGAGTGCCTCGGCCGACAGTGCCAGACACAGCGTTGCGCCGATGGAGCCGATGAATCCGCTCGCACGCAGGAACGGTACGCCGAATGCAGCCAGGACGATCGGGATCAGGCACACCCATGCGCCGCGGGAGCGCAGCGGATTGGCGCCTTGGAGAATCGCCCAGGCGGCGATCGCGATCGCTTCCAGTGCGAACAGGAAACTCGCTGCGTGCCAGGTCGACAAGGCGCAAGCGAGGGCTGCACCCGCGAGGAAGAACGACAGCGGCGTTCGAACTCTCGCCGCGCGGGCCAGCAGTCCGAGGTGCAGAGCGAAGAACGGGAGGCTGAAGTCTTCGTCCATCAGCACGAACCCGAGCGTCCGCCACGTCGCCGGCAACAGCGCCGCGAGCAGGGCCGAGAGCAAGGCCAGCCACGCGCTGCCCGAGAGTTCGAAGGCGAGCAGCCACACGCCGATCAGCACGAGACTCGCGAAGGCGCCCGCGACCCACAGGCAGAAGACGTGCAGAGGCAGTGCTTCACCCGCCGCGAGGCGCAGCCACGCGACGACGAATTCCTGCGCCACGGGGAGTCTGGCGGGGAAGTCGTAGAGCGCGGGATGCTCGATGCGCGGATCGGCGCGCCAATCGTCGGGGATTGCGCCGTTCGATTCGATCACGCGCTCGACCATGTAGTAGAGCAAGGCCGGGTCGCTCTTGAGCAAGCCGCTCGCATCGTGCGCGTCGAAATTCGGATCCGCGAGCGTTGCGCGCACGCGCGTCACCGTCATCAGCGCGACGAGTCCCAGCAATCCGATCAGTGCGAGCGTGACCGCGCGTCGCGTCGATCGGACCTCGACTGCAGCTTGCATCGCCTACCGCCGACGAGTTGCGAACGCAGCGGCGGCCGCGAGCGCGACGAGGAGCAAGTAGACGATGTCGAACACGTCGACCACGTTGCGTCGCAGGAGCGCGGAGAAGAGCGCAGCCAGCAAGAGCAGCGCCGGCCATTCGCGCCGCGAGTGGTAGGTGAAGACCAGGATCGCAACCGACGCCGCGAACGCAGCCGTGATACAGACCATGGTCAGGCCGCGTCCGATCAGCGTCGTTGGCCACGTGCTCCCGAGCGTCGACGCCGTCGCGGGCGACGTTTCGAACACGCGCCACAGGACGAACGCCAGCGCCAGGACGAGGTGCAGGAGGACGAGACGCCGCAGCGGGTCGCTGCGGAAGCGCGCGAGGGGATCCACAGTGCTCACTTCTTCGCTTCTTCGAAGCCGCTCTGCAACGTTGTGCGCGCCCAATCCGGCATCGCGGCCAGATCTTCGGCGGAAGGCTCAAGTCCGGCGGCGCGGGAGCGCGCTTCCTCGGTCCGACCGTCGCGCTGCAGGGCGGCGGCGAGTTCGAGCAGCACACGCCGGGGCGCGAATCCGTGGATCTCGCACAGGTACAGGTCCTGTCGATAGCTGCGCACTGCGTCGCCGTAGCGCCCGATCAGCGCGTGCCCCCGCGCCCATCGGCGGTGGGCCCGCGCTTTCCACGCGTCGACGACGTCCTTGCCGCGGCCGGCCGCTTCGGCCGCCTTCGCGTGCACCATGCATTCTTCACCGCTGGCGTTCGCAAACGCAGGATCGACGCGCACGAAGAGCGCCTCGGCCGCATCGTCGATGCCCTTCAACGCGAGACGCGCGGCGAGGTGCTCGAGCCAGTCGCGCGAGAGCGCGCGAGCCGGCGGCAAGCGCTCGAACCAGGCGAGCCCCGCCGCGACTCGACCCTCGTTGAAGGCGAGCGTGCCCAGGTTTTGGATCGCCACCGGATGTGCCGGATCCAGGTGCAGGACGCGCTCGTAGGCGGCACGCGCGCGATCCGGATCTTGTGCAGCCAGGATGTTCGCCACGCTCAAGAGCGCTTCGATGCGCTGCGGACGCAATTGCAGCACTTGCAACCACCGGTCGAGGACGAACGACGCGGCTTCACCCCGTCCCGCTGCCACCCGCGCGGCGGTCGTGAGCGCGAGCGCCGAATCCGGGCACGCATCCAGCGCGGCCGCGACGGCGCGCTCGACCTCCTCGGGTTCGGCTTCGCGCAGAGCTACGGCCTGGAGCGCGAACCCATGGCGTACGAAGGCTTGAGCGCGGACGGAGAGCGCGAGCAAGAGCAGCGTCGAACTGACGACGACGAACATCCGCACCGCGGCGCGCTCGCGCCCGTCGTCGCGCACGAGCAGCAGACCGAACAACGCGAACGCAAGCGGGGAAGACATCGGATTCCAGGAGAGCGGCCCGCGCACGAACGCATTGGCCAGCACCGCGAGCGCGGTCGCCGAAGCCGCGATGAAAACAGGATCACTGCTGGCCAGGCGCACGAACGCGGCGCGCGCCACCGACAACAAAAAGATGGTCCATGCCAGGCCCGCGATCAGGCCGCCTTCGAGCCAAGGTGCGAGCCAGTCGTTGTGCGGGTGCTCGACTTCGGTTTCTTCCGCGCGCCGTCGGTCGTAGGTCGTGCGTTCGATCTCTTGCTGCAGTCGATGCTCGGGAAAGCGCGCCGCGAATTGTCCGGCGCCCACTCCGAGCAAGGGATGTTCGGCGAAGAGTTTCAGGCTGCCTTGCCAGATCATGAGCCGCACGCCGACGCCGCCGGTCGGGCCGAAGTCAGGCTTCACCGTTGCTGCCGTTTCGGTGACGCTGGGCTTTGAATTGGCAAAGCGCTGTCCGAAGGGCACGACCAGCGCGACGAGGGCGCAACCGAGCATCACCACGGCGAAGATGCGTCGGCGTGAATGCGCCGCGCGCAGGGCGACGACGAGCGCGGCACAGCCGAACGCTGCGGACAATGCGCCCGCCAGGACCGGAACGCGCGCCGCGTACGCCAGGAACAACACGAACGTCGCGATGCCGACGCTGCGCCAGATCCCGCCGGCCAGCACGGCCAGTGATACCCCCGTCACGGCACCGAGCAGACCGACTTCCGAGATGCTGCCGGTGTTGCCGAGTGCGCCCGTGAAGGCCTGTTCGGCGTCGAACAAGGCGAAGGCGACGAAGGCGGCGCTCGCAACCACGAGTCCGCGGACGAACAGCGTCCGCCCGGCTTCACCCAGGCTCGCGCCCGCGAGCAGGCAGTGCAGCGCGACGATCCAGTGCATGAGCACGCGCGAACCTTCGAACGTATCCGTCGAATGATCGATGCTGACCCAGAATCCCGCCACGAGCAGCGACACGAGCAGGAACCACAACGCACGCACCGCAGGCCACGCTCGGCGTGCGACGAGGCACACGGCCGACGGGATCAGCGCCAGCGCGGTGAATCCGATGCCCGTGGCTTGCGGAGCGACGTCGTGCCGCAACACCGAGCCCGCGTACGGCCACGCGCAGACGAGAACAGGCGCCAACAAGAGCGCAGCCTGAAGTCGATCTGCGCGGCTCTTGCTCACTGCATACCGCCGACGATCGCGTCGACGAAAGCTTCCGGCTGAAAGGGTTCGATCAACTCCAGTTGTTCACCCGTCCCGATGAAGCGCACCGGCAGGTCCAGGGCATCCTTGATGCCGAACACGGCTCCGCCGCGGGCGGTGCCGTCCAGCTTGGCCACGATCAAGCCCGTGACCTGGACCGAAGCGGTGAACAGCTTCGCCTGTTGAATCGCGTTCTGGCCATTGGTGCCGTCGAGCACGAGCCAGGTCTCGTGCGGTGCGCCGGGCAGTCGCCTTTCGATCACGCGGCGGATCTTGTCGAGTTCCGCCATCAGGTTGGTCTGCGTGTGCAAGCGTCCGGCAGTGTCGATCAAGACGACATCGATGCCGCGCGCGACCGCCGCGTCGACCGCGTCGTACGCGACGGCGGCCGGATCCGCGCCCGATTTCTGTCGCACGATGTCGGCGCCGTTGCGTTGCGCCCAGATCTCGAGCTGGTCGGCGGCTGCGGCGCGAAACGTGTCGCCGGCTCCCAGCAGCACCGACTTGCCCTGCTTCTTGAAGCGCGCGGCGAGCTTCGCGATCGAAGTCGTCTTGCCTGAGCCGTTCACTCCGACGACCAGGATCACCGTCGGCTTGTTCGAGAAATCGACTTCGTACGGTTCCTGCCGCACTTTCTCCAGCATGATCGAACGCATCGTGGCGCGCACATCTTCGGCACCCTTGATCTCGCCGCGCTTGTGCAGACGCGCGAGTTCCGCCGTGATCTCTGCCGCGACTGCCCCCAGATCCGAGGTGTAGAGCAGTTCCTCGATCTCGCTCAGCAGCGCAGCGTCGATCGGTCGTCCGCCGCGGAACAACCCCGACAATCCGTCGGTGAGCGCTTCGCGCGTCTTCGAAAGCCGTTCCTTCAGTCGATCGAACAGTCCCACGGTCGCCTACCCTTCGCGTTCCACTTCGGCGGCCAGATCGGGCAGCTCTTCTTCCATGGCGGGGCCGGCTTCGACGACCGTCCCACTTGGAGCTGCCTTCTTCGTGCGATTCATGATCTTGTCGAGGATGCCGTTGATGAACGCGCCCGAGTTCTGGGTCGAGTAGCGCTTGCCCAGTTCGATGGCCTCGTTGATGGCGACCTTCGGCGGGATGTCGACACAGTGCAGGAGTTCGAACGTCGCGAGACGCAGCACGTTGCGGTCGACCACCGCCATGCGCGAGATGTTCCAGTTCTGCGCGACTCCTTGGATCATCCCGTCGATCTCGGACTTGTGCTCATGCGTACCCTGGATCAGGCGCAACGCGAATTGAGTCGTCTCCGAGTCGCGTTCTTCCGCCGCGACGTAGGTCTTCGCTTCGTCGAGCAGAGCCTCACCCCGCAAATCGAGCTGATACAGGAATTGCAATGCCAGCTCGCGGGCCCTCGTCCGTCGTTTCACGCGTCCAACTCTCCGATCTCGTCCAAGGTCAACAGTGTCTCGATGGCGGCGCGTGCGACCTCGCGGCCTTTGTCCTCGCGGCCGCCGGCTTCGGGCGGCAGGGCGCGCGCGCGCGCTTGTTCGAGCGTCGCGCAAGTCAACACGCCGAGCTGAATCGGGATACCGAGTTCGAGGCTCGCCGACATGATGCCGGTGACGGCGCCGTGCGCGACCCAGTGGTCGTGTTCCGTCTCGCCTTTCAAGATCAGGCCGAAGCACAGGATCGCATCGAGCTGATGCTCTTGTCCCAGTTCGCGCGCGACGAGGGGCAACTCGAACGAACCCGGCACCCATAACACGTGGATGTCACTTTCGTCGACGCCGCAAGCGATCAGCTCGCGCACGGCGGAGTCCTTCATCGCGCCGGTCAGTTCTTCATGGAACCGCGAGACCACGATGCCGATGGATGTGTCCGGTCGCACGGGTTGCGCTCTGTCTTGCTTGTGCGGGTCGAGGGCCATGCTCGCGGGGATTCCAAGGATCAGGCTCCGCAGTCGCGGAGCGTATCGGTCTCAATCGGGCCGCCAAGTCTAGCGACGGAACGGCCCGCGTACAGTAATCACGAGGCCGAAGGGTTGGGCACGCTGGGGGTCCGCCGCGGGCGGATGCCCCACAGGAAGCTAGCCGAGGCTGCGCGAGACGCATCGTCGATCAAAGTGTAGGCGAGCGGCACGACCCAGAGCGTGAATACCGTACTCATCGCGAGTCCGCCGGCGACACACGTGGCCAGCGCGCGGTAGTCGATGGCGGCACCTTGCGGTTCGCTCATGGCCATCGGCAGGAGACCGGTGATCGAAGTCAGCGCCGTCATGAGGATCGGCCGGACGCGCTGACCGCAGCCTTCGATCACCGCCGCCGTGCGCTCCATGCCGGTGCCGCGCAGACCATGGATGCAATCGATGAGGACGATGCCGTTGTTGACGACAACGCCGACGAGGATGATCACGCCGATCCAGGCGATCGAGTCCATCGCCGTGCCCGTCAAGAACAACGTCCAGTACGAACCGACGATCGCGAAGGGGATCGTGAACAAGACGGACACTGGCAGCAGGAACGATTCGAACAGAATCCCCATCAACAGGAATACGAGCACGATCGAGAGCGCGAGCGCCATCCAGATGTCGTTCATCTCGCGATCCTGGCGCCAACTCGCGAGGTCCTCGTCCGCCAGCGAGTATCCACGCGGATAATCCAGCACGCCGAGCGCGAGGCGTCCGCGATCGGCGAGTTCCTTTTGCATCGACGGGCTTTCGACGCGCGCTTGGATCATGAACGACGCCTCGCCGTTGTTGCGGTGGATCGTGCGGCTGGCGCGGTCGAAGCTGAGCTCGGCGATCGAGGACAAAGGCACCGAACTCTCGCCGTTGAACACTTCCAGGTCGCGCAAGGTCGCGAGCCCTGCCGCTTCGGACGAGTCGTATTCGATCAGCAACGGGATCTCGCGACCGGGCTCCTGGTAGCTCGGCAATTGAAACCCGCGCAACGCCCACGAGATGTTGTCGAGTGCATTGCGTGCCGAGACGTTCAGTCGCTGCGCAACGTCCGATTGGAAACCGACGCGTACTACCGGCGGCGCTTCGCCGAGCGGCGAACGCAAATCCGCGAGACCGGGCACGGTCTCCAAGATCCGTACGGCTTCGGCACCCAGCCGGTTGAGTTCCTCCGAGTCGGGGCCTTTCAATCTGAAGGTGACGACCGAGCGACTGTCTCGGTCACCGCCGTCCTCATCGAGGAATTGGAGTTTGTGGCCGGCGAGTCGTGGCAGAGTGCGTGTCAGGTCCTTGCGCACCTTGTCGAGTTGCGCCGCGGGCGGCGGGGTCTTCCAGAACAGACTCACGCGCCCGCCCGTCTGACCGAAGCGGTTCCCGATGCGGTCGTAGCCGTATTCGGACTTCTTCGTCGCCAGGAAATCTTCGTAGCGGATCATCTCCGTTTCCGCCTGCGGCAAGGTGAAGTTCTCTTCGAGTTCGACCCAGAAGTTGATGCGCGATGTTTCGCCGGATTGCCCGAAGGCGGCGACTTTCATGCTCCGCACCGGAATCATGATCGACAGCACGGCGACGAAAGCGAGCCCGCTCGAAGCGAGCCGATTACGCATGCTCCACGTGGCGAGCGCGCGATTGGCGTCGATCAAGAATTCGACGATCGAGTTTCCGGCGAAACGTGCGGCCCGCTTGCGTACCGGTGCAACGGCGACGCGCGCACGCCAGCGCGGCAGCCCGAACACGCACAGCGCCGCCAGCAGGATGCCCGTCACTGCGGCCGAAACCAGGCCCATGGACAACGCAGTTGTGTCCAATCCCGGGCCTAGTTCGAACGGCTCAGCGCGCTGCGCCGCTTCGAAAGCACCGACGTATCCGAGGCCGACGAGAGCCGCAACTGCGAGCGCACCGACGGCGAGGACGTGGCGCAGCGGTGTCAGTACACGCAGCAGAATCCGCTCGAGCGCGAACAATCCGCGCAGCAGTGCGTGCTTCGGCCCCGCGAGCGACCGCACCGTCCACGCCAGCGTGCGCGCCGGAAAGGACGCGATGGGGGCCAGGCGACGCGCCCAATTCTCGACGAACGGTGCGCGCGGTCCGAGTACGCTGCGCACCTGCACCGGCAGGAACACGAGTGCGGTGAGCAGACTCGCGACCAGCGAGATGCACAGCGGCAGGCCGAGCTCCCCGAACATGATCCGCAGCCGCGGATTCTCGCTCATGAAGATCAGCGGCAGGAACACGACCACGGTCGTCAGCGTGGAGAGCAGGACCGGCAGGCCGACCTCGCCCGTGCCCTCGACGCAGGCCTCGAACGGGGATCGACCGAGCTTCCTGAGACGGGCGATGTTCTCTGCGACCACGATCGAGTTGTCGACGAGCATCCCCAGGGCGAGCGTGATGCCCGTCATCGTCAGCACGTTGAACGTGCCGCCTGAGAAATACAGGACGGCGATCGTGATCAAGGCCGAGATCGGGATCGAGATCGCCACCAGCAGCGTCAACCGCACGCGCCACAGGAACAGGAACAAGATCAGGATCGCGAACGAACCGCCTTCCCACGCCGTCCCCGTGAGCGCGTGCATCGAATTCTCGATGAATGCGCCTTGATTGAAGAGGATCAGGAACTCGAACTGGCCGCCCAAAGCCGGGTCCTTCTCCAGTTCCCGGATCGCGACTTCCAGGCGGCGCGCGGTCTCGACCGTGTTGGCTTGTCCGTCCTTCTGCACTTCGCCGTAGTAGGCGTAGCGTCCGTCGATGCGGAACAAGCGCTCGCGCACACTCTTGACGTCTTCGACACGCCCGACGTCCTTGATCGTCAACCCGCCGCCGATCGGATAGTCCTCGATCTCCTGGGGCGAGTTGAAGCGCATGTCGGCGCGCAACAGGATCCGTCTTCCGCCGTCTTCGACCTCGCCCAGCGGTTCGGCGAAGTTGTCGGCGGACAGGCGCCGGATCAGCTTGCCGATGTCGAGCCGCGTGGCTTTGACCTTCTCCTCGTCGAGCAGGATCCGCATCGAATCCGCGAGCGAGCCCCAGATCTCCAATCGCCCGACGCCGTCGACGGCTTCCAAGCGGCGTTTGATGACCTCGTCGACGAGGAAATCGGTGCGTTTCGAATCGCCGGGGTGGAGCAGAGCAAAGAACATGACGGGCATGTTGCTCTGGCTCCACGACCACACGCCGATGTCGCGCACGGTCGACGGCAACTTGGGCCGTGCGCGCTCGATGCGGTCGCGCACTTCGGCCTTGGCGAAGTTCATGTCCGTGTCGGACTTGAACTCCACGAAGATGGTCACGTTCTCCGCGCGCGCCGTGCTGTCGATCTGCTCGATGCGCGGCAGCGTCCGCAGCTCTTCTTCCAAGACGCGCGCGACCTGCTCCTCGTTTTCTTGTGCCGAGGCACCCGGGGTGCTGATGAACAGTTGCAGACCCGGACTGGTGAGGCCGTCGGGCATCATCTGCACGGGAATACGAGCGTAGGCGATCAATCCGACGATCACGACCGTCACGAAGATCGTCAGCAGCAACACCGGCCGCTGCAGCAGCGCACGAAAGAACGCGTAGCTCTTCTCGTGCAGGGCATGCTCGCGGCCCGTGCTCATGCAGGCCTCGCGTTGGGATCACGCCTGCGGTAGATCAGCGCGTAGATGCTCGGGATGACGATCAACGTGAGAACGGTCGCACAGGTCAGCCCGGTCACGACCGTGATGGCCATCGGCGCGCGCAGTTCCGCACCGGCTCCGGTCGCGGAGATGAAGGGCAGTCGGTCCAGCCACCCCGTGAGCGGCAACAGGCCCAGCACCGTCGTCGCCGTCGTCATGTAGATCGGACGCAAACGCGTGCGCGCGGCGTCGACCAGCGCGTCGTGAACGGTCAGGCCTTTCGCGCGCATCTGGTTCACCCGTCCGATCAGGACGATCGCGTTGTTGACGACGATGCCGGCCAGGAGGATCGCGCCGATGAAGACGACCACCGACAATGAGATCGAAAGCCATCCGAGTGCGAATATGACGCCGATCATCGCCATCGGAATCGTGCCGATGATGATCAACGGCTGCAGCAGCGATTCGAACTGGCTCGCCATCACGGCGTAAACCAGGAACACCGCCAGGAGGAGCGCGAAGCGCAAGCTGTCGCTGGCCTCGTTCATCTCGCGCTTCTGGCCGCCGACTTGAACGATGACATCGTCCGGGGTTTCGATCTGTGCGATGGCGCGCTGCACGCGGTCCGCGGTCGTACCCAGATCGAAACCGGTCGTCGCGGCCGTGACGACGACCGCCCGCGTGTTGCCGATACGGCGGATCTCGGCCGGGCCTTGCACGTGTTCGACAGTCGCGATGTCGCGCAAGCGCACCGGACGTTCCGAGGCAGGGTTCACGACGAGGTCGAGGACGCGATCCAGACGGCCCAAGAGGATCTCGTCGCCCAGGATGCGCACGTCGATGCGGTCGTCGCCGCGGTTGAAGCGCGTGCTGACGTTGCCGAGCACAGAATCGCGCACCAGCTTGCTGACCGCCTCCAGATCGAGGCCGTACTCCAGCGTCTTTTCGCGGTCGAAGCGCAGTCGTGCTTCAGGGTGCCCCGTGCGCACGCTCGAGCGCACGTCGGAGAGGCCTTCGAGCGCGCTCAAGGTCTGCGTCACGCGTGTCCCCACGGCGCGAATCTGCTCCAGGTCGTAGCCCAGCACTTCGACCTGGATGGGAGCATCGAGCGCGAACGGCGTCGGGCGCGTGAAATCCAGCGTGCGCACGGAAGCTTGTGCTGCGATCCGATCGCGCACCAGCGCCAGCACGCGCTCTTCGTCGGCGACGTTCGCCAGACCGGGTTGCAAACGCACAGTGAGGCGCGAAGTGTGCTTGCCCTCGAGATCGCGCGTCAGCATGTCGCGCTCGACGCCCACGACGAGGGCTGTCAAGGCGACCTCGGGCAGTGCGCGCACGTCGCGCTCGATCTCGCTCATCACGAAATCGGTCGTCTCGATCGGGGTGCCGACGTCCAGCCCTACATGCGCGGTGAATTCGCCTTGGTGGATCTCCGGCAGGAGGTCCAGGCCCAGCGTGCCCGCACGCCGGATCGCCAGCCCGAGCAGGACGGCGGCCACCAGCACGACGACGACTGCGTGCTTCAAGGCCAGACCCAAGACTCGCGGGTACGCACCTTCGACCGCACTCCAAGCGCGGTCGTGCAGCCACGCGAGCGGCTTGAGCAGGAACCTGATGACGGCTGCAACCAGGCCGAAGAGCAGCGCACAGAGGCGCACGGCCCACCCGAGTACGAATTCGATCATCCGTCCGAGCAGGCGGAGCAGCGAGGAGAAGAACGACCCGCGCTGCCACTCCAGCGGTTGGTCCAGATGTGACGACTGTCCCGCCACACGCGCCTGCAAGACCTCGGGGTTGAACCACGAACGGCCGGCCAACATCGGAATGAAGAACGCCGCCACGAGCAGCGATGCGCTCAGTGAGCACACGACCGTCAGTGCCTGGTCACCGAAGATGCGTCCGGCGATGCCGTGCACGAACACGATCGGCGCAAAGACGGCGATACTCGTCAGCGTCGCACCGATGATCGAACCCATGACCTCGCGCGTGCCGCGCACCGCGGCTTGTACGGGCCCGTCGCCCTCTTCACGACAGCGCGCGATCGATTCGAGCACGACGATCGAAGCATCGACGACCATGCCGATGCCCAGTGCCAGCCCGCCCAGCGACATGATGTTCAGCGAGACGTTTCCCAGGTACATCGGCGCGAACGTCACGATCACCGAGATCGGGATCGAAACGCTGATCACCAGCGTCGGGATGAGCCGCCTGAGCGAGAAACCGATGACGAGAATCGTGAGCGAGATGCCGAGCCAGCCAGATGACTTCACGTCCTCGATCGAATCGCGGATGAAGGTCGACTGGTCGGACAGGACTTCGAAGCGCGCGTCCTTCTTGTACTGACGCGCGAGGTGACCGGAGATGAACTCGTCGCCACCGTCCTGGCCCTGCGCTTGTTTCTCGGGTTCAGGCCGGCCGCGCTGCTCGCGCGGACCGAAGACGCGCTCTTGGACGCGGTCCGCGAGTTCGACGATGTTGGCACCCGCCTCGCGGAACACGGCGATCTCGACCGCCTCGCCGCCGTCGAGGCGCGTGATGACCTCGCGCTTTGCGTACGTGCGCTCGACAGTGGCGATGTCGCGCACGCGGATCACGGCATCGTTGCGGCGCACGACGGCGAGGTCGGCGATCTCCGACAGGTCGCGGAACTCGTTCTGCGTGCGCACGAGGTAGTCGGTCGAGCCTTCGCGGATCAAGCCGCCGGACGCATTCAGGTTCTCCTGCGCGAGGCGCACGGCGAGCGCGTCTGGATCGAGGCTCTGCGCCGCCATCTTGAACGGATCGACGCGCACGCGGATCTCCTCCTGGAGTCCACCGCGCACCTGGACCGCGGCGACGCCTTTGATCGTCTCCAACTCGCGCTTGATGCGCTTCTCCGCCAGCCAGCGCAGGTGCATCAGTTCGCGAATGCGATCATCCGCGGTCTTCGGTGCGTCGGACCTGGGCGCGCTGATTCCGATGCGCAGGATCGGATCGAGGTTCGGGTCGTAGCGCAGGATCAACGGCTTTTCGGCGCCGCTCGGCAGGAACACGCCGTCCAGTTTGTCGCGCACGTCCTGGACCGCGAAGGTCATGGGCGTGCCCCAGTCGAAGTCCAGGATCACGTCGCTCGTCTCGGCGCGGCTGACCGAAGTCGTGCGCACGAGGTGCGGCAGCGTGGACAATGCCTCCTGCACGCGTTCGGACACCCGGTCCTCGATGTCCTCGGGTGCCGCACCCGGGTAGGTCGTGCGCACGGTCAAGGTCGGGTAGCTGATCTCCGGCAGGAGATCGATGCGCAGCTTCGTGAACGAGACGGCGCCGAACACGGCGAGCGCGACCGCGCACATCGTGATCGCCACAGGGCGCGCGACCACGCCGGCCAACCAACCGCTGGGCGCGTCGGTCTGCTCTTCTAGCGGAGCGGACACGCGCTCAGTCTTTCTTGGCGTCGGCTTCGATGCCGGTCGTGTCTTCGATCACTTCAGCGCCGTCTTCGAGCTCGCGGTTACCGACGACAACGACGTGCATGCCCGGCCTCAAGGCGCCCGTTGCGGAGTTCACTTCGACGTACAGATCGTCGGTGAAGCCCTCCGTGACCTCGATCTTCCGTGCCTTGCCTTCGACCACTGCGAAGACGAGGTTCTGTTCGCCCTCGCGGCGCAGTGCTCGTTTCGGGACGACGAGTGCAGAGGGGTGTCTTTCCGTGACGACTTCGAGTCGCACGAGCATGCCCGGTAAGAGGCGCGCGTCCGACGGTCCCGAGAGCGGCGCGCCCAGCTTGACCGTCACGCGGAACGAACCCGACTGCGGATCGATCGACGGACTGACGATCTGCAGTTCGCCGGAGAACACGACGGCAGGCAAGGCTTCGGCGACGACGCGGATCTCGAGCGGCGGCGTCGACGAAAGTGCGCCGTCGTTCCGGGCCTTGTCCGCGGCCAGGAAGAGCGTCAACTCGCGCTGCGGCCTGTAGAACACCGCGCGCAGGTTGTGCGTGTCGGTCAACACGAACAACGGCGCACTCGCGCTGACCGAGTCGCCGACCTTGACCGTGCGTTTGGCGATGACGCCGTCGAAGGGCGCCACGACCTGCATGAAGGAGTCGTCCAGCGCGGCGCGTTCCAACGCAAGCTTGGACTTCTCCAGCGCGGTGCGCGCAGCCTTGGACTCGACGTCGGAGCGTTGTGTAGCGAGTTTGAGCGTGTCGATCTCGTTCTTGGCGGTGTCGCGCGCGACGCGCAGGTTGTCGAGCGCCTGGGCCGAAACGAGGCCGGCCTTGTCGTTGCGCTCGAAGTCGCGCTCGGCCTGGTCGAGCCGGATCTGCGCCGCCGCGATGCGCGACTCGGATTCGCTGCGCTGCAAGTCGGCCTTGCGCACGTTGTCCTCGGCTTCGCGCACGGCGATCTTGGCCTCTTCGAGCAGGGCCTGGGTCGCACGTCGGTCGAGCACGGCCAGCACATCGCCGGTCTTCACGCGGTCGCCTTCTTCGCAGCGCAGCTCGGTCACCTGACCGGAGGCGCGCGGGTAGATCATGATCTCGTGCTCGGACTCGACCACGGTCGTCGTCGAGAGCGTGCGCACCATCTCGCGTTGCTCGACCAGAGCCGTGCGGACGCGCACCTTTTCGCGCTTCTTAAGACCGTGTGCCTTGTCGCCGTCGTCGCTCGTCTGCACCGAGCAGGCGGCGAGGGCGAGCGCGATGGCCGAGAAGAAGAGGAGCGACGGTCTGGAAGCAGCCATGAGAAGGGTCTTCGGGGGTGGCGCGATGGGGGACGCGACGACGTTCGTCGGCTATGCTCCGCAGGGTGCGCACCGTACGCGAGGCTATTGGCGACATTCTAGAGCGGATCGCGCCGCTCGGCTCCATCGAGCAAGTAAGGTTGGAGTCAGCGGCGGGCCGAGTCCTCGCGCGCGACGTTCGTTCCGACGTCGACATGCCGCCCTTCGAGAAGAGCGCCGTGGACGGTTTCGCCGTGCGCAGCGCCGATTTCGCGGCCGGTCCGCGCGCCTTGAAGCAGGTCGGCGAATCCAAGGCGGGGACTCCGTTCGTGGGCCGCATCGCGCCCGGTGAGTGCGTAGCCATCTATACTGGGGCCGAAGTGCCGCCTGATTGCGATGCGGTGGTGATGGTCGAGAAGAGTGCGATCGCTGGTACGACAGTGACGCTCGACGACCAGCCGCAGCGCGGTCAGCACGTGTGTCATCGCGGCGAGGACGTGCGCGTGGACGAGATCGTGCTCGCCGCCGGCAAGCGCCTCACGCCGATCGACCTGTCCGTCCTGTCCGCGGTCGGGTGCGAGCCGGTGCCGGTGACGAGGCGTCCGCGCGTCGCGTTGATCACGACCGGCGACGAATTGGTGGCGCCCCATGTGAAACCCGGTCCGGGCCAGATTCGCGAGGGCAACACGTTCTATCTCGCGGCACGCGCACGCGCCGCCGGTGCCGAGGTGTTGAACCTGGGAGTCCTGCCCGACGACGAAGTCGTGCTCGAACAGAAGTTCCGCGAAGTACTGGCTGCGTGCGACGTCGTGATGACGACCGGCGGCGTGAGCATGGGCAAGTACGACCTCGTCGGCGCCGTGTTCGAGCGCTGCGCGGTCGAGCCCGTCTTCCACAAGGTCGCGATCAAACCCGGCAAGCCCTTGTGGTTCGGGATGCACGGCAAGGTCTCGGTGTTCGGTCTGCCCGGCAATCCGGTCTCGTGCTTGATCGGGTTCGAAGTCTTCGTGCGTCCGGCGCTCGCGAAGCTGGAGGGTGCCTCCGCACACGAGTGGACCGAACGCTTGCGCATCGGTCGCTGGCGCGGCGGTGCGACGAAAGAGAACCCTCGCCAGCAGAACCTGCCTGTGCGCATCGAGCCTGCCGCCGACGGCCACGTCGATCTCGTGCCGCTCGAATGGACCAGCTCCGCCGACATCGTCGAATTGTCGCGCGCCCAGGCCCTGGCCGTGATCGAGCCCTACACGATCGTCACAACAGGCGAACTCCTGCCCTATCGCCGGCTGTAGCGCACCTTGCATGGGTGTGCCGCGCTGCTTCCTGTTGAATACGGTGCCAGAGCACTTTCATCACACTTTGCCGACGGCTATCGGCGATCAGCCCCGCAACCCGGTGCAAAGTGTGATGAAAGTGCTCTGGCACCGTATTCAACAGGAAGCAGCGCGGCACAGGTGCTTGAGCGGTCGGCGCGTTCGTGGTGATCTTGCGCGCACGTCGTGAGCACCCCTGACTCGCAAACTGTCGCGCCGCTGAAGCGACTCCTGGCGGCACTCGCCACCTGGGCGCTGCTCTTCGTCGCCGGGCCCGGCATCGTCACGCGGGAGGGACTGTGGTTCATCGCGGCGATCGCGCTCGTGCCGTGGGCGCTCGTGTGCAGCCGGCCGGGAAAGTACGCGCTGCGCATCGAATGGCTCGCGGCGGCGATCGGGATCTCGACGATCTGCTTCTGGAGCACGTACGTCATCTGGATCACGTTGATCGCGGTGGCGCTCGTGCCGGCCGTGTACATGGCTTTCGCAGGCACGCTGTTGCGCCGACTCGCATCCACGTGGCCGCTCGTCATCGCGGTGCCGTGCGCGTGGATCTCGCTCGAGACCTTGCGCCTCGTGGTCGAGCCGCCGTTCGGTTTCGGTTGGCTGCGCCTCGGACACCACGCGCACTCCGATCTCTGGCTCGCGGGCGGAGCGCGCGTGTGGGGGACGGCCGGCGTCGGTTTTGCGCTGGCTGCGATTTCGGGCGGCATCGCCGACCTGTGGCGTGCGCGCCCGCGGGGCATCGCGTTCGGACAAATGAAGGCAGTGATCGCCCTCGCACTCGCGCCCTTCCTCCTGTGCGCGACCTTCGCCGCGACGACGTCCGCGCCTGCGACCGTCGACGGCCCGCGCTTCCTGCTGGTGCAACCCGCGTTCGAGCAGGAGCGCAAGATGTCCATGCGTTCGTCGCCGGAATTGCTCGCCGAACTCGTCGACCTGACACGCCGCGGCGTGGCCGAGGCCGTGCGCGCGGGTGAACCGCTCGACTGCGTGGCCTGGGGCGAAGTGAGTTTTCCCTACCCGCTGGCCGCTCCCGACCTGCTCGCGGCGTTCGACCGCGGCGCGCGCGCGGTGCCGTGGGGCGTGCGCGATCTGACGCGCGCCGAAGTGATCGACATGCGCGACGCCGAGCGCGAGGGGATCGCCGGCATGCTGTTTGGACGCGACGGCAAGGGCGCCGTCCTCCCGCCCGGCGCGGCACTCGTCTCGGGCGTCGAACATTGGTCCCTCGTGGACGGCGCGCTGCGGCGCGCGAACGCGGTGCTCGCCTGGAACACGCTCGGCGAGCGCACCGGTCTAGGCGGCAAGGTGCACCTCGTGCCCGGCGCCGAGCACCTGTGCGGACTGGAACGCCTCGGCTGGGTGCGCGACGCGGCGCAGGCACTGGCGGGGTACGTCCCCGACTTCATCGACTTCGACACGGCCGAGGTCCTGCACCTCGAAGGACGCGAGGGCCGCACGTGGAAGATGGGCACCTCGGTTTGCTTCGACAACGCCTTCGAGGGGCCCTACGTCGATCCGCTGCGCGCGGGGGACCTCGACTTCCACTTCATCGCCAGCAACGAGGCCTGGTACCTGGAGAGCTGGGAGTACGACCAGATGATGGCCTTCAGTCACATGCTGGCGATCGAAACCGGGCGCTCGATCGTGCGCGCGACGAACGCCGGCATCTCGTGTGTCATCGGCCCCGACGGGCGCGATGTCTCGAGATTGGAAATCCTCGGGAAGGACCGGATGGTTGCCGGTTGCCTGCGCGCCGTCGTTCCCGTTCCTGCGACCGACGCGCGCGGGGGGGAGCGCAAACCGCGTCCTATCTATGTCGCCACGCAGCGTGCGTGGACCGCGGTCTGGATCGGATTGGGAATCCTGCTCGCGATCCTCGCTCGGGTTCGTCCGGTTACCACCCGCACCTAGCGGGGTACTCCCGGCGCTTCGCGGACGGTGCCTGGGCGGCCGTTCGTTTTGCATGCCGACCCGCGCTTGACCGTGCAGGTAGGCCTCCCTATACTGCGCCCCTTCGCTCTGTACGCGGCGCGTGAGGCTAGACCAAAATCCTTACGCCGTAATACTTTAGGTCACCGCAACCGAACTCGAGACCAAGCTCGGAACCCTGCACGCAGGCGACCCCGCCCCCCCGCTCGAGGCCTCGAACCCCAACGCAGCCCAAAAGCCCACGTGGATTAGCATGAGCTCCATCGGAAAGATCCTCACGGTCCTGAACCTGGTACTCGCCGCAGCCTTCTTCGGTTGGGCCGCTCACGCGGTCAACACCAACCAGGACTGGAAGGGCCAGTACACCAAGGCCAAGGCCGAAATCGTCGCGCTCCAGGAAGCCACCACCAAGGACGCCGCGGCTCTCGCTGCCGCGAAACTTGCAGCCGAGCAAGAGGTCCAGCGCCTGACCGGCGACCTCGAGAAGGCGAAGAACGACAAGGACCGTCTCACGAACGAGCGCAACGACCTCCAGAAGGACGTGGCTGAGTTCAAGACGAGCCTGAGCACGATCTCGACCACCCTGCAGGGGATCGACGCGGACAAGACGCGCCTCCAGCAGGACAAGGACAAGGCCGAGAAGGCGCAGCGCGACGCGGAAAGCGCCAAGGTCGCCGCCGAACTCGCGCGCGACGAGGCCGACAAGAAGCTCAACGACCTGCGCGGTGAAATCGAGAAGGCGAACAACATGATCGCCTCCCTCGAGAAGGAGCGCACCAGCCTGCAGAAGACGGTCGGATCCCTGGAGACGGATATCGCCACCCTGGTGTCCAACACCGGCGCCAAGCCGGGCGATTTCGCCAACATGCCCGACATCTCGGCGGCGGTCCTCGACGTCTCGACCGCGGTCGAGCCCGGCCTCGTGGCCCTCAACGTCGGCGCCAACAAGAACGTCAAGCGCGGCTACACCTTCGAGATCTTCGACGGCAAGACCTACAAGGGCCAGGCCCGCGTTGAATTCGTCCACGGTGACATGTGCTCGGCCATCGTCACGCGCAAGGTGCAGGGCCAGACCATCCGTCAGGGCGACAGCGCCATGACCCGTCTCTGATCCACGAGTCGATCCAGGGACCCCCAGGAAACAGTCAAGGAAAGGCTCGAATCAACATGGCCGCACGACGCACAGCAGGCGCCTCCAGGCGCGAAACGAAGATGACCTCGCGCCGGGGAGATGCCGCCGAGGCCTCCGGCGAGGCACCCGGTGGGATGACGATGGTCGACGGAGTCGCCATCGTGACCACGCTGCTCTTGATCGGTGCCCTGCTCCTGGTGGACTACCACCTCGGCCGGCACTTCGGAGTCGGAGTCTTCTTCGCCAAGTAGTCCACCCGGACACGGCGCGGATCCAGCATCGCGCACCCGCTCGGCAGGTCCGGGCGGGTGCGCTTTCTTGTCGGCGGAGGCGGGGAGTCCGAGTGCGCGAGCGCCAACAATGCGACATCCTGATTCTCTCCGCGTGCAAAGCGATCCTTGATCGCGTCCCGGCCACCGCTAGACTGCGGCACGCGCCTCGTCGGCGCGAGTTTTTGGCCCCCCCCGCTGCGTTCCCGTCGGAGCGCGGTGCACTGGAACTGACATCTGGTCGGATCCCCGGAGTCGTCGATGAGCAGTGTTTTCAAGCCCGTTCAATGGGCACTCGGTCGTTTCTCGGTCGACATGGGTATCGACCTGGGTACGGCCAACACGCTCGTCAGCGTGCGCGGACGCGGCATCGTGTTGAACGAGCCGAGCGTCGTCGCCGTCGACAAGACGACGGGTGAAGTGCTGAACAACGGCATGGCCGTCGGCATCGAAGCCAAGGCGATGCTCGGCAAGACGCCGGGCAACATCCAAGCCATCCGTCCGCTGAAGAACGGCGTGATCGCCGACTTCGACGTGACGGAGAAGATGCTGCGCTACTTCATCACGAAGGTGCACGCGGGTCGCAACTGGGTGAAGCCGCGCGTTGTCATCGCCGTGCCTGTTGGCATCACCGCTGTCGAGCGCCGCGCGGTGATCAATTCGGCGGAGCGCGCTGGAGCGCGCAAGGTGTACTTGATCGAAGAGCCGCTCGCGGCGGGTCTGGGCATTGACCTGCCCGTGCGCGAACCGTTCGGCTCCTTGATCGTCGACATCGGCGGCGGCACGGCCGACATCGCGGTCATGGCGCTCGGTGAGCTCGTCGTCTCGACCTCGCTGCGCATCGCCGGCGACGAGATGGACGAAGCGATCGTCAATCACATGCGCCGCCATCACAACCTGTTGATCGGCGAGCAATCGTCGGAGCGCATCAAGCTCACGATCGGCTCGGCCTGGCCGATGAAGCAGGAATTGTCGATGGAGGTCAAAGGCCGCGACTCCGTGACCGGATTGCCGCGCAAGACCACCGTCACCTCGATCGAGATCCGCGAGGCCCTGAGCCATCCCGTGCGTCTGATCTGCGAAGCCGTGCGCGGCGTGCTCGAGGAGGCGCCGCCGGAACTCTCGGCCGACCTCGTCGATTCGGGCATCACGCTGTGCGGCGGCGGTTCGATGCTCTACGGCATGCCCGAGGCCATGTCCGAGGCGCTCTCGATTCCCGCTCGAGTCGCCGACGAGCCGCTGACGGCGGTCGCGCGCGGAACAGGCATCTTCCTCGACAACCTCGAGGTGTTCGCGCCGGTGCTGTCGTCCGACGAAGACGACTAGTACTTCTGTAGCGAGTGATGAGCGAGTGTCGGTAGGGCCCACGCCGCCGTTGCACCTCGAATACCGCGATAGCGTGCCTGGAGCAGGACCTCGCGATTCGCTGGTGAGTACGGAGCCAGAGCCTTCCCTCCCCGCTTCACTGCCGCAGTTCACCGAAGCAGCTGAACGGGTTGTCGGCGGTGAATCGGGGCAGAATGGTCCCGGCTCCGTACTCCAAACGCTCCCAGTCCGACGTCGCGCGCAACCCCGCAACGTTTCCAGTCCGACACCGAGCGCGCCCTCCCAACGCTTCCAGTCTGACATCGGGCGCAATCCATCAACGCTTCGAAACCGACACCGAACTCACCCCTCAACGCTTCCAGTCCGACACCGAACCCAAGCCCGCAGCGCTTCAAGTCCGACACCGAATCCCAACCCCGCAGCGCTTCAAGACCGACACCGAACCTGAGCCCCTCAACGTTTCCAGTCCGACACCGAACACACCCCTCGCGTCCCCACCCCATTGTTGACCTCGGGAGAGGCGGTTTGCGCGGTACTCCGCGCGAATCGCCTCTCCCGAGGCCGCGCTGCGAAGCACGCGTCGAATGCCGTTGCTCCCCAGTTTGCCGGGATCTTCCGAGCTGCCTCGCGGGCAGTGGTGTCGCGAGGGAGAAGTGCCCTGACGTTCATTCAGCACTCACTATCGAGCGCGCGTCACTACTGAACACGCCTCACGACGCGCGAAGCAGAAGAAAAGAACGAAGCAAGCAGAAGAGCAACGGCATTCGACGCATGCTCCGCAGTGCGGCCTCCTGGTTCGCGGTTCGCGCGGTGGTGTTCGTCCGAGTTTGACCGTACCGAGCCAGGCTCGTGTGGTGCATCTTCGCCGCTGTAGAGCCGCGCGCCGGCGCGCGGCT
>JAEUIA010000057.1 GCA_016795245.1 Planctomycetota bacterium | reverse complement strand
GCCGGCGCGCGGCTCTGCAGCGGCGAAGATGCACCACACGAGCCTGGCTCGGTACGGTCAAACTCGGACGAACGCCACTGCGAAAAATCGCGAACCAGGAGGTCAACAATGGGGTGGGGACGCGAGGGGTGTGTTCGGTGTCGGTCTGGAAGCGTGGAGGGGCGGAGCCCTCGGTGACAACCGGTGGAAACGAACGGGTGCGCAATTTCCTAGCGCGCCGAATCGCGAGGTTTTGATCCAGGCACGGTATCGGCAGCCAGCGCCCTATTCGTCTTCGTCGTCGACCGCCAGCGGCTGCTGAACATCGCGCCGGATCCGACGATCGGGCGGGCTCAGCTTCAATTCGCTGCGCAAGCGTGCAGCGTAGGTCTGCACGGTGTCATCCGCGTGCGATTCAATTCCGAACAGTTCACCGACTTCGCGCGCGAAGGTCGTATCGGCTTCGAACTCGGGCGGATGCCGGGCGAGATGCGCACGCACGTGACGGCGAAACGCGCGCGACGACCACCACCAACCGAACGCCAGGAGCAGCGCCGTCGTGAGCGCGATGGCTGTGATCCAGAACACCGGAAAAGAGGGCTCGACGCCCGCCTGCAACGGACGAAAGCGCCCCACCAGTTGCAGCGCAAACCCCAGGACCAGATAGAAAAATCCGGTCGAGACCTGCAGCCGATGAAAGATCTGCGCGCGGATCCCGAGCAGCGGCGCCTGTCGCGCGCGCTCGGGCGCGGCAGGACTCGACGCGTAGCGATCGCGCACCATGTCGCGCGGATGTCGGAACAGGATCGCGTTGCCGAGCAGGAACGAACCGACCAGCGCCAGCAGCAACCCGACCGTCACGAAGTCGGGTTCGAGATCGCGCGCGGCTGTCGTTTCGATCAGGGCGAACGCGTTCATCGGGTCTCAGAACAGGATGATGATCAAGAGGATGGTCGGGAGGAAGAGGAGCACGGCGCCCCACAACGCGAGCACCGACACGGCGACATTCTGTGCCACCGGCTGATCGGGGGCGGCGGCGGCGAGGTCGACGGCGTCGAGCACGACGATTTCGGCGAGGGGCAGGTGCACGGTGGGATCAGTCTTGGTCGAGAGGTACTCGCCCACTTCGTCGCTCGCGAAGACCGGTCCGGTCATCAAGCCGCGCTTGCCGGTCGAGGTCTCGATCCACAGGTACTCGTGCGCTTCGATCCCCTCCTTGGTCCAGGGCTTCTCGATCGGTGCGCGCTGCGCGCTGTTCGGCACGCCTGTCTTCCCCGATCGACAGGCGGCAAAGCAGCCCAACAGACAGAGCGTGAGCGCGACGAGGACGAAGCGACGTAGGTTGGTTGGATTCACGCGGATCTTCGCCTTCGGACAGTTGCGGCCCATCCGCCCATCAGAACAAGCGCGAGAGCCGCGATCAAAAGTCCGCTAGCCAAACTGCGCGGGCGATAGGTGAATACCAGCCGCTGCGAGCCCTGCTTCGCGAATACGCCACGCACGGCGTGATCGACCACGACGACCGGGTGCTCGACTCCGTCGACCTCGGCACGCCAGCCCTCGTCGTAGGCATCAGCGAGGCGCACGAGGGCGTCTGTCTCCAAGTCCAGCTCCAACTCCACACGTGAAGGAACTTCGGCAGTGATGCGCGCGCTCCCGCGCAGCTCGTGTTCGTAGCCGGCCGGGACCGCCGTCTCGACGTAGGCGATCGCGCGCGGATCGTAGGCGTCGGAGGCCAGCGCGGCGAGGCGGGCCTTTTTCTCCGGTAGGGACTGCACGCGGCGCGGCACCGTGGCGCGCGGCAGTGCGCGGGTGTTCTCGAACAGCGAATGTCCCCCGCCCGTGAACGCCGTGGTATCGCCTTCCGCCGGCGAGCCGACCAGCACGACCCAGCGCAGGCTGAGCAGGTCGGAGATGCCCGAAGGATTCTTCGGCACGTGAAACAGCGTCGCGGCGTACGGCGGCTCCGGTGTCAGGCGCGCCGAATCGGGATCGCGACCGGCGCGCAGGAGTTCGACCATGCGGATCGGGTCCGCGGCGTCGTAGCCGCGCACGTCGCACAGACCTTGCGATTGGATCAAGTTCGGCAGCAGGCAATCGACGCCCAACACGCGGCCCGGTTCGCGGCGCGCGACCTCCTGCAACACGGGCAGCGGCGGGTAGTAGAGCTTGGGATCACACTGCGGGTTCACGCCCCAGGCGTTCAAGATCAGGTCCAACACGACGAGCACGATCAAGATCGGCGCTGCGCGCGCGGCGCGGACGCGACGCACTGCGAACCACCCACCGCAAGCCACCAGCGCCAGCGCGAGACCCAGCGCGTCGTAGCGCGCGAACCACGCGGCGATCTCGGTGAGTTCGGGGTCGGGCGCAGGTGGGTACACGAAGCGCGCGACGCCATACAACACGAAGAGGACCGCCACGCAGAGCGCGATCCAATGCATGCGCCCGGGCCTGAAGCGCCCGCGCACCAGCGCGTCGACGCCCAGCGCCGCGAGCACGACGAGTGCGAACGCGGTGACGATCGTGAAGCGATTGTTGCGCACCAGATTCAAGGGCGGCCACGTGAACACCTCTTGGATGACGGGCACTCCCAGGATCGGCACGAAGGCGAAGGCGCCCAGCGCAGCGAAGAACCACGCCGTCTTGCGCTGTGTTGAAGCCGCAAACGCGAGCGGCACGAGCACGAGCAGCGCGATCAACCCGGCGTAGGCCGTGGCCGCACTCTCGAAGCGCGTCGTGGCCACGAGGTAGCCCGCGCCGCGCTCGCCCGAACCGAGTGTGTACGGCAAGCACGCCTGCAACAGTGCCCAAGACCCCATCGACTCGGTCTCGATCAGTCCGTCGGCGCGCGCCGCGATGCGCGCGCTCTGTTGCATGTACTCGAGCGTGGGCAGGAGTTGCGGCGCGCTGAGGGCGAGTCCGGCGAACAGACCCAGGGCGACTGCACCCAACGCACCGAAGGCACGGCGTGTGCTGAGACCGTGCTGGTCGTGCGCACGCCAGACGGCGTACAAGACTGCAGCCACCAACAAGTGCCCGGCGTTGGCGGCGTGCCCCGAGAAGATGATCAAGGTGGTCACGAGGGCGAGCCCGATCGCACCGAACCCGAGCGCGCGCTTCACCGTCGCGTCGGCGGCCCACAAGATCCACGGCAGAAAGCTCGCCACGTTCGACAGCGTGAAGCCCGCCCACAAGACCATGTATCCGCACAGCGGAAACATGGACGCACCCGCGAGCCCGGCCATGAAGCTCGAGCCCAGGGCGCGGCGCAAGAACAGATAGACGCCGACTCCGGCCACGAGACTCTTCAGGAGTTGAGCCCAGGCGATCGCTGCGGGCCCCTTCAGCGCGTAGTCCATCCACCGATACGGCGACAACACGGCCGGGTGGTTGGCGGCGAAGAACGGAGCGCCGCAGTAGATGTACGGCGTCCACCACGGAAAGCGGCCGGCGCGCACTTCGTCGACGCAGAATCGTCGGTTCAATTCGGTGACGAAGACCAGATCCGACAGGTAACGGTCTTGCGCTTCTTCCTGGTGCAGCGGATCGCCGTGCCCGAGCCAGGTCTCGCCGATCGTGAGCACGTCCAGCGGCAGCAGGATCTTCTGACCCGTGAGCGACGGCCAGAAGAGCGCGATCTGGGGCAACAGCACCGCCAACGCCACGATCAGCGCACGCTGCCACCTGCGCGCCGGCTCGCGCGGCGGCGGAGTGGCGGTCTCTGCGGGCGTGCTCGGCGCTGTGTCTCTTCGGATTCGTGCCATGGGGCGCACATGGTTCCCTGCCGAGGCCCGCGACGGAAGAGCGCGCTGCTTGAGTGTTTCGCCGAGGTCCTCGAGCGGGCTATTCTCTGCCGCCCCGTTTCCCCGAGGACCACGACATGAATTCCGAGCCCACAGCAGCCGACCAGGTCGCGCTGGTCCACACGATCGCGCGCCTCGCCCGGCTCGAGATCGGGTCGGACGAAGCGACGGCGCTGGCCGGTCAGTTCACGAGCATCCTGCAGCAGTTTCGCGGCCTCGCGAGCCTGGACGTCACCGAAGTCGAGCCGCTCGTTTCGATGAGCGGCGCCGAGAGCGTGACGCGCGCGGACGTGCCCGAGCCGTCTTTCGCGCCCGACTTGATGCTCGCCGCCGCGCCCGAACGCGACGGCGATTTCTACCGCGTGCCGAAGACCGTCGGGGGCGAGGAATGAGCGCCTACTCCGAGCTGGACGCCGTCGCGCTCGCGGCCGAGACGAGCGCGGGCAAGCGTTCGGCCCAGGACAACGTGGCGGCCTGTTTCGCGGCCGTGGGGCAGCTCGATCGCGAGTTGAACGTGTTCTTGAACACCGACCGGCTGCGCGCCGAAGCCGCCGCCATCGAACTCGACCGGCGCGCCGCAGCCGGCGAAGAGCTGGGCGCGCTGCACGGTGTGCCGATCGCGCTCAAGGCCAACATGTGCACGGTCGGTTTCGAATCGAACTGCGCGAGCCGCATTCTCGCCGGCTACAAGGCGCCCTACACGGCGACCTTCGTCGAACGCCTCGTCGCGGCCGGCGCGATCCCGGTCGGCATGACGAACATGGACGAGTTCGCGATGGGCAGCTCGTCGGAGAATTCGGCCTTCGGTCCGACGCGCAATCCGTGGGACAAGGCGCGCACGAGCGGCGGCTCCAGCGCGGGCTCGGCGGCCGCGGTCGCAGCCGGCATCACCCCCATCGCGCTGGGCAGCGACACGGGCGGATCGGTGCGCCAGCCGGCGGCCTTGTGCGGCATCTTCGGTTTCAAGCCGACCTACGGACGCATCTCGCGCTACGGCTTGATCGCGTTCGGCAGTTCGCTGGATCAAGTCTCGCCCTTCGCGCGCTCGGTGCGCGACCTCGAACTCGTGACGCGACTGATGTCGGGCACCGACGTCAACGACTCCACCTGCCTCGACGAACCCGAACTGCAGCTCGAGCACGGCGACGTGCAAGGCCTGCGCATCGGGGTTCCCAAGGAGTACTTCGCGGACGGACTCGAAGCCGGCGTGCGCGCGCGCTGCGAGGAAGCGATCGCGACGCTGGAGCGCCTGGGCGCCACCATCGTGCCGGTCACGCTGCCGCATTCGCAACACGCGATCGCCGTGTACTACGTCGTCGCGACGGCCGAAGCATCGAGCAACCTGGCGCGTTTCGAAGGCGTGCGCTTCGGCGCGCGCGTCGAGGGCGACGGTAGCTTGCAAGGCATGTTCGCCGCGACGCGCGAAGCCGGGTTCGGCCCCGAGGTCAAGCGCCGCATCCTGCTCGGAACCTACGTGCTCTCGGCCGGCTACTACGACGCGTGGTACGGGCGCGCGTTGAAGGTGCGCACGCTGTTGCGACGTGATTTCGAAACGGCTTTCGAGAGCTGTGACCTGATCGTGGGCCCGACCTCGCCCGAACCGGCGTTCGAACTGGGCTCCAAAACCGACGATCCAGTGGCGATGTACTTGTCCGACGTGCTGACCGTGCCCGTGAGCCTCGCCGGGCTGCCGGCGGCGAGCGTGCCGTGCGGATTCACCGACGTGGGCGGCGTGCGCTTGCCCGTCGGACTGCAGATCATCGGCCCGCACCGCGCCGATGCGCGCGTCTTGTGCGCCGCGCGCGCGTTCGAAGCCGCGACCACGCACGCGCGCGAGCGCGCACCCGCCTTCGCGCACGGAGGTGCGGCGTGAGCTCGACCGGCGACACGCTGCGCCTCCGCGAAAGCGGTTACGTCTCGAAGCGCACCGGCACGCGCTGGATGGTCGTCATCGGGCTGGAAGTGCACTGCCAGCTCAAGACGCGCACCAAACTCTTCTGCGGCTGCGAATACCGCTTCGGCGCGGAACCAAACTCGATCACGTGCCCGAAATGCACCGGACAACCGGGCGCGCTGCCGGTGTTGAACCGCGAAGCGCTGGCACTCGCCGTGCGCACGGCGCTGGCGCTCGGCTGCGAGGTGAAGGAGAAAAGCAAGTTCGACCGCAAGCACTACTTCTACTGCGACCTGCCCAAGGGCTACCAGATCAGTCAATACGATCAGCCCTACTGCACGGGCGGCGGAATCCGGCTCGCGCACGGCAAGTTTGTGCGCTTGACGCGCATCCACATGGAAGAAGACGCGGGCAAGGCGATCCACGACCGCGGCGACAAGACCCTCGTCGACCTGAACCGCGCCAGCGTGCCGTTGATCGAGTCGGTGACCGAAGCCGACATCGAGAGCGCGGCGGAGGCGACCGAGTACCTCGCGAGCTTCAAGGAGATCGTGCAGTACTGCGGCGCATCCGATTGCGACATGGAGAAGGGCACGCTGCGCTGCGACGTGAACATCTCCGTGCGACTCGCAGGTGAACCGTTGCGCACGAAGGTCGAGATCAAGAACTTGAACTCGTTCCGCTTCGTTGCGGCCGCGATCGAGTACGAGACCGCGCGGCAGGTCGAGGCCTACGAATCGGGCGATCCGGCGCAATTCCCGGTACAGGAAACGCGCCTGTGGGACCCGAATCTGGGCGTCACGCGCACGATGCGCAGCAAGGAATCGGCGCACGACTACCGCTACTTCGCCGATCCCGATCTGCCGCCCATCCGCATCGACCGCGCTTTCATCGAGCGCGAACGCTCCTCGCTCCCCGAGCTGCCGGCCTCGCGCCGCGAACGCTACGAGAGCGCGATGGGCCTGTCTGCCAAGGACGCGCGCGTCCTGACCGCCGAGCGCGTCGTGGCCGATTTCTTCGAAGCCTGCGTGCGTCTCGGAGGCAAGGCCAAGGACTGCTCCAACTGGATCCAGAACGAACTCTTCTGCATGGTCGGCGACGCTGAGATCAACGCCGCCACTTTCGACGAGATCCAGATCCGCCCGCACGACCTCGTCAGCGTGCTCGAACTGATCGAGAAAGGCGTGATCCAAGGCAACGCCGGCCGCACGCTCTTGCGCGCAATCGTCAAGACGGGACGCAACGCGAAGTCGCTCGTCACGGAACTCGGCCTCGAGCAGGTGCAAGACACACTACAGATCGAAACCTGGTGCCGTGAGGCGCTCGTCGGCAAGGACAAGATCATCGCCGACGTGAAGAGCGGCAAGCCGAATGCGCTCAACGCCTTGTTCGGTCCGGTGATGAAGGCTTCCGGCGGAAAGGCCAATGCGCAAGTCGTGCGCGAGACCTTGCAGCGCCTGATCGAAGAGATGTGAGACTCGCTTTCCTCCAGACTCCGCAGACAGCCCGCGAAACCGTCGCGTAGACAGCCCTGCAACGGTTCGACTCGGACCACGAACGCGATCCCAGCACGCTTCGCGACCGGCACCGTACGCCGACGACAACGTTTCCAGACCGGCAACGAACGCAATCCCTCCACGTTTCCAGTCCGGCACCGAACCCCGCCCCGCAACGTTTCCAGTCCGACACCGAACACCCCCAACCAGACCCCACCCCATTGTTGACCTCCTGGTTCGCGATTTGCGCAGTGGCGTTCGTCCGAGTTTGACCGTACCGAGCCAGGCTCGTGTGGTGCATCTTCGCCGGCGT
>JAEUIA010000056.1 GCA_016795245.1 Planctomycetota bacterium | reverse complement strand
CGCGGCTCTACGCCGGCGAAGATGCACCACACGAGCCTGGCTCGGTACGGTCAAACTCGGACGAACGCCACTGGAAAAATCGCGAACCAGGAGGTCAACAATGGGGTGGGGTCTGGATGGGTGTGTTTGGTGTCGGACTGGAAGCGAACTGGGTTGGAGTTCGGTGTCGGTGGCGGAGCATTGAGGGGCGCGTTCGGTGTCGGTCTGGAAACGTTGCGGGGCGTGTTCGGTGTCGGTCATGAAGCGCCGGACAACGGGGTCCTCGATGCGGTTCAAGACTCCGGATTCGACGCGCGTGCAAGGCGAGCAATTCCGCCCTCCCCCCTCAGGGCAAGACGCGCATGAAGAACGCCCTGAGCACGAATCCCCGCTGTCCACTCTTCTGAAACTTCGCCGCGCGCGACGCCAGTTGCGAGACTTCGGCGAACGCTCGCCGCGCTGCCGGTCGGTCCCCGAGTTGCTTGAGCGCCAACCCGCGGCGCAAGGCACTCTCAGGACTCGGACCGTGATTGCGTTCGAAGCGTGCGAGCGTCTCCAGCGCGGACTCGGCTGACCCGGCCGCGAGGTGAGCTTCGGACAGGCGCAGCAAGACCGAACCGTAGGCGTGCCCCTCGTCGATCCGCGCCGCGGTCTCGAGCACGCCGATGGCCTCGCGGGCGCGTTTCGCCTGCAGGTAGGCCATTCCCAACCGGTAATTCCATTCCGCACTCTCGCCCTCGCCTTGGACCGCGCGCTCGAGGTGCGGCAGGGCGGCGCGCGCGCGGCCTTGGGCCAGCAGGAAAGAGCCGAGCTTGCCCTGATTGTGCGGCGTTTCCACCGCTCCGATGCGGCTCAGCATGGCCTTCGTCCGGCGGCGGTCGACGGCGCGCACGCCGAACCAAGAAAGCGCTGCACTGACCAGGGCGGCTGCGACGATAAAGCCCAGGAACGGAATGCGGAACAAATCTCCCACCACGGGGATCGAGCGCAGGACGTAGAGCGCCCCGAAGACCAGCGCGAAGTACCCGACTAGCCGCAACATCCGCACGAGAGCATAGCGTGCGTTCAAGCGCGCTCCTCTCTATCCTCTCCCCCGCTCGATGACGCGACCCGACGCCAATTCCGATGAACTCGCCCGACGCCGGCACCTGGCCGGCGCGAGGAAGCGCAAGGGACTGTCACCGCACTGGGCCGTGCGCATGGAGATGTTGCGCGCCGTCGCGCAAGGCGCCTTGCTCGCGCCGCGCCTCCTGTCCTACCTCAGCAGCCGCAAGCGCGCGCGTGCCGAGTTCGAAGACGATCTGCGACATCCGCTCGACGTCGATCCGGCGCCGGTGATCGTCGTCCCGCGCGAACGCAAGATCAGCGTGTTCGTGTCGTGCGCCGAAGTTTCGGGCGAGTTGCACGCGGCCAACGCCGTGCGCGAACTCGACCGCCTCGTGCGCGGGAGCGGCGCACTCGCACCGAAGATGGTCGGGCTGGGCGGTTCACGTCTCGCCGCCGCCGGCGTCGAGATCATCGGCAGTCCGGTCGACCGCGCGCAGATGGGCCTGGGCGTGTGGAGTTCGGTGCCGTGGTACGCCGAACTCCTGCGCAACGCCGCGGCACGCTTGCGCGCGGATCGACCCGACGTGCTGCTGGCCGTCGATTCGCCCGCGCTGCACGTGCCGCTCGCGCGCATCGCCGCGCGCTACGGTGTGCCGACCGTGCATTTCGTGACGCCTCAATACTGGGCCTGGGCGCCGTGGCGCGTGCACGGCTACAGCCGCGCAATCGATCGCGCGTTGTCCATCTTGCCCTTCGAGAGCCGTTGGTTCGCGCGCCAGGGTCTGTCCGTGAAGTGCGTCGGACATCCGCTGCTCGACGCGCTCGAAGGCATCCCCGCGACCACTCCCGACAACGCCGCGCAAACGCTCGTGATCCTCCCCGGCAGCCGCACGGCGGTGATCGAACGCAACTTGCCGTGGATGCTGCGCGTCGCGGCCGAGGTGCGCGCGCGCATCGGCGACGTGCCGGTCGTCGTCGCGCACGAACGCATCGAGATCGGACGCGCGATTCGCGCCATCCTGGAGCGCGAGAAAGCTGCCGACTGGGTGCAGGTCGAAACCGGCGACCTGCACGCCATCCTCGCCCGCGCGCGCACGGCGCTGTCGGTTTCGGGCACGGTCTTGCTCGATTTGCTCCACCACGCTCTACCGAGCGTCGTCGTCTATCGACTGGCGCACGGCTACGAAGCGCGGCTCAAGGACCGGCTGTTGACCGTGCCCTGGTTCAGCTCGGTGAATCTGATCGGGAACCGCGAGATCTACCCCGAGTTCTGCTTCGCCGGCGACGGCCCCATCGTCCCGGTCGCGGTGGCTCTCGTGCGCCTGCACCAGGACCCCGTCGATCGACGCAACGCGATCCAAGCGCTCACGACCGCGCGTCGCCAACTCGGTCCGCCCGGCGCCTGTGCCCGCGCGGCACGCCATGCCCTGGACATCGCCCTGCGGCGGGAACCCGAGGCGTGAGCGCGCCCGGGAGTAACTTCGAGAAACCGGTGAAGGCCGGAGCGGGCGGCGAGTATGCAGGCGCGGAGATGAATTGCGAAGCCACCCGGCTGATGCTGGCGGCAAAGCGCGGAGACAAACCGGCGTTCGACGCGCTCGTCGACATGGTGCGCAGTCGCGCGTACCACGTCGCGCGCGCGCTCGTCGGCTCCAACGAAGATGCCATGGAACTGTGTCAGGAAGCCTTCCTCAAGGTCTACAAGGCGCGCGAGACCTTCCGCGAAGGCGAGCCCTTTCTTCCGTGGTTCCACCGCATCGTCCGCAACACCTGTTACTCGTTCCTGCGCAACAAGAAGCGCGTGCGACCGCTGGCGGATTTCGAACGCGAGACGGACGGCGAGGACGTCGATTTCCAGATCGTCGACGACGATGCTGGCCCGAGTGACGCCACGATCTCGAACGAGCGCGCGCAGTACTTCTGGAGCGCGTTCAAGGGACTGTCCGCGAAGGACCGCGAGATCCTGGCGCTGCGGCACTTCAAGGAGTTCTCGTACAAGGACATCGCGACCGCGTTGGGCTTGCCGGAGGGCACGGTGATGTCGCGCTTGTTCCATGCCCGCCGCAGGTTGCGCGCAGGCCTCGATCCGCACGTGTTCCCGCCGGAAGAGACGGCCGGTGGAGAGGAGCGGCGGCGATGACGCACGTCGAACCCAGCGCGGATCAACTCAGCGCCATGGCCTACGCCGACGGTGAGATGGATGCTGCTGCCCGGGCAGGATTCGAAGCCCGGCTCGCGCGCGAACCGGAGCTTGCGCGCGAGGTCGCAGCACACCAGCGCCTGCATGTCCTGGCGCGCGAGGTCGCGCCGCCCGAGCCCGAGGACTTCGAATGGGCCCGCATCGCGCGCTCGCCTCTGCGTCGCGCGGTGCTGTCGTTTGCGGTTTTCCTGGCGCTCGTCGGCAGCGTCGGAGTCTTGGGGTACGGCGAGTGGTGCTTGTTGTGCTCCGATGCGCCGGTCTTCTTGAAGTGGGCGGTGAGCCTGGCGCTCGTCGGCTTCTCGGTCTGGTTCGGAATCGTTGCGCGTGATCGAATGCGCACGCGGGCCTTCGACCCGTACACGGGAGTCAAGCGATGATCCTCACGACAACGGATGCGGTTCCAGGTCGCACGATCCAGCTCACGATCGGCGTCGTCCGCGGGAACACGGTGCGCGCGGCGCACATGAAGAGCGATGTCACGGCCTGGATGAAGAATCTGGTCGGAGGCGAAGTGCACGAGTACACGAAGCTCATGGCGGAGGCGCGCGAGCAGGCCTTGGATCGGCTCGAGGCCGAGGCGCGCGCCAAAGGGGCGGATGCGATCGTGGGGTTGCGGTTCGTGACCTGCGAGATCGCCGAAGGCGCGGCGGAGTTCCTGGCTTACGGGACCGCGGTCAAGCTCGCGCCCTGAGGCCTGAGGGAGCGTAGGGTCGGGCGGCGCTCGGGGTTTGGTCGGCGGCCTGGGTGATCTGCGTGCCTGATTCGAGCGGGTGCTCGGGGACGAAGGGTCCGGGGGCGCACGGGCGCCTCGCTAGGATGCGGTTTTTTCCCCCTCTTTTGTGGACACGGCGCAAGCTGGATGAGACACCAGGCGCCTCATCGATTTCAGGAAAACCTGAACTCCGTGAGCCTGTCCCCATTCCATGGCCCACAAGACCGCTCCCACCGAGATCGCTGAATTCGAAGGGCTGGACGAGCCGCTCATGGCGCAGCTCCCGACCTTCGAGCTCTTCTTCAAGACTTTCGGGTTCAAGCGCGTCCACGGGCGCGTCTGGGGACTGTTGGTGCTCGCCGGCCAGCCCCTCAGCTCGCGCGAGGTTTCGCGCGAACTCGACCTGTCGGTCGGCGCCACGAGCCAGACCCTGAACGACCTCCTCGGCTGGGGCGCGATCCAGGCCGGGTTCGATCCGCATCGGCGCTGTCACTTGCACTCGCCCGTAGGCAACACGCTCTCGATCGTCGCGACTGTGTTCCGGCGCCGCGAGCAGGTCGTGTTCGGCAAGTTCAAGCAGGCGGCCGAGAGCACGCTCGATTACGTGCGTGGTCGCTACGGCGAAAAGGACCCGCGCGTCTACACGCTGCGCTCGATCATCAGTTCGTGCAGCATCGCGGAAGCGGTGATGCACCTCGTGTTCAGTTCGGTGGAGCGTGCGCTGGGCGACTCGGAGAGCATCCTCACCAAGGCCGTCGGCACTGCGCTGAAGATCGGCATGAAAGTGCCGACGCGTCTGATCGCGGGCGGCAAGCCCGGGCAGCCCGACGAACTCGCGCGCGCTGAACTGGCGGCCGCGATGTTGAAGCGGATGAGCGACGACGAGGAAGACGACGACAAGGAGGACGAGGGCGAGTCGCAGATCGACACGGCGCCGAATCGCAACGGAAGGCGGCCGGCGTGAAGCCTTCTCTCCCCCGCATCGTGATCACCGGCATCGGACTCACGAGTCCGAACGGCAACTCGCTCAAGGAATACCGCGCGAATCTCTTGAACGGCGTCTCCGGCGTACAGGCCTGGGAGATCCGACACGTCGGCAAGACTCTCGCCGGAGTCTGCGATTTCGACGCCCTGCGCTGGCAAAAACGCAAGGAATTGCGCCGTGGAACGCGCGCCGGATCGATCAGCATCTATTGCGCGGGTGAAGCCCTGGCCGACGCCGGCATCGACATCACGACGCGTGACCGTGCGCGCGTCGGCGTGTACATCGGCACGACCGAACACGGCAACGTCGAGACCGAGAATCAGATCCACGAAGTCGCGCAGTACGATTTCGACCTTTCGTTCTGGTCGCACCACCACAATCCGCGCACCGTCGCCAACAACCCCGCAGGGGAAACGGCGCTCGCGTTCGGCATCACGGGGCCGGCCTACTGCATCGGCGCGGCGTGCGCGGCCGGCAATCTGGGATTGATCCACGGCATGCAGATGCTGCAGCTCGGCGAAGTCGACCTCGCGCTCGGCGGCGGCGTCAGCGAGAGCATCCACACCTTCGGCATCTTCGCCAGCTTCCGCTCTCAGGGCGCGCTGGCGACGCACGAGGATCCGACCAAAGCCTCGCGACCGTTCGACAAGGCGCGCAACGGCATCGTGGTGTCCGAAGGCGGGTGCCTGTACGCGCTCGAGCGGCTCGACGATGCACTGAAACGCGGCGCGCGCATCTGGGGGGAAGTCGTCGGACACTGCGTCAATTCCGATGCCGCCGACTTCGTGTTGCCGCTCGCCGAGCGCCAAAACGAATGCATCCGCGGCGCCCTGGCGCGCGCGCGCCTCGCGCCGGATGAGATCGACATCGTCAGCTCACACGCCACCGCAACGCCGCTCGGCGATCAGCAGGAATGCGAAGCGCTGCGGGCGGTGTTCGGTGATGCGCACAAGACGCGCGTCAACAACACGAAGAGCTACATCGGCCACACGATGGGCGCCGCCGGGGCGCTCGAATTGGCCGGCAACCTGCCCTCGTTCGACGACGGATTCGTGCACCCCACGATCAACCTCGACGAACTCGACCCTACGTGCGAGGTGCGCAATCTCGTGGCCGGAAAGCCCGTGCGCGCCGAACGCATCGACCACGTATTGAACCTTTCCTTCGGCATGCTCGGCATCAACTCCGCCGTCGTCATCCGTCGCTACCGGGCTTGAACGCCCCTACCCACTACACGCACACATGAACCGCGAAGAGATCATCCTGGCCATCAAGGACATCATCACGACCATCGCTCCCGACGAGGATGTGGGCTCCTTGAAGAACGACGTGCGACTGCGCGAGCAGATCGAACTCGATTCGATGGACTTCCTCGACATCGTCATGGAGCTGCGCAAGCGCTACGGCGTGCAGGTTCCGGAGGAGGATTACAAGGAACTCGCCACCCTCGACGGTTGCGTCGCGTACCTCAGTCCGAAACTCCAAGGCAAGGTGCTCAAGGTCGGCGTCTAGCCCGGCCGCGCGAGCACATCGTCATGGCCCAGAACCGCTACGACGCGATCGTGATCGGCGCGGGCATGAGCGGCCTGGCGGCGGGAATTCGCCTCGCACAGTTCGGGAAGCGCGTCGTCGTGTTGGAGAAGCACGCGCTGTGGGGCGGCCTGAATTCCTTCTACAAGCGCGGCGGCCGGCGCTACGACACGGGTCTGCACGCGCTGACGAATTTCGTGCCCAAAGGCACCAAGTCGACGCCGTTGGCGAAGCTCCTGCGCCAGCTGCGGATCAGTTACGACGAGCTGAATTTGCACGAACAGACCTGGTCGCGCGTGTGCCTGGGCGACATCACGCTGCGCTTCGCCAATCAGTTTGGATTGCTGGCGGAGGACGTGGCGGCGGCATTTCCGGCTGAGAAGGACGCGTTCGCACGCCTCGTGGACGAGGTGCGCACCTTCGACGCCTTCGACGCGGAAGCACCGGTGCGCTCCGCCCGCGCGGAGATCAGGCGCTTCTTGCGCGATCCGCTGCTGATCGAGGCCTTGTTGGTGCCGATCTGCTGGTACGGCAGCGCGCGTGAAGACGACATCGACTGGGATCAGTTCGTGATCCTGTTCCGCAGCCTGTTCCTGGAGGGCTTCGCGCGCCCCGCAGGCGGCATCAAGCCCTTCCTCGATCTCCTGCTCGCGCGCTACCGCGCGGAGGGCGGTGAACTGCGCACGCGCGCGGGCGTCGAGCGAATTCTCTTCGACGCGCACTCCGCCGCGCGCGGTGTGCGGCTCGAAGACGGCACCGAACTCGAATCGGACTGCGTGCTGTCTTCGGCCGGATATCCCGAGACGATGGCGCTCGCCGGGAGGCCTACAACGGAAGCCGACGTAGGCCGGCTCAGCTTCGTCGAGATCGTCCATGTCCTCGACCGCACGAGCGCGGCACTGGGCAACGACGCGACCATCACGTTCTTCACCACGCAGCGAGAATTCGGCTGGCGGCGCCCGGAGACACTGGTCGACACGCACACCGGCGTCATCTGCTGCAGCGACAATTACGCGACGCACGACCCGCAGCGCGACGGTGTCCTGCGGATCACGAGCCTCGCCAACTACGACCTGTGGTGCGCGCTGGATGAAGCCCCCTATCGCGCGGCCAAGGTGGCAGCGGAGTCCGCAATTCTCGACGCGGCCGCAGCGTTCGCGTTCGACCCGCGACCCCATAGAATCGCGAGTGACATGTTCACGCCGCGCACGCTGCGGCACTACACCGGCCACATCGGAGGCACCGTGTACGGCAGCCCGCACAAGCGCCGCGACGGCCGTAGCGGTGTGAAGAACTTGCACCTGATCGGGACCGACCAGGGCCTGCTCGGCATCGTCGGATCGATGCTGTCCGGAGTCTCGATGGCCAACCGCCACGCACTGATGGAAACACGCGCGAACCAGTTGTCATGAGCGAGCAGCGCAAATACTACAAGGGCAGCAGCGACGGCAAGGCGCCGTCGAGCGCCGATCCGCTGGAGGGTGTGGCGGAGCGTTACGACGCGATCGTGATCGGCAGCGGATTGGGCGGAATGACCGCCGCCAACGTCCTCGGCAAGGCCGGACGCCGCGTGCTCCTGGTCGAGCAACATTACAACTTCGGCGGGCTCGCGACGTGGTTCAAGCGCCGCGGCGGACACGTGTTCGACATTTCGCTGCACGGGTTCCCGATCGGCATGAAGAAGACCTGCCGCAAGTATTGGAACAGCGCCATCGCCGACAGCATCGTGCAACTCGACGGTGTGCGCTTCGACAACCCGCAGTTTTGCTTCGACACGACGTTTACCGCGCAGGATTTCGCGCACAAGCTCGAAACCGTGTTCGGCCTGGAGCGCGCGCGCATCGACGCGTTCTTCGCCGAGTTGCGCGCCACAGACTTCTACGGAGACTCGGGTGAAACCACGGCCGCGTTCTTCGAACGCCACTTCCCGGGCCGCAACGACGTCCATCGCCTGCTGATGGAGCCCATCTCGTACGCCAACGGGTCGACGCTCGACGATCCGGCGTTGAGCTACCGCATCGTGTTCGGCAATTTCATGAGCCAGGGTGTGTACACGTTCGCCGGCGGCACCGATCAACTGGTCAAGGCGATGAAAGCCGAACTCGAGCGCCAGGGCGTCGAGTTGCGCAACAAGGTCCAGGTCGAGAAGATCCGTGTCGAAGGCGGCCGCGTCACCGGGATCGAAGCGCACGGACGTTTCATCGCTTGCGATGCGGTCGTTTCGAACGCGAGCTTGAAGGGCACCGTTCTCGGACTGGTAGGCGCGGAACATTTCACGCCCGAGTTCGCGGCCGGTGTGCAGTCCGTGCGCCTCAACACATCCAGTTGCCAGGTGTACCTGGGCCTCGCGAAAGGCGAGTCGATCCCGTTCGTGACCGATCTCCTGTTCACGTCCACGCGACCGACGTTCACATCCGAAGCACTGTGCGATTTCGACGGCGAGAGCCGCACCTTCTCCTTCTACTACCCGAAGACTCGCGCGGGACTGGATCGCTACACGATCGTCAGCTCGACGAATGCGCGCTGGGAGGACTGGTCGAAGCTCAGTGACGCGCAGTACGACGCCGCCAAGCGGCGCTTGATCGAAACGACACTGCTCGAGCTCGAGCGTTACGTCCCGGGGGTGACGCACAAGATCGAACACACCGAAGCCGCGACACCGCGCACGTTCCAGTTCTACACTCAGGCGCCTGAAGGCACGTCGTTCGGCACCAAGTTCGAGGGTCTCAAGTACAGCATGAACATCCACGACGAGATCCGCGGTCTGTTCCACGCAGGCAGCGTCGGGATCATCATGTCGGGCTGGCTGGGCGCCGCGAACTACGGCGTGATCGTGGCCAACAAGTGTGACGCGTGGCTCCACGCTCTGCTCGAGGTGCACGCGTGAGCCCCCAGTTCGACATCGGTGGTCAAGTCGCCGTGGTCACGGGCGGCACGCGCGGCATCGGCGCCGCGATCTCCTCCGCCCTCTTGGAGGAAGGTTGCATCGTGCACGCGGTCTACCAGGGCAACGCCGCCGGTGCGCAGAGCTTGCGCGAGAGCTGCGCGGCGCACTCCGAGCGTCTGTTCACACATGCGCTCGACGTCGCGAACCACACGGCCGTCGAGAGCTTCTGGTCCGAACTAGAGCCCGTCACGCCGAACGGCGTACAGATCCTCGTCAACAACGCCGGCATCCGGCGTGATGCGATCGTCGGCACCATGAAGCCCGACGACTGGCAGCGCGTGATCGACGTGAACCTGACGGGTTCGTTCGCGATGAGCAAGTTCGCCGTGTTGAACATGATGCAGCGCCGCTACGGACGCATCGTGATGATCACGTCGCCGGCGGCACACCAGGGATTCCAAGGGCAAGCCGCGTACGCGGCCTCGAAAGCCGGCCAGCAAGGATTGATGCGCTCGTTGGCGCGCGAAGTCGCCAAGCGCAAGATCACCGTCAACTGTGTATCGCCAGGATTCATCGACACCGAATTGCTGGCCGACCTTGCGCCCGAACAGAAGGCCGAGTATCTGAAGCTCGTGCCGCTGAACCGTTTCGGCACGGCGCAGGAAGTCGCCTACGCGGTGCTCATGCTGTGTTCGCCGCGCGCCGCGTACATTCACGGCACGACTCTGGAGGTGACCGGTGGCATCTGAACCCACGGCTCTCGCCATGGACCGTGCCGCGATTCTCGCGGCGCTCCCGCACCGACCGCCGTTCTTGTTCGTCGACCGCGTGATCGAACGCTCCCCCGGCGCACTCGTCAGCGAGTGGGACATCCCCCACGACCTGCCGGCTTTGAGCGGACATTACCCCGGCCATCCGGTCCTGCCGGGCGTGTTGATCAGCGAATTCACGTTTCAAAGTGCCGCGATCCTGTTCACGACACCTGGTGTCCGCGCCGACCTGACCGAGTTCATCCCGGTGCTGACGCGCATCGAGGATGCGCGCTTCAAGCAAATGGTCGGGCCCGGTGAGACCTTGCGCGCTGCGATCGAGACGCTCGAAACCGTGGGGCCGGCGCGCTTCATGAAGGCGTCGGTCACTTCCGCCGGTGCCACCGTCGCTCGGCTGCGCTTCACCGTCGCGCTCGTGGCGCGCAACGCGAAAGGCTGAGGATGGGCTGGCTCGGATTCGAGGGCAAGGCCGTGCTCGTCACGGGGCTCAAGAACAAGAAGAGCGTCGCCTGGCACGTCGGGCGACAACTCGCCGAGTGCGGCGCGCGCGTCATCTGGTCCGTGCACACGGCCGAGCGCGCGGTGGAAGCACGCAAACTCCTGCCAGGGGCCGAAGTGCTGGTGTGCGACGTCGCCGATCCGCATTCCGTCGAAGCGCTGGCGGGTGAACTCGAGCGCCGCGCGATCGTGCTCGACGGTCTGGTGCACTCGATCGCTTTCGCCGCGTACACGCCGAAGGAAGACGGCACGCGTCGGGCTTTCCACGAGACCCTCCGAGCCGACTTCCTGCGGGCTGTGGACGTCTCGTGCTTTTCGCTGATCGCGCTGGTGCGCGCGCTCGAGCCGCGCTTCTCCGATCACGCCTCCGTCGTGACGATCTCGATCTCGACGACGCGCATGGCCTCGGAGAACTACGGCTACATGGCGCCGATCAAGGCGGCGCTGGATTCGGCGGTCGTGTTCCTCGCGAAGAGCCTCGCGGCGCGCGGCGTGCGCTTCAACGCCGTCAATCCGGGCCTGTTGAAGACGTCCGCTTCGGCCGGCATTCCGGGTTACCTGGAGAGCTATCTCTACGCCGAGAGCGCGACGCTGCGCAAACGCGCCGTGCAGACCGAAGAAGTCGCCGATGCGGTCCTGTTCCTGCTCTCGCACCGCAGCGCGGGCATCAACGCGCAAGGGATCGTCATCGACGCCGGGATGAGCACGAATTACTTCGACGGCGACATCGTGCGTCGCGCGACGCGCGTGGAAGAGCAGCGATGATCCTCGTGCCGGTCACGGTGATTCCGTACGTGACACGCGCCGCACCCTTGCGCGGTCGCGAGCGCGTGCTGGAACAGAGTGCGCGAGCGCGCGAGGCACTCGCCCTGGCGGCGCGTTCCGTCGGCGCGGAGTTGGGCGAGCTCGAGAAGGACGAGGAGGACGCTCCGCTACCCTCGAACGGCTGGCACTGGTCCGTGAGTCACGCCGAACACTACGCCGCCGCCACGCTCGCGCGCTTTCGCATCGGCATCGACGTCGAAGAAGTCCGACCGCGCAGCCAGACCTTGGTCCCGCGCGTCACTTCGCGCGTCGAGTTGGAGCTCCTGGGCGGGTTCGACTGGCAGCGCTTTTTCCGCGTGTGGACCGCCAAGGAGGCCGTGTTGAAGCGCGCCGGTCAGGGCCTCTTGGAACTCTCGGGCTGCAAACTGGTCGCCGTGCCCGACACGGAGACGCTGATCTTGAACCACCGCGGTCGCGATCACGTCGTGCGTCAATTCATGCGCGCGAATCACATCGTGTCGGTGAGCCACGACGGACCTGCCGCCGTGCAGATCGAATGGAGCTTCGAGCCGGCGGCACACGACGTCGCCGAGGATCGAGCGTGAGTACCACCGCCGAGAGCGAAACGAGCGACCGAGCGCGCACACTGGCGGCCGTGGGCCGGCTGGCTCCGATCCGCGACGAATACCCCTTCGAACCGCGCTTTCACGCGGTGCCCGGCGGACGGATTCACTACGTCGACGAAGGTCCCCGCGCTGCACCCGTCATCCTGTGTGTACACGGGAATCCGACCTGGTCGTTCGCGTTTCGACGCATCGTCAAGGCCTTCTCCGACCGCTACCGCGTCGTCGCTCTGGACCACCTGGGCTGCGGACTGTCCGAGAAGCCGACGGATTACGAGTACACGCTCGAGAATCACGCCTTGAACCTGCGCTCGCTCGTCGTCGCGCTGGGACTCGAGCGCATCACACTCGTCATGCACGACTGGGGTGGAGCGATCGGGATGTCGTTCGCGCGTCGCGAGCCGCGCCGCGTCGCAGGCCTGTTCGCGATGAATACCGCCGCGTTCCGTTCACGCCGCATGCCGTTGCGCATCCGTGTCTGCCGCTGGCCGTGGATCGGGCCCTACCTCGTGCGCGAATGGAATGCGTTCGCCGGGCTGGCGCCGATCTACGGCGTGCACGACCGCAAGTCGCTGAGCTTTCCCGTCAAGCGCGGCCTGATGTTGCCCTACGAGACCAGCGCCTCGCGGCGCGCCATCGTGGAATTCATCGCCGACATCCCGCTCTCGTCCAAGCACCGCTCGTGGGCGGAGTTGAAGGCTACCGAAGAAGCCTTGGAGCAGTTTCGAACACTCCCGGTCGCGTTGTGTTGGGGCGAACGCGATTGGTGCTTCACGCCGGCGTTTCGTACCGAATGGGAACGGCGCTTTCCCCATGCCGTAGTGACTCGTTGCAAACAGGCCGGTCATTTCGTGTTCGAGGAAGCGCCCGACGCAGTCGAATCCGCACTGCGCGATCTCATGGCGCGCGTGCCGTGAACGTCGCCGCTCACTTGTCGACGAGTGCGCAGGCTCGCGGCGATCATGCGGCGATCATCGAGCCGTCCGGGACCCGCTCGTGGCGCGTGACTTCTTTTCGCGAATTGGATCAGCGTTGCGACGCACTCGCGCACGGGCTGATCGAGCGCGGCATCGCTCCCGGAGACCGCGTGGCGCTCTTCGTACGGCCCGGACTGGACCTGATCGCGATCACGTTCGCGCTGTTCAAGACCGGAGCGATCCCGATCCTGATCGATCCGGGGATGGGCCGCGCCAATGTCGTGTCGTGCCTGGAGCGCACGCGGCCGCGCGTTCTGATCGGCGTCTGGCAAAGCCAGGTTCTGTTGCGGCTCTACGCGCGCAGGCTGTCTTCGATCGCGATCGGAATCCAAGTCGGCTCCTTGGCGCTGCCGGGGCTCGAGACGTTGAACCACATCGCGCGCCCCTCGCGCGGCGCTTTCAGGCCGTGTGCGCCGCTGGACTCGCGTCCGGCGGCGATCTTGTTCACCTCCGGCAGCACCGGACCACCGAAGGGCGTCGAATACACGCACGCGTTGTTCAACGCGCAGATCGCGCTCCTGCGCGAGCTCTACGCCTTCGCACCTGGAGAGCGGGATCTGGCCTGTTTTCCGCTGTTTGCGCTGTTCGACGCCGCGCTGCAGACGACGGCGGTCATCCCCAGGTTGGACCCGATGCGTCCGGCCGAATGCGACCCGAGTGCGATCGCCGACGCTCTGCTCGCGCACGGTTGCACCTATGGTTTCGGCTCGCCCGCGATCTGGAAGCGCGTCGTGCCGTGGGCGCTCGCGAACGGCACCCGCTTTCCGACCCTGACGCGTGCGTTGATCGCGGGAGCACCGGTGTCTCCGTCCTTGATCGCCGATCTCGCGACGCTCATCGCTCCCGGCGGCGACGCTCACACACCCTACGGCGCGACCGAATGTCTGCCGGTGTCGTCGATCTGCGGCGCGGAATTCGCGGGCGGCGTGCGCGCGCTCGTCGAAGGCGGACACGGCTCGTGCGTGGGACGTCCCGCGCCCGGGTTGAACGTGGCGATCGTCCCGGTCAGCGATGCCCCGCTGGAACACGTCGCGCCGCTCGCGCCCGGCACGATCGGTGAGATCTGCGTACGCGGGCCGGTCGTGACACGTGCCTACGCCGACGATGCGGCTGCGACGCGGCGCGCGAAGATCATCGACGGCGACACCTGCTGGCATCGCATGGGTGACGCGGGGTACTTCGACGGAAGCGGCCGTCTGTGGACGGTGGGCCGCCTCGCGCACCGCATCGAGACGCGCGGAGGATCGGTTTGGCCGGTCCCGCTCGAGAACGTCTGCGACCTGCATCCGGCCGTCGCGCGCACGGCGCTCGTCGCGGACGGAACACGGGAGCCGTGCCTGGTGGTCGAGCCGCACGCGCGCTCCCCGCGCCGCTCGTCGCCCGCGCGCGCGGCACTCCTGTCCGAGATGCGGGCGCTCGTCGCAGCCAAGCGCATGCCGGGTGCACCTGCCGAACTCGACTTCCCCTCCAGGCTGATCGAATGTCGCGCGTTTCCCGTCGATGTGCGCCACAACGCCAAGATCCGGCGCGAGGAGTTGGCGCTGTTGGCAGCGGAGGACGCTCCGTGAAGGCCTTCGTCACCGGCGGCGGCGGGTTTCTGGGCGGTCGCATGGCGCAACTCCTGGTCGAACGTGGCGACGAGGTCGTGTCCTACTCGCGCGGCGACTATCCGGCGCTGGCAGCGGCCGGCGTGCGCTGTGTGAGCGGCGACATCGCCGACGAGCCCTCACTGCGCGCTGCGATGCGCGGATCGGACACGGTCTTCCACGTCGCGGCGAAAGCCGGCGTGTGGGGCCCGGCCCGTGAATACGAACACACGAACGTCGAGGGTACGCGCGCCGTGATCGCTGCCGCGCGTGCGAACAATTGCGCGCGCATCGTCTTCACGAGTTCCCCCAGCGTGTGCTTCGACGGCCGCGATCACGTCAACGCCTCGAACGATCTGCCGCATGCGCAGGCCTTTCTGTGTGACTATCCGCGTACGAAGGCCGCTGCCGAGCGCTTGATCCTGGAGGCGAACGACACCACGCTGGCGACCTGTGCGCTGCGCCCGCACCTCGTGTTCGGTCCCGGCGATCCGCATCTGCTTCCGCGACTGCTACGGCGCGCGCGGGCGGGCCGCTTGCGCATCGTCGGCGACGGTGCGAACCAGGTGAGCCTGACCTACATCGACAACGCCGCGTGGGCGCACCTGGATGCCGCGGATCGCCTCGAGATCGGCGCCGCGCACGCCGGTCAGGCGTACTTCGTCAACCAGCGCGAGCCGGTGCGCTTGTGGTCCTGGATCGGATCCGTGCTCGCTGCGTTGCGGATCGAGGAACCCAAACGCAGCCTTTCCGCGCGCCGAGCCTACGTGGCGGGTGCAGCGTGCGAAGTCGTGTGGAAACTCGCGGGCAAGTCGAGCGAACCGCCGCTGACGCGCTTCGTCGCTGCGCAGCTAGCGTCGACGCACACCTACGATCTAGGGCCTGCGTGCCGCGCGTTCGGCTACGTGGAGCGGGTGTCGCTGGACGAAGCCACGCGCCGCACGATCGCGCACTTCTCTGCGGCCGGCGCGCGCTGAGACCGATCTCAACCGGGCATCGGCGGCGGTGACTGTGCGGGCGACGGCGGTACGTTCGTCGTCAACCACGATCCGGCGTACTCGTCGCTCTTCACCAGCGCGAGGTAGCTGTCATTGGCTGCGACTTGCGCCATCGCACCAGTCCACAGCATGCCGATGCAGCACAGGCAGAAGCCGAGCAGCGTGAACACGATCATCACGATCCAATACAACAAGATTCGCAAACGATTGCCGTGCACGAGAGACCACGAGCGGCGCAGCGCGGCAGTCGGTGCCAGACCTTCGATCGCGACCGCTTGCACGCTCAAGCTGAAGCCCAGCACGACGTACATGAGGACCGGAAGGTAGAGCAAGACGAAGGTGAACACGGCGAGGATCACCGGCCCAGGAGGCCAGTGCCACGCGTTGGCCGCGAGCAGGCCGATCAAGATCGCGGCCGCGATCGGCACGAGCGCGCCGATCCAGATCAGCGCGAACAACACGCGCAACAAGACCATGTCGAAGAAGCGTCCCCGCGACTCGAACAGGTCGTCGAAGCGCGCCGACCCGTTCGTCACCGTCTTCTCGACCGCGTTGGCGAGGCCGACCGAGAGCCACGAACTGATCAAGAGCCCGATCAGACCGCAACACAAGCCGACCAGAAGGACGCCGAGCACCACCTCGCCCCGCGGACGCCCGTGCGATTCGCCGAAGTTGACGCCCGTGGACCAACCGTCGCTGACGAGCACGAGGATCGCGCCGCCGATGAAGAGCGGCAACGGAGCGCGCATCAGCAGGCGCCAGGACGCGGTCAGTGCGCGGACGGGGTCGTAGGCTTCGGCAACATTCATCGGGGAGGCCTCGCTGAAACAGGGGGGGCGGATCTCTGAGAGACGCCCTCCCCGTTCGCACGGACCACCAGTTTATTCGAAGTGCTGTGCTCCGATCAGCGGGCGAGCGCTTTCTCGCCCAGATCGAGGGCCTTGCGCGCCCGCAGGTCGCGGATCAGGGCCAAGAATTGCGTGAAGGGCATGACCTCCTGTTCGCGCGTGCCGCGCCGACGCACGGCGACGGTGCCGTCCGCCGCCTCGCGGTCGCCCGCGACCAGCGTGAACGGGATGTGCGCCTTCTGCGCTTCCTTGATCTTGTTGTTCATGTGTCCAGGGTCGAGCATCGCGTCGACACGGAAGAGGTCCGACTGCAGCTCCAACTCGAGCTTCTTGCAGTACTCGGCGTGCTCCTCGCGGATCGGCACGAGCGCGACCTGTACCGGCGCGCACCACAGCGGGAACTTGCCGCCGAAGTGTTCGATCAAACCACCCACGAACCGTTCCATGCTGCCGAGGATCGCGCGGTGCACCATGATCGGACGCTTCTGCTTGCCGTCGTGATCCGTGAAGGTGAGATCGAAGCGTTGCGGCAGATTGAAATCGCACTGGATCGTGCTGTTTTGCCATTCGCGTCCGAGCGCGTCCTTCACCTTGAAGTCGATCTTCGGTCCGTAGAAGGCACCGCCGCCTTCGTCGAGCGTGAGCGGCAGTTTGCTCATGCGCGCGGCTTCTTCGAGCGCCTTGATCGCCAGCGTCCACACGTCTTCCTCGCCGATCGACTGCTCGGGGCGGGTAGCCAGATAGGCGGTGTACTCGTAGCCGAAGGCCGAGAGGATCTTGGTGACGAGGTCGACGACGCCCGCGATCTCGGACGCCAATTGCTCAGGCGTGCAGAAGATGTGCGCGTCGTCCTGCGTGAAACCGCGCACGCGCAGCATGCCGTGCAGAACGCCGGAGCGTTCGTAGCGGTACACGGTGCCGAGTTCGGCCCAGCGCAACGGGAGCTCGCGATAGGAGCGTCCGCGAGTCTTGTAGATCATGATGTGACCGGGGCAGTTCATCGGCTTGATCCGATACGGCTGTTCCTCGATCTCCATCGGCGCGTACATCATCTCGGAGTACTTCTCGAGGTGGCCCGAGATCGAGAACAGTTGCTCGCGCGACACGTGCGGCGTGTACACCGGCTTGTAGCCCCGGCGGGTGTGCTCTTCCCACCAGAATTCCTCGATGCAACGGCGCACCGCCGCGAGGTTCGGGTGCCAGAAGATGAAGCCGCCGCCGACTTCGCCGTGCGTGCTGAACAGGTCGAGCTCCGATCCCAGCTTGCGGTGGTCGCGTTGCTTGACGTCCTCGAGCCACTTCAAGTGCGCGTCGAGTTCGGCTTGCGTCCAGAAGGCGGTGCCGTAGACCCGTTGCATCATCGGTCGCTTCTCGTCGCCGCGCCAATAGGCACCGGCGACACTGAGCAGCTTGAACGCGAACGGGCGCGTCAGGGTGTCGACGTGCGGCCCCTCGCACAGATCCTCCCAATCGCCGTGCGAATAGAACGTGATGTCCTCGCCTTCGGGGATCAGGTCGACGGCCTCGATCTTGTAGTGCTGGCCCTTGGCGGCGAGGCGCTCTTTGGCTGCGGCGCGCGTCACCGTGATCTTCGTCAGGGGTTGCGAGCGTTTGGCCTGGCGCTCCATCTCCTTTTCGATCTTGCGCAGGTCCGACTCGTTGAGCGGCTCGCTCAGATCGAAGTCGTAGTAGAACCCGTGCTCGATCGCCGGACCGAAACCGAATTGCACGCCGGGGTGCAGCTTGGCGACCGCGGAAGCCATCAAGTGGCTGACCGAGTGTCTCAACGTGGACAACGGGTAGGGCTCCGCAACCGGCAGAGTCGCCTTCGAATTCGACATTACCTGAATCTCCGCCGAGGGTCCTCCGTTGCCTCCACCTGAGACGACGATCCCGCATCGCCTCGGGCACGAATGCGGGGCCGCAAATTCTAGACTCGCCGTCAGCGCCTTGCCAGCGCGTGCTTCTCAGCGGCGCGACGCGATGCGCGTCTTCCAGGCCTTGCCGTATTCGCTTTCGAAGAAGGCCTGGTAGGCGCCCGCGGATTCGATGCCGCTCCAATCGATGTCGAAGCGCGCGTTCAGGCTCTCGAGGATGCGCAACGCATCCGAGAAGCGTCGCTCGCGAACGTTGATCGACAAGAGAGTCCAGTAAGGCTCCGCCAGCCGTTCGTCTCCCAGGATCGCGCGCGCACAGGCTGCCCGCGCGGCGGCCAGGTCGCCCGAGTCGTCTTCGATGGTCGCCGCGATCCAGTCCAGATACGGATCCCCGCCGACAGCTGCGTTCACGGTACTCACCGTGCGACGCGCCTCATCGTGTGCATTGGTCTCGAGGAAGTGATCGAGCGCGATGCGCTCGATCGCCAGATCCGCGGGCAGAGTCGCGCGGGCGAACGCCAGCACGGCATCGAACATCTTGCTCGAGATGGCGCGCGCAGCGTTCACGCGCGTCAGCATGACGCTGCGATCGCGGGCCAGATCATCCGGCAGCGACGCCAGGATCTCCAGTACCTCACGGTTGCGCCCGGTCAGAAAGGCGTCGTCCGCTGCCTCGAGTTGCTTCTGCCACTGCACGCGCAACCGATCATTGCCGCGCACTTTCTCGTCCAGATTGCGCGTGACACCCGAAGCGAGCCCCAGGAAGTAGCGGCGCAGGCGCAATGAAGTCACATCGCCCTCGCTCGCCCGATCGATGTCCGTCACGAACGTGCCGCCGTCTGCGGTGGTCTCGAGTACGAAGGTCACGTAGTCCGGCACCCCGCCGTGCAAGTGCGCCAGCCTGAACACGACCCGCGCATCGAGCCCGTTTTCGACGACGCGCAGCAAGCGAAACGAACCGCCGGAGGCCACGGTCTGCACGAGGTTCGCCATGATCCCGGTCGCCCCCTTCAAGTTGGCGTCGGCGGTCTCCAGGAAGTTCGTGCGCGTGCGCTCCGGAGCCGGAATGCCGTTCATGGCGCGCGTGTACAGCGCTTGCCAGTCGACGACCGCTTCGGCCCCGGCGATGTCGGAGAGCCGCACCGCCTCTTCGAGGACGAGTCCGATGCGCTCGCATTCGTGTGCGTCAGGAGGCGCGAACTTCGTGTACGTCTTCGTGGGCGTGGTCACAGGCACGGACTTCATCTGTGCCGGAGCGACGCCGGTGGTGACGAGGAATGCAACGAGAGTGGTCAGGAAAATGCGCAGCACGGTGGGACCTCGCAGTGAACGTGGAGTCGCGCCTTGGGGAGGCAAGACGCAAGGATGCGATCCAAGACGCATCGGACGTTCAGCCGTCGAAAATGGAGACGAGAAGGTTTTTCCGGCGCACAGCGGCGCTCGGGCTGGATACAACATCTACGGCGCGGATGATCGCGCCACGACACGGGGAAGGCTCCCCGAAGAGGTTCAAGATGAGTCACCGCCTGCTGGCATTGTTCGCCGTGATCGCCTGTGGAACCGGTTCAGCACCCGCTCAGGTCATGCCCTTCGACGACTGCGGTGTGATGGTGCAAGGCGTGACCTGCCCGCTCCTCTTCCAAGACAGCTTGAATCAGACCTGGTTGCTCAGCCAGACGGGCGGATTCATGGTCGGAGATCCAGTGCGCGTCACCGGGATCGCAGATCCGGGGTGCTTCACGTTTTGTCAGCAAGGCGGCTGCATCAGCGTGACCGCGATCGTGCCCTGCCCGACCGCGCTCGGAACTCCGTATTGCTTCGGCGACGGATCCGGTACGAATTGCCCGTGCAGCAACAACTCGACGCCTGGAGAACAGCGCGGCTGTCTGCACGGTCTGGGACAGGGCGGCAAGCTCACCGGCGCGGGTGTCGCCGCAGTCTCGGCCGACACGGCTGTACTGCACGGCGCGGACATGCCCGACGGACCCGCGCTGTACTACCAGGGCACGCTGGCAACTGCGGCCGGCGCGGGCACGACCTTCGGTGACGGACTCATGTGCGCAACCGGCGTCATCGTGCGCCTCGGCATCAAGTTCAATTCCGGCGGCGCCTCCCAGTTGCCTGCAGTCGGAGATCCCGCGCTGTCCCTGCAAGGCGGAGTCGCACCAGGCGACGTGCGCAGGTATCAAGCCTGGTATCGCGACGCGCTGAATTTCTGCACGAGCGCGACGTTCAACTTGACGAACGGCCTCGAAATTTCGTGGACGAACTGAAGCACAAGGCTGGACACCGTGCAACGAACGAGAGTTCGTCGCCGTCGATGCATTTCAACCTGCACTGAGCTGATCGCGCAACGCCGGTACCGGCGTCGAACAAGCCTGCACCCCACGACCCCGCACGTACGGCCTCGAACCCAAGCACAGTTCGCTTCAAGACCGACACCAACCCCGTCCAGCAACGCTCCAATACCGAGCCCGCCCTCCGCTCACAAACGCTTCCGGATCGACACCGCACCTCCACCCCTCCACGCTTCCAGTCCGACGCCGAACTCACCCCTCAAAGCTTCCAGACCGACGCCGATCCTGAGCCCCTCAACGTTCCCAGTCCGACACCGAACACCCCCCTCGCGACCCCACCCCATTGTTGACCTCCTGGTTCGCGATTTGCGCAGTGGGGTTCGTCCGAGTTTGACCGTACCGAGCCAGGCTCGTGTGGTGCATCTTCGCCGGAGTAAAGCCGCGCGCCGGC
>JAEUIA010000026.1 GCA_016795245.1 Planctomycetota bacterium | reverse complement strand
GAGTTTGACCGTACGGAGCCAGGATCATGTGGTGCAAACTCGCCGGCGTTGAACCGCGCGCCACCGGCAAGCCCCGCGCCGGCGAGTTTGCACCACATGATCCTGGCTCCGTACGGTCAAACTCAACCAGCCACCGAAGCTACAGCGGCGAAAACGGCGGAGTGGAGCCTGACTCCGTACTCTCCAAAGCTGTGAAGAAAATGCTCTGGCACCGTATTCAACAGCGTACGGTCGAATGCGCGGGTGTGTAGGCTGACGGCGTGAGGAAATCGGGCGGGACTCGTTGGCGGTGGGCGGTCGTCGTGCCGCTCGCGGCGCTCGTGGCTTGGGGCGTCGGATGGACGTTGAGTCGCATCACGCGCAAGGACCCGCGTACATTGGAGGTGACCTCGCCGCCGCAGACGCACCTGCCCGTGATCGTGTCGCCACCGCGCGCGCGGTTCCTTTCGGGCACGGTTATCGGACCGGACGGAGTGGCGATCGACGATGCTCTCGTCGCGTTGATCGCGTCAGATGAGCCGCACTGGACCTACACCGACAAGGACGGCAGGTTCGCGCTCGAAGGCCTCGCGCGCGGCGCGTGGACGGTCACGATCAGCGCGACTGCACACCTGCCCTTCACGACCACGATCTCGGACGACGGCACGCCGGTCGTCGTGCGTCTACCCGATGCGAAGCGCCCGCTGCCGCAACTCGCGCCGCGCGTCGTGGCGGCGATCGCGGGCCACATCGCGCCGGCGCCGATGACCACACTTGCGGGATTGGAAGTCGTATTCACGCCCACGACTCCGCTGCAGCAGATCGATGCGCCCCTTCCACGGCGCGTCCTCTGCGGATCGGACGGACGCTTTGCGCTGCCGGACCTGCAAATCGGCGAGTACAAAGTCGTGGTCCTCCCCGAGTGGGCGCAGAACGGCACCTGGCCGGACCTCTCTCGCGCCGAGGGAACTCCCCCGCGCATTTGGAACCAGACGAGCGGGACCGAGGACACGCTCGACATCGAACTCGTCGCCGGTGGCGTGCGCGGAATCGTCGCCGACCGCGAGCGCAATCCGCTCGCGGGCGCGCTCGTGCTCGTCGCGAGCGCCACGGCACCCGAACGCGTCTGGCCGCCCGTGACAGCCGACGCACAAGGTGCGTTCGCGATCCCCGACCTCCCGCCGGCGGACTACGTCGTCACCGTCCGCGCCGGTGCGGGCTCGCATCAAGCGACGGTCACGGTGCGCGCGCGCGAAGTGCTGGATCTGACCTTGCCGCCGCTCTCGGTGGAGCAGACTCGATGAGCGCCGTCGCGTCGAGGAAGGCTGCGTGAGCACGAAACCCGACTCGCAGGCACGCAGCGCGCAGCCGGACATGGCCGCGTGCATCGAACTGTATCGCTGCCCCAAGTGCCGCGAGCGCCTGCTGTCACAAGACGGATCGCTCGCGTGCGCACGCTGCGCCGCCTTGTACCCGATCGTCGACGGCGTGCCGGTCTTGATCGCCGAAAGCCAGAGCGTCTTCAGGCTCGCGGACTTTACCGGCCGCCGTGACACCTTCTTCGCGCGCGAGCCGCTCCTGCGGCGACTCGTCTACGCCGTCCTGCCCGACATGAGCAAGAACCGCGTCGCGCCGGCGAACTACCGCTTGTTCTCCACGCTGCTCTTCGAGAATGCCGAACGTCCGCGCGTCTTGATCCTGGGCGGCAGCATCCTCGGCACCGGCATGCAGGAATTCCGCGCGCAGTCGCAGATCGAGTTCATCGACAGCGACGTCGCGTTCGGGCCGCTCACGAAGCTCGTCTGCGATGCGCACGACCTCCCCTTCGAGGACGGCAGCATCGACGGCGTCGTCGCACAAGCGGTGTTGGAACATGTCTCGGACCCCTACCGCGTGTGCGCGGAAATCCACCGCGTCCTGAAGCCCAAGGGATTGGTCTACGCCGAGACTCCGTTCCTGCAACCGGCGCACTCGACGCCCTACGACTTCCACCGCTTCACGCACATCGGGTACCGGCGCGTGTTCCGTTCGTTCGGAGTGATCGGCATGGGCCCGGTCGGCGGTCCAGGACAAGCGCTCGGCCATCTGTGGGAGCACTTCCTGTCGTGCTTTTTCACCGCGCGGCCGTTGCGGGCGCTGATGCTCGTGTTCGCGCGCATCACCGGGTTCTGGCTCAAGTACCTCGACGGGTTCCTGAACAAGCGCAAGGCCGCCATGCACGGCGCGTTCGGCTTGTTCATCCTGGCGCGTCGCAACGAAAAGCCGCTCACCGACCGCGAGGTCGTCGACGAGTGCCGAGCCTACGATTGAACGTTCCTGCTTGGGCTTGGAGCCGGCGATCACGTTTGGATAACTTCGCGCGCTCATGAACCGCACCATCGCGCTGTTCGTGGCGCTGATCACGCTGATCGCGCACACGCTCGCCATCCACAGCGACGTCGACGGTTCGTTCGCGTTCCCCTACGACCAGGCGTACGCGCAGTTCAGGTTGGCGCGCAATCTGGTGTTCGAAGGCCAGATGACCTGGAACCCGGGGTCGGCGGCGTTCGAGAGTTCGCCCTCGATGCTGTGGGTGCTCGTGTGCGCGTTGGGCGAGCGTATCGTCCCCTGGCTGCACGTGTCGTTGAACGCGTTCGTGCAGACCTTCGGCATCGTCTGCATGTTGCTCGTGGTCGCGTTCTCGGCGCGCTTCCGCTCGGACCGCATCGCGAGCTTGCTCGCGCCTGGATTCCTCGCGACGAGCGGTTGCGTCGCAGCGGCCGCGGCCAACGGGCTCGAGACGGCGCTGTTCACGCTCTTCGCGCTGGTCTCGTTCCTGGCGCACGAGCGCAAGCGTCCGTACTTCCTGGCGATTGCGTTGTCGCTGTGCTGCTTGACGCGGCCGGACGGAGTGGTCTTCGTGCTGGCGCTCGTCGCGCTGCACATCTTCGGCAAGCCGAACGACGACGAAACTGAACGTCCGCCGGTCACCTGGCGACCCTTCGTGCTGCCCGTCGTCATCATCGGCATCACGCTCCTGGTGCGCTGGCGCATCAACGGTTTCGTGCTGCCGCCGATCGCGACCGTGTTCCTCGAGCCGAACCCCGGCCAGTGGCGCGCGGGAATCATGGACCTGCGCGACTTCATGCTCGGATCCGTGAGTCCGCTCCTGCTCGTGGTCCCGGCCTGGTACCTCGTGCGCGGATCGCTGTCGCGCACGGGTGCGCACGCCGTGTTCGTCGCGCTGGTGTGGACCGTGTCTATCGGCATGCGCGGTCGCGGGCAATTGCCGCTGCACGAATCGATGGTCCCGGCGCTCCCGTTCATTTTCCTGGGCGTGCAGGAAGGGCTGATCAACGCGCTAGACAGCTTGTCGCGCTTCAAACGCCGCGTCGCGATCTTCGCGGTGATCGTGTGTTCGAGCGCATCGATCCTCGCCAGCATGTCGCCCGGCGACCTCGGGCCGATCCCCTTCGGGCGTCTGCACCAGGCTTGGATGACTCCGTCGCAGCCGGCGAAGTTCGATTCCACGTTGCCGCTCGGGCGCCTTGGATTGCAGGAGGAAATCGCGAACACCGGGCGTTTCCGGCACGTCGGTTTGTTCTTCCGCGACAAGGTCGAGGCCGGTTCGCGCATCCTCACTCCGTGGCCGGGCGCGATCGGGTACCTGTCGCGCCAACCTGTCTTCGACGTGTTTGGGCGCACGAATCCGCTGCACGCGCTCGACCGACCGCGCAGTTGGGTGCGGCGCGAATACGTCGATACGGTGGAACTGCTGAGCGGCGACAACGACTACGTGGTGCCGCGCGCGGGGACGGCGCTGGAACCGCTCACGCGCCGGCAACTGGCGGAAGTGTGGCTGAGCGGTCTGGACAACCGCGCCGGTGAGCCCGAGCGCCTCGCGCAGATCGAGAGCGCGCTCGAACGCTACGAGTTGATCACCGTGCCGATTCACGAGTTCGTCGTGCGTGGACAGCCGCGCACGACCGAACCGTTCTACCTGCTGCGCGCGTTGCGCTTGGAACTGCGGCCGCGCATCGAATTGCGCAACGAGAACGGGTTCTTCCGTGTGATGCTGTTCCACCACAGTCATCCGCAGCTCGCCGACTTGCACGTGAGCCTCGTGACCGAGGACGACCGCGTGTTCAGTCTGCGCCCGACGGGCAGGATGAGCGACTCGCCGGACGTCAGCGCGCGCACCGGGATCCTGCTCTACGACACGGGCTCGCGCGGGGTCGAACTCATGCGCGGCAAGCTGCCCGACGCGCCTGCGGACACGACCTGGAAGGAACTGCGCGCAGTCCTGCGCAATCCGCTGGCCGACGGCGACGATCCATTCGCCCTGGTCAGCGCCGAATTGCGCTCGGAGCTCTGAGCCATCCGGTCAGGATCTCGCCGGACGACGCGCTACAAGTTCCGGCGAGCGACATGGTCGGCGAGCCTCGGGGCAACGCTGCGGGGGATTCCGCGTGCACCGCCGTGAGCAGCGCGACTACTTGATGCCGTGCTGCTTGAGCTTGCGGTAGAGCGTGCTCTTGCCCACCCCGAGCAGCTTCGCGGCGGCGATCTTGTCTCCGCCCGATTCGTCGATCGCGCGCAAGAGCGCCTGGCGCTCGTAGATTTCGAAGCTGACCGGCTCGGCTTCCAGCACATCGAGCGTTCGTCCTGCGGTCGTGGGCAGGCCGGAGGGACGCGGACGCAGTTCGTGTCCCTGCGCGTCGTGGATCGCGTGCGTGCCTTCGACCCCGTGGCTCGAAGCACGACGCTTGGGGATCAGCTCGTCCCCTCCTCGGCCACCGGCTGTTCGCAGCGTGCGCGGAATGTGTTCGGGCCCGATCACACCGTCCACCGCCAATTCGCAGGCGGTCTGGATGACGCCTTCGAGTTCGGAGAGGCTCCCGGGCCAGTTGTGTCCGCGCAACAGTTCGAAAACGTCAGCGTCGATGTCGCGCACGCGGTTGATCCCGCCGTAGCGGGACATGAAGAAGCGCGCACATTCCTCGATGTCTTCGCGGTGATCGATCAAGGCCGGCACATTCAGCGTGTGGCGCGCGATGCGCTCGCACAACTCGGGCATGAAGCTGCCTTCGTCGACCAGTTCCTGAAGCGGCGTGGCGGATGAAGCGATCACGCGCAGATCCAGACGCTCCGGACGTTGCGCGCCCTTGCGTTGAATGGTGCCTGAATCGAGCAGGCGCAGCAGTCGCGCCTGCAACTCGAGCGGCAATTCGCCGACGTCTTCCAGGAAGAGCGTCCCGTCTTGCGCCATGTGACACTGACCCGGGCGATCCGTGTGCGCGGCCGGAGAGACACCCTTGGCCGTGCCGAAGAGATCGGCTTCGAGCGCGTCCTTCGAGCGCGCAGCGCAGCGCGCGTGGACGAAGGCGCCGCTCCTCGAGCCGGAGAAGTGCACGACGCGCGCCACGCGTTCGAGTCCGGATGCGCGCTCGCCGATCAGCACCACGGGTTCGACATCGTGAATCGCCGCGACGACGTGCGCGCGCAGTGCGCGCATCGCCGATCCCTCGCCGACCAGCGAGTCGATGCGGTAGACCTCACGCGCCGCCTCGAGCAGAGGCCCGAGCTCCGCGCGCGGCACGGTCGGCTCGGGGACCTTGAGCAGGTCTGCAGCCAGGCGGCGCTTGCCGGCGTCCTGGAACAGCACGACACGCAGCACGTCGTGTTCACCGCCGGGCTGCACCAGGAGCGGGACGACGACGGCGTGCACCGAGCGCGGCAGGCGCCCTTTGCGCGGCGGCAGATCGAAGCGGAAACCCTCGCGCGGCTCGATCCGAGCGTCGCGGGCGAAGGCCTCCAGTCCACTGGAAGGCGCCAGATCGCCCAGGTGCATGCCTTCCAGCCGGCCTCCCAGCAAGTCGCAGGCGCCGCGGTCGGCGAAATGCACCGTGCCCTCGGAATCGACGACGACGATGCCGTCGGGACGGCCGGCCGCGATCTCGCGCAGGACCGCGCCGTGATCGCCGTTGTCGCGACCGTTGCCCTCGTGGTCGCCGTTGCGCGGACGATCTTCGTTCTGGATGCGCTTGATGTGCTCGTGCAGCGCATGGACTTCGCGCGAAAGTTCCTCGAGGCGCTTCTTGGAACGCAGGTGCACGCGCAGCACGGTTTCGAGCGCAGGCAGATCGGGCTTCGTCACGTACGCGTCGCAACCGGCTTCGTAGGCGCGCGCGGGATCGTCGTGCGCAGCGCTACCGTCGTTGAACAAGAGCACCGGGACGTGCGCGCGCTCGGGCATCGCTTTCAGGCGGCGGCACACTTCGTATCCGTCGATACCTTTGCCCAATCGCGCTGCGACCATGAATGCATCGAAACCTTGAGCGCGTGCTTCGACGAGGCCCTTCGCGCCGCTGTCGGCAAGCACGGGCTCGTGGCCGTTCTCGGTGAGACGGCTCTTGAGGATGAGTCGATGACCGGAGTCATCGTCGATGACGAGAATGCGACTCATGGCTGGGAAGCGCGCCGAAGGTAGCGCTGCGCCGCGAGCAAAAAAAGACAGTGCTCGCCACGTCACCACACCTGCGCGCCGTCACGCGTCGGCACCGAAGATGCGACATCGTTCTCGGCCGAATGCGACTTCGAGACATTCGGATCTGCCGCGGCGCACGCCCAAAAAGCGTGCGCATGTGCTGGTGGGCGATGAGGGATTCGAACCCCCGACCTCCTCCGTGTAAGGGAGGCACTCTAGCCACTGAGTTAATCGCCCGATGAGGGAACGGGGTGTCCACGGTATCCTGCTGACCCGCGCTTCTCCAACGGACAGCCCGAGCTGAAGCGGCGCGCCCGCCACCTTTCTCTCTCCCCCACTCCCGGAAGCACCGAGACCATGCGAATTGCAGTCGTTGGAACAGGCTATGTCGGCCTTGTTGCAGGAACTTGCTTTGCCGAAAGCGGCAACAACGTCGTCTGTATCGACATCGACCAGAAGAAGATCGAGGGCCTGAAGAAGGGGGTCGTCCCGATCTACGAGCCCGGACTCGAGGAACTGATGAAGCGCAACGTCCACGACGGGCGCCTGTCGTTCACGACCGACTACAAGGAGGGCGTCGCGCGGGCCCAGGTCGTTTTCATCGCCGTCGGCACCCCTCCGGGCGAGGACGGCGGCGCCGACCTCAAGTACGTCCTGAGCGCGGCGCGCTCCATCGCCGACCACCTGACGGAGTACACGGTCATCGTCGACAAATCGACCGTCCCGGTCGGGACCGCGGCCAAGGTCGCGGCTGCGATTCGCGAGCGGACACGGGTCGAGTTCGACGTCGTCAGCAACCCGGAATTCTTGAAGGAAGGCGCCGCCATCGACGACTTCCTCAAACCGGACCGCGTGGTGATCGGCTCCAACAGCCCGCGCGCGGCGCAGATCATGGACGAGTTGTACGCGCCGTTCGTGCGCACGGGCAACCCGATCCTGCAGATGGACATCGCCTCGGCGGAACTCACGAAGTACGCCGCGAACGCGATGCTCGCGACGCGCATCTCGTTCATGAACGAGATCGCCAATATCTGCTCCAGGGTCGGCGCCAACATCGACGCGGTGCGCAAGGGCATCGGCTCGGACGCGCGCATCGGGTCGAGGTTCTTGTTCGCGGGTGTCGGGTACGGCGGGTCGTGCTTCCCGAAGGACGTGCAGGCGATCGTGCGCACGGCCGGCGAACACGGGTACGACTTCAAGACCCTGAAGGCGGTCGAGGCGGTCAACGAGAGCCAAAAGCGCGTGTTGATCGAGATGGTGCAGAAGCACTTCGGGCGCGATCTGAAGGGCAAGCTGATCGCCGTGTGGGGATTGGCGTTCAAGCCCAACACCGATGACATGCGGGAGGCGCCTTCGATCGTGGTGATCGAGGGGTTGTTGGCGGCGGGTGCGCGGGTCGTGGCGTACGACCCGGAAGCGATGAGCGAAGCGAAGAAGCGTTGCTTCGGTGACAGGATCGAGTACGCGGACGTCCCGATGGCGGCGTTGGAGGGAGCGGACGCGTTGGTCTTGGTGACGGAGTGGAATGAGTTCAGAAGGCCGGATTTCGACGCGGTGAAGGCGGCGATGAAGGGGGCGGTCGTGTTCGACGGGAGGAACGTGTACCCGCGGGCGACGCTCGAGAAGTTGGGGTTTGTCTACTACGGGATCGGGTGCTGACGAGGGCGGGGGGAGCGGGAGCAGAGAAGACGGGGGAAGACGGGAGAAGAGAAGAGAGGACGAGAGGAGAGGGATTGGTCGAGTTGGGCCGCGCGCACGAAAGGGAAGCGGCGGACGAGGAGGCAGACAGGGAGGCGGGACTCGTGGCGACGGCACTCTTGGACGACTCCCCCTCCGTTGCTGGTGGCCGCGAATTCGCGGCCACGCGGGATGCGCAGAGCGGAGCGGTGACTCGGACACCACGACATCAATCGGGCGGTTCGTTTCCGTTTTGCGGGACGAGCCGCCCAGTTCGTTGAATACGGAGCCAGAGCAGTTTTTTCACAGATTCGCCGCAGCGTACTGCG
>JAEUIA010000120.1 GCA_016795245.1 Planctomycetota bacterium | reverse complement strand
GAGCCGCGCGCCGGCGCGCGGCTCTACTGCGGCGAAGATGCACCACACGAGCCTGGCTCGGTACGGTCAAACTCGGACGAACGCCACTGCGCAAATCGCGAACCAGGAGGTCAACAATGGGGTGGGGTCTGGTTGGGTGTGTTCGGTGTCGGTCTTGAAGCGTTCAGGGGCGGGGTTTGGTGTCGCCCGCGAAGTGTTTGGAGGTTGGGTTTGGCGTCTGACTCGGGACGTCGAGGGGCGCGTGCGGTGTTTGACCCGAAGCGTTCAAGGATTGGGTTCGATGTCGGACCCGGAGCGTGTGGGGGTGCGGGCGGGCTCCGTATTCTGAAACACGCCGACCAGGCTCAGACCCTTCAGGAAAGGCACGTGATCGAGCAGGGCGATCATCGGGATCAGCGTGTTGACGGCTTTGAGCTTGCCGGGCGAGAACGTCTTCGAAAAGTTCGTCTTCTGTTCCTTCTTGAAGCGATAGCCCCACGCGCCCGCCGGATTCATGTGGCGCAAAGCCAGCGTGCGCAAGCCGTGCGACTCCATCAGCGCACGCAGATCGGCGTCGTCGTAACGGCGAAAGTGCCCCGAAGCGCGGTCCATGTCGCTGTACAGTTTCGTCTGAGCCGGGACTTTCACGATCAGCTTGCCGCCGGGGCGCAGGCGACTCTTCATCTTGGCGACGAAGTTCGCGTCGTCCTCGAAATGTTCGACGACGTCGAGCGCGATCACGCAATCCGCCGTCACGCCGTCGAGTTCGTGCCAGTCGCCGCGCAGATCGACCTCCAGGCCCGTGACTTTCTCGCGCGGCAACGTGCGCTCGAGGCGCGCGAGCAGTTCGCGATTGATGTCGACGGCGATCACGCGCTCGACGCGGTCCAGGTAATTGCGCACCACCAGGCCCGCGCCCGAACCCAGTTCGAGCACCGTTCCGCTCACGTGGTCGGCGAACAAGTTCGCGATCCAGGCGTAGTAGTTCGGCAGGAGCGCCATGCGGTCCTGCGCCTCGTGGTAGACGAGGTTCGATTCCTGCGAAGGTTGTTGCGCGTGATCCGACATCGAAGTGCGAGCAGCGAATTCTATCACGCGCGCGCGATCGTCATTCCGGCGCGCACGGTGCCCGGCCGCACGACGCGGCACACGAAACCGCTGCGGCCCAGCATGAGACTCGGGAAGCGCGCATCGACGCTCTTGAGCGTCTTGCACGGCTCGCGCACGTCGTGAATCGCGATTACCAGCTCGTTGCCGATCACGAGCTCGTCGTCGGCGCGCAATTGCCCGAAATCGAGCCCTTCCGTGAGCACGTTCTCGCCGAACACGCCCGGTAGCTCGCACACGACGCCGTCCTTCTGCAAGCGCCGGTAATCTTCGATCGAGAACAGACACACCGCGCGATTCGGCCCGCCGTGAAAGGCGAAGCGTTGACGATCCCCCGCGAGCCCGAGCAGCGAAACGAGGGCGGAATCGACCGGTGTCTTCGGGATTCCGCCCGCGCTCGTGCACACGGCCAACACGACGCCGGAGAGCGCCGTGCTCACGGCTGGACGAAGTTGTCCTTCACGAACAAGTAGTACAGTTGCCCTTCGACGCGCGTCGAACCCGACACCGCTTCCGCTTGATCACCGGAGCCCATGTAGATGTCCGCGCGACCGGCCGTGCGAATCGCGCCGCCGGTGTCTTGATCGAACATGAAGTGGTCGGCTTTGGCGCCCTCGGCGATGCCCGAACCAGGATGTCCTTGCACGTACACGATCGCGCCGCGCGGGAACAAGCGCTTGTCCGTCGCGAGCGAACGATTCGCCGTGACCGGCACGTTGAGTGAACCGTGCGGATTGCCTTCGATCGGCGTGAAGAACACGAACGAGTCGTTGCGGTTCAAGTACTCCTGCACTTCGTTCGGATGTTCCTTGCCCCACTTGCGGATGGCACGCAGCGATACGGCGTCCTTCTTGAGCTTCTTGTCCTTCACGAGTTCAGCACCCAGCGACGTGTACTCGCGCCCGTTTTTGCCCGCGTAGCCGAGCTTCAACATCGATCCGTCCTGCAAGTTCACGAACGCCGAGCCGTTGACGTGCGCGATGTAGGCGTCGATCGGGTCTTTCAACCACACCAGCTCGAGTTTCTTGTTCGAGAGCAGTCCGCCGGCCTCGATCGCGCGGCGAGTGGGATAGGGCTCGATGGATCCGCCCGGTGTACGGCGTCCGCGGATCTCGCCGTTGGCTTCCTTCACCAGGTCATCCGGGAGCGCGTAGAGCGGATACTTGTACGTCGCGCTTTGTTCGGTGTGGCCGTTCAGAATCGGCGTGCAGTACGCGGTGTACAGGACTCCGCCGCCCTTGCCGTCCCAGCCCGCGCTCTTCAACACGACGAACTCGCGGTCGAGGCGCGCGTTGAACTCCGCCGCGCTCTTCGACTCGGTGAGCGCCGCTTTGAAGCGCTGCAAGCTGTACTGCAGGCGCTCGACCGTGATGCCCTCGATCGGAAAGTGCTTGGCAGACGTCTTCTTCTGCGCCCACGCAAGCGACTGGTCGAGCGCGGGCATGATCTCGTCGCGCGCGGCCCACTGATGGCTGAAATCAGGCTTCACGTCGCCGGGTCCCAGCGGCAGGAGTGCCGGCGCACCGGGCGGGAGCGCGCGACCGTAGTCAGGCGCGCTCTTGCAGGCGGAAAACACGGAGAGGGCGAGAACGAGGATGATTTGAATGTGCTTCATGATGTGTGGGTGGTGTCCGCTCGCAGTCTGGCCTTTTTTCGCGCCCGATTCATGCGGCTTCTCCGCGTATCCTCGGGGCTCCACCGCGGTATCCAACACCGGCGCGGCCCGATTCCTTTTGCCCCCGCCTCCAAAGGAAACTCATGCTCCAGCTCGCCCTGCTCTTCGCGCTCGCGACCCAGAATCCCGCGGCCGACCCGAGCGCCAACGTCCTGCGCCTCTACGACCTGTCCGCGGTCCTCCCCGTCGGCTCGAACGAAGAGGGGGAGTCCGTGCTGCTGCCGATCCTGCGCGATTTCGGCTCGGATTACGGCCCCACATCCGGTTCGTGGGGCCGGCGCGATGCGGCGCCCGTCGTCGAATTCCTGCGGGCTCTCAACCCCGAGGAATGGCAGCGCGCGGGCCGCAGTCTGAGCGTGGACGAGCGCGCGCGACTGCACGTCACGGCGCCGCCCGCAGCCCAGGAATTCGTCGCGCGCGGCATCGCGTTCTTGGAGAGCACGCTCAATCGGCCCACGACGATCGTCATCGACACGGTCATGTTCGGGCCCAATCCGGGGGTGGCGACCTTGCCCGCGGTCATGCCGATCAGCGAAGTGGCGCGCTGGACCGGTGTCGGCAGCGGACACGAAAGCTACGAGCTCGCGATCCGGCCCGGCGAACGTTGCCGGCAGCGCTCCGAGCGCGTGATCGGGACCGTGCTCGGCGGGGACGTCGAGGTCGCCGAACGCTCGATCGGTTGGGCGGCGCGGCCGCAGACAGTTTCGATCGGCACGGCGATCGATGCGGCGGTCAGCCCGGGGAAGGGCGGTTTGTGGCTGGCGCTCAACCTCAAGAACGGGCGCTTTCTGGACGTCGAATCGAAACGCGAAGAGCCGCGCGGCGGTCTGATCACGAACGACCACACGACCGAACACATCTCCGGGCCTCAGTTGCGCAGCGATCCGCGCCTCGCCAACCATTCGCTCTCGATCAATACGTTCCTGCCCGACGGCAAGGCTCTGGCCTTCGTCACGACAGCCGGTCTGGAATCGCGCGTCGTGTTCGTGCGTTGCACGGACGGACCGGCGCCGCTCACGTGGCCGCTGCCCGAGGACTTGAAACGCCTCAGTTCACGTCCCGCAACGGTGTTGACGCGCGCGGATCTCTTGCATCCGCCGCTGGCTCACACGCGCAGCGGCGACGACATCGTCTCCATCGCGTCGCTCGCGCAACTCGCGCGCGACGGGCAAAGGAACCCGCACGTGCTCGCCGGGATCGACATGTCCATCGAACCGGAGCTGTCCGACGCGTTGGAGTCGAAGGGCGATGACTACGAGTTGCGCAGCGCCGGTGCCTGGCTGGGTTTGTTCGCCGCCAGGCCTGCAGCCCCGCAAGCTCAACTCACGCTCGCGCACAGCACCTTGCCCGCACCGCGGCTCGTCACGGCGACGATTGCGCTGCGGCGCAGCGCGCGCGACGGCCCCACGCTTTCACGCGCGATCGTTCCCATCCGCGCGGGTGCAGCGTCGACGGTCATCCTCGGCCGCGAAGCGTTGTTCACGGCCGCCATCGACATCGAAGTCGCGTGCGGAGCCGTCGTGCCTTCGACGTCGATCGCGCGTCTGTTCGACGGGCTCGTCGTCACACTGGAGCCGCGCGGCACCGTCGACGGCGGGTTGACCGTGATGATCGATACTCATTGCGCGTGGTCGCGCACGCAGCCGCGCGATCTCGAATTGGGCGGGAAACTGCCCACACGCGTGCAGCTCATGGACGTCGATGTGCTCGACGCGCAGCGCACCGTGACATTTTCTGCAAGTGATACAGCGCCGCGCCGCGTGACGCTGGGCAGCGCGGGCAGCGGTGTCGAGGCGTTGTCCCTCGAAATCGAACTCTCCGACGTGCGCTGAGCGCGCGCTGACGGTCGACGCGCCCGTCGCAGTCGGATATCTTTCGCAGCCATCATGCCGTGCCTTGCAGGTTGTCTTGCGCTCTCGATCCCGCGCATCGTGCTGCTCGTCTTGTGGTTGTTCACGCGCTACATCGAGCGCGCGTTCGATTCGAACCTGTGGTTTCTGCTGGGCTTTCTGTTCATGCCGCTCACGACCCTGGCTTACGCCTGGGCGAAGAACACGAACGGCAGCGTCGAAGGCATCTATCTCGCGGTCGTGATCTTCGCCGTGCTGGTCGACCTCGGAATCGTCAGTTTCGGCCGACGTTTCCGCCGGCGCGGCGGTGGCGGCGGCGCGGGTGGCCCGCCCTCCAGCGGACCGCGCGAGATCACCGTCAGTGGTCAGCGCGTCGGTTGAACACGCGCGCGTTTCAGCGCAACGCTTCCGCGACGATCGCGCCGAGGAGGCTCTCCTCGCCTGACTTCCAATTGGTGACGCGCCGACCGTCGATGTAGATCAATGGGATCTGCTTGAGATCCAGCGCCTTGGCGGCGCGCACGTCCTCGGCCAGCCACATTTCGATCTCCGGACGCAGGAGCGCATTCCAGTAATCGGCGCGCGGCATGCCTAGATCTTCCGCTGCCTGCGTGAGCGTGCCATCGTTCAACTCCGTGCGGTGCGTCATGATCCAATCGTGCAGCGCCCAGAATCCGTCTTCGCCCTGCATCACACCGGCCGCTTCGGCGCCCAACGCGGCTAGACACGCGCGCGGATGCAGATCCAACTCGGCCACGCTGTTGCAGGCCTTGTTCACCGGAAACGCGCGGAAGGCGTACGACACGCGCGGGTTGTTCAAGGTGAGCGCGCGCAGTTCGATGTCGGCGGCGCAAGTGAACGGTTCCTGGTAGTCGCCGAACAAGACGATCTTCACCGGTGCATCGGGCGCACCGAGCACGTGCGGTTTCATGTCGACGGGCAGCACGACGCGCGGCGCCGTGCGCCACTCGTTCAAGAAGCGCTCGCGCGCGCTCGGCGGGACGACAGCCGTTCGAGGCTGCGCGCGCGCTTCGGCCAAGGCGCGTTCCAGGGCGTTGGGGGCCTCGAAACCGCGCAATTCCACGCCGTTGATGAAGATCATCGGTGTCGAAGTCAGACCGATGCGCATGCCGATGTCGATGTCCTCGCGCACGCGCGCGAGCGTCTCTTCGGAGTGCATCGCGGCCAGGAACGCGCGTCGATCGAAACCGAGCTCGACGAGCCCCTTGTCCAGCTCGCCCTCGGTGAACGAACCGCGGCGCGCGAACAGCCAATCGCTCATGCGCCAGAAACCTGAATCACCGCCGACGATCGCCGCCGCTTCGGCCGCGCGCGCCGCCCAGCAGGCGTTGGGATGCAGGTCGAGCGCGTGCGGATTGCACGAGGCGCACATCGGAAAATGGCGGATCGCGACGGAGGTGTCGGCGTCGGCCGCGAGCACGCGGTCCAACTGCGCCTCGAACTTGTGACAGTCCTCGCACTGGTAGTCCGTGAACACGACGATGCGTGCGCCGGCTTGCGCCTTGCCGCGCGCGTGGCGGCCGACGAAGCCTTTCGCCGTGTCTTCGTCGCGTCCGGCCTGCAGTGCGGCGGTCGTCTGCTGCAACGCGTGCTCGGCCTGCGCGCGTGCGGAGTCCGCGAATTGCGCGTGCGAGAGCGCGAGCGCGATGCCGATCGCGCCCACCGTCGCGAGCGCGGGGCCCACCGACGAAAAGCCGCGCGCGCGCAGAGGTTGTGCGCGCGTCTCGAGCATCACCAGGAACGCGACGTTCGCGACGTGCACGGCGATGCAGTACGGACACACGAAGCCGCGCCCCGCCAAGACACCCGCGTAGAACAACGACGCCGCGACTCCGACGCGCACGACCCAGCCCCACGCGCGACCGATGTCGCCGCGCGTCAGGATCCACACGACGAGCAGTCCGGCGAACCAGGCGGTGCCCACGTACGAGAGCGGCCATTCCAGAACGGGCAGTCGGCCGAACACACTGGACGCCGCGGCGTGGCAGCCCGATTGCAGCCCGCACCCGGGGGAGGTCATCGCGCCCAGGGCGTCGAGCACCTGGATCAGGGCGGCGACGAGCGCCGCAGCCAGAAGGAACAGCCCCAAAACGAAGCGATTCGGGGCATTTTCGCTCTTGTGGACACCGGCCATTCAGCGGGATGATACACGCCGCTTGGCCGCGTCACCCGTTGCTCTCCTCACTCTCGTCGGAAGAATTCAGGTCTGCTCCATGAACTCGATCGGTCTGTTCCGGAATTGCGTTTGTCGTTTTGTCCTTGCCGTCCTTTGTCTCGTCGCGGGAGTGGGTGCCGTGCAGGCCCAAGGCACGATCGGTGGACCGCCGACGGGTGGAGCGGTCGGCGCGTGCTGTCTGCCGTCCGGCAACTGTGTCGTGATGACGTCGGCGCAGTGCACGCAGTTCGGCGGCACGTACAGCGGTGATGCGACGACCTGCGTCGGTACGACGTGTGTCGCGGCGCCGACCGGAGCCTGCTGCACGCCGAACGGCGCGTGCGTGGTCACCACGCAGTCGCGTTGCGCTCAACACGGCGGCAACTATCAAGGCGACGGCGTGACGTGCGCGCGCAGCAGCTGTGCGCCTCTTCCGCGGGGCGCGTGCTGCATGCCGCAAGGACATTGCTTCATCGCTTCGCAGACCCAATGCACGAGCGTCGGCGGCACGTACCAAGGCGACAGCGTGACTTGCGCGGCGAGCGCGTGTCCGATCCCGCCGCGCGGCGCGTGCTGCTTGCCGAGCGGGCACTGCTTCGTCACGACCGCTTCGCGTTGCCAGACCGTCAGCGGTGCGTACCAGGGCGACAACACGACGTGCACCGCTGCCGGATGCCCGCAACCCGTGCGCGGCGCGTGCTGTCTGCCGCAAGGCGTTTGCAACGTCATGACGCCGGCGCAGTGCTCTCAGTTCGGCGGCGCGTACCAGGGCGACAACTCGATGTGCTCACTCACGCTCTGCCCGGCGCCTGTGACGGGTGCCTGCTGTTCACCGCAAGGCGGCTGCTCGGTCACCACGCCGAGCTCGTGCCAGCAACACGGCGGCACGTATCAGGGCGACGGCACGGTGTGCTCGGCGATCGGTTGTCCGCCGGCAGCCGTGGGAGCGTGCTGTCTGCCGAACGGTTGCGCAGTCATGTCGGCCGCGCAGTGCCAGCAGGGCGGCGGTTCGTACATGGGCAACGGCTCCACGTGCTTGAGCGCGTTGTGCCCGCAGCCGGCAGTCGGCGCGTGCTGCCTCCCGAGCGGCGGGTGCACGCTGACGGATGCGCGTCACTGCGCGCAGTTGAACGGCACGTACAACGGCGTCGGATCGAACTGCGGCGCGCTCGGCGGCACGACGCCGTGCCCGCAGCCGCAAACCGGCGCGTGCTGTCTGCCCACGGGCGCTTGCGTCATCACGCAGCAAGCGCACTGCACGCAAGTCGGCGGCACGTACAACGGCAACGGAAGCACGTGCGGTTCGGTGACCAGCCCGGCCTGCTCGCAGCCGTCGACGGGAGCGTGCTGCTTGCCGTCAGGTGGTTGCATCGTCGCGACGCAATCGCACTGCACGCAAGTCGGCGGGACGTACAACGGCAACAACACGACCTGCGGCAGCATCCTCAGCCCGGCTTGCCCGCCGCCGACGACCGGCGCGTGCTGTCTGCCTAGCGGCGCCTGCACGCTGACTTCGCAGTCGCAGTGTACGCAGTCGGGTGGCGTCTACCGCGGCGACGGCACGAGCTGCGCGACGGGAGCCGGAGCGCTCGTGTGCCCGCCGCCGGCGACGGGCGCGTGCTGCCTGCCGAGCGGTGGTTGCTCGACGACGACGCAGTCACAGTGCACGCAGATCGGTGGCACGTACAACGGCAACGGTAGCTCGTGCGGCACTGCGATCGGCACGCCCGCCTGTCCGCCTCCGGCCGTCGGCGCCTGCTGCCGCCCGAATCAATTCTGCGCCGTGATGACCGCGGCCCTGTGCACGCAAGGTGGCGGCACGTATCAGGGGAATGGCACGACCTGCGGACCGGCGACCTGCCCCTGAGTACGAAAGCGATCGAGCTTGGGCGCGGCCCGCGGTGTGACTCACATCGCGGGCCGCGCTCGTTCGCGATCAGCCCGCGACGAACTTGCCCTTGTACTGGTAGTTCATCGCCAGCGCGGTGAGGAAGCCCGACAGGTCGACGAGGATCTCGTCGCGCTCGTTCAGCGGGTACTGCATCTTGAACGCCGCCGCGCGCCCGGCGAGGTGATTCACGATCGGGCTCACGAGCGTCGGATCGACGCCGGTCCAGCGGTAGACCGAGTTGGCGAGGTAGTCGCAGTTGCGCTTCAACAGCAACGACCCGTCTCCCAGGCGCGGGCTCGTGTTCAGCGGATCGAGGTGCCGGCGCGCGAAGATGATCTGCAGGTCGCCGTCCAGGCTGCGCGGGATCTTGGCCTCGCCCAGGTCGATCGACTCGTAGAACTCCTGAACCGTCGACTTGATGGCGCGCGTGTCGTAGTCGATCTGCGCGCTCGTGACCTCGGGCTGCGCGTCGCGCAAGCTCTCCATGACCCGCTCGCAGTACAGGAGCTTGGCCAAAGCGCCCGGCGAATCGGCGTAGCGTTCGCGCCAGTCGAGGCCCGGCGTCAGCCACACCGCGAAGGTCTCCGCCCAGTCCTCATCGGGGTGCTTCTGCGCGTAACCACCCGGCAAGTGGCGCACAAAGTCCAGGCTGAACGGCAGAACGTGGTAGTCCTCGGTGTAGGGCCGCGACATCGACCCGAACAGTCGCGTCCACTCTTCGCTGGTGTACAGGCGGTAGGCGTAGTTGACGACGTGGCCCATCTCGTGCCGCAGATAGCGCAGCACATCCTCGTCGCTCTCGCCCTCGACGAGGCCCGCGCGCTTCTTCTTGTGCACCTTCAGGAGCATCGCGTCGGCCAGGTAGAAGGGGACTCCGATCGCGACGGTGCCCTCGGGCACGCCCCATTCGTCGGTCAGATAGAAGGCCGGATGGAGCTTCGTGATGCCGCGCTTCACGAGTTCGGTGCGGAAGCGCTCGATGACCTTCTCCAGAGGTCGGCCTTCGATCTTCAAGTCGAAGTCGCAGATGCGCTTGCCGAGGATCTCGGGCGAGATCTCTTCCTCGCCCATCGTCTCGAACGTGGGCGCATCGGCGCCGATCCGCGCCGGTCGGTCGGGCAGGGGCTCGGCGATCGGGCTGTACGGGTCGGCGTCCATGAGCCGCGCATTTTGGCCGAAACGGCCGGCAGTTGAATATATGCGTTCAGGCGCATATAGTACCCCCGTGAGCACCACCACCCTTCCCGGCCCCGAGAGGCTGATCCGCGCTTTCGCCGAACCCACCCGGCTGCGCCTCCTGGCCCTTCTGCTCGAAGGTGAAATCTGTGTATGCGATCTGACCCGGGCCCTGGGGGTCCCCCAGCCGACCGCTTCCCGGCACCTGGCGAACCTGCGCCGGGCCGGGTGGGTGCGGGTCCGCAAGGACGGATTGTGGTGCCACTACTCGCTCGCTCCCGCGACCGGGCCTGTGCACGCGAGCCTGCTCGAGTGCCTGGCGCAGTGCCGCGCGGAGATGCCGGAGTTGGAGTCGAATGAGGCGCGTTGCAAAGCGGCGCGCGCGGAACGTTGTTGCTAGAGGAGAACGAGACCATGCAAGACCACACCCAAGACCCGTCCGAGTCCGTCCGCACCCTCGTCCGCGAGGGCTACGCCGCCATCGCGCGCGCCAACGAAGCGGAGCCTGATGAAGGCGGCTGTTGCGGCCCGCAGGGCGGTTGCGGCGTCCGCACCGACGCGACCGAGCTCGCGCGCCAGATCGGCTACGCGCCTGACGAGGTGGCGCTGCTGCCCGAGGGCGCCAACATGGGCCTCTCGTGCGGCAATCCGGGCGCGATCGCGGCTTTGAAGCCGGGCGAGGTCGTGCTCGACCTCGGGAGCGGAGGCGGCTTCGATTGCTTCCTGATCGGGCCCAAGGTCGGCGCGCGCGGTCGTGCGATCGGCGTCGACATGACGCCCGACATGCTGACGAAGGCGCGGCGCAATCTCGCGGCGTACCGCACGCGGACCGGGCTCGACAACGTCGAGTTCAGGTTGGGCGAGATCGAGCACCTGCCCGTCGCCGACGAAAGTGTCGACGTCGTGATCAGCAACTGCGTCCTCAACCTGTCGCCCGACAAGGCGCAAGTGTGGCGCGAGATCGCGCGCGTGTTGAAGCCGGGTGGACGTGTCGCGATCTCGGACCTCGCGTTGCAGCGCGAACTGCCGCAAGCCGTGCGCGCCAGCGTCGAGGCGCTCGTCGGCTGCGTCGCCGGCGCGGTGCTGATCGAGCAGGTCGATCGCCAGATGCGCGACGCGGGGCTCGTCAATCTGCAGCTCACGCCGAAACCTGAGTACGTGCAGACGCTCGAGAGCTTCGAAGACCCGCTCTACCAGGACATCGCCGCACAATTGCCCGCGGGCATGAAGACGTCTGATTACATCACGAGCCTCGACATCCAAGCTCGCAAACCGGGCGTGCGCGCCAAGTGTTGCTGAGCCTCGCGTGCGCACCTTTGCGAGCGAGATGATCGGCGCTTTCGCGCTCGTGTTCGCCGGCACAGGCGCGATCGTCGTCGATTCTGTGTCCGGCGGCGCGGTGTCGCATGTCGGCGTGTCGCTCGTGTTCGGGTTGATCGTGATGGCGATGATCCATGTGATCGGGGACGTCTCGGGTGCGCACATGAATCCGGCGGTCACCGTCGGGTTCGCCGCTGCGAGACGCTTTCCGTGGGGCAGGGTCGGCCCGTATGTCGCGGCGCAATGCATCGGAGCATTTGCGGCGAGCTTGTTGTTGAGCGCCTTGTTCGATGGGCACTCGACTTTGGGCGCAACGCTGCCGGTCGGCTCCGCGGGCCGGTCCTTCGTGCTCGAAGTCGTGATCACCTGGATGCTCATGCTCGCGATCCTCGCCGTGTCGGACGGTGCGCGAGAGCGAGGAACGTCGGCTGCGCTCGTGATCGGCGCGGTCGTCGCGCTGGCAGCTCTGTTCGCGGGCCCGATCAGCGGTGCATCGATGAACCCGGCCCGTTCGCTTGCGCCGGCACTCGTGTCGGGTGCGACGCAGGACTTGTGGATCTACATCTCAGCCCCCGTGCTCGGAGCACTCCTGGCGGTGCCCTGTTGTCGCCTGATGCGTGCCGGGGCGTGTTGTCAACCGGTTGGAGCCTTTGAAGCATGAATCCGCCTGAAACGCGCCTGCGCGTCGTCTTCGTATGCGTCGAAAATTCGAACCGCAGCCAGATGGCGGAAGCGTTCGCGCGCATCCACGGCGGCGACGATGTCGAAGCCTGGAGTGCGGGTTCGCGTCCATCGGGGCGGGTCAATCCCAAAGCGATCGCTGCGATGCGCGAGGTGGGTTACGACCTCTCGCTCCACGGCTCGAAAGGGCTCGTCGACCTGCCTGACGCGCCCTTCGACGCCGCGATCACGATGGGTTGCGGCGATGCGTGCCCGAGTGTGCGCGCGCGCGTGCGCGAAGACTGGCAATTGCCCGATCCCCGCGACATGAGCCCGACCGAGTTCAATGTCGTGCGCGACGAGATCGAGCGGCGCGTCTTGAAGCTGTTGCGCGCGTTGGGCGACAGCCGCTAGCGGCCGGTTTCAGCCCGTTTGGAAGACCGTGGAGCTGTGCAACTCGTTCACACCGGTCGCGTGCACGATCTCCGCTGCATTGTGCGCGCGCACACCGCCGCCGGGGAGGATCGTGATGCGACCGCGCGCTTGCTCGACCAGGGTTCGCAATGCGTGACGGCCGGTGTGGGCGTCATCCGCCCCGCCGGAGGTGAGGACGCGCGTCACTCCGCACGCGATCAGGGTTTCCAGTGCGTGCTCGCGGTCGGAAACGCGATCGAACGCGCGGTGAAACGTGACCGGTAACGGGCTGGCGAGCGCGACGAACTGGTGCAGGACGGCGTAGGGGACCGAGCATTGCTCGTCCAGCACTCCGAGCACGAAGCCGTGTGCGCCGAGCGCCTTCGTCCGAGCGAGGTCGGCCCACATGGACTCGATCTCCTCGCGCGTGTGGACGAAATCGCCGCCGCGCGGGCGGATCATCGCGAACGACGTGACGCCGGTGGCGAGCGCGGCGGTGAGCAGATCATCCGTCGGTGTCAGGCCGCCCTGGTCGAGGCGCGAGCAGACCTCCAGGCGACCGGCGCCGCCTTCGACGGCCGCGCGCAGACCCGCGAGTGAATCGACACAGACTTCGAGCAACACCACGACGAGAGCGTATCCGACCGCTACCTTGCTCGGAATGCGCATCATCGTCGTCGGAGCGGGAGTCAGCGGTCTGTCGTGCGCGATCCGGCTGTTGGAGCGCGGGCATTCGGTTGTCGTGGCGGGCGAACTGCGCACGCCGAACGTGACGTCGGATCGCTCGGCGGCTGCGTTCACGCCGTTCCGTGCGAGCGGCGATCCGCGGCTCGCGGGGTGGACGAAGCACGCGTTCGACACATTCGGCGACATCGAAAAGCGCTGCGGGCGCGAGGCCGGAGTGCGCACGACGGTGATGAGCGAGTACTACTTCGAACCGTTCGAAGGTGAACCGTGGTGGTTCGCAGCGGTCGGCGGCGGCAAGCTCCTGAAGTCCGTGCCCGAGCGCTACGCGTGGGGCTTGCGCGTGCGCGTGCCGACGATGGACATGCGGCGCTACATGCCGTGGTTGGAGCGGCGCGTGACTGCGCTCGGCGGCAGGATCGAGAGCGCGCGCTTCACCGACCTCGCGTCGGTCTTCGAGCGCGGCGCGGATCTGGTCGTCAACACCAGCGGTCTGGGTGCCCGCGAGCTCGCGCCCGATGCGCGTGTGACGCCGATCCGCGGTCAGATCGTGTGCGCGCCGAACAACATCGGCCTCGCGGAGTGCCTCGCGGACTCAGGGCAAGCGGGCGAGACGACCTACGTGTTTCCCTTCGACGACCGCATCGTGATCGGCGGAACGTACGAGAAGGGAGTCGACGTGATCGAAACGAACGAGACAGCACTCGAGCGCATCGTCGAACGCGCGCGCCTCTTGTTGCAGGAGACCGGACATCCGCGTTGGAGCGAGTTGGCGCGCACGCGGCTCGCGACATGGGCCGGGTTGCGTCCGGCGCGCGTGCTCGGTGCCAACGACGTCTCCATTCGCCTGGAGCTCGAACAGGTGGCACCGAATCGTCCTGTCGTGCACGACTACGGTCACGCCGGCATCGGTGTCACGGTGTCATGGGGGTGTGCGCAAGCCGTCGCCGAACTCGTCGATTCGTTGGGCTGACCCGTTCGCAGTCCGACCTCAGGGCGTCCACAGGACCGCGTACCCGCTGGTCACGTTGGAGTACGGAGCCAGAGCCATTCTTCCCCGATTCGCCGTCTCTGGAATTGGAGCGCCGTCGAATCGGTGAGAACGTAGCCGTGTACCATACGGATACGGAGTCATGCTCCACTCCGCCGTTCTCTCTGCTGCGTTGCCCGGTCGAGTTTGACCGTACGGAGCCTGGCTCATGTGGTGCAAACTCGCCGGCGACACGGCTTCCGGCTGCG
>JAEUIA010000066.1 GCA_016795245.1 Planctomycetota bacterium | reverse complement strand
AAACGTCTGCACCGAGAACGTGCGCATGCAAGCGAGACACAGGAAGCGCTGCACGAAGCGGCGATCGCAACGGCGTTGATAGCGGCCCTTGTGCTGCCAACGGAAGGGTGTGTTGCGATCCTGCCGCGTCGGGCAAGCGTCATGCGGGCAGCGCGGAGGCTGGAAGCGCCAGAAGCCGCGCGGGTACGGGTTTTCGATGTCCATCGGTGTGTCCTGGGCGACACGGAGATGGTGCCGCCAGACATCACGACGAGCAGAAGTGGACGCGGTTGCGGAAATTCAGGCAGTTCTGAGCGAGCTAGCAACACCAAACGGGGCCAGTTTGAGCTGAAATCATGCGAGATCGACCCCCACCCGCCGCCACACGTCAAATCCCCCACACACATGCGTCACGATCTCCGCCAGATCCGCATGCTCATCGATCATGATGCGCTTCAACCGCAACACATCTCCGCCCCGCTGATTCGTCCCCGCATTCGTCGTCACCGCCGACTTCCACCCCGACTCACGCGCAACGCGCACTGTCTCGTCGTTCCAATCCCATGCGCGCCCAAACGGATAAGCGAAGCTCTCCGGCGCCGCACCCAACTCCCGCGTGATCGCCAGGCGCGAGCCTTCGATCTCTGCGCGTGCACCGGCCGCGTCCAAGCGCGAGAGGATTTCGTGGTTCACCGTGTGTCCCCCCAACTCGATACCCGCATCACGTAGTGCACGCGCGTCGTCCCAGGTCATATACAGGCGCTCGGTCAGTTCGCGCTCATCGAGCTCACACTCAGCGAACATCACATCGATCGCCCGGCTGCGCTCCACGGCCGGCACTTCGTACTTGAGCATGCGCTTGACGTGGTAGCTCGTGACCTCACCGTGCGACACGAGTTGGTTCATCAGGATATTCGAGCGCGTGTCCGTCGAAATCTCGGTGAACCGCAGCACGAAATCGGCCGGACCCATGCGGTCCAGGATCGCGAAGAACTTGTGCGACCAGTTGGGGACGCGTGCATCCAACGGCTTCGTCTCCAGGTAGATCGTGGCCGAAACGCCTACGGACTTCAGCAGCGGAAGGAGATGCGTGCGGTTGTCCTTGTAGCCGTCGTCCATCGAGAGCGCGACCAGGCTGCGCTTGCCGGCCTGCTCCAGGCGTTCGACTCCCACGCCGACGGTGACCACATCGTAGCGCCGCGCCAGCCAGGCGAGGATCGCCTGCAACTTGGCGGCCTGAATCGTCATGTCGGGCGGCAACCCTGAGCTGGATGGCGCGTGCACGCAATGCCCGGCGAGGATCGTGAGACGCCGCGGCATGAGCGCGTCGATCACGCGGTGGAGGCCGGTGTGAAACACGATCTTCGACCACGACTTGCGCAGGCCGAGCTTGAGGCTGTGTTTGAGTCCCATCTGTCCCGTCGAAGCCTACCCCATCGTCTCGTCGTCGCGGTCGCCGTCCGTCAGGTACCAGCGCGCGGGATCCATGGCCGCGACAGCCAGAGGGTGGTCGGCCTGGTGCGGATGCACGATCACGCTCAGATGGTTCGAACCGCGCGGCGGCAGAAAACCGCTCGCCTCGAGCCGCCGTGACCACCACGATCCGTCGATCGCGGTGGCCTGCGCGTAGGACGCACCGGCGCTCTCGAGAGCCTGCAATCCGGCTTCGACCGCTGCACGTTCGACGGACTCATCGCGCGCCAGGAGGTCCACCAGATAGCCGTTGAAAGTGCCGGGCCGCGGCACCTGCACGACGACGTAACCCACGAGCGCCGCGTCCTCATAGAGCCCGACGGCGCGATGCAGGCGCGAGGGCGTGTCGATGAAGCGCCAGTTCAAGTACGCAGCGTCGCGCCGCACCATCCATGCGTGCCGCTCTGCCACCTGCTGCGCGAGCGTCAGCACGCTCTCGGGGAAGTGTGCGAGCGACTCGCTGCGCACGCGTGCCGCCGCCGCGCTTTCGGACTTGCGCCGCGCTGCGCACGCGCGCGCGCCCAACCAGGTGGTGAGCCCCTTCCAGCGCCCTTCGCGGCTGCGTGCGGCGCGCGCCGCGGCATCCGCCCTGAACACGAAGGTCCACGGCCGCACCGTGCCGACGGCGCGCCAGCCCAACTCGACGAAGATGTGCGCGGAACGCTGGTTCGGCAACCCGAACACGACCGGCCAGCCGCGCGTCCGCGACTCCGCCATCGCAGCGCGATCGAGCGCGCTGAACAGGCCGCGCTTGCGCCACGCAGGATGCGTCATCACGTCGCCCGTCTCACCGACGGCAGCGAGCGTGCGCTCGTCGCCGTGCACCCACGCGAGACGCGGTGAACAGGCGTAGCCCGAGACAGCCCCGTGATCACTCGTGCGCGAAACGAACGAGATCGAAGCGCCGTGCGGACTGCGGTCGTAGCGCCAGCGCAGCCCGTCGGCGTCGATGCGCTTCTTGAAGCACGCGTTGAAGAGCCGCGCCTGCTCTTCGCGGTCTCTGGCCGAACACGCGACGACGCTGACTCCAGTCAGCGCCGCCGCGGGATCTCGGTCGTCCAAGGGTGCGGCCAAACGATCTCAGCGCGTCTTGACCGGATCGCTGGGGCGACCCGGAAGCTTCTGTTTGCGCGTTTCGACGGCCTTCAGGACCTCTTGCACGGCGCGCTCGAGCTGCGGATCGCGCCCGGCGACCACCGACGTCGCATCGTTGTCGACCACGATGTCGGGATCGACGCCGTGGCCTTCGACGGCCCACTGTCCGTTCGCATCCGCGTGGCCGAACTCGGGCACGTTGACCGTGCCGCCGTCGATCAGCGGACCGTGATTCGTGATGCCGACGACGCCGCCCCAACTGCGCTTGCCGATCACCGGGCCGAGCCCCGCATTCTGGAACATCCACGGGAAGATGTCGCCGTCGGAAGCCGAGTTCTCGTTGATGAGGCACGCCATCGGACCGTGGAACACGACCTGCGGATAGGTGCCGGTGAAGTCCGAGTTGCGTGAGAAGTCCGTCGCCAGCACGACCCGGCGCAAGCGTTCGATCAACATCTGGCTGACGTTGCCGCCGCCGTTGTTGCGGTCGTCGACGATCAAGCCTTCCTTGCGCGTCTGACCGTAGTACCACTTGATGAACTCACGGATGCCGTCGGCGCCCATGTCGGGGATGTGGATGTACGCGAGCCTGCCGTTCGAGAGTTTGTCGACGCGCTCGCGGTTTGCGAGCACGAACTCCAGGTAGAAGAGATCCGCCTCGGAGGAAATCGGCTTGAAAACGACCTTGCGCGCGCCGTCCATGGTCGGGTTCGCGTTGAGCGTGAACTCGATCGCGCGATCGGCCTTGTGGCGCAGGAGCCGGTAGGGATCGTCGTTCGGCTGCAGCTCGACGCCGTCGATCGCGAGCAGCCAATCGCCGACCTTGGCGTCGACACCCACCTCGGTCAGCGGCGAACGGTAGCGATCCTCTTCATTCTGCCCGCGCAGGATGCGCGTCAACTGGAAGCGTTTCACAGCCGGATCGAACGTGACCCGTCCGCCGAAGAGCGCCACTTGAGGCCGCGCCGGCGCATCCCAATCCCCGCCGGTGACGTAGGCGTGGCCGACGTTCAGTTCGGCGATCATCTCGCTGATGACGTAGTTCAAGTCCGCGCGGTGCCCGACGTGCTCGAGCAACGGTTCGTACTGCTGGCGCAGCAAATCCCAGTCGTAACCGTGCATGTTGGGCGCGTAGAAGTAGTCGCGGAAGCGGCGCCAGACTTCGAAGAACGCGACGCGCCACTCCTCCTTCGGCACGCGCTCGACATACAGGTCCGCAGTCGAGACGTCCTTCTTGGAGTCCTTGCCCTTCGACGAAGCGTCGTACAGCCCGAAGGAACGACCAGAGCGCGCCAGGATCTTCGAACCGTCGGCCGACAGCTCGTAGCCGCTGCAATCGTCCACGAGCACCGACGCCTTGCGGTCCTTCTTCGAGAACGCCATCAACACGGTCTTCGACTCGCTCTCGCGGCCGTAGTAGAAAGCGCCGCTCTTCGTGTAGAAGAGCGTGTCCTTGTTGGCCGAGAGCCCGTTGTAGTTGTCCGGCTCCACCGGCACGCGCACGACGCGCTCGGCGAGGCCTTCGAGATCGATGGCGACGGGCTTGGGCGCATCGTCCTTCTTGGCGCCGTCCTGCTTCGCGTCGGCCGCCTGCTTGTCGGCGTCCTTCTCACCCTCGGCCTTCTGCACCGTGACTTCGTCGCTCTCGGGCGCGAAGGGATGCTTGACGTCGCGCCGCAGCGCGAGCCCGTAGATGCAGGTCGTGCGGTTGACGGCGAAGTTCCACTCCAGGCCCATCAACTGCGGCGCGAATTCGCGGTCCGAGAGGTACCACAGGAAATCGCCCGACGGATCCCATACGGGTTCGGATTCGTTGAACAGTTCGCCCGTCACGCGCGTCAGCGCCTTCTCGGCGACGTTCCACACGTACAGCGAGCGGAAACCCGTCTCGTCCGCCAGCGAGAACGCCAGCCAACCCGAATCCGGCGACCAGGTGTAGTCCGAAACGTTGCCGCCGCGATCGCGCGCGACCAAGGTCGAGACCAGCGAGTCGACGCCGAGGTGGAACAGGCGACCGCTCTTGTCTTCGTAGGCGATCGACTTCGAATCGGGCGACCAGCGCAGGCTGTCCTTGCGCATCGTCGAATACGTCGTGAGGCGCCGCGGGGGCGTGGCGCCGTCCTGCGCGACGACCCAGATCTCCTCCTCGCCGCTCGCGTCGCTGATGTACGCCACGCGCGTGCCGTCGGGCGACCACTCGGCCACACGATCGTGCGCGTTCGAGCTGTGCGTCAGGTTGCGCACGCTGCCCTTCTCGATCGGCAAGGTGAACACATCGCCGCGCGCGACGACCAGCGCGCGTTCGCCCTTGGGTGAAAGCGAGAAGCTCTCGATGTCGCCTTGCGCCGAGACGCGCGCGGGGCGCGAGCTCACGCCGTCGTCGGGCACCTTGATCTGCAGCTTGCGATCGCTCTTCGCCTGGGTGTCGAAGATGTGCAGTTCGCCGTCGAGTTCGTACACGATCTCGCCGTCCTCGCCGCGCGAAGCCCAGCGCACGTCCCATTCCTTGTTCGTCGTGAGCTGAGTCGTGGACTTCTTCTCGATGTCCCACTCGAACAGGTTGAGCGTCCCGTCGCGGTCGGAGACGAAGTAGATCTTGTTCCCGATCCACATCGGGTCGCGCTCGGTGCGCGGATGGTTCGCGACTGGTTCGAGCTTCGCCGTCTTCAGGTCGAAGATGTAGAGGTCCTGCGCCCAACCGCCCTGGTAGCGCTTCCACGAACGGAAATCGCGCGTCAGCGGCGAGTAGACCGCGCGCTGTCCGTCGGGCGAGAGATCACCTCCGCCCGAGACCGGCATCGCGAGCGGCGTCGGCAGACCGCCTTCGATCGGCACGGTGAAAAGCCGCGTGTCGGTCAAGTCCCAGCCGTCGCGCATCGAGCGAAACAAGATCGCCTTGCCGTCGCGCGTCCAGCCGTACACCTGGTTGTCGTAGCCCCAACGCTGCGGCAGCGGACCGCGCGCCGGATAGAACGTGAGTTGCTTCGGCACGCCGCCCGAGGACGGCATGACGTACACCTGTTCGTCGCCGTCGTACTGCCCCGTGAACGCGATCCACGCGCCGTCGGGCGAGAACTTCGGGAACAGCTCCAGCCCCGGGTGCGCCGTCAAGCGCGCCGCGGTCCCGCCCGAACTCGCCGCCACCCACAGATCGCCCGCGTAGCAGAACGCGACCTTGTCGCCGTGGACGTCGGGAAAGCGCAGGAGCTTCGTCTGGGCCGGAGTGGCCGGAGCCAGGAGGGCCAGTGCAAGGACGGCTAGCAGCATGAGGGAGTTCCAGGGGCGTTGCGCGCGGGGCGCAGGGGGATGGTGCGGAAAGCGACGCGTGCCAGGATAGGGAGCGGCGCGCGGCGATTCACGGTTCCATCGCAGGCGCGTGCGGACTCGGGAGGATTCCGCGGAATTCCTGTCGTCCAGCGCGCCGGCGCGCAGATCCGAGTCTGGAGTGCTCTACCCTCCGGGCGATGGTCGCCGGAGCGAGCGAGCCTCCCCCTCGCCCCCATGAACCGCCGACTCCCCCCGCCTGCCTTCCCCCTCGCGCTGGCCCTCGTGTCCCTGTGCGCACCGTCCACCACCGTGCGTGCGGCGGACGCAACACCGCCGCGGCCGGCGCTGTCTTCCCTGGGCTCGATTCCGTTCGACCGGGTCGCGTGGGACGAACCCGGCGACGGCGCCGTCTGGGTGCGCGGCGCGAGCTACAAGGCGAGCTTTGGAGCGCGCGGCGCGCAGTACATGCCGGCTTTCGGGCCGCGTCAACCGCACAACGAGGTGCTCACGTTCTCTCCCGATCGCGTTCGTGTCGCCGGGAACGAACTCGAATTCGATGCCGGCGCGCCGGCGCGCCGCGTCGGATCCGGCCTCGAATTCGCGCGCGGAGCGTTCACCGAGCGCTACGAGATCGCACTCGAGAGCATCGAGCAGACCTTCGTGTTCGAAACTCTGCCCGTCCGCGGCGCGCTCGAACTGCGCATCCCGGTGACGACTGCACTCGACGTGCTCGCGGACGACGACGGGCTCTCTTTCGTGGGCGAATTCGGGCGAGTCACCTACAGCCGGGCGATCGTGATCGACGCGGACGGGCGGCGCACTCCGGCGGCCACCGACTTCGAAGACGGTGCAATCGTGATCCGCGTGGACGCCGCTTGCGTGGCGAGCGCGCGCCTGCCGCTCGTGATCGATCCGGTCGTCACGACCACGCACTTCGACAGCACGACGTCCGACACGTTCTCCCCCGACGCGACCTGGAGCGCGACGGACGGCTCCTGGCTGGTGGTCTACAACGTGGCCTTCTCGGCGACGGACAACGACGTGTTCGCGCGCCAGATGAGTTCGAGCGGCGTCGCGGCCCCGGGTGACTGGATCGATTTCACCTCGAATTCGTGGACCGCGCCGCGCTGCGCCACGATCACGCCCTCCGATCGCATGATCGTGGTGGCCGAGCAGTCGACCAGCGTGCCCAAGGGCGTGTGGGGGCGCATCGCGATCCTGAGCGGCACGACGATCACCTTCCCCGGCAGCCAGTTCAACATCGGGGGCACGTCCGCCGGCGACAAGACCCGTCCTGACGTGGGCGGCGATTCCTCGCTCAGTGGTTTCAAGTACGCCTGCGTGGCGTGGACGCACACGCTCGGCGGCGGGGACACGGAGATCGGTTACGCGCTCGTCGACGCCAACGGCTCGATCTTCCTGCCTCCGACCTACCTGCCGCACGACCCCGGCGCGCTGGACTCGGCCGTGTCCGTCTCGAAGTCGAACGGAACGACGAGTTGGGTGATCGCGTGGCAGCACTACGCCTCGGTCACGTCGACGTTCACCGACATCCACGCGGCGCGCGTCGCGTGGAACGGCGTGATCGTGAATCCGCCCTTCGTGGTCGCGGCGAGCCTGCTCTTCGAAACAGGGCCGAGCGTTTCGAGCCCGCTCTCGGGCACGAACCGCAACGTGATCGTGTTCCGCAAGAATCCGCTGCTCGCGACGCAGGCCGACGTGGGCGTGGTGGCGATCGACGGGGCGACCGTGTTGCAGTACGTCGATCTCTCGCTGCTTGAAAATTCCGGAATGCAGTCCGTCGACCAGCTCGACGCGAGTGTCGACAGCGACGGCCAGCACTTCCTGGTCGCCTACTCGGAGAAGGTGCCGGCCTTCGGCTACTACGACCTCTACGCCACCGACCTGTTCCTCTCCGGCAACGCGCTGAAGGTCGCGCAGGGCCACGTGTTCACCTACAACATCTCGCTGCCCGTGCTGCACGGCCAGGTGGCCGCGACCGGCGGCAACTCTCCCCTGCCGCGGCGCTACTTCGTCCCGTTCGACATCACGCAGAACTCGACCGATCACGACGTGTCGGGGTCGCTCTTCGACGGGTTCACGGGCGGGACCGTGAGTGTCTTTTGCTCCGGCGACGGGACCGGGACGCCCTGCCCGTGCGGCAACTCAGGCGCTACCGCGTTCGGTTGCGCGCATTCTGCATCTGCGGCCGGAGCGAGGCTGTGGCAGATCGCGGGCACCGCCTCGACCACGAGCGACTACCTTCAACTCCAGGCCGCCAACCTTCCGCCCGGTGCACCGTGTCTCTTCTTCCAAGGCACGCTGCAGACAGCCGGAGCGGCGTTTGGAGACGGGCTCTTCTGCGCGCAGGGGACGATCACGCGACTGGCTGTCGTTTTCGCTGCCGGGACGAGCGCGAACGCGCCCTTCACGATCAGCTCACTCGGAGGGGTGCCTGCCGCGGGCGGATTCAGGACCTATCAGGCGTGGTACCGCGACGCGAACACGAGCTTCTGCACGGCGTCGACCTTCAACTTGACGAACGGCCTGGCAGTGGACTGGTCGCACTGAACGAGAGAAATGCCGGGCACGGTCTCGACGCCGGAAGGGCGTCGCGGTCGTGTCCTGCACCGGTGTGGCCGGCGCGAATCAGACGCGATTCGCGGCCGCTTCGCGCGCGCGATCCATCACCTTGTCGTGCACATTGGCACTCTTCGGCGGCGGCACGAGGCCGAGGGCGCGACCGACGCGTTTCTTGCCGAACTGCGGATTCTCCATGTAGTACATGGCGCGCTCCATGAAGCGCCGCGCGCGCTGCGGATAGCCGTAGTACCAGCGCTCGTAGCTGCGGACCATGTTCTTGCGCAGCTCTTCCAGCTCGACCTGCGTGAAGTGCTCGTGCTTGTAGGCTGAGCGGTTCGAACTCACGTAGTTCTCAGAGAGATCCGTCAAGTCGATGTTGGCGAGATACCCGTCCCAACTCTCCGTGCCGATCAACGGATTGAACACACTGACGCGCACGAGGTCCGGACCGGCGAGCTTCAAGACCTTCTCGGTCTCTTGGATGTCCTGCAGCGTTTCACCCGGCGAACCGACGATCAGATACACCTTGGCCCAGATCCCCGCACGGCGCGTCATGCGCGCGGCTTCGATGATCACTTCCGGCGTCAGGTCCTTCTTCAACACATCGAGCATGCGTTGACTGCCCGACTCCCAGCCGTAGTAGATGCGTCTGCAACCGGCGCGGTGCATGTGCTTCAACAGCGGATAGTCGACGCAATCCGCGCGCGTGTTCGCGATCCACTCGAACTTCAAACCGCGGCGCAGGATCTCATCGCACATCTCGTGGATGCGCTTGCGGCGCAAGGTCAAGATCTCGTCGACGAAGAGGATCACGCCCGGGTTGTAGGTCTTGACGATGTGTTCGAGCTCGTCGACGATCATCTCCGTCGAGCGCACGCGGAAGCCGCGGCCGGTCAGCTCCTTCTGGCAGAAGATGCACTTGAAGGGACAGCCGCGCGTCGTGAACACGTACGCCAGTCGCTCGGGGTTGAGCGCGAAGTAGCGCTCCATCGGCAACAGATGCCGCGCCGGCATCGGCAACTCGTCGAGCTTCTTGATCAACGGCGGTGCCGGGTTGTCGATGATGATCGACTTCTCCTTCACGGCCGCGAGCCCGGGCACTTCGCCCAGAGCCTTCCAGTCGTCGCCCTCGAAGGCCTTCACGAAACGCGGCAGCGTCTCTTCCGCCTCGCCCTTCAACACGAAGTCGAAGTGGCCCGAGTCCAGAAAGATGCCCTGGTCGACCGACGCGTGCGGCCCGCCCATGATCGTCGTCTTGCCGCGCGACTTCGCGTACTTGGCCCACGCGATCGCGCGGCGGATGTTCGGCGTCAGCGCGTCGAAGCCGATGATGTCGTTGCGCTCGATCGCCTCGCGCATGTACTGGTCGTTGACGATGCGCTCGTCGCACAGTTCGACCGGCAGTTGTTCTTTTTCCAGAGCTGCGCCGAGGTACGGGATACCCAGGATCATCGCCAGGGGGTCTTCCTGGACGTGGGGTTTCACGTAGGTGAGTAGAGTCTTGCGCATCGGTCAGTTCGATTCTTCGAGGGCCAAGGGCGGGTGCGTCACGTTGCGGCTGAGGCGAGCGCGAGTGCGGGGCAGGAGGCCCCGTGAGCCGGATCGGGCGGAGCCGGGTCGGGTTCAAATCTACCCTGCACGTGAGCTTCTCGCAACCGAAACGGCCCTCCAGCGGCCGTCGTGCGCCTGCTCCTTATCGGCAGAAAGCGGCGCACTTCAGCGGACAGTCGCCTCGTGTGCGGCACGCGCGGCGAGGGCGCGCTGATATTCGTCGAGGAATTCCGCCGTCAAACGCTCGATCGTGAAGCGCTCCAAGAGACGCGCGTGCCCGGCGGCGCCGAAGCGCGCGCGCAGCGCACTGTCCGCGAGCAGTCGCGCGATGGCCTCGGAAAAAGCTTCCACGTCGAAGGGATTGCGCACGAACCCCGTCACGCCGTCGACCACGACTTCGCGGCTGCCGCCGAACTCGGTCGCGACCACGGGTTTCGAATGCTCCATCGCTTCGAGGTTCACCATGCCGAAGGTGTCGAAGCAGATCGACGGCGTCGCGAACACGTCGGTCGCGGCGTACGCGCACTGCAGATCGGCGCCGTCCAACCAGCCGGTCGTGACGATGCGCGACGCGACGCCGAGCTGTTCGGCTTGTGCGCGGAACTGCGTCTCGTACAAGTCGCGCTTGCCCATCAGGATCAGGCGCAGGTTCGGAAAACGCGGCGCCAGGAGCTCCAACATCTTGAACAGCTGGTGCACGCCCTTCTGCTCGTGCAGGCGTCCGGCGATCGCGATCACGAGCTTGTCTTCCAGGCCGAAGCGCGTGCGGAAGGCCGCCACCGCCTGCGCGTCAGGCAGGCGCTCCTGTTCGCGCACGGCGTTGTGGATCGTGCGGTCGACGCGGATCTTGTTCCGACGGATAGCCTCGCCCAACTCGTTCGACACGACCGTGAAGCGGTGCACGTCGCGGTTCAAGCGCTTGCGGATCGCGGCGTTGCGCCACGGATTCCAGCGCAGGCGCTGGCACGGGATGCACTTCTGCCAGTAGGCCTCGTAATCGCGCTCGCGCCCGCCGCGCGCTTCGCCGCCGTGGAAACACGTGAGCTTCTGGTAGCAGAAGGTCATCACGTCGTGCGCCGTGAACACGACCGCCGCGCCGCTCTCGCGCGCCGCGCGCAAGGCGTCGTAGGACAGATGCGTGTGCAGGAGGTGGCTGTGCACGACGTCGGGCTTCCACTCGGCGAGCACGCGCGCGAGCGGTTCACGCACCGACGGATTGTCCAGCGAGCGCCAGCCGCGAAAGCGCACGTTGTAGTCCGACCACAAGCGGAACACGTCCATGCCTTCGATCTGCGTGGGCGTGCTGAGCGCCCGGTCCTGGACCGCGCTGACGAGCGCCGTCTCGTGACCCAGCTCGCGCAACCGTTCCCCCTCCTGATACATCTGGCGGATCGAACTGCCGATGCGCGGGTCGTGGAGGTCGTTCAAAAAGAGGATGCGCACGAGATTGTGGGTCCCGAAGTCGGGGATCCAGCCGAAGATCATATCGGCCGGTGTGCTCTAATGGTCCAGCCCCTGCCGGCAGCGACCCGCTAGATTCGCAACGGAGACCCGCGATGAAAAAGCAAGCCTACGACGAAGATGCCGCCGAAAAGCTCCTGCCGCTGCTCGTGTCGATCGGTCGCGAGATCAAGAATCGCATGCGGGCCGTCGACGCCTTGGAGAAGGAGCTGGGCGAGCGCCAGCGCGGCGACGACAACACCGAGCTGGTGGCGCGCCTTGCGATCGAAAAGCGCGAACTGCGCACCACGCTGACGGAACTCGAGCGCCTCGGCTGTGAACTCGACGCCGACCATCCGCTGCGCATCTTGATCCCGGGCTTGAACGGGCCGATGGCGTTCGAAGGCAGCCTGGAGAAGACCATGTTCCGCTTCCGGCCGTCGGTCGAAGAGAAGACCTGACGCGCCCAAGCGGAGCGTGTTCGAGCGTGCGGTGCCCGCTCAGCGCGAGCGCAAGCTCGCCGCGTAGATCTCGAGCACGCGCTCGGCGTTGTCGCGCCAGGAACTGGTGCGGGCGTGTGCGCGACCCGCTTCCCCCATGCGCTTGCAGAGCGCAGGCTCATCGATCAGCCGCGTGAGTGCCGTGGTCACGGCCTCGACCTCTTGCGCGACGAGGTAGCCCGTGCTGCCGTCGACGACCGCGTCCTCCGCACCACTGTCCAACGTGCCGATCGCAGGCACGCCGCACGCCGCCGCCTCCAGGTACACGATTCCGAAGCCCTCGAATCCGCCATCCTGCGCCGTCACCGGCGTGTGCACGAAGACGCGCGCGCGCTGCAGGAGGTCGATCTTCAAGTCTTCGGTGATGTTGCCCAGGAAATGCACGCGATCGGCGACACCCGCGGCGACGGTCATGTCGCGGAGGCGCTGCTCGTACGCATCGCCGAGCGCATGACCGATCACGTAGTGATGCCACTCCGGACGTGAGGGCGCCACGCGGCAAAAGGCCGCCAGCGACAGATGATGCCCTTTGCGCTCTTTCACCTCGCCGATCGCGAGCGTGTAGGGCTGCGCGTGCCAGGCGCGCTCGCCGACCGCGCGCGCCGTCTGGTAGTGCTCGTACGCGACCGCGTTCGGGATCACGTGCACCTTCTCCCGCGCGAGCGCGCGCCCGTCGAGCAACTTCTCGAGGCGCGTCTTCGTGTAGCGACTGACCGAGATCAACGCCGCGAGCCGCGCGTAGGTCCAGCGCGCGAGGCGCGCGTGCCGCGACGAGAGGAGCGGCTGCACGCTGTAGGTCCCGTGCGCCGTCGCGATGCAGGGCACACCGGCGAGGCGCGCTCCGAACAGGCCCGCGAAGTTGTGCGGGTAGTCCTTGATCGCGTGCACCAGATCCGCGTGCCGCGCCCGCGCGCGCACGCGCCAGGCGCAAGCCACGAAGCTCGTCCAAAAGCGCGCGAACGACATGTAGTAGAAATAATCCGGCGGCAGCGCGACCGAGACCTTCCAATGCGGCCGCACGTCGCTCGACGTGGGCCGGTGCTTGCGCGCGAGCAGCACTTCGATCTCGATCCCCGGCTGTGCCTCTTCCAAAGCGCGCAGCAGGCAGACCGAGTAGCGCCCGACCCCGTCGAGGTCCGAAAGGGAGTCGGTGAGGAAGAGAACACGCATGCAGGACGGACCCGGGTGCGGCAGGATAGCCGCCGCGCCGCACGAGGCCAGACGCCGCTCCACGATTCGAGTCCAAAACCCGCGCTCTTGGAAACCACCGTTCTCGTCGTCTTCGGACTCGTGTACCTGGGCATGCTGCTCGGCGGGCTGCCCGGGTTGGCGCTCGACCGCACCGGCATCGCGCTGCTCGGTGCGATCGCGCTCGTGGCCACGGGCGCCGTCACACCCCGCGCGGCCTGGAACGCGATCGACGTGCCGACCATCGCGCTGTTGTTCGGGATGATGGTGATCTCCGCCAACCTGCGCGTCAGCGGTTTCTACGCGCGCATCAGCACCGGCATCGCCGAACTCGACGTGTCCACGCCCAAGCTGTTCGCGATCCTGATCCTCGTCGCGGGCGCACTCTCGGCGGTGTTGACGAACGACGTCGTGTGCCTCGCCCTGGCGCCGCTCCTTTTGGAGAGCAGCACACGACGCGGTGTTGCGCCGATCCCGCTCCTGTTGGCCCTGTGCTGCGCGAGCAACGTGGGCTCCGCGGCGACCTTGATCGGGAACCCGCAGAACATCCTCGTCGGCCAGGCCCTGGGCCTGGATTTCGCGCGCTACACGGCCCTTGCGGCCGTGCCGGTTCTGATCGGACTCGGAATCGTGTGGTGGGTGTGCGTGCGCAGCATGCGCGGTGCAGCGCCGCCGCTCGCCGTGAGCACGCCGCGCGCGACACCTCTGGCCTTCGATCGCGCCGGCGCGTGGAAGGCCGGCCTCGTCACCGTGCTCGTCATGGCGGCGTTTCTCTTCACCGACTGGCCGCGCGAGATCACGGCGCTGGCCGGAGCGGGGCTGCTGCTGGTCTCACGCCGCAACCGCTCGCGCGAAGTGTTGGCGCAAGTCGACGGACAACTGCTGGTGCTCTTCATGGGGCTCTTCGTCGTGAACCACGCGCTCGCGGACTCAGGGCTCCTCGAACGAGGATTGGCCTCGCTGCGCGACGTAGGCATCGATCCGAGCGAACCGCGGACCTTGTTCGCCGGCAGCGCGGTCCTTTCGAACCTCGTGTCCAACGTCCCGGCGACGATGCTGCTCCTGCCGACGGCGACCCACCCGCTCGCTGGCCCGATCCTCGCGCTCGCGAGCACGCTGGCCGGCAACTTCATCCTCGTCGGCAGCATCGCCAACATCATCGTGGTCGACGCCGCCGGACGCGCGGGGATCGAGATCGGCTGGCGCGAGCACGCGCGCATCGGCGTGCCGGTCACGCTGCTCACGCTGCTCGTGGCGGCGCTGTGGATGGCCTTCGTCTGGGTCTGAGTCAGACAGCGAGCGGTCCGCGGAACACGACTTCCAGACCGCCCGCGTCGGAGGCCTTCAGCTCCAGATCGAAACCGTGGCGCGCGCACACGTCGGTCGCGATCGCGAGCCCGAGCCCGAGCCCGTCGGGATGGCGTGCGCGCGCGAGATCACTGCGGTAGGAACGTTCGCGGATGCGCGTCAATTCCTCGGGCGCGACTCCCGGACCGTCGTCGAAGACGCGCACGACGAAGCGCTCGTCGCGCGCCTCGAGGACGACCGCCACGTGACCGCCCGCGCGGTTGTAGCGCACGGCGTTGTGCACGACGTTCGACACGGCCTGCTCGATCAGCGTCACGTCGCCGGTCGCGCGCACTGCGCCTTCGGGCACGGCGAAGTCGAGTTCGACGCCCTTCTCGGCGGCGATCGTCTTGTGGCGCAAGATGACACGGTCCACCAGCGCGTTCCACACGAACGGGTCGCGCCGCGCGAGCGGCTCGCCGCCCTCGAGTTTCGAAGCCGCGCCCAGGTTCTGAACCAGCGACGCGAGGTAGTGCGATTCCTCCAGCGCCTCGCGCACGGTCTCGCGCTCGGGCATCACGTCCTTCGAAAGGTCGTTGCGCAGGCGCGTCAGGTGTCCCTGCAACACGGTGAGCGGCAGCATCACGTCGTGCGTGGTGTTCTCGACGAAGTTGCGCAAGCCGCGCTCGCGCGTCTCGACCGCTTCGATCTGCCGGCGCACCTCGGTGCCGGCCGTGTTGAAGGCCGTGGCGAGATCGGTGATCTCGTCGGAACCCGTGAGCGGCACGCCCTGTTGGTAGCCGCCCGACGCGGACGCGCGCACACCTTGTTCGAGTTGACCCAATCGCCGCAGGATCGGACCGACGGCCAGCGCGACGGCGCCGACGAGCAGCAACACGAGCGCGCCGCCGCCGAGGACATCGATCCACAGCGCGTCGGATGAATTCGGGTCGAAGCGCCGCACGAGCACGATCGCGCACGGTCCGCTGTTCCAACTCATCCGCGCGACCGCGGTGGTCGTCACCACATCGTCGGAAGCCCGGACCAGTCCGGCCTCGTTCGCGCCCGCTTCCAGGCGGGACCGCAACTCGGGCGGAAAGGGCTCCGCGCGCGGATTGGCCGACAGGAAGTCGGGCCCGTAGGCCCACAACTCGACGCGCGCCGGCGGTCTGCGAGCGCCGCTCGCTTCGGCCTGAGCGCGGCGTTCGAATTCGCGCCGCCGGCGTTCCGCGCGCGGATCGAGCCCGTCTTCGGGCGGAGGAGGATCCAGCGGGTCGAGGCTTTCCCCGCCCGGTCGCATCCACGGCGGCGGCCGCGGCTCACCTCCGCGCGGCCCGGGCGGCGGTTCCTGGAATTGCATCGGCGCGGACTCACACATTTCCCGGCCGCCGGTCGTCATCCGCAGGCGCGCGTACTCGACGAGGGATTGAATCGCCGCGCGCTGCGCCAGATCGTTGCGCAACCACACCGCACTCCCGACGAGCGGCACGGCGATCGCTCCGAGCGTGAGCGCGAGCCGGGTGCGCAGTCTCATCTCTCGCTCCCGTTTTCGCGCAAGCGGTAGCCGACGCCCCACACGGTCGCGAGCAGGTTGCCGTGCGACCCCAGCTTCTTGCGCAACCGCGACACGTGCACGTCCAGCGTGCGCTCGTTGCCTTCTTTTTCGGGATCGAGCACGTGCTCGACGAGCCACGCGCGCGTGACCGCCGCACCGGCGCGGCGCGCGAGCGAGATCAACAACTCGAACTCGACCGGCGTCAACTCGAGCGCGTGCCCTTCGACTTCGATGCGACGCGCTTCCACGTCGATCGAGATCGGCCCGACGTCCAGGCGATTGTGGCGCGACAAAACCGGCCGCCGCAGACGCGCCGCAACGCGCGCGAGCAGTTCTTCGGGCCAGAAGGGCTTCGTCATGTAGTCGTCGGCGCCGAGTTCCAGGGCGCGCACCTTGACCGCGGCGTCGCTCTTCGCGGACAGCACCAGGACCGGGTTGTCGGAGCGCTCGCGCCAGCGCTTCAAGACGTCGAGACCGTGCGCGCGCGGGAGCATGATGTCCAGGACCAGCAAGGCGTAGCCGGAGGGGTCGACCGCCATGGCCCCGGCGCCGTCCTTCAGCCACGCGACCTGGAACCCGGCCTTCGTGAGGTGGTCCACGATCTGGGAGCCCAGCTTTTCATCGTCTTCGACGAGCAGGATTTTGTGGTTCAAAGCGACAGGGATCTCCAGGGGCAGGGCTGAGTCTACGATTCCAGGATCGAGGCTGTTCCTTGAGCAGGTCTGAAGCGCGCTGGGCGCCGATTTTTTTGTAGGTCGCTTCAGAAGCGCGCAAGGTCTGCCCTCGATTCTCAAGCCCGTGGAGCGCGATGCCTGGTTCGCGCCTCACGCAGAGTCGGTCCGCAGTCTGTCCACCCCACTCACGCTCGAACAGCCCTGAAATCCCGCACGCAATGAAACACGGCATGCAACACTCGGCACTCACCCTCCTCGCTCTCTGTGGTCTGGCGTCGGTCGCGATCTCGCAAGGTCCGCCGCCGCCTCCGCCCCCGCCGCTCCAGCCGCCGCCGATCCCGCTCGGAAATCCGGTGACCGCGGCCAAGACGAACCTCGGCAAGACGCTCTTCTGGGACGAGCAGATGTCGACCAGCGGCACGGTCGCCTGCGGCACCTGCCACATCTTCGCCCAGGGCGGCTCCGACCCGCGCACCTCGGTCGCGAATCCTGCCGCGCGTCACCCCGGCCCGGACGGCACCTTCAATACGGTCGACGACATCTTCGGATCGCCCGGCGTCGCGCGCCAGGACGCGGCGGGCAAGTACCTGTCCGACGTCGTCTTCGGCCTCTCGCCCGGCGTGACCGGGCGCAAGTCGCCGAGCGTGATCAACGCGGCCTACGTCCCGGCGCTCTTCTGGGACGGTCGCGCGACGCCCACGTTCACCGATCCGCAGGGTGGCGGCGTCGTGCTCGCGAACGGCGGCGCGCTCGAGAGCCAGTCGGTAGAGCCGCCGCTCTCCGACGTCGAGATGGGCCACGTCGGCACGAACTGGGCTGAGGTCACCGCGCGCCTCGCGACGGCCGTGCCGCTGCGACTCTCGCCGCAGGTCGGCACGCAACTCACGAACTACATCGCCGGCCGCAGCTACCCGGCGTTGTTCCAGGAAGCCTTCGGCACGCCCGACATCACCGCGTCGCGCATCGCGCTCGCGATCGCGACCTACGAGCGCGCGCTGTTCAGCAACCAGGCGCCTGTCGACCAGGTCCCGCCGCAGCTGACACCCCAAGAACAACAAGGCGCGCAGATCTTCGGCACGATCGGGCGCTGCACGGTGTGCCACCCCGGTCCGCGCCTGACGGACGATTCGTTCCGCTACATCGGCGTGCGCCCGCAGAACGACGACCTGGGTCGGTTCGCCGTGACCGGACAACTCGGAGATCGCGGCCGCATGAAGGTGCCCTCGCTGCGCAACGTCGAACTGCGCGCGCCGTACTTCCACAACGGCTCGATGCCGACGCTCGAAGCGGTGGTCGACTTCTACGACCGCGGCGGCGATTTCAACGCGCCCAACAAGGATCCGGCGATCGCGCCGATCGGCATGACGCCGGCGCAGAAGGCCGCGCTGGTCGCGTTCTTGAAGCGCCCGCAGACGGATCCGCGCATCCTCGCCGGCCAGGCGCCGTTCGACCGTCCGCTCCTCTACAGCGAGTCCACGCGCGTTCCGCTGGCCTTCGGCGCCGGATCTCCCGGCACGAACGGATTCGTCCCGCGCATGGTCGCCACCGAACCGCCGGCGGTCGGCAACGCCGGCTTCACGCTGGCCGTCGACCGCGCCAACGGCGGACGCGACGGCATCCTGGTGCTCTCGAGCGTGCCTGAGCCGTTCGGCACACCGTTCCAGGGCGTGAGCCTGCACGTGGGGCTCTCGAACATCATCGCGCTCGTGCGCGTCGGACCGCTCTCGGGGGTGGGCCCGGGCAACGGCTTCGGGTCGGCGACCGTGGCGATTCCGAACAATCCCGCACTCGTCGGGACCAGCGTCTTCGCGCAGTGGTTCGTGTTCGACCTGACCCCGGGCGCGCGCTTCGCCTCCAGCGAAGGCTTGGCGATGACCTACTTCTGATTGCGATTCCGTCTCTCTCCGGAATCACGCGGCGCACGGCCTCCACCCGTGCGTCGCGGTTTTTTCGCGGGCCCGGATCGCTTGCCGCCTGCTTTGGCTTTCGGCTTCGCGGCCGACTTGCGCCGCGAGCGCGCAGGTGTGGGAGCGCTGAGCGCGAAGCGCGTCGCATCGTCGACGGTCTCGAGCAGCGTGAAGGTCATGTCCTTCTTGGTCGACTCGGGCACGTCGTCCAGATCGATGCGGTTGCGCTCGGGGAGCAACACGTGACGCAGACCGGCCTGGTGCGCGCCGAGCACCTTCTCCTTGATGCCGCCGACCGGCAACACGAGCCCGCGCAGCGAGATCTCGCCCGTCATCGCCACGTCGCTGCGCACGGTCTTCCCGATGAGGAGCGACACGAGCGCCGTGTACAAGGTGACCCCCGCGCTGGGACCGTCCTTCGGGATCGCCCCGGAGGGCAAGTGCACGTGCAGGTCGTGCGTCTCGAAAAAATCCGGCGCGATGCCGAGTTTCTCGGCGCGGGAGCGCACGAGGCTCAGCGCCGCCTGCGCGCTCTCGCGCATCACTTCACCCAATTGACCGGTCAAGAGCAGCTTCCCCTTCCCCGGCATGCTCGTCGCTTCCACGAACAAGATGCCGCCGCCGACCGGCGTCCAGGCGAGTCCGGTCGCAACGCCGGGGACCGAGGTGCGATTCTCGACTTCGTCCTCGAAGCGCGGATGACCGAGGATCGCGTCCAGGTCCTTGACCCGGATCGTGCGCCGCTGCGGTTTGGTGTCGACCGTCTGCGCCGCGACGAAGCGCGCGATCGCGGCCAGTTGCCGGTCGAGCGCACGCACTCCGGCTTCGCGCGTGTAGGCACTGACGATGCGCTGCAGCGCGCGCTTCTCGAGGCGTGTGGTGCGCGAGGACAAGCCTGCCTCGGCGAGTTGGCGCGGCCACAAGTACTTCTCCGCGATCGCGATCTTCTCGGCGCGCGTGTACCCGGGCAGCTCGATGATCTCGAAGCGATCGCGCAGCGGCCAGGGGATGTCTTCCAGCACGTTGGCGGTGCCGATGAAGAGTACCTGCGAGAGATCGAAGGTGACGCTCAGGTAGTTGTCGCGGAAGTGCTTGTTCTGTTCCGGATCTAGCACTTCGAGCAGCGCCGCCGACGGATCGCCTTGGAAGCTGCGCGAGAGCTTGTCCATCTCGTCCAACATGAACACCGGGTTCGCGCTGCCGGCTTTCTTGATCGACGTGATGATCGTGCCCGGCATGGCGCCGACGTAGGTGCGGCGGTGTCCGCGGATCTCGGCCTCGTCGTGCACACCGCCCAGCGAAATGCGCACGAATTGCCGCCCCATCGCGCGCGCGATCGACTGTCCCAGCGAGGTCTTGCCCACGCCCGGCGGCCCGACCAGGCACAGGTTCGCGCGCCGGCCGTCGGGCTTGAGCTTGCGCACGGCCATGTACTCGAGGATCAGACGTTTGACTTTCTCCAGGCCGAAGTGGTCCTCGTCGAGCACGCGCCGCGCACGCGCGAGGTCGAGGTTGTCCTCGGTCGTCTCCGCCCACGGGAGTTCCGACAGCACGTCGAGGTACGTGCGCGTCGTCGAATACTCGGACGACGCTTCGTTCATGCGCGCGAGCCGTCCGAGTTCCCGGTCGGCTTCCTTGCGCGCGTCGGGCGGCAGACGGGCTTTGTCCAACGCCGCCTTCAGGGTGCCGAGTTCCCCGCCTTCGCCTTCCTCGCCGGCGAGTTCCTTTTGGATCTGGCGCAGTTGCTCGCGCAGGAAGTATTCGCGCTGCGCCTTGTCGAGCGTGCCCTTGGTCTCGTTGCGGATCTTCTCGGAGAGTTGCAGCACCTGCGCGAGGCGCGCGAGCTTCGCGCCGACCTTCTCCAGTCGCTTCTCGACGTCGAGCGTCTCCAACAACTCCTGTTTCTCCGCGACCGGGATGTCGAGGAAGGTCCCGACCATGTCGCACAGATTCCCCGGGGCGGCGATGTTCGCCACGGCGTTGACGAGATCGTCGGGCGCACCCGGCGAGAGTTGCAGCACTTCCTGCGCCTGCTGTTTCACGGCGACGAAGCGCGCTTCGAGCTTCTTGGTCTCACCCGCCTTCTCCTCGAGACGTTCGATGCGCGCGCGCAGACCGCGTGCGGGCTCGCCCGCGGGCGGCTCGAGGATCTCGAGCAGTCGGAAGCGCTGCTGTCCCTGACAGATCGCGTGGTGCTTGCCGTCGGGCGCCGTCAAGTAGCGCACGATCTCCGCGACCGTGCCCACGTCGTACAGATCCGCGCGCTGGGGATCCTCGACGCTCTCGTCGCGCTGCAGGATGAGCCCGATCTGCTGCGGCTTCTGCACGGCTTCCTGCACGGTGACGACCGAGCGCGGACGCGAGACGACGACCGGCAACACGACGGTCGGGAAGAGCACCATGTTGCGGACCGGGACCAGCAGGATCGTGTCCGGTTCGCTCGCCTTCGGCACGGCCGGAGGCGAGGCGCCTTCGGGGGCGAGGTCCGGCGCGACCGGGGTCGGCGCTTCGCCGCGCTTCAGCGCGGATTCACGTGCTCGTTTCACTTCAAGGGACCTTTCCAAGGCGCAGGCACAGGCAGCCGTCGACGACGCGCCGCTCGAGGATTTCGTACGAACCGGGAGCGAGCGGGATGCGGCGCTCGAAACGGCCCTGGGGGATCTCCAACCGCCGCACCTCGGCCGCGGAGAACGCCTCGGGAAGCGTGCGGCGGGCCGCGATCACGAGGCTCGCGCGCTCGAGCGTGATCTCGATGTCCTCCGCGCGCACGCCGGGCAGTGCGATCAAGATCGCAATTTCGTGCGCGCTCTCGAACACATCGATCGGGGGCTCCCAACAGGCGCGCCGCGCGTCCTGCTGCAGATGGAAGAAGCGCCGCTGCGCTTTGTCCGCTCGCTCAAGCAATTCGGCCGCGCGCTCCCACATCCATTCGTTGGGATCTCGTTCCACCATCGCGGGTTTCAGTATCCGCCGTTCGGCGCTTCCTCGCCACTCGCGCGCCTAGAGCCGAGCGCGAGAGCGAGACACGGGACCGTGATTTTCCCACGACTGGGAATCGAGGGATTTCGAAACGCAGTTTCCTGGAATGCGCTGGATCGAAAGCACACACGAAGTGAAAACTCGAAGCGCAGGGTGATTCTCGCTGCGACCGTCTGCGCGGTCGCGACGAGCGCACTCCGCTCTGCGCCTCCGCGCCCCGCTCGCCGCTCGTTCGAGCCTGACAGCGGTGCGGGGGTGACAACCCGACCACCCGATCGCCCTGCGAGTCGCGTACTCGCGCGCGGTCGGAGTCGCCTCCCTTCCCCGTGCCAACAACCTGCCTCTACTGCGAGGATTCAACATGATTTCGAAACTGCTTTTGTCCATGGCCACGGTCGCGTGCTTCGCGACGGTCGCGCGCGCCGGCGCCGACTCCCCCTCGTCCCTGCTGCTGTTCCCGGAGTACAACAGCGCCCCCGGCGTGTTCACGGTGATCTCGGTCGCCAACACGAAGAACGGCCCGCAAGGTCTCCCGACGGCTCCGGCCGTGCGCGCGCACTTCGTCTACATCGACGGCGCGACGTGCCAGGAAACCGACCGCTTCGAACCGCTGACGCCGAACGACCTCGTGACGGTCATCGCGGGCTTCCACAACTCGACGTCGGCGAAGGGCTTCCTCTACGTCTACGCCGTGGACGCCGCGACCGGCGCCGCCATCAAGTGGGACTGGCTGATCGGCAGCCAGATGCAACTCGACGGCATCACGACCTTCAACTACTCGTACAACCCGATCGGCTTCAAGGCCGCGGTCGGTGGCGGCGACGGCACCCCGACGGACGTCGACGGTGACGGTGGTCGCGACCTGAACGGCGTCGAGTACGAGAAGGCCTGGAACGAGATCTTGATCCCGCACTTCTTCGGTCAGGGCAACGGCCGCCGCAGCGAACTCGTGCTGATCAACCTCTCGGGCCGCTTCGAGTTCCTCGCCACGGCCAACTTCCTGGTCTACGACGACTACGAGAACGTCTACTCGGCGCAGTACCAGTGGCGTTGCTGGACCAAGGTCCCGCTCAGCAAGACGGCGCCGCACGGCAACCCTGCCACCGGCATCAACGACCTCTTCAACAACACCTTCCTCGCCGCCAACGGCGGTCAGGGTGCGCTGCAAGGAGCCGCGGGGGTCGAGACCGGTTGGATGCGCATCCGCGGAGCGACCGCTTCCTCGACGGCCGCCCAGGTCCTGAACCCGGCGATCATCGCCGTGCTCGACGAGACCATCGGCACGTTCGGCATGGGTGACATCCCCTACTTCGTCGATCAGACGAACGTCAAGGGTGACCTGCTCGCCCCGGCCGGTCCGTTCGGCGACCAGACCGGTGGCTGATACCAGCCCCGGCTAGAACAGCGCGAGCACGTCCTGGTGCTCTCTCTGGTGGCGACCCCGGCTTTTTCGAGCCGGGGTCGCTTTCGTTGGTGGCGTGCTGGAGGGAGTACGAAACTCCGGCTCGGGCCGCGCGCGGTCCGCTGCGATCGACGGCGCTTCTAGCGCGCGCCAAAGGTGCCGAAGAACGCGGCGTTTTCGCCGGGTCGCGACCAGCTGCACGCAAGCAGCGGCTCGCGCACGTCGAAGGTCTGGTCGTGACCGACGAGGCGGTCGTGCAGAGTCTCGAGCGGGCTGTACCAGACGTCGAAGGGCATCTTGCAGCAGGCGCGGTCGGGGAGCGCATCCCCGCGGAGTTCGAGGACTTCCGGCACGCGCAGCGTGAACGCCTCGGCGCCGACCTCGAGTTGCAGGTCGACCGGACGGACCGCGCGCACCTCACCGAGGAGCGACGCGTGCTGCTGTCGCACCCAGCCGACGAGCCCGGCCTGTTGTTCGGGCGTGGCCGCTGCCGGCGTGTACACGACCGCGCGCCGTCCTGAACTCGCGAGCGCCAGGTTCGCTTCGTCGGCGACCAAGACCGCGAGAGACAGTCCGCTGAGGTCGACGCCGCGGTACGAACCCGAGTCGAAGCGCCAGGCGAGCAAGGCCTCGCGGCCGTCGGTGACGACCTCGCCTCCGAAGTGACACGCGCCGGCGTACACGCTGGCGGTGCGGGCCTCGACGTAGCGGCCTGTAGGCGTCAGGTCGGCGGGCGGAAGGGCGGTCGAGCACAGGCTCGTGAGGAAAGGGGCCAGGATCATGATCACTCCTGTCTGCAAACGAAGATCAGCGTGAGGCGGACGAGGTCGGCGCTCTCCGCCGCCCCTCCCGCCCGGTCTGCATCCAATCTACACGAGACCCTGATGACAGGTGCGCGGAGCCCGACAATCCTCGGGGGTCGCGAGTTCCTTGTCGGGCCCGAGGACCTGCATCGTCAACTTGCACCAGCAGTGGCGGCTGGCGTCGAGGTAGTCCTCGTCCGCCATCGCGGGCGACTGGAGGAAGAAGTGTTTCTTGCTCTCCAGGTGCACGCAGTACGGGCTGACGTTCAAGGCCGCGGGCGAGGGGTCGCGCTTCGTTTCGGAGTTCTCCATGGCACAGGGCTTCCTCAGGCGAGCGAGCGGATGGCGCGCACGATCAGGGACTTCGTGAGCGGGATCTTGAACGCGTTGCCGCTCAGCGGCACGGCACCGGCGAGCGCCAGCTCGGCCGCCTTCTCCGCGGTCTGCGTGTCGGCCTTCTGACCGACGAGCGCCGCTTCCGCCGCTCGCACGCGCCAGGGCACCGGGGCCACGCCGCCCAGGACCAGGCGCGCGTGCCGGATCACGTCGCCGTCGAATCCCAATACCAGGGCGACGGAAGCGAGCGCGAAGTCGTAGCTCTCGCGCTCCTTGAATTTGAGGTACGTGGAGCGCGTGCCCGGAGCCGGCAGTTGGAACGAGACCGAGAGCAGCAACTCGTCGGGCTCGCGCACCGTCTCCGTGCGCACGTCGCCGACCGAAGGCAGTTTGTAGTACGACTCGAGCGGCATCTCGCGCGGCCCGGTGCGTCCGGCGATGAAGACCGTGGCATCCAACGCGATGAGTGCGGGCGCGAGATCGCTGGGGTGGACGATGTACGAAGGTCCCCCTCCGAGGATCGCGTTGTAGCGGTTCATGCCGCTGTACGCGAAGCACTCCTTGCCGCCCTTCTTCAGGCAGTTCGCTTCCTCGAGTCGGTAGTAGAGACAGCGTGGACGCTGGTTGAGATTGCCGCCGATCGTGCCGACCGAGCGGATCTGCGGGCTGGCGATCGAATGCGCGGCTTCGAAAAGAACGCGCGCATGCTCGTTCAAGAGGTTGTTCTTCTCCATCCGCGCGAGCGTCGCCAGCGCGCCGATCTGCACCTTGCCGTCCAGGTTGCGCAGGTAGTCGAGCTCGGCGATCCCCTTCAGGTTCACGAGTCGATCGGGCTCGGCGAGGTGCTCTTTCATCTCGGTCAAGAGGTCCTGCCCGCCGGCCAACGGCTGGATGGCTTTCGCCTGCTTGGAGTCGCGTGCGACCGCCAGCAGTTGGAGCGCATCCTTGACCGACTTCGGGTTCGACAGAATGAAGGCTTTCATCAGACGACCTTTCCGAGTGCGAAGAGGACCTTGTCGGGCGTGAGCGGCAGGTCGCGCACGCGCGCTCCGCAAGCGTTGAAGACCGCGTTCGCGATCGCGCTGTGGCCGGGGATGCACGTGGCTTCTGCGACTCCGATGACTCCGCGCTCGTCCTCGTCGTCGATGATCGTGACCATGCGCGGCATCTCGAGCGAGCCGGCGATCTTGTAGCCCTCCATCGTGGAGTTCAGCATCACGCCCAGCGCGGCATCGACGTTGCGCTCCTCGTGCAGCGCGTACGACAGCGCCTGCACCATGCCGCCGTTGACCTGGCTCACGACCGCCAGGCGGTTCAGGGGCAGACCGCAATCCTGCATCGCGATCATGTCGAGCACGCGCACGCGGCCGGTCTGCGTGTCGACTTCGACGCGCGCCGCCTGGGCGCCGTGGATGCCCGAGGCGGCGAGGCGCTTGTTCGCGTCCTTCGTCCATTCGCCGCGGGCGCTCAGGCCCTCGGCCGGCAACATCGCGCAGGCCTGCTTCCAGGAAAGCGCGGGCTTCGCGCCTTGCGTGTCGCGGACTTCGCCGCCCGCGAATTGCACGCGCGCGGCGTCGACGCCGAAGACCGGTGCGAGCCGGGCCGCGAACGCGCGCGCGGCGTTGAAGGCCGCGACCTTGACCGCCGGCGCGAGCGAACCGGTGGTCGTGCTGCCGCCGGAACCGGTCGCGCTCGGAAGGCGCGTGCTGCCGATGTGCGCGGTGACGTCTTCGAGCCGCAGACCGAGTTCTTCGGCTGTGATGGCCGCCACGTACGTGCGCGAACCGGTGCCCAGATCCTGCGTGCCGACCGCGGCGCTGACGCTGCCGTCGCGCTCGATCCGCACCTCGCATTCCGTTCCGCCGCCCCCGCCGCCGCCCCAGACGGCCACGCCGAAGCCGATGCCGATGCATTTTTCCGCTTTGGGATCGCCGGGCTTGTCGCGGTGCGGATGTTCGTACCAGCCGATCTCGCGCGCGACGCGCTCGAGTTGCCGATGGTAGACCTTGTCCTTCAAATTGCGCTTGCGCATCTCCAGCGGATCGACGCCGAGCTTGTACGCCAGTTCGTCGAGCGCGGACTCCATCCCGAATCCGGCCTGCGGATGCCCGGGCGCGCGCATCGCGCGGTTGGAATCCAGGTTCATCGGGACCGAGAGCGTTTCGCTGTACGCGTTCTCGACCGCGTAGATGTACGGAAACTTCGCCATCGAGCCGTTGCCGATGCCGCCGAAGCGCCGTCGGTCGGCGACCATGCCGACGAGCGTGCCGTCTTGGGACGCCGCCAGCTTGATCCGCATCTTGCCGCCGGTGCGATTGCCGGCCGCCAGGAACTCGTCGCGGCGCGTCATCATCAAGTGCACAGGGCGCTTGATCTCCTTCGAGAGCTTGCACGCGGCCTGGCCTTCCAAACCGAGGCCGAACTTGGCGCCGAAACCGCCGCCCATGTACTCGACCAGTCCCGTGACGCGGCTCGCCTTCAGTCCCAGTTCCTTGGCTGCGTCGGGCGTGAAGCCGAAGGTCGACTGCGTCGAGCACCACACCGTCGCCTCGTCGCCGCCCTTGTAGTCGACGACGACGCCGTGCGTTTCCAGACACACGTGATGTTGCACGGGCACGGTGTACGTCGCTTCGATCACGGCCGCGGCACCCTCGCACGCGCGCTCGGCCGAGGCCTGGTCGCCGTCGGTCGAGACCTTGGGCGCGTTGGAGCGCACCTTGGGCGCATTCGGCGCGGTCGCCTGCGCTTCGTCGATCGCCCACGGCTCGCGTTCGTACTCCAAGAGAATCGCGCGCAGTCCGTCTTCGGCGCGCTCCGGAGTCGTGGCGGCGACAGCCGCGATCGGCTCACCCAGCCAGCGCGTGCGATCCGTTTCGAGCGCGACCGCGCCCAGGACGCCCGGGATCTTCAGCGCGGGTGCGAGGTCGAGCTTCTTGATCTTCAAGGCCGGCAGCGGCGCCAGCAAGAGGCGTGCGTAGGCCATGCCGGGGACGCGCACGTCGTGCGTGTAGCGCGCCGCACCCGTGACCTTGGCGCGCGCATCGACGCGCACGAGATCGTGGTTCAGCACTTTCAAGTTCTCGCGCGCGGGCCAGGTCGCGACCGGGTCCTTTTCGTCCTGTGCCATGTCAGCGACCTTTCGTGCGCAGGCCGGCGGCCAGTGCGGCTTCGAAGATGTGCGGGTAGGTGCCGCAGCGACACACGTTGCCGGCGCATGCGGACTTGATCTCCGCCAGGTCGGCGCTCGGATTCTTTTCGAGCGCGGCCGTGATCGACATCAAGAAGCCCGGCGTGCAGAAGCCGCACATCAAAGCGTCGTGCTTGCAGAATTCGTCCTGGAGCGGACTCAGTTCCTCCCCCGTCGCGAGCCCCTCGACGGTGCGGATCTCCTTGCCGCGCAGGTCGACAGCGAGTTGCAGACACGCGTAGCGCTGTGAACCGTCGACGAGGACCGTGCACGCACCGCAGTTGCCGCGATCGCACACGAGCTTCGTGCCGGTCAGGGTCGGCGAGCAGTGATTGCGCAACGCGTTGAGCAACGTGGTGCGCGGTTCGACGTGCACCTTCTGCTTCGCGCCGTTCACCATGAGTTCGATGTCGACTTCGCCCGACAGCGTCTCGACGTCTTCGAAGCCGGCCGCAGCGCCGGCGGCGTGCGCCGTCGAGCGCCCGACGAGGCCGCCGGCGAGCACGCCTCCGGCCGCAACTTCGCCGGCACCTTGCAGGAACCGCCGTCGCGTCAGCGCACGGGCTTCGTCATCACCAGGTTCTAGATCGTTCGGTCGCGTCATCGTCTCGTACCTCGTATGTCGGGCGGCCCTCGTCCTGCGTCGCGTCGCGCCTCTCTTCGGATCGACGGCGCCGCAGCGGGGCCAGTGTAGTGCAGCGGGCGCCCGACACCACGGGGGTATTGATGTTCGTGGGTCGCGCGGCTGCTACCATGACGCGCGCATTCGAACCCCGATCCCGACCCCTCGAGCTCCGGCGCGTCCTGTTCGCGCGCCCGCTCAACTTGAAAGGAATGCCGTGAAGTTCAGCTCCTATCCGTTCTTCGCCACTCTCTTGGGCCTCGTCACGCTCAGCGCCTGCGGCAAGGATCCGGCGCCCATCGCGGCCTCCAGCGAGAGCGCCCCGAAGCCGATCGTCGTCGATCAGAAAATGATGGAGGCGACCAGGCAGATCGATGAGGAAGCCGCCAAGGCCGCCGCCAAACTCCGAGCGGACGCTGGCCCCAAGGTGCTGCGTTTCAGCGGCATCCCCAATCAGAACACGACCGAGTTGGCGGAGCGTTACGCCCCGCTCGCAAAGTACCTGTCCGAGAAGCTCAAGGTGACGGTCGAGTACGTGCCCTCGGTCGATTACAACGCGGCCGTCGACAGCTTCAAGAACGGCGACCTGCAACTGTGCTGGTTCGGCGGCTTCACCGGCGTGCAGGCGCGCGCCGCGGTGCCGAATGCGCGCGCGATCGCCTGCGGTCTGCGCGACAAGGCCTTCAAGAGCTACTTCATCGCGAACCAGAGTCTGGGCCTCAAACCGGACATCGACTTCCCGATGAGTTTCAAGGGCAAGACCTTCACGTTCGGCTCGCAGCAGTCGACGTCGGGCCGGTTGATGCCCGAGCACTTCATCCGCCAGGCCACGAAGCTGTCGCCCAAGGAATTCTTCGGATCCGAGCCGGGGTTCTCGAAGAGCCACGATCAGACCCTCGAACTCGTCGCGGCGGGCACTTTCGAGACCGGCGTCGTCGACTACACCGTGTACGACAAGCGCGCCAAGGAAGGCAAGATCGACCCGGACGTGGTCGTGGTCGTCTGGGAGACGCCGGCCTACTACGATTACCAGTTCACGGCGCACCCGGTGCTCGAAGAGACCTTCGGCGCCGGTTTCACGGATAGACTGCAGAATGTCCTGGTGGCGATGCGCGGCGACGACCTGAAGTACCTGGCTGCGCTCGACCGCGACGAAGGCGGCTTGATCGTCTGCAAGAACGAGGACTTTGACGCTCTCAAGAAAACAGCCCTCGACCTCGGTCTCCTGCGCTGATCCCGACGCCTGGACCCGAGTCGTCGCCGGCTCGGCCGCCTTCGAATTGCACTCCGCGAGCGTCCGCTACGATGCTCGCGCGGCGCTTCTGGAGGCGAGCCTCGTCGTCGACCCGGGCGAATCCGTGGCCTTGGTCGGCCCCAGCGGAGCGGGCAAGACGACGCTGCTGCGACTTCTGAACGCCTCGCTCACGCCCAGCGCGGGCAGTGTGTGCGTCGACTACAAGAACCTCGCACAGCTGTCGCCCGTGGAACTGCGCGCCGTGCGTGCGCGGATCGGGTTCGTGCACCAGGATCCGTCGCTGGTCCCGAATCTGCGCGTCAGCCAGAATGTGATCGCCGGTGCGCTCGGGAGAGCGTCGTTCTTCGGCTCCGCGCGCGCCATGTTGTGGCCGCGTCGCACGGATCTCGAGCGCGCCGCGCGCATCCTGACGCGCGTCGGTATCGGCGACAAACTGTTCCAGCGCACGGATCGGCTGTCGGGCGGTGAACGCCAGCGCGTCGCGATCGCACGGGCGTTGTTCCAGGATCCCAGCGCGTTGCTCGCGGACGAGCCCGTCTCGTCCGTCGACCCGGCGCGCGCGCGCGATACGGTGGCGCTTTTGTGCGAGCTCTCGCGCGAGCGCGGCCTGACGCTCGTCGTCAGCATCCATGACATCGCGCTGGCGCGCGAGTTCTTCCCGCGGCTCGTCGGGCTGCGTGCCGGACGGATCGTGTTCGACGAACGCACGCAGGACGTGGAGGCCGGCGCACTGACGGACCTGTACGCCCTCGCAGGCCTCGAACGCGTCGAGACAGCCCGTGAAATCGAGCGCTGAACTCCCCCTGCTCGCCCGACCGGCGTGGATCGGGCCGCGCGGCACAGCGATCCTGCTGTTGACGGCGGCTTCGATCGCGGCCTGGTTCCTGCTCGACCTCACGCCGCGCGCACTGATCCCGCACGCGGGCGGCATCGAAGTGGCGAAGCGCTTCTTCGCGGGTGCCTTGCAGCCGGCCTTCGAATACGAGAGCGAGGTTCCGCCCGGCACGCGTCCGATCCTCGTCACCGTTCTCGAGTACGCACGCCGCACCGTCGTGTTCGCCACGGCCGGCATGAGCCTCGCACTCGTCCTCGGCATCGTGTTGGGCTTCTTCGCTTCGAGCGCCTGGTGGCGTGGCGAGCACATCGGCGGCGCATCGCGCACCGGTCGCTTCCTGGCGCGCACGATCTGGCCGTTCGTGTGGCTGTGCACGCGCGGATTGATCACGTTCATGCGCTCGGTCCATGAACTCTTGTGGGCCGTGCTGTTCCTGGCGGCGTTCGGACTCAACACCTTCGGGGCCGTGATCGCGATCGCGATCCCCTACGCTGGAACGCTGGCCAAGATCTTCAGCGAGATGATCGACGAAGCGCCGCGCGATTCGGGCCTGGCGCTGCGGCAGATCGGTTCGTCGCCGATCACGGTTTTCGCGTTCGGGCTGTTGCCGCGCGCACTGCCGGACATGTGCGCTTACGCGTTCTACCGGTTCGAATGCGCGATCCGCAGCTCGGCGGTCCTGGGCTTCTTCGGCTTTCCGACGCTGGGGTACGGGCTCGCTCAGGCCTTCGAGAACCTGCACTACCACGAAGTCTGGACGTATCTGTACGCGCTCATGGCGCTGGTGATCGTCGTCGAATTGTGGAGCGGTGCCGTGCGCGCGAGGTTCGTGGCATGAAGACCGGAGCGGTGCGCCACGGCTTCGAGGACGTGCGTCCGTTGCAGGCAGTCCCGCAGTTGTGGAAGTTGCGTCCCCGCAGTCGGCTCGTGCGGTTCACGCTGGCGGCGCTCGCGCTGCTCGTCGTCTACGCCTGGTGCGCGGGCGACATCGGCTTCGACGAGATGTTCACGGCGAGGCGCGCGCAGAACTTCGAGCGCTTCGTGGGAACTGAGATTCAGCCGTTCGAGCTGCGGGCGGAGCCCTTCTCGTTGATGCGCCACGTGGAGTGGGCCTGGGACCTGGGCGTCGCGCGCGGTTTCGAGGGCGCGCTCGCGACTCTCGCCATGTCGATCCTGGCGATGACTTTGGCCGCTTCGGCCGCGTCGCTGCTCTTGTTGTTCGCTGCGCGCAACGTCGCGACGCGGGATCCGTTCCAATCACTCGAAACCGCCGGCGCCCGCGGTCTGTCGTGGCGTCTCGTCACCGCGACGACGCGCGCCGTGCTCATCTTCTTGCGCGCGATCCCCGAGTACATCTGGGCCTACGTGTTCCTGGCGCTGTTCGGGCCCAGTGCCTGGCCCGCGATCCTGGCGCTTGCGCTGCACAACGCGGGCATCCTCGGCAAACTGGGCGCCGAGACGGTCGAGAACCTGGAACCGCGCAGCCTGTCGGCGTTGCGGCAGTTGGGCGCCACGCGCGCCAAGATCGTCGTGGCCGGCCTGTTCCCGCTCTCGCTCTCGCGCTACCTGTTGTACGTCTTCTACAGGTTCGAAACCTGCGTCCGGGAGGCCACGGTGCTCGGCATGCTGGGGATCGTCTCGCTCGGGTATTGGATCCAGGAGTCGCGCAGCCGCCAGTTCTACGACCAGATGGTCTTCTTCGTGCTGCTGGGTGCTGTGATCGTGTTTGCCGCCGATTTGTTCTCGACGTTCGTTCGCGCGCGGCTCCGGCGAGCGTAGAGTCGCGCACTCGTATGACCGACGCCGTCGTCAGCCTGCGCGAACTGGTGAAGAGCTACGGCCGCGTGCGTGCGCTGGACGGGCTGACGATCGATCTGGCGCCTGGACCTGTAGGACTCCTGGGCCCGAACGGCGCCGGCAAGACGACGCTCCTGAAGCTCCTGCTCGGACTGCTCGCTCCGGACTCAGGCGAGGCACGGATCGCGGGGCAAGATCCGCGCACGAGCGCCGGGCGGCTCGCGGTGCGCCAGAGCATCGGCTACATGCCTGAAGGCGATTGCCTGTTGCCGCAGACGACGGCTGTCGAGCTGGTCACGACGCTCGCTCGCCTGTCGGGTCTGACGCGCGACGACGCGATGACGCGCGCGCACGAAGTCCTCGACTATGTCGGACTCGACGAGTCGCGTTACCGCGATTGCGACGGCTACTCCACCGGGATGAAGCAGCGCCTGAAGCTGGCGCAGGCGCTCGTGCACGATCCGCCGATCTTGTTGCTGGACGAGCCCACGAACGGGCTGGACCCCAAGGGCCGCCGACACATGCTCGACCTGGTCCACGACCTGGGACACGTGCAAAAGAAGAGCTTGCTCTTGTGCTCGCATTTGTTGCCCGATGTCGAACGCTGTTGTCGCGACGTCGTCGTGCTGCAGAAGGGCCGCGTCGTGTCGCAGGGTTCGATCGCGGACATGACGAAGAGCAGCGGATACGCGGTCAAGGTCGAGTTCGACGGTGATGCCGCGCAGTTGGCGCAACAGCTGGAGCGCCGCGGCTTGAGCGTGGGCATCCAAGCCGCCTCGACTTGGACGATCGAGTTGCCTGACCAGGATTGTGATGTCGTGTTTCAGGCCGCCTTGGAGGCCGACGTCCGCATCCGCAACGTCGTGCCCGTGCGCGCCACGCTCGAGGAAGCGTTCTTGGAGACTCTCGCACGCGATTCCAGAGCGAACCCATGAAGGCCAGCGCCCATACCGAGGTCTACCGGCCTTTCAAAGGGCACGTGCGCACGCGGCGCTGGCGCTTCGTGCCGCTGCTGTCTGCGGGCATCAAGACCGCCCTCAAGAAGCGCCTGCCGCTGCTCTTGCTGTTCGCGCCGCTCGCGATCGGAACGGTCATCTTCGCGTTCGTCGTCTATTCCAGTTTCGCCATCCAGGCCGGCGCACCGCCGTCGGCCCTGGGTCAGCCCGGCGGCTTGCCTGGTCTCATCGGCTCGGCGCTGCTCGCCGGCCGAGCCGAGCAACTGATCAAGGCGCGCGAGATGATCGTGACCTTCCACCTGGCCACGAACATCTTCTCCATGCTCCTGATCGCGTGGTACGGCGCCGGCCTGCTGGCGGAGGATCGCCGGCTGGGAGCGCACCTCTTGTACTTCGCGCGTCCGCTCTCGCGCCTGGATTACCTGACGGCCAAATTCCTGACGGTCGCTTTCTTCGGGGCGCTCGGCTCGATCTTGCCGGGCTTGATCATCTGTGTGATCGCCACGTTTGCGTCGCCGGAGTGGTCGTTCATTCGTTCCGAGTACGACGTCGTGCTCGCGACCTTCGGGTTCGGGCTGTTGTGGACCGTGCTCGGTTCATCGATCGTGTTGTGCGCGTCGAGCCTCTCATCGCGGCGCATCTTCGCTCTGATCGGCGTGTTTGCCGCCTTCATGCTCGTGACCGCGACCGGGAACATCCTGGGTTTTCTCCAACGCGATCCTGACTTCCGCGCGCTGAGCCCGTTCATGGCCGCGGACCGCATCGCCGTGTTCCTGTTCGACCTCAAGCGCCGACGCGCCGGCATGGATCTGGATCTGGCGTGGATTTCGGTAACGAGTGCGATCCTTTTGTCGTGGGCCGTGACGTGGTGGCGGGTGAAGCGCATGGATGTCGTCTCGTGAGCGTTCTCGTCGAAGCGCGCGACCTGGGTCGCTTCTACGGCGATGTCGTCGGCGTCTCGGATGTCAGCCTCACGATCGGTCCGGGAGTGGTCGGGTTGCTCGGTCCGAACGGCGCCGGCAAGTCGACCTTCTTGAAGCTGCTCGTCGGCGAACTGCGGCCCTCGCGCGGCTCGATTCGTGTCCTGGGTGAGGATCCCTTCGCCAATCGTCACCTGTTTGCACGCTTGGGTTTCTGCCCCCAGCAGGATGCGATGTACGGCGAGATGACCGGGCTCGAATTCGTCACATTCCTGGTGCGCCTCTCGGGCTTCAGCCTCGCCGATGCGCGCGCACGCGCCGAACGCGCGCTCGCACGCGTAGATCTCAGCAGCGCGCGCGACCGGAAGACGCGCGGATACTCGAAGGGCATGCGCCAGCGCGTCAAGATCGCCCAGGCGATCGCTCATGATCCGGAACTGGTCGTGCTCGACGAGCCGCTCACCGGCCTCGATCCGATCGCGCGTTTGGACACCTTGAAGTTGTTCCACGAGTTGATCGCTCAGGGGGTATCTATCGTGCTGTCCAGTCATGTGCTCCACGAAGTCGAAGCACTCACTCAGGACATCGTGCTGCTTCACCGCGGACGACTCCTCGCTCAAGGCGGGATCCGCGAGGTGCGTGGGCTGCTGTCCGCGCATCCGCGACGTGTCGTCATCCGAGCACGCGAACCCCGTCGCCTGGGTCGCGCCCTGCTCGGCGTCCCCGGCGTCTCCGGCGTACGGCTGGAGTCCGAGGACCGGTTGTTTCTGGAGACAACCGATCTCCCCCGCCTTGAGTCCGATCTCCCGCGCGTCGCCGCGGAGGAGAAGGCCGGCATTCAAAGTTACGAGACGCTCGATGCGGGTTTGGAGGCGATCTTCGACTACCTGGTGGAAACTTCGGCATGAGATCCTTGGCCGCTGCCTCCTGGCTGATCGCACGCGCACACTTCACGCGCACGCTCTTCAGTCGGCGCTTGCTCCTGTGCATCGCCCTGACCCATCTCCCGGCCTTGTTCGCCCTCGTGACGACCGGCTTCCGCGTCCACACCAACCCCGACGTTCTAGCCGCGAACCTGGGGTGGATGATGTTCTTGCAGATTGTCTTGCCGCTCGTGACTTTGATCGCCGGCTCGGCCGTAATTTCTGAGGAGGTCGAAGACAGGACCATCACCTACCTGTTCACCCGACCGATTCCGCGCGCGTCGCTTCTGTTCGGTCGCTGGATTTCGACCTTTGCGTGGCTTGTGATCGTGATCGCCTCGGGAGTTTTCTTCTTGTTGCTGGCTTGTGAGCGTGCGCGCGGACGGGGCGGAGAGATCGACGCGCAGTTTGCGCGATCCATGTACGAAGCGGCGTTGTGGGGGGCTGCGGCCTATTCGGCGCTGTTTTCGGTGCTGGGCGCGTTCTTCAGGCACGCGATGCTGGTTGGAATCGGGTATGCGTTTGCTGTTGAGGGGTTTTTGGCGAACTTACCGGGACAGAATCAGGCGCTGACTGTGCAGTATTACTTGCGGAGCTTGATCGCGGATGGGGCGGGGCCGGTATGGAAGAAGGTGGAGGGGTTTTCGGCGATGAGGTTTGTCGAGGTGGAGAGGGCGCAGTTGGTTTTGATTGTGATTATTGCGGGGGCGTTGGTGTTGGGGGCGTGGAGGTTGATGAGGAGGCAGTTTGCGATGACGGCCTGAACCCAAGCGACAGGCGCAAACTGGCCCCTTTCGCTGTCCGTTTACGGCCTGAGTTTCAGGCGCCACTCGAAGAAGTTCCTTTTCGTGAACTGGCGCGCGACGACACCCAAAGCCTGTGCTGAGGTGATCCGCCGACACTTGTTCGTGATCCCGCGGATGTAGTTGCGGTACGCGAGCCAGATCCATCCGTGCCGCACGAGCCACGCTCGCTCTTTCGTCTGTGCCCACGTGCGCTGCACGAGGCGCGACATCCCGCTGCGCAAC
>JAEUIA010000125.1 GCA_016795245.1 Planctomycetota bacterium | reverse complement strand
CGAGTTTGCACACCACGAGCCAGGCTCCGTACGGTCAAACTCGAACAGGCACCGCAGCAGCGCAGCGCGAGGTTTGGATCCAGGCACGGCAGCGCAGTCTTGGGATGCAGTACGGCGGCGAGAACGGCGCAGTGGAGCCTGACTCCGTACCGTCGCGCTCAAATCGGTCGTAACTGTGCACTAGCGCAGCGCCTCTGCGTACACTGCGCGCGCATGGCCAGATTTCAACGACATGTCTTCGTCTGCGTCAACGACCGCGGTCCCGGGCATCCGCGCGGCGACTGCGCTTCGAAGGGCGGCCACGCCGTCGCCGAAGCGTTCAAGAAGGGCTTGTTCGAGCGTGGATTCAAGCGCATCGTGCGGCCCAACAAGGCGCAGTGCCTGGATCAATGCGAACTGGGCTGCACCGTCGTCGTCTACCCTGAAGCCGTCTGGTACGGACGCGTGACCGCCGCTGACGTGCCTGAAATCATCGAGTCCCATATCGTGAACGGAAAACCTGTCGCGCGCCTCGTGATTCCCGACGACCAGCTCACCGGAATCGAGGGGCCACTTTGAGCGGCACGACAGCGTCGAAGCCGTTGGACGAGGAGTCCAAGGGTCTGTTGCGCCGCATCGTCGAGCGCACTGCGTACCGACAGTTGATGGCGGTCAACATCCGCGGTCACGGCCTCAAGTACCTGACCGAAGTCGAAGAGAAGATCTCTCTGACCAGCGACATCGAATCCGCGCTCAATGGCCTGGCGGCGATCGACGCGCTCTACACCAGACTCGGCGGTTCGGATCTGATTTTCGCCGTGCGCGATCTGATGGAACGCCTGCCCTACCCGTATTCGAAGCTCGAACTGGGCACGTGCCTCGCGCTCGTCGATCGAACCGAGCGTCTCGTGCTCGAGAGCTACCTCGACAGTCGCTCTTCCGAGATGGCGACGATCGCACGTGCGCTGCAAGATGACCCGCGACCGGGCACGCGGCGACTCGAAGAGTACATGGCGCGCTTCTGCGCCGAGCCCGGCAATCGTCCGACCGCGCAGCAGTTCGTGAACCGCTGGCTCGCGATCGCGATCGTCGCCTTCGGCAGGCCCGGTTCGGCGGGGGACAAGCGCGCAGTCGAGTTGCGCCTGCGCACGCGCCCGGTCGAAGACATGGTCCGTCGGTTCCAGGACGAGGTGAAGCCGTTCGTCAAGTCACTGGGGCTCGTCATGCCCGAGCCTGGATCGCTCGGTATCGAAATCATCAACTGAAAGACCGACGACCATGCAGCACGCTCACGATCCCGAACGCTGGCGCAGCGAGTTCCCGATCCTCGCGAGCACGACCTACCTCGTGAATCACAGCCTCGGCGCGATGCCGCGGCGCGTGAACGACAAGCTGCGCGAGTTCGCCGATCAGTGGGCGACGCGCGGCGTTCGCGCGTGGGGCGAGGGCTGGTGGGATGCGCCGGTGACCGTCGGCAACGTGCTGGCGAAGCTGTTGAACGCACCCAAGGACTCGGTGGTGATGCACCAGAACGTGTCCGTCATCCAGTCGCTGGTCGCGTCGTGTCTGGACTTCTCCGGTAAGCGCAACAAGGTCGTCTACACCGACCAGAATTTTCCGACGAACATGTACGTGTGGGAAGGCTGCAAGCAATTTGGTGCGCGCATCGAATGCGTGCCCACGGACGGCGTTCACGTCGATACCGAGCGTCTGCTCGAGGCCATCGACGAAGAGACCGCGATCGTTCCGATCAGTCACGTCACCTACAAGAGCCACTTCATCCAGGATGCTCGGGCGATCCAGGCGCGCGCGAAGGAAGTCGGCGCACTCGTCCTGCTCGACACCTATCAGGCGCTCGGGACCGTGCCTGTGGATGTACAAGCGCTTGGCCTCGACATGGTGTGCGGCGGTTCCGTGAAGTGGTTGTGCGGCGGTCCAGGCGCCGGCTACCTCTACGTGCGGCCCGATCTGTTGCCGAAGCTCGCGCCGCGCATGACCGGTTGGGCCGCGCATGCAGCGCCGTTCGCGTTCGAAACCGGGCCCCAGCGCTACGCACCCGACATCCGGCGGATGTTGGCCGGTTCGCCGGCCGTGTCGAGCTTCATGGCGGCTACGGCGGGCTACGAATTGGCGATCGAGTGCGGTGTGACGAACATTCGCAACTGGTCGACGAAGCTGACGGAACGATTGCGCCTGCAACTCCTCTCCGCGGGCTTTCAGATCAACAGTCCCGAACGCAGCGAGCAGCGCGGCGGCACGCTGACAGTCGGCTTGAACGAAGGCGAGAACGGGCCCGCGTTCGTGAAGGCGCTCGAAGCGCGCGGCATTCTCGTTGATCATCGGCCCGGCGCGGGGATCCGAGTCAGCCCGCACTACTACACGCTGGAGGACGAACTCGACGAATTCGTGGAGGCGCTCGCTGAGCTGCGCAAGCGCAGGCAATGGCGCGAATTCGTCTCTGCCAAGACCTCATATTGAGTGCGGACGTTCGACACCACTCCGACGGACCGGTAGCCTCTGTGCAACCAGGACCATCCGCATGACTGCCAAAGCTCTCTCTCTGTTCGATCTCGCGCCCGGGAAAATCCTGATCGATCGCTACAAGATCGTCAGGACGCTCCGCATGGGCGGCATGTCCACCACGTTCGAAGTCACGACGCTCGACGGCAAGGACTCGTTCGAGGTCCAGGTGTTTCCGAGCGCTCTCTTCGAGGGCAAGGGGCAGTCGAACGACTTCGCCGCGGTGATGAAGCGTTGGCAGTCCGTCGAATCCAAGCATGTGCTCGCGACGCATGAAGTCGAGACGCTCGCCGACGGCACGATCCTGTTCGTGACAGAGCTGCCACCCGGCGTTTCTTTGCGCGAGTGGCTCAAGGACGGGCGTCAAGTCGAGCCTGCGCAGGTGGTCGAGATCGGCAAGCAACTGATCGACGGCATTCAGGCGATTCACGCCCAGAAACTCGTGCACGGCGACATCAAGCCGCACACGATTCACATCGAAGAGAAGAAAAAGCTGCGCGTGACGCTCGTCGACGGGGGGATCACGCCGGCGCTGTGGTCGGCCAAGCATCTGGGCGACAAGACGGCTTTGATCGGCACGCCCTTCTATGCGCCGGTCGAACAGTTCGGCGGCGAGTCGCCCGACGTGCAATCGGATATCTACAACATCGCGACCGTCCTATACGAAGCTGCATGCGGGACGCTTCCGTGGAAGGGCAAGAGCTTCCTCGAAGTGTTCCAGGCCAAGCTCGAAAAGCGCCCGCCGGGGATGAAGGCGCGCGCGCCGAAGAGCAACGTGCCGAGCGCGCTCGAAGCCGTGATCCTGGGCGGCCTGATGGCCGATCGCAAGGAACGCTACGGCGATGCCGAGACCTTTGCGAAGAAGCTCGCCGGACTCGAACTCTGAGGCCTCGTGGTGGATACGAACGCAAGCTCACCGCTGCTGGTAACGGGCGCCGCCGGGTTCGTCGGTGCGCGTTTCGTCGCGCGCTGCAACCAGAGTGAGATCCCCGTGATTTCGGTCGATGCTCCGCAGTACTTCCGCGAGCGCACCGAGCACGCAGGCATCGATTTCGGGACGATCGTCGACCGCGAACTCTTGCTGGATCAACTCGCGCGTGCGCCGCTGCCGATGCGTGCGATCATTCACCTGGGTGCTTGCACGGACACGACCGAGTACGACGTCGAGTATTTGAAGCGCGTCAACCTCGAATACAGCCAGGCGCTGTGGACGTTCGCGACGAAACACGCGATCCCGTTCGTCTACGCCAGCAGCGCCGCGACGTACGGCGAGGGCGAGAAAGGCTACGTCGACGACGAATCCAAGATGCACGCGCTCGTGCCGCTCAATCCCTACGGTGATTCGAAGCTGCAGTTCGACCTGTGGGTCTTGGAGGAGGAGAAGGCCGGTCGCACGCCTCCGACATGGAGCGGCTTCAAATTCTTCAACGTCTACGGCTTCGGCGAACGCCACAAACGCAAGATGGCGAGTGTCGTGGTCGCCGCCTTCGACCAGATCCTCGAGAAGGGGCGCGTGCGCCTGTTCAAGAGCCACCGCGAAGGCATCGAGCACGGGCACCAGGCGCGCGATTTCATCTACGTGCGGGATGTCGTCGATGTGCTGTTTTTCGCGCTCGACAAGCCGCTGCGGCGCGGCATCTACAACCTGGGTACGGGTGAAGCACGCACGTTCGAGGACCTCGCCAAGGCGACGTTTCGCGCGTTGGGCAGGGAGCCGGACATCGAGTACTTCGACACGCCGCTCGAGCTGCGCGAGCGCTACCAGTACTTCACGCAAGCCGACATGAAGAAGCTGCGCCGAGCCGGCTACATGCACCCGTTCACTTCCCTGGAGGACGGCGTTCACGCCTACGTCCAGAAACTGTTGGCTGCGCGCGGCTGACTGCCATGGACATCTACTCCGTCGTCGCACCGCTTCCGGAACGCTTCAATCTGTGCGACTACTTCCTCGATCGCAACTTGCGCGAGGGGCGGACACAGAAGGTCGCGCTGCGTTGTGGCGACGAGGCGCGCACGTTCGGCGACTTGAGTAGCCGCGCACGTCTCGTCGCGGCTGCACTGCGCCGTGCGGGTGCGCGGCCCGAAGAGCGCGTGTTGATCGTGCTGCCGGACGGTGTTGAATTCGCGGAGACGTGGTTCGGAACACTGCGCGCGGGCTGTGTGTTCGCGATGGTGAATCCGTTGTCGAAGCGCGAGGCTTTCGACGACTACCTCGAGTACACGAAAGCACGCATCGTCGTCACGCACACTGACGTCCTGCCCGAGATCGGTCCCGCCGTGCGCGCGTCGCGCTGGTGCAAGACGCTGCTCGTCGTCGGCCCCGACGCGGGCGGGTTCACGGCCTACGAAAGCGCGCTTTCCGCCGAGAAACCCGACTCTCCGGCGGCCGAGATGGAGCCGACGGGGCCCGACGACCTGGCTGGTTGGCTCTTCACCTCAGGCTCGACCGGCAAGCCCAAGGCGTGTGTCCACACGCACGCCGATTTCGCCTACAACACCGAGACCTACGCGCTGCAAGTCGCGGGCTACCGCGAGTCGGACGTGTGCCTCTCCGTGCCGAAGCTCTTCTTCGGCTACGCGACCGGCACGAATCTGATGTTTCCGTTTCGCGTAGGCGCGAGCGTCGTGCTGTTTCCGGGGCGTGCGACGGCGGACGAGTTGTTCGATCAGATCGAGCGCTTCAAGCCGACGTTCCTGACGCACGTGCCGACGATGATCAACAACATGTTGCGCTCACCGCGCATCGACTCCGCGGACCTCGCGAGCCTGCGCGTGTGCCTGTCGGCCGGCGAAGCGCTGCCCGCGAAGCTCTACGAAGAGTGGAAGGCGCGCACCGGCGTCGAAATCCTCGACGGCATCGGTTCGGCCGAGATGTTCCACATCTACATCTCGAACTATCCCGGCGACGTGAAGCTCGGCAGCCTGGGCAAGATCGTGCCCGGTTACGAAGCGCAGATCGTCGACCCCGAAGGCCGCGTCGTGAAGGACGGCGAACCCGGTCGCCTGCGCATCCGCGGCGGCTCGACGGCCTTGTGTTACTGGGCCGACAAGGCGAAGTCGCGCGAGACCTTCCAAGGCGAGTGGTGCACGACGGCGGACATCTTCAGGCGCGATGCGCAGGGCTACTACTACTACGAGGGCCGCGACGACGACCTGTTGAAGGTCTCCGGCATCTGGGTGTCGCCGCTCGAGATCGAGAACGTGCTGCTCGAGCATCCGTCCGTCGCGGAAGTGTGCGTCATAGGTTGCGAGGACGACGAAAAACTCGTGAAGCCTCTCGCTTTCGTCGTCTTGAAGGACCGGCTGCAAGGCGACGACGCCATCGCCGCGGACTTGAAGGCCCACGTCAAGAAGAAGCTCGCGCCCTACAAATATCCGCGCTGGTTCGAATGGCGCGAGTCGTTGCCGAAGAACGATCGCGGCAAGGTCGCCCGGAAGATCCTGCGTCAAGAGATCGAGAATCGCGGCCGCTGAAGCCCTGCCAGGCGAAATTCCAGGCGCAAGTTCACCCGTTCCTGCTCACAGGTGCGTAGTCGTGGCGGCGCGGGATCGCACTACAATCTCGGCGCAGTCATGCCCCCTCGGGTTCGCACACCCTGGTCCTCTCGGCGATTCGGCCGACGCACCGCGACGGCTGGTGCGCTGTTCGTTGTGGTGCTGGTGGGCGCCTTCTGCGCGTACGCTGCGACCGGGGTCCTCGGGAACAACACCCATACGGTGATGGCGGGGAAGCTGTACCGCAGCGCGCAACTCTCCCAGCCGGACTTGGATGCGCTGCTTGCGCAAGACCGCATCGCGTGTGTCTTGAGCTTGCGCAAGGACGACCCTCCCGCACCCGAGTTCGCTGCTGAAAAGGATCATCTGCGCACGATCGGGATCGCGCACGCGAACATCCCATTCAGTCCGTGCAAACTACCGCCCCCGGATTCCGTCGTCGCGCTCATCGAGCGGTTCGATCGAGGTCCTTACCCGATGCTGATCCACTGCGAGGACGGCGCGGACCGGACCGGCTTCGCGGCCGTCATCTGGCTCATGCTCTACGGCGACAAGTCGCTCGCCGAGGCGCGCGCCTCGGACCTCTCGATCTGGACCGGCCACTTCTCCTTCGGTCAGGCGCACGCGATGAACGATTTCTTCGACCTGTACGAGCGCACGGCGCACGGGCAGGGACTGCGCGAGTGGGTGACCGCGAGTTACCCCGCGCTCTACGATTCCGCGCGGCGCCCTGCTACCCGCGCGGAGGTGCTGGCGCACGATCACAACTGACGAACGCGTGCATCCGCAGGGGCTGCGTGTTCAGATTCCACGTGGAGTGCCCATGACCGACCTCGCCCAATGCACGTGGCCCGAAGCGCAAGCGCTGTTCGGACCGCGGACGATCGCGCTACTACCCATCGGCAGCACGGAGCCGCACGGTCCGCATCTGCCGCTCGACACGGATGTGACGATCGCGGTTGCGATGGCGCGGAGAGCGGAGCAGAAGCTCGAAGCCCTGTCGGTGCCGACGCTGGTTCTGCCTGCGCTGGCCTACGGTTTGACGAACTACACGAGCGGTTTCGCGGGGCGGATCACGCTGCGTTCGGGCACGCTGTGGATGGTGCTCGAAGACATCGTCACTTCGCTGGAGCAGCAAGGCTTGACGCGCATCGTATTCGCCAACGCGCACCTCGAACCGGAACACGTCCAGGTCTTGCGCGGCGTCGTGCTCGATCACGCGGTGCGTTCCGCGGACAAGGCCCAGGTGTTGTTTCCCGACAACACGCGCCGCCGCTTCGCGGACACGCTGGGTGCGGAGTTCAAGAGCGGCGATTGTCACGCCGGCCGCTACGAGACCAGCCTCGTGCTCGCGGCCGATCCGGGTTCCGTGCGCGAGAACGAGCGCGCGCAACTGCCGCCGCTGGAGATCAACCTGATCGAGAAGATGAAGGCGGGCATGAACAGCTTCCAGCAGATGGGGGCCGAGCAGGCCTACTGCGGGGATCCCGCGGCGGCCAGTGCGAGCGAAGGACGCGAGCTGGTCGAGAGTCTGTCCGAGATGCTCATGATCTCTATGCGCGAGGCCTGGCCGGACGTGTTCGCACCTGCGTAGATCGCGCGCTGTTCGGTACAGTACGGCGTCCATCCGCATGAAAGCCTTCACCACGGTCATCCAGGTCCGCTTCGGTCACGTCGACCCGGCCGGCATCGCTTATTTTCCGCGCATCTACGATTACATCCACGAGGTGTACGAAGAGGTGTGGGAGCAACACGTCGGCGTGCGCTACGACAAGTTGTTGATGGGGGAGCGCATCGGCTTCCCGCTCGTGCACTCCGAAGTCGATTTCAAGGCACCGTTGCGCTTCGGCGATCGTCCGGTCGTGCGCGTGACGTGTTTCAAGCTCGGCACGAGTTCGCTGGGGTTGCGCTACGTGTTCAAGGTCGACGAGGTCGTGTGTGTAGACGCGCACATGACCACGGTGTGCACAAACTTGAAGGAAATGAAGAGCTTCCCCCTGCCGAAGCAGTACCGCGAACGGTTTGAAGCCATCCTGGAGACGCCGTGAAAGTCCGCGACATGCACGGCCGCGGCTGGCCGGTGTTCAGCTTCGAGTTCTTTCCGCCCAAGACCGACGAGGGCGCGAAGACCTTGATGGCGACGGTCGCTGATCTGCGCGACGCTTGGAAACCTGATTTCGTGTCGGTGACGTACGGGGCGGGGGGCAGCACGCGCGACCGGACGATCGAAGTCGTCAGCTCGATCCAGCGCGATCTCGGCATCAACACGATGGCGCACCTGACGTGCTCGGGGTCGACGCGCGCGGAGATCGCGGGCATCGTCGAACGACTGGTGGACGACGGTGTCGAGAACATCCTCGCGTTGCGGGGTGATCCGGTGAAAGGCGAGGACGCCTTCCGTGCGCAGCAAGGCGGCTTCGCGCACGCGACGGACTTGATCGAGTTCCTGGCGAGCGAGTCGCATGTGTCGATCGGAGGCGCGTGCTATCCCGAGGGGCACATCGAATCGAGCGATCACGACGACGATTTGCGCTGGACGAAGGTGAAGGTCGACAAGGGCGCTTCGTTCTTGATCACGCAGCTGTTCTTCGACAATTCACGCTATTTCGAGTTCGTGAAGCGCGCGCGCGCGGCGGGCATCAAGGTCCCGATCATCCCCGGCATCATGCCGATCACGAACGTCGCGCAGGTCGAACGCTTCACGCAGATGTGCGGCGCGAGCATTCCGGACGAATTGCGTGCGCGGTTGGAGCGCGTGAAGGACGACCCCGCGCTCGTGATGGCGACGGGTATCGAGCACGCGATTCGGCAATGCCGCAAGCTGCTCGAAGGCGGCGCGCCGGGCTTGCACTTCTACACGCTGAACAAGAGCCACGCGACGCGCTCGATCCTGGCGGCGGTGCGGCGCGATTGACCCGCTCGCCGCGGTCCTCGAGGGGGGGGGCGAGTCGCGAGGAGTGGACTGCGTTCTTCAGCGGCCTGGGGCTCTTCGGCCGTGCGAGTCGCCGCACCGACTGCAGGGCTCTGCTACTCCCAGTCCAAGCGAGCTGTGCGCGCCCTCCATGTCGCGTCACCTGTAGCGAGGTGCGGGTGGCGAGTTCGAGACTTGTGGACGTGTCGACTCCGCGCCTACGGCGTGCGCACGCGATCCTTCGCACGCAGGGTTGACGCAAGATCTCGAGAAATGCACCGGATTCTCCGGCGCTTTGTGCCTGTGTTGGCTGCGCGAGTCCCGAGCACGCGTTTCGGTCCTGCCGGACCCGAATCGATGGCGCGGGATAACTCAGCCGCCTTCGCCATTCGACGAATCCAGGTAGGTGGGGGGCTTGCGGAAATGGCGGACTTCGGTGACAACGCTATTCCCCCCCCGGCGCGCTCCTCTCCGCTCGTGATCACGCGCGCCACGATCCACTACCGCTAGTTTTCGGGAGAGTTCCCAGATGAAGTCAGATCGCCGTCCCAGCGTCCGTTCCTTCGTATCCCAGTTCGCTCGCCGATTCGCCTACGCGCTGATCGCAGCTGCCGTTGTCGTATTCGCCGGCATGAGTCGTGCGAATGCGCAGATCGTCATCAGCCAGGTCTACGGCGGCGGCAACAATGCAGGCGCCCTGTACAACGCGGACTTCATCGAGCTCCACAATACGACGGGCGCGCCGATCGATTTCTCCACGGCGCCTGGCTGGGCGCTTCACTACGCCTCTGATACGGGAACCTCGTGGACCAAGATCACTCTTGTCGGTGTCATTCCTGCCAACGGCTACTTCCTGGTGCGCACGCAAACAGCGGGCACGATCTTCGGCATCGACTTGCCGGCAGCCGACACCGCGGCGACTTCGCCCAACATGAGTGCAACCGCGGGCAAGCTCGCTGTGACGAATTCGTCCGCGTCGGTGCTGACCACGCTGTGTCCCCCCACGATCACGGGTGGTGGAACTCTGATCGACCTCATCGGCTTTGGTTCGACGGCTTCATGCCGCGAGCCGACCACGGGCGGGGCCACGGCCAATAACGCGCCCCCCGGCGACAACCGGAACGCGATTTTTCGTCGCCTCTGCGGTGCAGGGGACGCCAACGACAACGGTACTGACTTCTTCGTCGGTCTGCCCAATCCCCGTAACAGCTCTACGGCGCCGAATGCAAACCTGACGGGCTATCCCGTCAGCTCACCGACCATCGTGCGCGCCGGCGGCGCAACATTGCTCTCCGTAGTGTTGCGGCAATGCGCCGGTGGTGCCGTCACCGGAGGTACCGTCACTGCAAACTTGACGAACATTGGCGGCGGTGCGGCTCAGGCTTTCCTCGACAACGGAACGGGCGGCGACGAGATCGCTGGCGACGGTATCTACTCGTTCCTCGCTACGGTGACGGCCGGCACGAGCGTCGGCTTCAAGAGCCTGCCGGTGACGTTTAGTGCGGGCGCCAACTCGGGCGGTGCCATCATCCAACTTCAAGTCACGCTGAGCACCGGCCCTGCCAATGACAGCTGTCGCACAGCGATCGCAGTCGCACCAACCGGCACGCCGGGAACCTCCGGCTCGTACGGGACAGGCACTCCTGCAGTCAGTGGCAACCTGACCAACGCACAGCCGGAGTTGAGCAACATGGTCACGAACCCGTTCTTGGGGAACGCGAGCATGAACACGACGGCGCCCGCGATGCGCCGTGGGTTGTGGTACACGGTGATCGGCACCGGGACCACGATGACTGCGGAGTTGTGTGGCACGACACCGACATTCGACAGCGTCCTTTCCGTCATGGCCGGAACCTGCGACGGCTTGACCCCGGTTGCGGCCGGTGACGACGAGTGTGGATCACTGCAGGCCCGCGCCACGTGGTGCGCGACTGCGAATCAGGAGTATTTCGTCTGGGTCTCACACTTCAGCGCAGGGGCGCAGACCAATGCGATCTCGCTGAAGATCACGGACAACGGCACGGCGTGCGGAACGGCGATATCCGTGTCCACTTGCGCGCCGACATGCGTGATCGGCGCGACCGTCGAGAACGAAACAGCAGGCGGCTACTCCTCGAACGACGGCTGTGACGCGCTGAGTGTGAGTCCCAGCGGGGCGCAATCTTTCACGGACGTGACGCTGGTAAGCAACACGCTCTTCAACATCTGCGGCACCAGCCGAGCCGTAAACTTGACGGTCGACAACGACTGGTATCGCTTCCAAGCACCGGCGACAGATCAATTCATTGCCACCGCGACCGCGCAGTTCCCGATTTCGATCCAGCTTCGGCAACTCTCCGGGTCGGGTACCTGCACGACGAACACACTCGTCGGATCTGTCGCGACCGCGAGCCGATGCCAGACCGCGACCCTTTCGACCAGCGTGACCCTCGGAAACTGGTACGCGCTCAAAGTCTCCCCGACCCCGACCAACGGCTACTACGTTGGTGCATCCAGTACGAACTACGTTGCCACGGCGATCGTCGGCGGTCCACCGACCAACGACAACTGTGCAACTGCGACCGTGATCCCGACCGCCGGTACAGGCGGTGCGGGTGTAAATGGCAACAATGCTGCAGCCTCGCTTGACGGTAGCGCGACCGGGTGCAGTGTCTCAGTCGACCGAGACGTCTGGTACTCGTTCCAGCCGAACGCGACCGCAACGTGGCGCATCAGCACGTGCGCCACGGCATCTCTCGATACGGTTGTCGAGGTCTACGATGCGTGCGGCGGCTCGCTGGTAGGCTGCAACGACGACTTCGTCGGCTGTGGCAGTGGTGTTCAATCCTCGGTCGAACTCGCGCTCTCGAGCGCGACCACGTACCGTATCCGGGTGGCCAGCAAGGGTTTCCCGGCTGCAGGAGCTCCATTCAACCTCGTCGTCGTTCGCCCTCCGCCGGCCAACGACAATTGTGCCAACGCGATCGCGATGCCGGCGTTTTCAGGAGGCGTGAGCTCGATCGCCGGATCGAACGTCGGCGCGACGACCGAATCGACTCCCACGTACTGCGGCACGAGCGGTGCGGACGTGTGGTACTCGTTCACCACGACCGTGGCCGGGTCGTACACGGTCGCGACCTGCGGCTCCAGCTTCGACACGGTCCTCTCGATTCACACGACTTGCCCTGTCGGCGTGACGAGCAACGTCGTCACGCCAGGCACCTCATGCAATGACGATTCTTGCGGGGCGCAGTCGTCGCTGGGTATTGCGCTCTCAGCAAGCACCACCTACCTGGTGCGGGTTGCAGGCTTCGGCGCATCGCCGTTTACAGGCTCGATTGTACTGACGGTGACCGAACCCATCACCAACGACGACTGCTCGGGCGCCACCCTGATCGCTGTTCCTTCCGTGACTTTGGGCACCACGGTTACGGCGACGGCGGAAGCGCCGGCGCCGCCGGCGTGCACCGGTCCGCTCGGGTCAGGTGGGCAGACTTTCAACTACACGAACGGTGTCTGGTACAAGCTCACCGTCGGCTCGACGCAGACGGTCACGCTAGACACACTCGCCTCGGCCTATGACTCGAAGGTTTGGGTGTTCGACGCTTCTGGCGGTTGCGGCGCACTGACGTGCGTCACGGCGAACGACGACATCCAAGGCAGTCCGTTCCAGTCGAAGGTCTCGTTCGTCGCCCAAGCCGGCGTCGAATATCGCGTTCTGGTCGGGCCGTTCAGCACGACTGCCGGCGCGTTCACGCTCACGGCGTCGGGCGCCGCCACTCCTGCGAATGATCTCTGCTCCTCCGCGACGACGATCGCCGGCCTAAGCGGCTCCATCGCCGGCACGACCGTCGGTGCGACTTCCGAAAACAACACGTCCTCGGCTGCGATGCCGAGCTGCAACGCCGCTTACAGCTTCTTCGACGTGTTCTACAGTTGGACAGCACCGTGCAGCGGAAACGCGACCTTCGGCACCTGCGGCAGCTACGACACGATCTTGTCGGTCCACACCGCGTGCCCGACGCTCACCACGAGCAATCAAATCGTCGGCGCGTGCAACAATGACGGTCCCGGCGGATGCACCCCCGGCTCGCAACTCACCGTTGCAGTCACCGGCGGCACGACCTACCTCTTGCGCGTCGTCGGTGCTGTTGGCGCCGCGGCGGGCAACACGTTCACACTCACCTGGAACCTGCCCGACGTCACGCCGCCGAGCATCACTTGCCCCGGCCCGCAGGCTTTCACGGCGCCGGCGCCGTGCACGGGCACGATGCCTGACTACACCGGACTGGCGATCGCTTCCGATCTGTGCGGCGGTGTCATCGTGACGCAGTCGCCGCTCGCGGGCTCGACGGTTCCTGTCGGTACGTTCCCCGTCACGTTGACGGCTACGGACGGCTCGAGCAATACGGCCAACTGCATGTTCAACGTGACGGTCACGGGCACGGGTCTCCCGAACGACGTCTACATCGATCCGAGCTTCACCTTGATCGGCAGCGATCCGGCGGGACCCGGGACGAACGTCGGTTGCGATGCGTTCGCGACGATCCAGGCCGGCATCAACGCCGTGAACCCCGGTGGAACCGTGCACGTTGCGGCGGGCACCTACGACGAGGACGTGACCGTCAACAAGTCGCTGGCGTTGCTCGGCACGGGCAACCCGGTCGTGCGCGGCCTCATGGGCGGCACGAGCGCGACGATCTCGGTCATCGGCATCTCGAACGTCGAGATCGCGGGCTTCACGATCACGCGCCTCGGCAACAACGTCACGGACTGGAACAGCTCGTTGAAGCCCAACGGTCTGCTCGCCAGCTCCTCGCCGAACCTGTCGTTCCACGACAACATCGTGACGGGCAACCGCAACGGCGTGAACTTGCAGTTCATGACCGGCGCCACGTTGCGCAACAACGTCATCGACGACAACCGCACGGGCATCCAGTTCGTCGACAACGTCACGAACACGCTCGTGACGCAGAACAAGATCACGAACAACTGGACCATGGGCGTCCTGTTCAGGGACGAAACTCCGGGCGGCAGCGACACCACCGGCACCGTCTTCACCAACAACGACATCTCGGGCAACTGGTACGGCGGCATCGAGTACCGCAACCCGAGCCTGAACCCGACCACGCTCAAGAATTTCTCGGGTAACTGGTTGGGAACGACGACGCCCGTGATCGTCGCGACGAGCGGCGGGGAGCCGGGGTACTCGTCACAGATCCCGGTCGCGTTCGGCGGTTCGGCCGTGAACCCGGGCGGAGCGCCCGACGTCAAGGGCGACGCCTCGGCCAACTTCGACATCACGCCGTTCCTCGCGACCGGCGTCGATACGGACGTCTCGACCGGCTTCGGCACGAACGGCTTCCAGGGCAACTTCTCGCTCCTGACCGTGACCTCTGAGCTGGCGCAAGTCGGCGCAGTCGGTCGCGTGCAGGAAGGTCACAACCTGGCCTTTGGCACGACGGTCAATCTCACCGCCGGCAACTACGTCGAGAACGTAGTCATCACGAAGAACATCAAGCTCATCGGTGTGGGGTCGGGCGACTGCGATAACGCGGCCAACCCGCTGACGCAGACGATCATCACCTCGGCCGCGGCCAACACGCCGGTCATCTCGATCGACGACGTGGGCGGCGCTTCGACCAGTGATCGCTTGACCATCCAGGACATCCGCATCACGGGTGCGTCGGGCGGCAGCAGCTCGGCCTCGTCCGGTATCCGCGTGACCGCGGCTGCCGCTGCGACGCGTGAGTTCTTCCGTTTCGAAGGCCTGACCGTGACCGGTAACTCCGGCCTCGGCATCGCGTTCCTGTCGACGAACGGCACGCTGAACGACTCGCAGATCGTCGACAGCAACATCTGCAACAACTACCGCGGTGTGTTCACAGCCGACACGATGACGGCCTTTGACGGCCTGGCCATCTCCGGCTCGACCATCAAGAACAACACCTTCAACGGTCTGAGCGTCAACGGCGTCAACGCCAACGGCGGCTTCTCGCCGACGAACATCTCGGTCTCGAACTCGAACTTCTCGAACAACGGACAGAGCAACAACTCGTTCCAGGGTTCGGGCGACCTGAGCTTCTTCCTGTTCAACGGCAACGCCTCGCTCTCGAACGTGACCGTGAATACGAGCGGTCGCGTGCCGGTGCAGTTCCGCGGCCGCGGCACCGACAACTTCTCGGTGGCCTGGCAGCCGAGCGGGACGATCGCGATCAACGGCTTGACCGTGACCGGATCGTCGGACCGCTCGGGTCTGTACGTGCACTACTACGCCGACGTCAACGGGCTCTCGCTCAACAACGTCGACTTCAGCGGACTCACGAACCTGAACCCGGGCTTCACGGGCTTCAGCGTGACGGGCATGACGCTCCAACACCTCGGGGCCACACCGTTGCCGCTCGGCAATACGATCTTCCCGTGCCAGGGCACGGGCTACGTCGGTCTGGCGATGTTCGGCACCGGCGGCGCGACCGCGAGCTGCTCGACGGTCTTCGTCGGTGCGACCACGACGGTCGCGCGTGAAACGTGCGTGTTCGACGTGGACGATCAGGCGGGCGTCGGTGATGTGACCTTCCCGGATGATCCGACCATCAGCACGCAGCCGATGGCGAGTGCGGTCTGCCTCGGTGCGCCGGCGAGCTTCAGCGTCGTCGCGAGCGGCCCCGGCATCGCGTACCAGTGGCGACTGAACACGAACCCGATCCTGGGTGCGAACAGCGCCAGCTACTCGATCCCGTCCGTGACGCTGGGTGACTTTGGCAACTACGACGTGGTCGTCACGAACGGCTGCGCTGCGTTGGTGTCGGCAAGCGTCGCGTTGTCGCAACTGCCCGACCCGGTCGCGGCGACGAGCGCGAGCGTCGACACGCCCAGCTACTGCGTCGGGTTCGCTCCGGCGAACATCACTCTGACCGCTGTCGGCGGTTCGGGTACGACCTTCAACTGGTACTCGGGTTCGTGCGGCGGCACGCTCGAAGGCTCGGGCGCCGTGCTCGTGCTTCCGACGCCGGGCGCGACGACGACGTACTACGGTCGCTGGAGCACGAGCTGCGGTGATTCGAGCTGCGTCTCCGCGACGGTGACGGTCGTCGATCCGCCGACGGTGGCGGCCGGTCCGAACCAGACCAGCTGCGGCGGCGGCGCGGTGAATATCACCGCGACTGGTGCTGACTATCTCAGCACCCAGTGGACGACGAGCGGTTCGGGTACGTTCGGCAACGACGCGTTGCTCTCGACGACGTACACGCCCAGCGGCGCGGACATCACCGCCGGTTCCGTGGTCTTGACGATCACGGCGCAGCCGAACTCGCCCTGCCCGAGTCCGGCGACGAGCATGCTGACCGTCAACATCACGACGGTCACGAACGTCGCCTACGTCGACGACGGTTACATCGGTCTGCCGTTCGGCACGCAAGTGAGCTTCCCGTGGCCGGGTTCGACCGGCGGTCCGCTCACGATCGGCTGCAACGCGTTCGACACGATCCAAGGCGGCATCAACGCCGTCAGCTCGGCCGGGACGGTCAACGTCGCGGCGGGTAACTACAACGAGGACGTCGCGGTCAACAAGACCGTGTCGCTGCTCGGCGCGGGCGCAGGCCTGTCCATCGTCAGCGGTCCGATCGGCGGCGCCGGCTCGACCTTCGCCATGACGGCGAGCGGCTCGACCTTGGCCGGATTCACGATCACGCGCGCCGGCAACAACACGACGGATTGGAACAACGCGGGCCTGAACTCGGCCGGTATTGCGATCCAGGGTCAGGCCATCACCGGCCTGACGGTACGTGACAACCTGATCACGGGCATGCGGACGGCCATCGACATCAACAACTCGAACGGCCACACGGTTCGCAACAACGTCATCGACTTCAACCGCACCGGTCTGATCATGCGCAACCAGACCGACAATCTGGTCGTGGTCGAGAACGCGATCACGAACAACTGGACGGTCGGCGTCCTGTTCCTCGACGCCTCCCTCGGTTCGAACGTGCCGGTGCAGCAAGCGCTGAATTGCACGTTCAGCAACAACAACATCAGCGGCAACTGGTACGGCCAGATCGTCGATCGTCAGGTCGGCGGCTCGCTGCCGGCGGCCGGCACGAACCTGAAGAATTTCAGCGGTAACGCGTACGGTTCGGCGACGCCGGTGATCAGCATGGCGGCCAGTGCCGAGCCGGGATATGCGGCTCAGATCCCGGTTGCGTACGGCGGTGGCGCCGTGCCCCCGGGCGGTCAGCCGGACATCCTCGGCGCGGCTTCCGCGAACTTCGACGTCACGCCGTGGCTCGACACGACGCTCGATACGGACGTCTCGACCGGGTTCGGCACGTACGGCTTCCAGGGTGACTTCTCGCTCTTGAGCGTCACGTCGCAGCTCGCGCAAGTCGGCGGCATCGGCCGCGTGCAAGAGGGGCACAACCTGGCCGCCGGCACGACGGTGACGGTGCTCGCGGGTACCTACACCGAGAACGTGGTGATCACGAAGCGCATGACGCTGCAGGGCGTCGGCAGCGGCGGCGCGGCTGTGAGCGGCAACCCGGCGACGGACACGATCCTCGTCGCGGCGAGTTCCGGCCTGCCCGTCATCGACGTGCAGATCGGCGGCTTGAGCGCGGTGCTGCGCCAGGTCGTGAAGGACCTGCGCGTACAAGGCGGCTCCGCGGGTATCCGCGTGTCGGTGACGCCGGCGGACCACCTGACGTTCTCGGGCGTGACCGCGAGGTCGAATTCCAACGGCATCGACTTCACCTCCAGCGGTACGAGCGACGACATCAAGGTCACGACCTGCGTGTTGTCGGGCAACAGCAACACCGGCTTGCGCGTGGCGTCCACGCTGACCTCGTTCAGCAACCTGGACGTGACGGGTGGCGAGATGAGCAACAACGCCACCGCCGGCTTCGGGTTCAACCCGGTTGGGTCGAACACCTGCCTTGGTGATGCACTGAGCTTCGACGGTACGACCTTCAACCTCAACGGCAACACTGCGGTCGGGGGCTCGGGTCACCTGAGCTTCTTCATCTTCAACGGTGGAGCGACGCTCAAGAACCTGACCCTCACCGGTACGACCCGTCATCCGATCCAGTTCCGCGGTCAGGGCACTGCGTCTCAGGGCACGTGGCTGCCGCTGGGGACGGTCGTGTTCGACAACGTCGACATCTCGGGCAGCATCAACCGCCCGGGGGTCTTCATCCAGCGTTACTCGAGCCTCGCGGGCGTGTCGTTCAACGACCTCGACATGTCGGGCATCGTCACATTGAACTCTCCGCCGGCACCGGGACTCCCGGGCTTCGGAGTCGGTATGCAACTGACGCACACCGGTTCGCCGGTGGCCCTGGGCAACACCATCTTCCCTTGCCCGGGCGGCGGTCACTACGGCCTCGTCATCGAGGACGCGGGCGGCGCCTTCGCCGATTGCACGACGGTGTTCGGCTCGGCGGTCACGCACCCCGACAAGGAAGCGTGCATCTTCGACACGAACGACAACGTGGCCTTCTTCGGTGACGCCGTCATCGAGCCGTCCGCGCCGCTCTGGTACCTCGACTCGGATAGTGACGGCTTCGGTGATCCGGCGATGAGCGTCCAGTCGTGCACGCAGCCCGCGGGCTACGTCGCGAACAACACCGACGGTTGCCCGAGCGATCCGCTCAAGACCGCTCCGGGTCAGTGTGGTTGCGGGAACCCCGACACCGACACCGACAACGACGGCACGGCGGACTGCAATGACCTGTGCCCGAACGATCCGCTCAAGATCGCCCCGGGTCAGTGTGGTTGCGGCAATCTCGACACCGACACCGACCTCGACGGTACGGCGGACTGCAACGACGGTTGCCCGAACGATCCGTTCAAGATCGCTCCGGGTCAGTGCGGTTGCGGCAATCCCGACACCGATACCGACAACGACGGTACGGCGGATTGCAACGACCTCTGCCCGCTCGATCCGTTGAAGATCGCGCCGGGCCTGTGCGGTTGCGGCAACCCCGACGTGCTCACCACGTTCTATTACGACGGTGACGGTGACGGCTACGGCAACCCTGCGCTGTTCGTGCTCGCCTGCACCAGCCGCATCGGCTACGTCGCCAACAACCTGGACTGCAACGACTCGAACCCGGCCATCAACCCGGCCGCAGTCGAGATTTGCGGCGACCTGATCGACAACAACTGCAACTCGATGATCGATGAAGGCTTCGCAACGCCGACGATCACCTACGTCGATCCGAGCTTCACGGTCGGCGGCCAGGATCCGCCGGGTCCCGGCACTGCAGTCGGCTGCGATTCGTTCTCGACGATCCAGGCCGGCATCAACGCCGTGGCTCCGGGCGGAACCGTCATGGTGAACCCGGGCACGTACAACGAGGACGTCGTGGTCAACAAGACCGTGACCGTGCTCGGTGCGGGCGCGGGCAGCTCGATCGTGAGCGGTCCGATCGGCGGCGGTGGTTCGACCTTCGCCATGACGGCGAGCGGGTCGACCGTGGCCGGATTCACGATCACACGTGCCGGCAACAACACGACGGATTGGAACAACCCCGGGCTCAACTCGGCCGGTGTTTCGATCCAAGGTCAGTCCATCACCGGCATCACGCTGCGTGACAACCTGATCACGGGTATGCGGACGGCCATCGACATCAACAATTCGAACGGCCACACGGTTCGCAACAACGTCATCGACTTCAACCGCACCGGTCTGATCATGCGCAATCAGACGGACAACCTGGTCATGGTCGAGAACGCGATCACGAACAACTGGACGGTCGGCGTCCTGTTCCTCGATGCCTCGAGTGGTTCGAACGTGCCGGTGCAGCAAGCGCTGAACTGCACGATCAGCAACAACGACATCAGCGGCAACTGGTACGGCCAGATCGTCGATCGTCAGGTCGGGGGTTCACTGCCGGCGGCCGGCACGAACCTGAAGAACTTCAGCGGCAACTGGTACGGTTCGACGGCACCGGTGATCAGCGCTGCAGGCAGCGCCGAGCCGGGTTATGCGGCCCAGATTCCGGTGGCCTATGGCGGTGCAGCTGTGCCTCCTGGCGGTCAGCCGGACATCCTCGGCGCGGCCTCCGCGAACTTCGACGTGACGCCGTGGCTCGACAGCGGCACCGATACGAACGTTTCGACCGGCTTCGGTACGAACGGGTTCCAAGGCGACTCCTCGTCCTTGACCGTGACGTCGCAGCTGGCGCAGACCGGTGCGACGGGTCGCGTGCAAGAAGGCCACGACCGCGTGAGTTCGGGCGGCACGGTGAACGTGCTGGCCGGAACGTTCACGGAGAACGTGGTCATCACGAAGCACGTGAAGATGAACGGAGCGGGATCGGGTGACTGCGACAACCCGGCCAACCCGGCGACGCAGACGATTGTGACCTCGGCCGCTTCGGGCGCGCCGGTGTTCTCGATCGACGACGTCGGCGGCGCTTCGGTCTCGGACCGCCTCATGCTGAAGGACATGCGCATCACCGGTGCGACGGGCAGCAATGGCTCGTCGGCCTCGGGCGTGCGCGTGACTGCGGCGGCTGCGGCTACGCGGGCGTTCTATCGCTTCCAAGGCCTGACGGTGACCGGCAACGCCGGACACGGCATCGCGTTCGAGTCGGCGGGCGGAACGCTCAACGATTCGGTGATCGACACGTGCAACGTGTGTGCGAACTACCGCGGTGTGTACACGGCAGACACGATGGCCGGGTTCGACGGCTTGAACGTCACCGGTTCGACCATCAAGAACAACGTCTTCAACGGCTTGTTCGTGAGCGGTGTCAATGCGAACGGCGGCTTCACGCCGACCAACATCGCAGTGACGAACTCGAGCTTCGCCAACAACGGCCAGAGCAGCAACCTGTTCCAAGGCTCGGGCGACATCAGCCTGTTCCTCTTCAACGGCAATGCTTCGCTGACCAACGTGACGGTCAACACGGCCGGCCGCTTCCCGGTTCAGATCCGCGGCCGCGGCACCGACAACTTCTCGGTGGCCTGGCAACCGATCGGCACCGTGGCGATCAACGGCTTGACCGTGACGGGTACGTCCGATCGCTCGGGCCTGTACGTGCACTACTACGCTGACGTCAACGGTCTGTCGCTCAACAACGTGAACCTCGCGGGGCTCACGAGTTCGGCGGCTCCGGCGACGGCCTTCGCGGTGACGGGCATGACGCTCCAGCACCTCGGCGCGACTCCGCTCGCCTTGGGCAACACGGTGTTCCCGTGCCAGGGAGCGGGTTACGTGGGCTTCGCGCTGTTCGGAACAGGCGGAGCGACGGCCGATTGCACGACGGTCTTCACCAGCGCGACGACGCACCCGGAGAAGGAAACGTGCGCGTTCGACATGGACGACCTGGGTTCGGTCGGCAACCTCGTGATCGAGCCTTCGGCACCGCTCTGGTACCTCGACGCGGACGGTGACGGCTTCGGTGATCCGGCGATGAGCGTCCAGTCGTGCACGCAGCCCGCGGGCTACGTCGCGAACAACACGGACGGTTGCCCGGCGGATCCGTTGAAGGCCGCTCCGGGAATCTGCGGTTGCGGCGTCTCGGACGTCGACACGGACCTCGACGGTACTGCGGACTGCAACGACCTGTGCCCGCTCGATCCCAACAAGATCGTGCCCGGCATCTGTGGTTGCGGTGTCTCCGACGTCGACACCGACCTCGACGGCACGGCGGACTGCAACGACCTGTGCCCGCTCGATCCCAACAAGATCGTTCCGGGTATCTGTGGTTGCGGTGTCTCCGACATCGACACGGACAACGACGGCACGGCGGACTGCAATGACCTGTGCCCGACTGATCCCAACAAGATCGTTCCGGGTATCTGTGGTTGCGGCGTCTCGGACGTCGACACGGACAACGACGGCACCGTCGATTGCAACGACCTCTGCCCGCTCGATCCGAACAAGATCGTTCCCGGCCAGTGCGGTTGCGGCAATCCCGACACCGACACCGACAACGACGGTACGGCGGACTGCAACGACCTGTGCCCGCTCGATCCGCTCAAAATCGCGCCCGGCCAGTGCGGTTGTGGTGTGGCGGACACCGACAGTGACGGTGACGGCACGGCGAACTGCAACGACGGATGCGTCAACGATCCGTTCAAGATCGCGCCGGGCCAGTGTGGTTGCGGCAATCCCGACACCGACACGGACGGTGACGGCGTCGCGAACTGCATCGACAACTGTCCGTTGGTCTCGAACGTCGGCCAGGCCGATTCTGACGGTGACGGCGTGGGCAATGCCTGCGACAACTGCGTCAACATCGCCAACCCGACCCAGGGCGACTGCGACAACGACAACATCGGCGACGCATGCGCGATCGCGCTCGGAGCCCCGGATTGCAACGGCAACGGGATCCCGGACGCGTGCGACATCGCCTCGAACTACAGCCCGGATGTGAACACCAACAGCATCCCGGACGAGTGCGAGTCCAACGTCGGCGCGCCGTTCTGCTTCGGTGACGGAAGCAGTGCGCCGTGCCCGTGTGCCAACGTGGGTTCGCCGCTCAACGGCTGCCCGAGTTCGGCCTCCGCTGCCGGCGCCCACCTGGGCCTGAGCGGCAACGCGAGCGTGGGCACCGATACCCTGGTGCTGACCGGCACGCTCTTCCCGCCGGGCGGACCGGGCCTCTACTTCCAAGGCTCGGCGCGAGCTGCGGGTGGAGCAGGCTCCGCGTTCGGCGACGGCAAGTTGTGCATCGGTGGTTCGATCCTGCGCCTCGGCGTCGTGTTCGCGAACATCAGCGGCACGTCGTCCTACCCGGGCGGCTTGACACCGAATCCGATCCACATCGGCGGTCTGACCGCGCCTGGTGACATGCGCCACTACCAGGTCTGGTACCGCGACGCGTCGCCGATCTTCTGCACGTCGGCCACGTTCAACCTGACGCAAGGGTTGAGCTTGACCTGGGTGCCGTGATCGACAGCAACGCGGGCGGCAGCTGACCCTGCCGCCTGCGGATGGACATCAGCGAGGCCGAGTCTGCAACATGCGGGCTCGGCCTCGCCTCTTTCGAATCAAGGGACGGTGACGAATTCCGGCGCACCGATGCGCGTGGCGTGCGCGCCGCGGCCCGAAGCGTCCACCGACCACGGGCCGACTTCGCCGTCCATGTGCAGCAGGAGCAGCGTGTCCGCATCGCCCTCGAAGCGGCGCTGCGGCGTGAAGGCGGCGGTGTAGCGTGCCGTGCTCGAGATGCGCACCTCGTCGATCACGCCGTCGAAGAACGACTCCGGCGAGGCCTGTTTCGTGACATCAGCACCGATCATGAGCGGCAGCGTATTGCACGTCCGACGGCCCTTGGCTGTGCGCGTCGCGGCCAGAGCGCCGTCGACGTAGAAGCGCACCTCCGCGCCGTCGAAAACGCCGGCGACGTGGTGCCACTCGTTGACGGACAGGGTCTGCTTCTCGTGCACCGCGTTGACGTACTTGCCCTCGAGGTGGATCGAGAATCCGGGTTGGCCGTTCGACAGAAAGATGCCGAACTCGGAACTCTCGGTCTTGTTCAGCAGGCCGACACGCTTGCCGAACGAGCGCGCCTGGAACCAGGCTTCGACCGTGATGGGTTCGTCGGGAATTGCGAGGGCCGCACTCGCGATCGTCAAGCAGTCGCGCTTGCCGTCTAGCTTCAGCGCGCGCTCTTCTGCGGGTCGGGCCGGCAGAGGAAGAGTGCGACCGTCGATCGGAATCGTCCACTCGCGCGGCTGAAGCGGCACGCGCAGGCCTTCGGCCAGGTAGTCGACGGCCAGGGCCAAGACTGGCGCGCGATAGAAGGCGTCGACAGACTCGCTCGGTCGGTGCAGCTTCACGGGCAGCTTCGCCGTCACACCCGGCTTGATGACGCGATGCTGGTGGTCCGGCGCAAAGGACCAGCGCGAGTCCGTGCTGTCGGGCGTTGCGGTGACTTCGATACTGCGGGAGGTCGTGTTCGTGATCACGATCTCGACTTCACCGGTGACAGACAGATCGGCCCCGAATCCGACCTCGCCCGCGATGCGCGGCGTCACCAGCGATTGCGCCAGCTTCGCGACCTCGTCACTGACGGCGCCCGTGATCGCGCGCGGGTCCATCGCTGCACCGACTGGGTAGGACACGACACTGATCTTGCCGGCGCGCACCGTGACGATCTCGTATTGGTGCAGGTACCCGCCCGCGGCGGCGAAGCCGTCCTGTACGCCGCCCACCGTCGCGAGCGTGAAGTACTCGATGCCGTCGCGCACGCCGTCCCAGCGCATGCGGTGGATGTGCCCGGCGAACACCGCCTTGACGTTGCCGTTCGCCGCGAGGGCCTGGTGCACGCGCTCCCAATCGTCGCCGTAGTTGCCGCGCAGCCAGCGCGGGTGGTGCAGGAAAACGAACACGTTCTCGGCGGGCTTGGCGCGCTCCAGGGTCGCTTGAAACCAAGCGAACTGCTCGGCGCTCATCTTCTGGCCCGAGGGATCGTTGAACGTGTACTTGCCGGTCACAGGATCGGCTTCGTCGCTGTCGAGCACGATGAACCACGAGCGCTTGTGCTCGAACGCGTACCACAGCGGGCCGAAGTGCGTCTCGAAGTTGCTCTCGTGCTCGCCTTTCGGCGGAGTGCCCTTGCCGCGCCAGTAGATGTCGTGATTGCCGACGACCGGAAACCACGGACACACGAGCTTGTTCATGATCAGCTTGTATTCCGCCGCTTGCACGAGCCACGCCGGCGTCTCGTTGTAGCCCTGCACGAGATCGCCGACAGTCATCACGAGATCCGGCGCGAGCAGGTTCACATCATGGACGGCCTGCGCGAGGACCTTGACGCCTTCCGGCGGTCCACTGGTGCGGTCACCGAACACGACGAAGAAGAACGCGTCCTTCTCGTCCGGCAACGGCAACAGAAGCGGGTTCGGGCGCGAGGTCGTGATCGCGCGTTCCGGCCCCTGCCCTTCGTCGTGGTGGCGGGCCGATAGGGGAGCGACCAGGGCGCAGAGCGCGGCCGCGACGTGCGCGAGGGGATGGCTGTGCATGGCGGAAAGGTAGCAAGCGACCCGGAAAAGACTTCCCCACACCTTCTCCCGGCACGATCCGGATCCCAGTGATAGTCTTCGTAGATACAACCATGAGAACCCGCCCTCTCGTGGCTTTCCTGCTCCTCGCCACGGCTCTGCCCGCGTTCGCCTTCGACCGGCGTTCGCCACCGGAAGACTCGAATCCGGTGCTGCAAAAGCCCGCGACGACGCGGCTCGAAGCCTTTCACCGACGCGATCACATCCGCGTCAAGTTCAACGACGGACTGATGATCCGCGTGCGCAACGGGCGGTTGACGGACCTGGGCACGGGCGCCTTGGTCGATGCGCAAGCGACGCTTGCGCGGTTCGCGGACGGCGTCTGGAATCGCGCGCACACGGTCAGCGAGGAACGCCTGGCCGAGCTGTGCCAGAACGCGCGCGGCCGGATCGCGCGGCGCGTGGCGGACCTCAACCTGCAGTTCGACTTGAAACTGCCCGCGGGAGTGTCCGCCGAGGAAGCGATCGACGCGTTCAATGCGCTCTCGATCGTCGAGATCGCGGACGCGGCGCAGAACTTTGCCCCGCCGCCCTTGCCACCCGATTTTCAGCCGCTGCAGCGCTACTTGCGCCATGCGCCGATGGGCTTGAGCGTCGAGAACGCGTGGGGCTTCAGCGGCGGCACGGGCAACGGGATCAAGGTCTGCGACATCGAGTACAGCTTCAATCCGGCGCACGCCGACTTGCCGCCGGTGACGATGCTGGGTGCAACCGTCGTCGATCCGTTCAACAGTCCGCAGCACGGGACCGCCGTGATCGGCGCGATGGGGGCCGTTTCGAACGGCTTCGGCATGACGGGGATGGTGCACGGCGCGAGCTACTACTTCGCCGGCGCGAACACGGTGAACGGGTACCACATCGACGCCGCGATCCTGGCGGCGGTCGCGGTGTTCTCGCCGGGCGACGTGATCGTGATCGAGCAGCAGGCCTTCGGCCCGAACAATTCGCTCGTCCCGGCCGAGTGGGACGTGACCGTCTACAACGCGATTCAAACGGCGGTAGGCAACGGAATCGTCGTCGTCGAGGCCGGCGCCAACGGCGGCCAGGACCTGGACGCGCCGCAATTCAGCACGCGCAACAACGGACATTGGCCGTTCCTGCCGCAGAACGATTCGGGCGCGATCATCGTCGGTGCGGGCGCGAGTCCGCTCGGGATCAACGTCGATCGTTCGCGGTTGTCGTTCTCGTCGTACGGGTCGACAGTGGATCTGCAAGGCTGGGGCGAGCAGGTCGCCACGACCGGATTCGGCGCGGTCTACAGTGCGGAAGGCACGAACCAGTACTACACGGCGACTTTCAGCGGCACCTCGTCCGCGACACCACTCGTGGCGGGGGCGTGTGTCGCGGTTCAGGCGGTTCACAAAGCGCGCACGGGCACGGTCCTCACGCCGATCCAGCTGCGCGACCTGTTGCGCGCAACCGGCGCAGCGCAAACGAACGGTACCTTCCCGAGCTCACAGCAAATCGGTCCGCGGCCGGACATCACCGCCGCGATTCAAGCGCTGGGCGATGCGAGCGCGATCACGTACTGCGCCGGCGACGGTCGCGCGACGGCGTGCCCGTGCGCGAACGATGCACCGTCGGCGAGCGGACGCGGTTGCAAGAATTCGTTGTCGCTGGGCTCCTCGCTCGTCGCGCGCGGATCGGCGAGTCTCGCCGGCGATTCGTTCTCCTTGCTCGCGAGCAGCCTCGCGCCGACGGCTACGCTCTTGTTCTGCCAGAGCACGGGACAGGAAAACGGCGGAGCGGGGACCGTTTTCGGCGATGGATTGCTGTGTGTGAGCGGAACCTGCCTGCGACTGGGTATCGCATTCGCCGACGCGGACGGAACCGCCGTCTATCCGGCTTCCGGGCAATTGCCGATCTCCGCACGCGGGTTGATCACCGCTCCGGGTGCGCGCCATTATCAGGTGATCTACCGCGACAATGCCGAGTTCTGCACTGCGGATCGTTTCAGTCACACGAATGGTGTGACGGTTTCCTGGACTCCGTAGCCAGGGGGAGCGATTCACGGCGTCCGTCGTTCCGCGGACGACTGCGGCGGATCGAGTCGCTAGCATGTGCCGCACATGGACGCCCCCCAACGCCCTGCCAGTGTCGCCGAGTTCACCCTCAAAGCCGTCGTCGCCGGGCTCGCGTTCGGAGTCCTGTTCGGCGCGGCCAACGCCTACCTGGGGCTGAAATCGGGATTGACGGTCTCGACGTCGATCCCGATCGCGGTGCTCGCGGCAGTCACGTTCAAGCTGTTGCCGCGCGGCGGGACGATCCTCGAGACGAACATCTCGCAGACGATCGGCAGCGCGTCGAGTTCGCTCGCGTCGGGCACGATCTTCACGATCCCGGCGTTGTTCATGTGGGGCATGACGCCGTCGATCACGCAGGTCGGATTGCTCGCATTGGCCGGCGGGGTGCTCGGCATCCTCGCGATGGTGCCGTTGCGGCGGCTGTTGATCGTGCAGGCCGATGCGGAGTTGCCTTACCCCGAAGGCCGCGCCTGCGCGGAAGTGTTGCACGCGACGCAGAAGAGCGCGCGCAGCGCGCGTTGGGTGTTCATCGGCATCGCGATCGGGTTCGCGATCAAATTGTTCCTCGTCACCGCACGCATCCTGCCCGACGAGGTCGCGTACAAGCCTTCGTTCCTCGCCAACGGAGGCCTCACACTCGCGATCGCTCCGGCGCTCGTCGCAGTCGGTTTCATCGTCGGCTTCCGCGCTTCGGCCGTCATGGTCGCCGGGTCGTTGATCGCGTCGCTCGTGCTGTACCCGCTGGTGACGAAAGCGCACATGGCCGGCTTGATCGACGCCGCAGCGACCGACGTCGCGGCGTTGACGGCCAAGACCGCGAAGAGCCGGTTCATGCTCTACATCGGCGCGGGCGCGGTCGCGACGGCCGGCCTCATCACCGTCGTGCGCACCGCGCCGACGATGCTCGCGTCGTTGAAGGCCGTGTTGGGCGGCGTGCGCCAGACCGACGCCGCCGCGGGTGAAGCGCGTCTAGACCGCGACGTGCCGCCCTTCGTCATCCTGGCCGGTGTCGTGATGGTCGTCGCGGCGCTGATCCTCGTCCCGACCATTTTCGCCGGGGAATTGAGCCTGGGTGCGCGCGTCGTCGCGGCGCTAGGCGTCGCCTTGTTCGCGTTCCTGTTCGTGCCGGTGTCGTCGCGCCTTGTCGGTGTGATCGGAGTGTCGTCGAACCCCACCAGCGCGATGGCCTTGATCACGCTCGCGGGCACGGCGGGCATCTTCTTGTCGCTGGGTTGGAAGGGTCTCGCGGCGCAAGCGGCCGTCTTGACCGTCGGCACCGTCGTGTGCGTCGCCGCGAGCAAGGCAGGCGACATCAGCCAGGATTTGAAAACCGGCTGGCTCGTGAAGGGCACGCCCTACCTGCAGCAGTACGGGCAACTCATCGCCGCGTGCACGGCGTGTTGGGCGATCGCCGCGGTGGTCGTGACGCTGGGGCACACGCACGGCTTCGGCGACGGCGGCCTCGATGCGCCGCAAGCGCGCTTGATGAAGACGATGATCGAAGCCGTACTCGGCGCGCAACTGCCGTGGGATCTGCTCGTGATGGGCGGCGGTTTGTCGCTCGTCGGGATGCTCGTCGGTTTGCCGGCGTTGCCCTTCGCGCTCGGTATCTACTTGCCGCTCTCGACGATGGCGGCCGTGTTCGTCGGCGGCGTCGTGCGGCGTTTCGTCGACCAGCGCAAGGCCGAACGCACCAACCTCGAGTCCGGCATCCTGTGCGCATCCGGTTTCGTCGCGGGCGAAGGCCTCGCGGGTGTGGGCATCGCGGGCTGGGCGTACGCGATGGATCTCGGCCGCCGCGGCGGCGTCGAAGGCACTGTGTTGACGTCGTGGGCGGCGCTGGCGCTGCTCGCGGTCGTGTGCGTCGTGCTCTACCGCTCGACGCTGCGTTCACGGGCCTGAGCGAGCGCTACTGCAGGATCGGCAGCGCCTGGTGCGCTTTGATCGCGAGCCGTTGCGCGACGCGACCGGCGATCTCGCCGAAGCTCGCGGCCAGCGGCGAACTCGGATCGGCGATCGTGATCGGATCACCGCCGTCGCCGCCGACGCGCACCAGCGGATCGAGCGGAACGCGCCCGAGCACCGGGAAATTGTGGCGCTTCGCGAGGCGCTCGGCGCCGCCGCTGCCGAAGATGTCGACGACCAGGTGGAAGCGACCGTTCGCGTCCGTGACGACGTCGAGGTTCTTGCCGCCGCTGGCCAGCGACACGCGCGTACCGCCGCGCGCTCCGTCGATCGTGCCTTGGATGGTGTAGCCGGCCATGTTTTCGACGATGCCGAGGATGTCGACGTTGACCTGGCGGAACATCGCGATCGCTTTGCCGACGTCGAAAGTCGAGACGGCTTGCGGGGTCGTGACGAGCACCGCACCCGAGAGCGGCACGATCTGCGCCAGGCTCAGCTGCGCATCGCCGGTACCGGGCGGCATGTCGACGAGCAGGTAGTCGAGCGGACCCCACACGACGTCGGCGAGGAATTGTTCGATGAGCTTGTGCACCATCGGTCCGCGCCACACGACAGGCTTTTCTTCCTCGAGCAGGTAGCCGATCGACATCGTCTTGACGCCGTGGCGTTCCTTCGGGACGAGGCGCCCTTCCAACGTTTCGGGGGCACCTTTCAGTCCCATCATCATCGGGATGTCGGGGCCGTACACGTCGCAGTCGAGCAGGCCGACTTTCGCGCCGGTCTTGGCGAGAGCGCACGCGAGGTTGACGCTGACGGTGCTCTTGCCGACGCCGCCCTTGCCGCTCGAGACCGCGACGATGTGTTTGATGTCGGGCGCGACCTGGCGCGCGGGACCAGATTGGGCTTTCACGACGGCGGTCATCTCGACGTTGACCTTCTTCACGCCGGGGATCTTCAGCAGCACGGCCTCGGCCTGCGCCTTCAATTGATCCTTCACCGGGCAAGCAGGTGTCGTCAAGTTGATCGTGACCTTGACGAGGCCGTCGCAGAACGTGCTCTGGGTCACGAAGCCGAGCGTGACGATGTCCTTGTGCAGGTCGGGGTCTTGCACAACGCGCAGGGCGTCGAGGATCTGGTCTTTGGTGACTTCGGACAAGGTGATTTACGGCTCCAGCGGGCGAGTGCGCACGCAGCGTTCCCGCCGATTGCGGGGGCGACTACTGTAGGTCGAATCGCTAGAGGAGCAAGTGCCGCGTGCTCGGTAGCATAAGAGGAATGAGCGAACCCCGTCCGCGCGCCGTCTGCCTCGTCTCCGGAGGCATGGATTCCGCCGTCGCGCTGGCTGAGGCGCGCGACCGGAAGTTCGATACCGTGGCGTTGTCGTTCGACTACGGCCAACGGCACCGGCGCGAGTTGTCGGCCGCAGCACAGGTCGCGGCCGCGTTGGGTGCGATCGAACACAAAGTGGTCGTGCTCGATCTGCGAACGATCGGCGGTTCGGCGCTGACTTCCGATCTGGCCGTGCCCAAGGACCGGTCCACGGAAGCGATCGGACACGGCGTACCGACGACGTACGTGCCGGCGCGCAACACGGTGTTCCTGTCGCTCGCGCTCGCGTTGGCTGAAGTCGTCGGTGCGCAACACATCTACCTGGGTGTGAACGCGCTGGACTATTCGGGCTATCCCGATTGCAGGCCGGAATTCCTCGCGGCGTTCGAAGCGCTGGCGCGCGTCGCGACGGTCGCAGGGGCCGAGCGCCACGAAGCGCTGCAGATCCACGCACCGCTCTTGAAGATGACCAAGGCCGACATCGTGCGCCGCGGGCGCGAACTGGGCGTCGATTTCGCCCTGACGCACACCTGCTACGATCCGGTCGTGGTCGGTGCCGGGACGCTCGCGTGCGGGCGCTGTGACGCGTGCATTCTGCGCTTGAAGGGCTTCGCGGAAGCCGGTTTCACGGACCCCGTGCCCTACGCGGAGTAACTCGTGCTGTTCGCGATGGGGGTCGATCGCGATGATGGCGACATGAGCACCCAGACCGGCACCGAGCCCCGCCCCGAACTCGATCCGCGCGCAGTCGCGTTTGCGCGCCTCATGGCCATCGTCGATCGCTTGCGCGCGCCCGACGGGTGTCCGTGGGATCGCAAGCAGACGATCGAGAGCATGGCGCCGCACCTCGTCGAGGAGGCGCACGAGGTGCTCGACGCGGTCGACAAGAACGTCGACGAAAAGATCGCTGAGGAAGCGGGCGACGTGATGATGACGGTGCTCCTGATCTGTCGCATTGCGGAAGAGGCCGGGCGCTTCGATCTCGCGCGGGCGGCACACGCCAGCAGCGATAAGCTCATCCACCGGCATCCGCACGTGTTCGGCGACGTGAACGTCGAGTCGGCAGAGGAAGTGCTCACGAACTGGGAGGCGATCAAGAAGAAGGAACGCGAAGGGAAGCAGGAGGACGCGAGTGCTTTGGCCGGTGTCCCGGTCTCGTTGCCCGCGTTGCAGCGCGCGCAGCGCTTGTGCGGCAAGGCCGTCAGCGCCGGATTCAAGTGGGACAACGTGGCCGGAGCGGTGGCGAAGCTGCGCGAGGAGCAAGGCGAGCTCGACACCGCCTTGCGCGCGAGCGGCCTCGATCGCGACGCCAAGGCACCCGCGACTCCCGCTCAACGCGCCGCCGTCGAACACGAACTCGGGGATGTGATGCTGGCCGCCGCGTTCCTGGCCAGGTACCTCGATCTCGATGCCGAAAAACTCGCGCGCGACGCCTCACACCGCTTTGAACGCCGCTTCCGCGCGATGGAGAGTCGCCTGCCCGGACCGCTCGCAAACCATTCCCTCCCCGAGCTGATGTCCGCCTGGCAAGTCGCCAAGTCCACCGAGTAAGCGGAGGTGCGGTACACGGCCATTGTCTCCCTGATTCGCCGTGTACCCTGCTTGGCGCGCTCCACCGTTCCGGTCGGTGTCGTTGCTGTGCCTCGTCGAGTTTGACCGTACGGAGCCAGGCTCATGTGGTGCAAACTCGCCGGTGTCGAACCGCATACGGTACACGGCTATTTTCTCACCCGTTCGCCGGCGTGGAATCGCGCAACGGCGCACGGCTTTGGGCCGGCGAACGGGTGAGAAAATAGCCGTGTACCGTATGCGGTTCGACACCGGCGAGTTTGCACCACATGAGCCTGGCTCCGTACGGTCAAACTCGACGAGGCACATTGCTCCAAATCATACGCAGGCGAAGGCGATTCCCGTGGCTTGTGCTTTACAACGCAAAGTGTATTCGTAAGCTGCGTCCTCATGGAACCGATCGTTACAGCCGAGGGCCTGTTCAAGTTTCACGCGCGCGACGGACAGAAGCTCGCGATCTTGCGGGATGTGTCCTTCGAAGTCGGGCCGGCCGAATTCGTATGCATCATGGGGCCCAGCGGATCGGGCAAGTCGACGCTCTTGCACATGCTCTCCGGTCTGGACGAGCCTTCGGCCGGGCTCGTGAAGGTGCGCGGGAAGGACATGGCGCAACTGTCCGAGGAGGCGCGCACGCTCGAGCGCCGGGCCTCGATCGGGTACGTGTTCCAGTTCTTCAACCTGCTGCCGAACCTGACCGTCATGGAGAACGTCGGGTTGCCCCTCGCGATCGCCGGCGGGCGTCCGGAAGCGCACCACGGTGAGATCCTGGCCTTGCTGGACAAACTCGGCATCGCCTCCAAGGCCGGCTCGTTCCCGCACCAACTGTCGGGCGGCGAAATGCAGCGCACTTCGATCGCACGCGCTCTCGCCGGCGGACAACCGCTGCTCCTGTGCGACGAACCGACCGGCAACCTGTCACAGAAGGCCGGCCTCGAAGTGATGCAGATCCTGCGCAAGCTCGTCGACGACGACAAACGCGCCGTTCTGCTGGTCACGCACAATCCGCGCGACGCGGCGTTCGCGGATCGCGTGGCGTTCCTGGTCGACGGCCTACTGGCGGCCGAACCGGTGTTGCGCGGCCCGGACATCCCCGTCGAAAACGTCCACGCCGCGCTGGCCGCGTTGCACATCTGATGTCGCTCGTCCGCACGATCGCCGGGCAGAGCTTGCGCCAACGGCCGGCGCGCACGCTGTTTTCCGTGCTGGGCATTGCGGTCGGCATCGCGACCGTCGTCGGTGTCTTCACGCTCGATCACAACACGGTGCTGGGCCTGTCGCTGCGTGGCGCGGGCGACTGGAAGCCCGCGATCGAAGTGCGCCCCGCGCAAGGCGTCGCCGATCCCGGCAAGACGTTGTCCACGACGCCTGGTGTCGCCGGTTACTCGTCCTTCTTCCAGAACGACGTCGTCGTGCGCGATCCCCGACCCGAGAAGATGCCGCTGCGCGGCGACGGTTCGCAGCGCGTGCGCTTGTTTGCGCTCGACGCGCCGACGCTCGGGACGCTCGACGCCGTGAAGCTCGCCGTCGGGCGCACGCTCGATCCGTCCGCGAAGGAGCGCGAAGTGCTGATCGGCGACACGCTCGCTGCGCAGTTGTCGCTGCAACCGGGCGACAAGCTCATGCTGTCGCGCCCTAGGCGTGCGCCGCGCGAAGCCTGTGTCGACGGCGTGATGACGACCCTCGACACGCCCGAGCCCAACGTGCGCGACGTGCCGGTCGAAACGAGCTTCACCGTCGTGGGCATCCTGCTGCGCGAGAAGCTCGGTCGCCGCGCGCAAGGGTCCGTCGTGGTGGCCGATTCCGGCTGGGCGCGCGAGCTGTACCGCGGTGTGAACATCGACTCGCTGTACTGGGTGCAACAAGATCCCAACGTCGATCTCGAGCGGCTGCGCGCCAGCCTGGGCACCGCGTTCAGTTACGACTTGAACAAACACGTATTGGTCGGCGCCGCCGCAGACGAGCGCGCGTTTCGCAACGGCGTGCGCATGGCGGGTCTGTTTGCGCTCGTGCTGGGTCTGTACGTGATCTTCCACACGCTGTCGATGTCGCTCGTCGAGCGTCTGCGCGAGGTCGCGACCTTGCACGCGCTAGGAGCAACGCGTCGCCAGATCGCGCGCATCTTCTTCTTCGAGGCGCTGGTGCTGGCGCTCTTCGCCGCTGCACTCGGCATCGCAGGCGGTTTGGGCTTGGCGCGCTTCCTGCTGCTATCCGGTGTCACCACGCTCGGCACCGGACATCGCATCGAGCATTTCGACATTCCGTGGCCCGTGTTGTCGGCCCTCGTCGGCCTGGGCGTAGGCATCGCGCTGCTCGGCTCGGTGTACCCGCTGATGCGCGCGCGCAACCAGAACACGGTCGCCGCACTGCGCGGCGAAGCTTCGCTCGAAACGAGCGGAGTTGCGCGCGGATTCCACCTGTTCGCCGCACTCCTGCTGGCCGTGTTGTTGCCGGCCTTGTACTTCGCGATCGTCCCGGTCGTCGGCGAAGCGCAGAAGGAATTGATCGGCGCGGTGCTGGCGGCGGTCGGATTCCTGGCGCTGTTCGTGACCTTGCCGCTCGTCGTGCCGGCCCTGCTCGGGCGCGTGTGCAGCGCGCTGACGCGGCCGATGCAGAGCTTGTGGACTTTCTCCGGACGCGCCGCCGCTGCTGCGATCCGTTCCAGCCCGGCGCGCATCGCGGTGTCGTCCGCCGCCATCGCGCTGGTGGCTGCGGCCTTTGTCGGGTTGAAGAGCATGACCGCCTCGCTGCGCGGAGAGATCGAGCTGTGGGGCGAACGTGCACTGGTCTCGAAGGTCTACGTGCGCGGCTTGCCCAACGCGCGTTACGAGGATTTGAACGCCGCGCTGCAGACCGTCGGAGTCACCGCCGCGTTCGAATCGGGCAGCGCGCGCTCGTACGTTCCGTTCCTGTTGCTCGGACAGCGCACGAGTGAACTGTCGAAGCACGGCCCGCTCGCGCACGATCCCGCGCTCGCGGCGCGCATGGAACGCGGCGACGGAGTGATCCTGTCCGAACGCCTGGCGCGCCACCTGCGCTACGCGGTGGGGGACAAGGTACACGTCGCGAACGCCGGCGGTGGCGTGCAAGACCTGGAGGTCGTCGCGATCAGCGATGCGTACGGATATTTCCCGCACCCCGACGAGCGCTTGTACGGCGTCACGAGCGACCAGTTCATGCGTCGCGCGTACTGTCAGGACGTCGAGACGCTCACCGAGTGCGCGGTGGCGCTGCCGCCGGGCGGCGATGCAGGCGCGGTCGAGGCGGCGTTGCGCGCGCGCTGGCCGGGCGTCGAAACACTGCAATTCGAGACCGGTCGCGAATTGCTCGTCGCGCACGTCGATGACCTGGATCGCGACTTCAAGTTGTTCGATCTGATCCTGGGCTTGTCGGCGTTGCTCGCTGCACTCGGCGTGCTGAATGGACAACTGCTCTCGGCGCTCGAGCGCGCCAAGGAATTGGGCGTGCTCAAGGCGCTGGGCGTCACGCGCAAGCAGGTCACCGGCATGGTGATCTGCGAAGCGCTCGTGATCGGCGTCTTCGGCGGTTTGCTCGGCACAGCGCTCGGCGCCGCCCTTGCGCCGGTGATCGTGCGCGCGCTCGAGGCCCTGTCGGGCCTGGACCTGCCCGACGTCGGCGCCGGGGTGTGGCTCGTCGTGATGCCGGTCGCCGCGGTAGGGATCGCCCTGCTGGCGGCCCTGTACCCGATCCTGCGCATGAACCAGACCGATGCGGTCGCGGCCGTGAGGGCTCCTTGATGCCGCAGAAGGGGCTTTCTAGAGCCTTCCACCCCCCGGAGTCGGTGGGTATACTCCGCGGCCCTCAAAACACGGGGACGTAGCTCAATCGGTTAGAGTACCGGCCTGTCACGCCGGTGGTTGCGGGTTCGAGTCCCGTCGTCCTCGCCACTTTTTCGTCCGCAAGGGGCGGTTTTTGGCCTGCCTTGTGGATCGGTGGCACTCCTGCGGTGACCTTGCCGCGGCGCTCGCTCGCCCAGCCCGGAGTGGACAGGCCCGGGCCCGACCAGGACGATCACTGCCGGCACTTTTCTGGAAGACGATGAAGCCCCCGGTCTGGTCTCTGCGCCGTTTGCAGGCCCTCGACGACGCCCTGATCGAGGCTCTCGCGGATGTCCTGATCGACTGCGTCGAGGGAGATGCGTCCGTCAGCTTCATGCACCCGTTGTCGCGCGAACGCGCCGTCGAGTTTTGGCAACGCGTCGCGGAGGGCGTGCAGGCCGGTGAGCGCGCGCTGCTCGTCGCCGAGGACGCGCTGGGCGTCTGCGGCACGGTGCAACTCGCGCTTCGACAGCCCGAGAATCAGCCGCACCGCGCGGACCTCGCCAAGATGCTGGTGCACCGTCGCGCGCGGCGCTCAGGGCTGGGCGCGGCACTGATGCGCGGCGCCGAAGCGACGGCGCGCGAATGCGGCAAGACCCTGCTCGTGCTCGACGCCGTCACCGACGGCGACGCGGCGCGCTTGTACGAACGCCTGGGTTGGCATCGCGTCGGCACGATTCCGGGCTACGCGCTGATGCCGCGCGGCGGGTTGTGCAGCACGACGGTCTACTACAAACAGCTCGGCGAATAGGTCGCACCGATACTGTGCCCGGATCAAAAACCGCGGGATTCGCTGCCCGTTGCGCAACTCGACAGCAGTGGCCCGCGGGGCGGCGAATCCTGCGGTTTTGATCCAGGCACAGTATCGGCGCGACCTTGTTTCCGCCGGTCTCTTCAATGTAGGTTCGGGCGTAGTGACGAATCTCCCCGAGACCGAAGAGCTGGATGCGCGCAGAGAACCGTGCCAGAGGACGCTGCTCACGCATGTCCTTGTGGGCACCGCGATCTACGTCGGCCTCTTCTTCGCGCATTCGAATTCGGGTGGATGCCGAAGGACCAGCCCTGGGGAGTGTTCAGCGCTTGCACGGGGGTTCCCGTGGTCGGAGTGATCGCGGCGCTGGCATCCAGCACAGCGACGCGGCGCGAACGCTGAACGAGCGCGACCGCTACCGGGGTCGCCGGGAGCGGTCGCGAGAGAGAGTCGGAACGGATCAGCCTCGGGGAGGCGCGTCCTGCGTGGTCGGTCGCGCGAATGCGCGCGACGGCATCAAGGTCCCCAGGTCAACGAGACGCCTTGCGTCAGGTTGAACGTCGACGGCGTGCAGAACGACACGCCCGGTGAAGTCTCGCCCGCGTCGCGGTACCAGCACTGGTAGTGCTTCGTCTGTCCCGCCAGCGCACCGCCGGCGATGTGGATCGGATTCGGCGTGAGACCGCCCGGATACGAGGCGACACCGCCACCGCTCGGGAACACGACGCCCATGCGGATGATGCCGATCGTGGCGCACAACATGCCGTCGCCGAACGTGACCGGACTGCCGGCGACGCCGTCGGCCTGGAAGAACAAGCCCGGGCCGGTGATGTCGGTCGCCGTCAGGACGAGCGTGTCGGTGCCGGCCGAAGCGCCCGCGATGCCGCTCGCGGCCAGCTGTCCGCCGCCCACGAACGCGAAGTTCGCGCAGCCCTTGCCGGGTGCGCCGTTGTTGCCACAGCCGAGGCAGGTCGTGCCGACCGCATCGCCTTCGCAGAAGGACGTGGTCGGTGTCGAGGGCAGCGCGATCTTCAGCACGCAGCTGACGTCCGTGCCCGCGACCGTGACGGTGGCCTGGAAGAACATGTCCTTGTTGCCGACCGACATCGAGGCGATACCCGACGCCGCCTTGAAGATCGACGTGGCCTCGACGATGCCGTCGTTGTCGAAATCGACCGGGTCGCCTTCCTTCAGCAAGAGCGTGCTGTTCAAGAAGATGCCCGTGATCGAACCGGTCGTGTCCCAGGCGAAACCGATGTCGCCCGCGTCGTTCATGTACGCGCCCGGCGACGTCGGGACGTTGCCGACGAGCGTGAGCCCGCCGAGCACGTTGCCTTCGCGGTAGAGGATGACGCCGTTCTTGACGATGAAGCCATCGATCGTGGTCGCAGCACTCGTGTCGCCGGCTGCGAACCAATCGCCGGCTTCGTTGACGCCGAGCGAGCTGAAGTTGGACCAGTTTTCGCCGACCATGCCGCCCGCCGAAACGGAGACCGGCTGTCCTTCGCTGATCCGGCTGCCGCCCGCGTCGAGCACGATCGCGCCGTCGATGACGAGGTGCGTGTCGGCCGTCGTCGGGTCCGTCGTCGTGATTACGGAGATGTTGTGCGTGCCGTTCTTGGAGAAGCGCACGTCGAAGTCAGCCGCGCTCGAACCGAGGAGCGATGTCAACGGCGCCGGCGACGGGTCGCCCGTCTTCAGGATCACCGTCTGACCGACGCCGAAGAAAAGCCCGTTGCCTTCATTGGCATTCGTGGCGATGTCGTTGATGCCCGAAACCCAGTACGGAATGCCGCTGGGCGTGATGCCCGGACGGCTGGCGAAGCGATACTTCTTGCCCGCCAAGGTCGGGATCGGTTGCTCCTCGACGGCGATGGGCGTCGAGTCGAGCCAGGCGCAGTCGAGACCGGTGGCGAGCGTCATCAGATCCGTGCACGTCGGGCTGTACGACAAGCTCCCCGAATCGGCGATGCCGAAGAAGCCTTCGAACGCGGTCTGGTCGTAGCCCGAGATGCCGAGTTGTTCTTCGCGGAGGATCGAGCCTGCGGTGCTCGTTGCATGTCCCCAAAACGCGGCGTTGGTGTTGCTCAACGTGACGCGCACGCCGACCCCGCCGGCTTCATTGGCGGCGGCACCGGAGATGGATGTGATCGTGACGCCGGCGCCGGTTCCGGCGGGCGCGTCACCGATGCGGACGATGGCCGATGCGACTTGCGCCGAGGCCGTCGACGAGACGACGCAGGCTGCGGCAACGAGGCCGCACAATGAAATGTGTTTGGACACGAGATGATCTCCGAGGTCGAGGGAACGAAGCGCGCTATATGTGATGACAGCTACGGCGCGAGAGACACCGAGCCTACTCCAGTTCTCGCGGAGCGCGCGTGCAAGTCAGGAATGAACCCGGCCCAGGGATGAAATAGCAGCACTCGTCCGCCTGAACTCGGCGCCGACCGCTGGGAATCTGAGCCCAACATCGACAGGTCTTCGGGACGGTTACCGAGCGCTGCTACGGGATCCACGTGAGGCTCAGGCCGTTCGTGAGATTGAACGTCGTGGGCTTGCAGAAGGACGAATCCGCGTCCCGGTACTACACCTGATCGTGACGCGGATCGCCCACCGTGGTGAGGCCGCCCATGTGGATCGGATTCGGAGTCCATCCGCCCGGGTAGGACGAAGTGTTGCCGCTCGCGAAGACCACTCCGAGGCGCAGGATCACGCCGACGCACAGCTTGCCGTCGCCGAACAGGTCCTGAATTCCTGCCACGGCGCCTGTCGTAGTCGAATTCGAAGTCGATGTGGTCGCCGGCGACGCATCTCCAGGCCATGCAAGCGCAGACCCCCACCCCGAAAAGCGCACGCTCTCCAGACCCTTTTTCGCGCAAATCCGGGCTCGCGGCGCCCGGATTGCATGGGAGTTCGCATTTCCGCTCGTTGTCCTCGGGCCGCGCTCCGGTAGGCTCGGGAGATCATTCCGAACCAGACCGTCCAGAGTCCCGCCCCAGCCATGCACCCTGACCTTCCGCCGCCCACGCTCGTTCAGGATGCGCGCGGGTTCGAGCGCCTGCTGCGCCTGCTCGACCGGGTCGACGAACTGGCGGTCGACACCGAGGCCGATTCTTTCTTCAGCTACCGCGAGAAGGTCTGCTTGATCCAGGTCACGGCGGACGAGCAGGACTTCCTGATCGATCCGTTGGCGGGCTTCGACGTCTCCGGCCTGGGTGATGTGCTGGCCGATCCGCGCAAGCTCAAGGTGTTCCACGACGGGGAATACGACATCCTGATCATGAAGCGCGAGTACCGCTTCGAGTTTCAGAACCTGTTCGACACGCGCGTGGCGGCGGCGACGCTCGGCACGCAAGCGCCGGGTTTGGCGGCGGTGCTCAACGATCGCTTTCAGATCACGCTCGACAAGTCGATGCAGCGCTCCGACTGGGGCGTGCGTCCGCTGTCGGACAAGCAGATTCGCTACGCGCGCCTCGACACGCGTTTCCTGTTGCCGCTCATGCGCGAGCAGCAGGCGGATCTCGCGGAGCGCGGCCGGGCGATGATCGTGGAGGGCGAGTGTCGGCGCCTCGAGGCCATCACGCCGCCGGACTCGCGATTCAACCCCGATGAATTCGTGCGGCTCAAAGGCTCGCGCACGCTGGGGCCCGTCGAGCGGCAGGTGCTGCGCGAGGTTTTCATCGCGCGCGAGCGGCTGGCCGAAGCCAGCAATCAGCCGCCGTTCCGTATCTTGAATCCCGATTCTCTCGTCGATCTGGCGCAACTGAAGCCGCGCACACGCGAGGGGTTGACGCGCGTCCGGGGCTTCACCGAAAAACAGGTGCGTCGCATCGGCGGCGACATGCTGGATGCGGTCACGCGCGGACTCGAGTTGGGTCCATTGAAGAAGTTCCCGAGCCTCCCGAGTCGCGACGGCACGCACGAGTTGTCCGACGAAGAGACCGAGCTGCACGAGCGCCTCAAGAACTGGCGCAAGACGGTCGCGGTCCAGTGGGGCATCGACTCCGCCTACCTCCTGAACCGGCATGTCCTCCTGCGGCTTGCGAAGGGCGCGCCCGAGACTCCGGAGGCCGTGGCGCGGATCGAGGGCATCCAGGATTGGCAGCGCGACGAGTTCGCCTCCGCGATCGCCGATGTCGTGCGCAAGTTCGTGGCGGAGGTGCGCGCGGGAACCTGGCAACCGAAGCGCCGTCGCGGGGCGCGCCGCAGCGACGACACGGCGGATATGTACGCGAACGACTGATCGCGGCAACTCGCCCAGAGGGCGTTGAACCGAAGGGCAGAATCTCGCGCCGCGGCCCGGATCAAACGCCACGCGGGCGGTCCACCGGAGGCCCGGCAACCGCCCGCGCGAGTGCGGTGGTGGAGACGAAGGGAGTCGAACCCTCGACCTACGCATTGCGAACGCGTCGCTCTACCAACTGAGCTACGTCCCCACGTTTGGGCCGAGATGGTAGCCGCGCGGGTGGGCCCTGAAAAGCCCATACCGTGGCAGGATCCAAACCCGCCGATTCGCCGCTGCGGCTGGCCGGTGGCTGTACGGAGTCAGGCTCCACTCCGCCGCTTTCGCTGCTGTAGCTGCGGTGGTGGCTGGTTGAGTTTGACCGTACGGAGCCAGGCTCATGTGGTGCAAACTCGCCGGCCCAAGGTCGATCGGTGGCGCGCGGTTCAACGCCGGCGAGTTTGCACCACATGAGCCTGGCTCCGTACGGTCAAACTCGTCGATCAGGCGACGGAACGACGCCGGCGAAGCGGGGATGAATGGCCCTGGCTCCGTACTCGGCGGAGACCGGTCAGCGCGAGGTGCCCGCGTAGGGCACGGTCACGCGCGGCATGTTCGGATCGTCGGTCTCGAACACGGCGAGGCCGCGGAAGTCGGCGGTGTTCAGAGCTGCGCCGGCCTTGAACACGATCTCGTGCACGCGGGCGCGACCTTCGTCGTCGGGGTCGATCGGATTCGCGATCAATTCGAGTTCGCCGCTGGCCGTGCCCTCGAGACGCGCGGCGAGGACGCGGATCTTGCCGCCCGGGACGAGCACCAGCAATTCGGCGCGCATCTCGGCGCCTCGAGCGCGATCGACGTTCACGAGTTGCAGCACACCGGGATTGACGACGATGTCGTTCACGATCTGCGCCAGGATCGGCACGGAGAACGCGGCGCCCTCGCCTTCGCCGTCGTCGCGCGTCGTCGACAAGGTCACGCTGCCCTTCACCGGTCCGAGCGGCAGACCGGGCGCAGCCGTCGCCGTCAGGATCCAGAACTTCTCACCTTGAGCGACCGACTCCTGCAGGTCGGCCGTGAAGGGGCCTTCGACGTGCGTGATCGAGCGGATCAGCGAACGGTTGCCTTTCACGCACACACTGATGTCGGTGCGGGCACTCTTGCCGGCTGACTGCGGCGTGGCGCCCAGATCCAGCTTGCCCGGAACGGCGCGGAACGCGCGGATGACCTTGAGGTGCAACTCCAGTGTGATGTAGGGATTCGTGTCCGAGTCGGTGCGCACGCGCACTTGACTGAGCTTGTCGAGGTTCGGCGTCTCGACCAGCGTCGTATCGACCGCGACTTCGATCTCGACTTTCGCGCCGGGCGGGATCGTGATCACTTCCTGGCCGCGCTCGTTCGAACCCGTGACGCGCTCGCCGTCCGCTGCGATGTAGGAGACGCGCGGTGTCGTGCAACCGCACGAGGGCAGCATGTCCTTGATCGTGAGCGCGCGCTTTTCGCGGTTGATCAACTCGAACGTGTGGCGCAGACGCTCGCCGTACAGCACGGTTCCGAAGTCGTGGTAGTACGGACGCGCGGTGGACGCATTGGTGATCTCCAGCCCACCGGTGCCGAACGAGGAGATCGGTTCGAATTCATTCTGGGTTGCGCCCGCGCGCGGACCGGAGGAAGTGTCGGGGCAGCTGCACAGGAGAGCAGCGACGAGGCCGAGCGAGAGTCGTGCGAATTGCATGCGGAGCGCCTAACGGCCGTCGGACTTAGCAAGCAGCGTGCCCAGCATGTACTCGGCGATGTGGCGCGCGATCAGCTCGGACCCTGAGTCGTTGGGGTGGACTTCGGATTTCATCAATCCGGTCGAGCGCACCTCGGCGCGGGCCAGTTCTTCGATTTTCTCCGGCGGGGCCGAGGGGTTCGCCGCTCGTTGCCGCTCGCGTTCGGCGGCCAGTTCGACTTCCACGGCTTGCTCGATCAACCGTGCGCATTCGAACAGCGACACACCGCGAGCGCTCGCGACTTCGCGCTGGATGTCTTGGATGCGGTCGAACGAGGCGATCTGGTCCTCGCGTGATCGCGGAGCACCATCCAGGTGCCAGCGCGGCAGCGCTTGCGTCACGATCAAGACCTTGGCGCCGCGGGCCTCGGAAACGGAGACGATGTCGTTCAAGTTGCGGCGGTAGTTCAAGAAACCGCGCTCGGGGATCGGCACACCGTCCGTGGTATGGACGTAGGTGTCGCCCGTGTTGGCCTTGTAGTTCGTGATGGCGAAGAAGGCCAGATCGGCGCGTTCCTCGACGTAGTTCGTCATGTACCGACGCCAGACGAGGTACGTGCGCGAATGCGCCAGGAAACCCTCGATCGCGGATGGACGATCGACGAGCCAAGGCGCGCGCCAGTGCGTGTTGTCGCGCACGGGTTCGCCACCGCCGGTGTACAGCGCACAGCGCATGTCGTTGATCGCCTCGTACACGATCACGAGATCCGGCGAGAGATCGAGCCCGCGCAACTCGAGGTTGATCAACATCTCGAAGCTGGACCAACCCGAACAACCCAGGTTCACGACCTCGAACTTGCGGCCCGAGTTCGCGGCGTTGAGCTTGTCCTCCAACTGCTGCGACCACACGGCCGCGTCGCAGGTCTCGCTCTGTCCGTACACGCTCGATCCGCCGATCGTCACGATGCGGTAGACGCCGGCGGGCTTCTCCCAGGTCGTCTCCTTGCCGCGGAACCCGAGCGCGTTGTGGCGCGCCTGCTGGCCCGGCCCCGGAGGCGTCGAGTAATTCGGCAACAACGCATAACCCAGGTAGGGATGAGGCCCGTTGCGGGCCTTCGTCTGCTGTTCGGCGCGCAAGATCGAGCCGTACTCGAGCACGCCGTAGTACAGGCTCTCGACGAAGTCGGGCTCGTACTTCTGGCGCATCATCTCGCGCCGCCGATTCTCGTCCTCGAGGCGCGACTCGACCAGGTGGTCGCAGACGCGCGACCCGATCTCGATCGTGAAGACGAGGAGAAAGAGCGCGGACAACAGCGCTCGCGGCAGGAGACTCAGAAAGGAGCGTTTGACCGGCGCGGACTTGGGTTCACTCATGTCGATGTCGCGCTCCAAGGCTATCCGCCGCATGGAGGCGCGTCCAGGCAGGCGCTACGCTCCGCGCCGCGAATCCGCATGGCACGTTCGAAACAGCGCGGCATCTTCACGCATCGCGGCCTCATCGCCGCCGAGGCGGTGCTCGTGTTGGGGATCCTCAAGGACTGGATCTTCGGCTTCTTCGTGCACTCGACGCTACCCAACTACGGCAAGGTCTTGCTCGTGATGGCGGCGACCGTCGGGCTATTCGGCGGCCTGCTCGTGGTCGTCACGAAACTGATGCACAAGGGCATGGCGGGATCGCACAAGGTCGCACAGCGAATGCCGATCATCCTGCCGACCGTCTTCATTCACGCGGCACTCCTGTTCGTGCTGTTCCTGCTCTACGCGCGCATGTTGGAGCTCGTGGTGTTCTAATGCGTGCATGAGCGAGCAAGACGCTGAAACCTCGCGCGGGGCCGCACGCGGCGCTGCGGCAGCCGGTGACATGGTTGCGAAGAGGCTGCGCTACATCGAGCGCGCCAAGGCCCTGAAGCCCGGCACCGTCGACGTCGCGTTCGCCGGACGCAAGCCCATGGGCAGCGGTGCCGTGAATCGCCACGGCATGCCGCAACTGCCGGTCGGACAGCGCGCGGTCACGAGTTGGCCCGTGCTCGATCTGGGCTGTGTGCCCGAGATCACGCTCGCCGATTGGCGGCTCGAGATCCGCGGCGCCTGCGAGAATCCGGTCACGCTCGACTGGGATCAGTTCATGGCGCTCGAACAAGTCGAGGACACGAGCGATTTCCACTGCGTGACGACCTGGAGTCGCATGGACAATCGCTGGCGCGGCGTGCGCTTCGCGACGCTGTGCGAACTGGTGGTGCCGAAGTCGGACGCGGCCTACGTGCGCACCATCGGCTACGACACGCTGCCGGACAGCGACATTCCGTACACGACGAACCTGCCGCTTGCGCGCGCGCTGGATCCGGATGTGCTGCTCGTCCACGAATGGGAAGGGGCGCCGCTGCCGCGCGAACACGGCGGGCCGTGCCGCATGATCACGCCGCGCTTGTACGCCTGGAAGGGCGCGAAGTGGATTCGCGCGATCGAGTTCCTGGTGCTCGACGAGCCCGGGTTCTGGGAAGTGCGCGGCTACTCGAACAGCGCCGAGCCCTGGTTCGACGATCGTTACAGCTCGCGCGAGCGAGGTTAGGGACTCTCATGCTGGGTGCGCTGCTCTTCACGCTGTGTCTCTTCCAATCGGCCGACCTGGAGAAAGGTCTCAAGGCCAAGGAAGTCGAAGTCCGCCTCGCTACCGTTCAACTCTTGACGCGCGACACGGACCCGAAAACGGAGAAGCTGCTCGCGAACGCCGCGCGCGACGACGATTGGGAGGTGGCGCTGCTCGCGACGGTGGGTTTGGGCGAGCGCAAGGCGCAGAGCACGGCCGATGCGCTGGTGAAGCTCGCGTTGGAGGCGCCGATCCGTCGCATCCGCACCGCGGCTGCGCGCTCGCTGGGTGAGGTCGACGCCGACGAAGGCGCACGCGATCTGTCGCGCAAGCTCGGCGGCAATGACGCGCTGAATGCGCTCGAAGCCCTGGCGCTCGTCATCGCCGGCCGCGAGACGAAGTACGACGTGAGCTCGGCGGCGAAGCTCGTCGACAAGGCCAAGGACGGCGACGTGTGTGCCGCAGCGGCGGCGGTCGTCGCGGCCGGTACCGGCAAGGACCGCGACAAGGTCCTGGACAAGATCTTGAACGGTCCGTCGATTCGTTCCGCGTGCGCGGCGCTCGACTTCTTGTGCGTGTCCATGCGCCCCGGCGACCGTGAGCGACTCCTCGCACTGCTCATGAAGCCGGTGCTCGACGACTGCGTCGAACGCCGCACCATCCGCGCCGTGCGGAATGATCTCGTGTCGGGCGAGAAGCCACTCGACGCTGACCTGATGCTCGCAGCGCTCAAGCCGCTGCTCGAGTCCAGGTTGCCCGCCGTGTGCGCGCGCGGTGTGCGCTTGATCGAGAGCTTGATCGCCAAACCTGCAGCAGCAGAAGCGGCTGACGAATCCGCGCCTTCGACCGGCGGAGCCGCCCCGGCCGAGGCGGCACCGGCTGCGGCCGTGATCGCCGCCGACAAGCTCTTGAGCGCCCTGCAACCGGCGCTCCTGCACACCGACTCCCTGCCGCGCGCTCTCGCCGCGCGCACCCTGATCGCGGTCGGCGGCGACGCGGCGCGCGAGCGCGCACAAGTCCTGGCCTTGAGCGACAAGTCACCGCGCGTGCGGCGCGCGGCCTTCGAAGCGCTGTGCGCGCTCGCTCCGATCGCCGAAGAAGCACAGCGCGCCGTGGCCGTGCAATTGCTCGCGAACGATTCGGACGACGAAGTCCGCCGCACCGCCGCCGTGCGCCTGGGATCACGCGGACTCGGCGAAGCGGTCGGGCCGCTCACCGCTGCACTCGCCGACCGCGATTGGGGCGTGGGTGTGTGCGCGGCCGTGTCGCTAGGACTGACGCAAGCCGGCCCGGCCATCGAGCCGCTCGCGCGCCTCGCGCAGGGCAGTCCCGATTGGAAGTTGCGCGCGGCCGCAGTCGTCGGGCTCTCGCGCCTGTATCTGAAGTCCGCGATCCCTCCGACGATCGAAGCGCTGGCGGACACCGATCCCTTCGTCGTGAAGTGCGCGCACGCGCAGTTGATCGCGATCAGCGGCGAGAAATTTGAACCGAAGCGCGAGCCGTGGCTCGAATGGTGGAAGAAGACTCAGAGCTCGCTGATCATCGTCGACCCGGTCACCCAGGCCGAATTCAAGAAGCGCTTCGGCAACTCCGGAACCGCCGCGCCCGAGATCTTCCGCGATTTGGATGTGGTCGTGCTGGAACACCGCGGTGATCACATCGAGACCGTGCTGGCGCGCCAGAAGATCGCGCACCGCCTCACGCGCCCTGGACAGGTCGCCGCCTCCGGCCTGTCGTCCGACGGGTTGTTCGTGGCCAATTGCGCCGGCGAGATCGAGGAGTCGGACGTCGAGCGCTTGCGCTGGTTCGTGTTCGCCGGCGGTCACCTGTTCGGTTCGTGCTGGGCCCTGCACGAGACGATCGAGCGCGCGCTGCCGGGGGTGATCGCGAAATTCGCGACGTCGGGTGAAGTGATGGAGCGCGTCGAAGCCAAGGCGTGTCACGCAGAGAGCCCGTTCCTCGAAGGTGTGTTCACGCCCGGCACACAACCGATCTTCGCGCTCGTCGGTGCACACGTGATCGACGTGCTGCAGCCCGAGCGCGCCGAGGTCCTGGTCGACAGTCCCGAGTGCGCCGACGGCTACGGCTCGGGCAACATGGTGGCCTGGTTCGAGGCCGGACACGGCACCGTGCTCGACAGCGCCAATCACTTCGAGGCGCAAGGGTTGGAGGGCGCCTTGAACCTGAAGAAGCCGATCGACCGTCAGGCCTACGCCGTCGATCACATGGGGCTCGCGCTCGATCAGTTGCGGCGCTTGAAAGGTGCGGACTGGTGGGACAATTCGCTCAAGGCCTCGCGCGAGATCTCGGACACATCGGTGTTCCGCCTCGTGACCAATTTCGTGCGTCTGCGGCGCTTGAAGCGCTGAATTCAGGCGCTTGCTTCGCGCGCGGATTTAGAGCGGATCCGGACTCGCAACTCCGGCGGTGGCGACGTAGGCCGCAGAACGGGTTAGACTGTTCGCCCCGTTCATCCGGCCCACCCGTCCGGGCATCCCATCGAGTCCGTCCCTCCCCGGTGACCCACCCCATGTCGAGCCTCAAGCACCACACACTCGCCGTCCTGGCCCTCGCTTCCAGCGCACTCGTCGCGCCGCTCTTCGCCCAGGAAATCGACCACACCGACCACACCGGACACAATCACGGTCCGGTCGACGCGCCTCCGCAAGTGCCCAACGTCCCCGTGCGCCTGACGCCGGTGCCGGGCGATCAGGTCCGCCTCACCGAAGGCCTGATCAGTCAGTGCTACGAGATGGTGCGCACGGTCACCATCCCCGCCAACCTCACGTGGTGCGAGACGAGCGGATACGTGAACAACTTCGTGCTCGCGGCCGGCAAGGAGAAGGGCGAGCGGCGCGGTCCGATCGACAGCGACGCGCTCGTGTACTCCGCGCTCGAGGCAGCTGCGCACGTCTTGACCACGAAGCCCGATCCGGCCTTGGAAGCGCGCGTCGATGCGCTGGTGGCGACGATCGCCGCTGCTCAACGCGCGGACGGCTACTTGAACACGCATTTCCAACTCGCGGGGGCGGACAAGGCCTGGACCGACGCCGCGGCAGGGCGCGAACTGTACTGCGCCGGACGTCTGATCGACGCGGCTGTCGTGTACCAGCACGCCACGAAGAAGAGCAAGTTGATGGAGGTCGCGCGCAAGTTCGCCGATCACATCGACAAGGTCTTCGGGCCCGGCAAGCGCACCGATCCGCCCGCACATCCCGGTATCGAGGGCGCTTTGAGTCGCCTGTTCGAAGCGACGGGTGAAGCGCGCTACCTCGCCCTCGCACAGTTCTTCGTCGACCAGCGCGGTCGTGTCGAAGGCCGCAAGAGCCACGGACGCATCGCTCAAGACACGAAGCCCGTCGCGGAAGAGACGCAGTTTCTGGGCGACGCCGCGCGCGGCGCCGCGTTCTACGCCGGCGCATCCGCCGTGGGGCGCGCGCTCGACGACCTGTCGCGTCAAGTGCCGTTGGATGCGATCTGGACCGATGCCGTGACGACGAAGATGTACGTCACCGGCGGCTTCGGCAATGCGAATGCGCCCGACGGCATCGTCGCACCCTACGACCTCGCGAGTGCGAACGCGGCGCCCAGCACGGCCGGTGCGGTCGGGCTGTTGGAGTGGAGTCACGCGATGTTGCTCGCAACGGGCGACGCCAAGTACGCCGACGTCGTCGATCGCACACTGCACAATGCCATCCTCGCGGCAGCGTCGAACAAGGGCGACGCCTTCGCCTGCACCGAGAGTCTGGCATCGAATACGGGCTTCGCGCGCACCGCCGGACAGGAGTGCTCGCTGGACGTCGCACGGACCATCGCGTCGGTGCCCGGGCTCGTATTCGCCACGTCGGGCAACACGATCTACGTCTCCCAGTACGTGCCCTGCGAGGCCAGGTTCAAGATCGGCGACGTGAACGTGTTCATCAAGATGTCGACCGCCTACCCGTTCAGCGGCCTGGTCGAGATCGCCGTGCAGGCCGACAAGCAGGTCACGTTCGCGCTCAAATTCCGCCGTCCGGAGTGGTGCAAGGAGGTGTACTACATGCACAACCTGAAGGAGCAGGAACACGCCACCCGCTACCCGGGGACCTACGCCGGATGGGAGATCTACGATCGCCGCTACGATCCGATGGACGGCTGCAAGATCAACCTCGTCGGTCCGATTCGCCGTGAGTACGCACCCGCCGAGAACACTGCGGACAAGGGGCGCGTCGTCGTGCGTCGCGGCTCGCTCGTCTACGCCATCGAAGGCGTCGACAACAAAGGTGCCGCCGGTTCGCTCGTCTTGAAGCCCACGGTGCGCCTGGAAGCCATCGACCATGCGGACAAGACGCTGGGCCGCATGCGCGCCTTCCGCTGCCGCGATGGTGTCAACGTCATCCCTGGAGCCGACGGCGCGCCGACGACGCGTCCGGCGCAGATCCTGTTCGTGCCCTACTACCAGTTGGGCAATCGCGGACAGTCTCCCTTTGCCGTGTGGGTGCCCGAGACACCCGGCCTGGCCAACGTGTCCGGCACGCCGCCGCGCTGAGCTTCTTCGCGCTCGAACGCAACGCATGAGCGCGCGCACCAACCTCCGTTTCGGAACTTCCTCCTGGTCGGAGAAGTCCTGGAACGGAGTGTTCTATCCGGCCGGAACGAAGTCCGGCGATTACCTCACCTACTACGCGACGCAATTCACGACGGTCGAGGCCGACACGACCTACTACCGCGTGCCGACCGCCACGCTCGTGCGCGGCTGGCGCAACAAGACGCCCGAGGGGTTCAAACTCTCGGCCAAATTCCCGAGCAGCATCGTGCACTGCGGCCAGGGGCCGCGTCCCGACGGTGAGCGCGTGCTGGTGTCGGAGCACACGCGTGCGGACACCGAACGCTTCTTGAGCGCCATGGGCGAACTGGGGGAGCGCGCCGGACCGTTGGTGATGCAGTTTCCGTACTTCAACCGTGAAGCGTTCGCGAGCCTGGCGGAGTTCCTGGAGCGCCTCGATCCGTTCCTGGCCGCGCTGCCGCCGGACTTTCGCTACGGCGTCGAGATCCGCAACAAGAACTGGCTCGATACCGCGCTGTTCGATTGCCTGCGCTCGCACCGCGTCGCGTGGGTCGCGGTCGATCTGCCGTACATGCCGCATCCGCTCGACCTCAAGCGCGGATTGGATCCGTTCACGGCGGACTTCGTCTACGCACGCCTCATCGGCGATCGGCGTGCGGTCGAAGCGGCGACGGAAACCTTCGACAAGGTCGTCATCGATCAATCGCCGCGCATCGATCGCTGGGCCGAGTGGCTGGCGCAGGCGGCGCCGCGAGTGTCGGAAACATTTGCCTACGCCAACAACCACTTCGCCGGCCACGCGCCGACGACGATTCGCGAGCTCTTGCGCAAGGTCGAAACACAGCTGGAATGATGCCAAGATCGGGGCCCACGGCGACATTCTTGCAACCGACGCCGTTGACATCTGAAGGTATGGCCATCATGAAGCTCCCGTTCGCACTCTTCGTTCTGCCCGCACTCATCGCCGCACTCGGAGCGGCACAAACCCCGGACTGGATGGCCACCAAGGCGCGCGCCGAGGGGCTCTACGCGCAGGGCTCGTTCGAACTCGCGCGGCGCGCGTACACGACGATCGATGCGCAACGGCTCGCGCCGGAGGATCAGCGCTGGCTCGAGTTCAGGTTGAACGACACGCGCTGGCGCGCGGCAGCCGGCGCGCAAAACGCCGACAGCACCGAACTCGACGAGGGCCGCAAGGGTCTCGAGGAGATGCAGCGACGGCTGGTGCGACTCGAGGAGCGCGATCGCACCTGGGCGCTCATCGAGGAGTCGCTGGGCGATTGGAGTTGGCAACGCCGCAACGGGCGTGACTACGGCTCGGCCTTCCCGCACTACCAAAACGCGCTTCAGTGGTGGGCCGGTGCGCGCGACGTGGAGACCGCGCGACGGCGCTACCTGGACATCACCTTTCGCATGGGCTGGCCCGACGGCGGCAAGGGAGACAGCGGTTGGTGGTACGGACAGGTGCCGGTGGACGTCGCGCAGAACGCCGTCAAGATCGCGGAGAGCGCGAACGACAAGGCACAGGCCGAGTTCCTGCTCGGGACCGTGCTGCGCCACCGCGGGGACTACGATTCCCGCGCCCGCATGTTCGAAGCGCTCACGAGCGTCGTCGCGCGCGGGCGCGGTACGCGTTTTCATGACGATGCACTGTTCCGCCTCGCGCAGGCCTTGGAACAACAAGGCGAGCCGAAGGTGGCCGAAGACGGTTCCTGGACGAGTGCTCCGGATTACGTTGCAGCGCTGACGCTCTATCGTCAGCTTCAATCCGAGTACAAGAAGGGCGACAGCGCGTGGTGGGACGAGGCGCGCGACGGCATCCGCCGCATCCTGCGCACCGAAGTCGGACTCGGTGTCGGCGGCATTTTTCTGCCCGGCTCGGAGATCGGCTATTCGCTTTCGTGGCGCAACGCACCCAAGGTCGAGATCACCGTGTTTCCGTGCGACTTCACGGCCCACGTCGATCTTTCCGGCAAGGATCGCGGCCGGAACACTTGGGTCGATTCGATCGACACGTCGACCTTGGAGCCGCGGCTGCGCCTTACGCACGACACCAAGGACGACGGCAAGCACGTGCCCGGACAAGCCGAACTGCGCCTCGACCCCGCGCTGCCTCCCGGGGCCTATCTCTTGGAGGCACGCGCCGGCGACGCGCGCGCGAGAGAGATCTTGCTCGTTTCGCGCACGTCCGTCTTGATGAAGGCTGTCGGCGACACGGTACTCGCGTGGGTTTCCGACGCACTGACGTCCGAGCCGGTCGCAGGCGCCAAGGTCGTGCTGTTCGCGCGCAGCTACAGCGGGGGCACGTGGACCTGGCGTCGCTTCGAAAAGTCCTCGGGTCAGGACGGCACGGCGTTGTTCCAGATTGCGAGAGGCACGAGCCACGAACTGTTCGTCGCCGCGCGAGCGGAAGACAAGCAGGCCTTCGCAGCCGGCGGATCCTCGGACAACACGACTCCGAGCGGTGTGTGGCGCATCTACGCGATGACCGACCGTTCGACCTACAAGCCGAACGACGAGGTGCAGTGGAAGTTGATCGCACGCACGAGCGACGGCGGGGCGTGGACGACGCCGAAGGGCGCAGAACTCGAGTACGAAGTGTTCGATCCGCGCGGATCCAGCTTCCAGAAGGGGAAGGCGAAGCTCTCGGACTTCGGCTCGGCGTTCGGTGTGTTCGCGCCGGACGACAAGGCTCCGCTGGGCGAGTACCGCGTGACGTTCAAGCACAAGGATCAACACGTCGCCAACGCGACGCTCTTCCGCCTGGAGGAGTACAAGTTGCCGGAGTACGAGGTCAGCGTCAGACCTGCAACCGACGACGGGAAGCCCAAGCGTTACATCGTCGGTGACAAGGTCGAAGTCGACGTCACGGCTGCGTTCTATTCCGGCGGTCCCGTCGCCGATGCCGACGTCGAGATCGTCGTGAAGCAGAACAGCTACTGGCGACAGTGGTCCACGGTGCGCGACTATCCCTGGTTCTACGAGGACCAGGACAACCAGCACTGGAATCACCGCTGGGGCGGCGGACAGGTCATCAAGCAGGAGAAATTCAAGACCGACGCACAAGGTCGCGTGCGCGTCACGTTCGACACGCCGCGCGATCTGCAGCAAGACTTCGAGTTCACCATCGAAGCCCGCGTGACCGACGCTTCACGGCGCGAGATCTCAGGCAGCGGCAGCGTGCGCGTCACGCGCCGCGAGTACGACGTGCGCTTGACCACGCCGCGCAATTTGCAGCGACCGGGCGACAAGGTCGAAATCGCGGTCGAAGCCCAAGACGCCAACTCCAATCCGGTCGCGGCTCAAGGCACCGTGCGCGTCACACGCGAACGTTGGGTCGAAGTCTGGATTGACCCGGCCGGCAACGAGGTCAGCGGCGGCGCGCTCGATGCACTGCGCCGGCACGGCGTGCCGTTTCCGCCGACCACCGGACCGCGTGAGCGGCCGTGGCGTTGGAAGAGCGCGGGCTACGTCGGCGAGGAAGTGGCGCAATCCGCGGTGAAACTGGGACCTGACGGCAAAGGCTCGTTCACGTTCATGCCTCAGAGATCGGGCTACTACCGCGCCCGCTGGACCAGCAAGGATGCACGCGGTCGGCCGGTCGAAGGCGAGACGTGGACCTTTTGTGTCGATGAGGACACGCGCGAACTCGGGTTCCAATCCCAAGGTCTCGAGATCGTCGCGGACAAAGACACGTTCAAAGCCGGCGAAAAAGCGCCCGTCATGATCACGACTGCGGCCTCGAATCGCTACGTGCTCGTCACGCTCGAAGGACAGAAGCTGCACAGCTACCAGGTCGTGCAGGTTCTCGGCACCGCCAAACTCGTGCTGCTCGACATCACGCAAGATCACGTTCCGAACGTGTGGATCACGGCCTCCAGCAGTCAGGACGGACAGCGGCTATCTGCCACGCAGGAAGTCGTCGTGCCGCCGACGGAACAGTTCCTCGACGTCGTCGTGAAGAGCGACCGCGATCCTGTCCGTCCGGGTTCGAAGGCCGTGCTCGATCTCGAGATCAAGAATCACAAGGGCGAGCCGGTGGAGGCCGAAGTCGCGCTCGCGCTCGTCGACGAAGCCGTGGCGTCGATCCAAGGCGACTACGCCGGCGACGTGCGGCAGTATTTCTACGGCGAGAAGAAGCCGTACCGCGTACAGACGCATTCGACCTTCGACCAGCGCGCCTACCGCAAGTTCGTGCTCGACGAAAAGGGCGGCGTGATCGACGAACGACACGTGCGCACCGAGCGCGAAGGCAACGAGTGGCGGTACGACGGGCCGCGCGTGGCGGAGGAATCCCTAGGCGCGGTCGGGTACGGCGGCAGGTTCAAGGATGAAGCCGGAACCGGCAGGAGTCTGCGCCGGATGAGCAAGTCGAACATGCCGCCGGCAGCCATGTCGGCCATGGAGGCCGATGCCTCGGACGGCTTCTTCCCGGGCAACAAGCTGGTCGCGGGCAATGCCAAGGAGCGGCAAGACGCAGGTCCGGCGGGGGACATGGGCGAGATCACCGTGCGTTCCGATTTCCGCGAGACCGCGCTCTGGAACCCGACCTTGAAGACGGGGGCGGACGGACGCGCGCGGGTCGAGGTCCAGTACCCCGATTCGCTCACGCGTTGGAAGGCTTCGGCGCGTGTCATCGATGCCGGGACCCAAGTGGGCACCGCAGCGACCACGATCCGCGCTCAAAAGCCGCTCGTCGCGCGCTTGCAGGCGCCGCGCTTCTTCACGGTCGGTGACGAGACGGTCGTCTCCGGCGTGATCGGCAATCGCACGGACGCGGCGATCACGGCCACGGTCGACATGGTGATCGAGGGCGGACTGGAATGCCCGAACACCGCGCCGCGCTCGATCTCGATCCCGGCTCAAGGCGAACTGCGCCTCGATTGGACGACACGCGCGGTCAAGGCGGGCGACGTGCGCATCACGCTGCGCGCGAAGAGCGCAGACGATTCCGATGCGATGACGCGCACCTACATGGTGCAGGACCACGGCATCGAAGTGCAGGTCGCGCGCACGCTCAAGCTGACCGATGCCGAACTGATCGCCACGCTCGAGATCCCGGCGCAGCGCACGCGCGAGACGACGCGCTTCACGGTCGACGTGGCGCCCAGCATCGCGGTCACCATGCTCGACGCGTTGCCTTACCTCGTCGAGTACCCGTACGGTTGCACGGAACAGACGATGTCGCGCTTCCTGCCGGCGGCGATCGTCGCGCACACGCTGCGCTCGCGCGGCTTGTCGCCCGAGGACGCCATGCAACGCGTCTTCGGCGGAATCGAACCGGAAACGGCGGGCAAGACGCACCCGGGCGGCAAGAAGGCGTTGACGCAGCTCGATGAGGTCACGCGCCTCGCGCTCGAGCGGCTGTACGACTTCCAGCACTCCGACGGCGGTTGGGGTTGGTGGAAGGACGGCGACAGCGATAAGTGGATGAGCGCCTACGTCGTGTGGGGCTTGTCGCTCGCGCGCGATGCGGGACTCGACATCAAGCTCGACGTGCTCGAGCGCGGCGCGTCCTACCTGTCGCTCGAGATCGTCGAAGCCGAGCGCGATCCGGATCTGGCCGCATGGATGTTGCACGCCCTGGCCGCGAGCGGCCGCGGTGCGGACGACGAACGCACGCAGGTCGCTTTCGCGAAGCTGTGGGAACAGAAGAACTCGCTGCGCGCGTACGGCAAGGCGCTCTTCGCACTGGCCGCGCACGGCTTGAAGAAGTCCGACGAAGCGCGGCTCTTGTGCCAGAACCTCGCAAATGGGGCTGTCATCGACGCGCATCCCGATCAATCGAAGATCGGCGCGGCGGGCCAGATCGGTCACGCGCAGGCCTTGGGCACCGTGCACTGGGGTTCGGACCGCGGCTGGTGGCGTTGGCAGGACGGCGCGATCGAATCGACGGCGTTCGCCCTGCGCGCGCTCGCGACGATCGATCCCGAGAACACGCTGGTGGCCCAGGCCTCGAACTGGCTCGTGCAGAATCGGCGCGGCGCGCAGTGGAGCAACACGCGCGACACCACATTCTCGATCCTCGCCTTGGACGCGTTCTTGAATGCAACCGGCGAACTCGCGCGCGACGTCGAGTACGAACTCGTGGTGAACGGCGTGCACATCGTCACGCAGCGCCTCAAGGCGAGCGACATGCTCACTGCACCTGCGCGCTTCGTGATTCCCTCCGACAAGGTCGTCGACGGTCGCAACGAAGTGCGACTCAAGCGACTGTCGGGCAAGGGGCCCTTGTACCTGGCGGCGCGGGCGGTGTTCTTCAGCCGGGAGGACAAGATCACGGCGCGCGGCAGCGACATGTTCGTGAAGCGGCAGTATTGGAAGATGGTGCCGCGCTCGACCTTGCTGGCGGGTGTCGTGTACGACCGTGTGCCGCTCGAGGACGGGGGCGAGGTCGTGACCGGAGAGCGCGTCGAAGTCGTGCTGACGATCGAGACCAAGAACGATTTCGAGTACCTCATGTTCGAGGATTTGAAGCCGGCGGGGCTAGAAGCAGTCGCGGTGAGGAGCGGCGAACGGAGCACGGCGCGCGAGATCAAGTCGGGCGAGGTGGCGCGGCGCTTCGGCAACGCGCAGGCTCTGGCGAATGCGCCTGACGATCGTGATCCCGCGCGTTTCACCGGACGCCAACGCGGGCTCCACCAGGAATTGCGTGAACGCTACGTCGCGCTCTTCATCGATCGCCTGGGTCAGGGCATCTGGGAAGTCCGCTACGAACTGCGTGCGGAAGTTCCGGGTCGTTTCAGCGCGCTGCCGACGATGGGCTATGCGATGTACGTGCCGGAGCTGCGCTGCAACGGAGACGAGATCAAACTCACGGTGCGGGATCGGGTGGAGTGACTCGTCAACGAGTCACACACTCTTCCGGCGCAACGCGTTCCACCCCGCAACGTTTCCATACCGACACCTGCAGTTTCTTCAACTGAAGCCCGGCTTCACAGCGCGCGGTACTCCGCGCGCTGGGAAGGCGGGCTGCGCGCTGCGGAGCACGCGTCGAATGCTGTTGCTCGCAGTTTCTTCGCGTTGGTCAGCTGCCTCGCGGTCTGTGATGTCATCTGGATACGGACTGGCGAGATGACCGGATCGATCGATGTCCAATTCCGGTGCCCTCTCACCGCGCGAAGGAGATGACACGCGCGAAGGAGCTGCGAGCAAAGGCATTCGACGCGTGCTCCGCAGCGCGGAGCCCGGCTTCGCAGCGCGCGGAGTACCGCACGCTGCGAAGCCGGGCTTCAGTTGAAGAAACTGCGGGTGTCGGTATGGAAGCGTTGTGGGTGAGGGATCTCTGATTTGGGGTGGGTGCCGGGGGGGGCATTGGATGTGGCGCGGCGCGGAACCGAGGAGAGGGGTAGGTGTGCAAGGGTAGGAGAATGCCGGAATTGAGGCGGCAAGGGGGCGGGCCGCTCTCCCCCTTTGCAGTGCCTGGATCAAGCTCTTCGGATTCGCCGTCCTCGGGAGCGGCCAAGGTGGTGAATGGCCCGATCTTGCTAGCCCGGATTTCTCACGACGATTGAGTCAACGCGCCGCGGTCCATCGCGTAAGTGGAGTTGGAAAAAGAAGTTCCGACTCACGCGAGAGGACCAACGGCGATGACAGAGTGTACGCAACCCACGTTCCGATTCGAAGC
>JAEUIA010000123.1 GCA_016795245.1 Planctomycetota bacterium | reverse complement strand
CCCGCTGCGTTTCAAGACCGACACCTTCATACCCAGCCCCCCAGTTTTTCCCTGAACTCGTGGTTCGAGCCGCGCGGTACTCCGCGCGACTCGAATCACGAGTCGGCGCTGCGTAGCACGCCTGCGAATGCCGTTGCTCTTCTTCTTGCTTCGCGTTTCCTTCTTCTGCTTCGCGCGCTGAGAAGTCACTGGGAGCCGAGTCGGTTTGATTCCTAGGGAATTCAGCGGCTAGGACACATCCTCGGGAACTCACGTCGCGCGAAGCAGAAGAAAGAAGCGCGAGGCACGTGAAGCGCAACGGCATTCGCAGGCGTGCTACGCAGCGCCGACTCGTGATTCGAGTCGCGCGGAGTACCGCGCGGCTCGAACCACGAGTTCAGGGAAAAACTGGGGGGCTGGGTATGAAGGTGTCGGTCTTGAAACGCAGCGGGGTGGGACTCGGCGATCGATCCGAGGTTGGCTCTGAACGCGTGGCGCTGCTCCCCTCGAAGATGTGGGCTCTGCGATCGGGCTAAAGAGCACCGCGCGGCTCCTACCGCGAAATCAGGGGAAATCGATGGAGCTGGGGATGAGAGTGTCGGTCTTGAAGCGCAGCGGGATGGGACTCGGCGAGGGCTGCGTTCGAGTGCGTCTTGGACCGTCCACGGCTCCACGCGAGAGGATCATTCCGGCGCTTCCGCCAGAGCACATCCCGATCGCGTGAAGCCATGGACAGGCTCCGTATTCTCAGATCAGCGTCGTGAGTCTCAATTGAACGCCGCTGTCGAAGTGCCGCGATAGACACCCAAACTGTTGCGCACCAATGCCTGGATCACGAACAAACCCTGCGACGAGGGCGGATTGCTGAACGTGAACGAGCCCGTGCCCGTCGCGTCCGTCGCGAACTGAATGCCCGCGCGGCGGATGTTGTTGAACGGCATTCCGGTCCAGAACAGATGCGTTGCCAGGTCGTAGGACAACTCGCTGGGGTTGTACATCGCGACCGTGCCCGAGATGACGAAGGCCGATGAGTTCGGTGCGCCGCCGGTGAGCGTGCACGTCATCGTGTTGTCGCCGTTCTGCACGCTGGTCAGGATCGGCCTGCGCGGCGAAAGCGTCGTGACTTTGGACGAGAACGAGATGAAGTCCGTCGTGCGGTACTTCAACGCGCGCCCCGCCGGCTGGAACGCCGCACACGCGCCGTCACCGGCCGTGTCGACGATCTCGATCCTGCCCAGCGTGTCGAGCGAGGTCACCGCGTCACCGACGATCGCGCCGGTGCGGTCGATCTCGACGACTGCGGACGTGCCGCCGTAGACCGATTCGGACACGAACAGATTGCCGAAGGCCGTGTCGAACACCATTGACGCGCCGCCGTCGAGGCCGGGCGTGAACACGGTCGCGCGCGATTGCGGCAGGGGGAACGGTCCGTTGGTGATCTGACCGGCCGTCCAACGGATGATGTCGGTCGATCCCGGCGGCGTCGGGAACGTACCCGACTGCGTGGCGTAGTACAGGTCCCCCGCGGGCGAAAGCGCGAGCGGACCGCTGGGGCCTTGCGCGGTCGCGATCAAAGTCGTCGCGCCCGTCGTGATGTCGAGGCGGTAGATGTCGTTGAAGGCGAAGCTCGTCGCGGCGGCGGAAACCAACGCACTCGTCGAGCTCTCGTAGACGAGGTCGAAGTTGTAGGCCAGCGTCGCGAGCAGCGTCGGATTGCCCGTCGTGAGCGACACCTTGTAGATGTTGCCCATGTTGTTCTCGCCGAGGAGCGCGAACGTCTCCGTGGGATCGACCTCGATGAAGCTCGCGAACGAATTCGGGTTGGGGTTGCCGAGCACCTGCACGACGGCACCGGCATCCGTCTCGATCCAGATCTGGCTGCCGTCGTACACGACGCGGTTGCCGTTCGAGAGCGTGTCGTACGCAGCGAGCGTCGTGATCGCGGGCAAGGTCTGCGTCGCGTCGACGCCGTACCCCGCGCCGATCGTGTCGGCGAAGGTCAGCGAGGGCGTGAGCGCAAAGAGGGCGAGAGCAGCGGGGAACTTGCCCCGGATGAATTGGCACAGCATGAAAATGAATCTCCGTTCGATGTCGCGTCGAACCGCCGTGCAGCGTTCGCGGACACGGGCGGCAACCATTCGAACCGGAGTTCAAGCGCTGCAGCACGAGCCCTCGACCGAGGCCGGCAGTGGATTTCGCTCACCGCGACAAGCGGCGAGCTCGCGCTGCGCACCGGATATCCTGACTCGCCGCTTTCCCCGTTCCGCCCTAGCCTTCCCAAGCTCTCCTTTGGAGAACCCAGTGACCCGGAGCGCATGGCTCCTGTGGACGAAACGGTACTGCGGCTCACAGTGGCGGGACCGTGCAGGTATCTCACCTGCTTCCCCTATGTGCAGCCGATGGAATTGTCAGGGCGTCAGGATAGAGCAGGCGTGCGCGACGTCAAGTCCGTGGACAGAAGCGCGCCGAAAGAGCCGATCGGGGAGAAAGAGAGCACTGCATCGTGATCCATCCAGGTGAACTGGCCGGTCTTGTGCAAGAGGGGCCAATCGGGCGGCAGGCCACGCGGGATCCTCTCGTCGAATTCCTGCGCGGTCGGACAATTGCGCGCGTAGGCGTCGTTGCCGGCGGCGAGCGATCGTGACTGCGAGCAGATCGCGCTCGGCATCGGCGCCAACAACACGCCGAGCTTCATCGTGCCCGCGGCGTGTATGCCGGTGTCCGCATTCACGAACACGACGCGGGGCGTGCTGAATCGAACGAATGCGCTGGAGACATCAGCCGGTCCGGCATCTTCCGCAAGCGTGCGCCCGCTCACTTCGCGTGGGCTCAGATCCGTCGGGAGGACTGGACCGCACAGCCTGCTGAAGACAGAGCAGAGATGAGCAGGCGACGCACTGGGCACGGAGGCGCAGCATGAGTGCTGCGGTTCAATCGTCGAGCGACAAGGGCGTTCGTTCAGTACGCTAGCCGCCGATGAAGACCGTGCACGCCTCTCTCTGTGCGTCCGCCGTGGCGCTCGTGATCGCAGTCGCTTGTCAGTCGAGTTCCGAAACGCCGAAGCCTGCAGCGACTCAAGCGCCGGAACCCGCCGTCGCCGCGCCCGCAGGCGCCAAGATCCAGCCGTTTCTGACCGCAGATCGGTGCGGCCAATGTCACAGCCAATCGCCGAATGCGATCGCATTGACGACAGCCACCGGTGACGACGCTTCGCCGCACGGCACGTGGCAGGCGACGATGATGGCGAATGCGTTTCGCGATCCGTACTGGCGCGCGCAGATGGCGCACGAGATCGAGCTGGCGCCGCACGACAAGGCGGCGATCGAGACCTTGTGCCTGACTTGTCACGCTCCAGCGGCGAGCCACACAGCGCGCTTGACCGGCGCAGCACCGCCTTCGATCGAGACGGCAATGAGGGATCCTCTCGCCTTCGACGGCGTGAATTGCACGGTGTGCCATCGCACGACGAGCGAGAACCTCGGGACACCAGCGAGCTTCAACGGCAATCTGGCGATCAAGGGCGACGCGACGATCTACGGTCCGTTCGAGAAGCCCGCCACAGGCCCGATGCGCATGCACACCGGGTTTACGCCTACCTTCGGCGAGCACATCAGCACGTCGGCGCTGTGCGGGGCGTGTCATACGCTCTACACCCAGCCCTCACCTGATGCGCCGCGCTTCTTGGAGCAGGCTGTCTACCTCGAGTGGCGCAACAGCGTGTTCAGCGACGAACACGAGAAGACCGGCGATTCGCGCACGTGCCAGGAATGCCACATGCCCGACGTCGGATCGATGCGTATCGCGCGCAACCCGGCCGGATTCGATTTCGCGACGCAGGTCCGCGACGGTGTCCGGGCGCACACGTTCGTGGGCGGCAATGCGTTCATGACCGACATGCTGCGCGTGAATGCGGCCGAGCTGGGCGTGACGGCGTCGGAGTCGGCGTTGAAACGCGTCGCTGCGGCCTCGCGCGCGCTGCTCGGACATTCGACGGCGACGTTGGCGGTGTCGAACGTCCAGCGCAGACCGGGCGGCGTGGCGTTCGACGTCAAGGTCGAAAACTTGACCGGGCACAAGTTCCCGAGCGGCTACCCGGCGCGGCGTGCCTGGCTCGCGGTCGAAGTGCGCTCCGGCCGCAACGTGCTGTTCCACTCGGGAGCCGTCGGCGACGACGGGCGCTTGAAAGGTGTCGCCGACGAACTCGCTCTCCCCCACTTCGATCGCATCGAACGCGCGGATCAAGTGCAGGTGTACGAGATGCTCGCCGTGGATCAGGCCGGACTCCCGACGACGATGTTGACGCGCATGGCCGCACACTCGAAAGACAATCGTCTGCTGCCGCGCGGCTGGAAACGCGACGGTCCGCACGCGGACGAAACGCGCCCGGTCGGGACTGATTCCGATGCGAATTTCACAGGCGGTTCCGACGTGGTCACGTACGACGTGGCGCTACCCGAGACCGAAGGCGCGCTACTGATCGTCGCGCGCCTCTTCTATCAATCGATTCCGCCCGCCTGGGCCGCGACGCTCGCCGACTCGAAGACGCCCGAGGCCGCGCAGTTCTTGAAGTACTACGCGCAGGCCGTGCAGGATCCCGAGACGGTCGCGGTCACGGTAGTGACCGTTCCGAAGTAGCTGCTCAGCGCCGCAACAACTCGTCCACGTACTTCGGCATCATCTCGCGCCACGTCGGCCAGTCGTGGTCCCATTCCTTGCCCCACGCGTCGACGCGATTCGGAATGCCCTTGGCACCGAGAACGTCCGCGACGCGCCAGCTTTCCTCGGGGGATTCCCAGCGGCCTTGTCCGTGCGTCAACAGCACGAAGCGCTGGCGCAGCGCACGCAGGTGATCGCCATCTTCCATCTTGGGCAGGAAGTGCAGCGGCGAGCTGTAGTAGTAGTCCTGCGTCATCTCGTCGCCCATGAACTTCTTCAGGTCGTACGTGCCGCTCATGCAGATCGCGGCTTTGAAGACGTCGGGGTGTCTGCAGATCGACGCGAGCGCATTGAAGGCGCCGATCGAAGCGCCCGCCACGATGACTTCGACGTCCGGCTGGCGGCAGTCGACGCGGATCGCGGGCACGAGCTCGTGGTACACGAAGGAATCGAATTGATTCTGCACGCGCGCGGCTTGATGGCGCGGCATTTCGGAATCGAGCCACGCCTGACCGGCGATCGAATCGACCGAGTAGATCTTGATGCGCTTTTCAGCGAGAAAAGGCGCCATCACGTGCATCAGCTTGAAGCGCTCGGCTTCCTCGCAATCACCGGCCGCCGTCGGGAAGACGAGCACGGGCGTGCCGCTCTCGCCCCAGCGCACGACTTTGACTTCCTTGTTGCCCAGGCGCTCGGAGCGCCACGTCGATGATTCCTTGGTCATGGTTATCTACGGGCCTTGGCTGTGCGCTTCTTGGACTTGGACGGAGTCTTCTTCGCAGGCTTCTTCACGAGCTTGGCGGGTTTCTTGAGCGCTTTGGGAGCGGCCTTGATCACCACGGCGAGCGTTTTCTTGCCCTTCTTCTGCTTCGAACGCGGCGCGCGTGAGGCCGTGTCGGCGGCGCGCCACTTCTGCACTTCGTCGAAGAAGTACTGCGTGAACTGATCGTGCTCGTGCGCAGGGAACAACGCCTGCACCTTCAGCCGGATCGCTTCGCGGCACGTCTCCGAACCGAAGAACTCGTTCGCCACCTCGTCGAGCTTCGACAGGTGCTTCTTGCAGAACGCCTCGAACGCGTCCGCCTGGAAGTGCGCGCGCGCCAGCTTGGCGTACGCCGCGATCGTCTGGCGGTAGGGCAGGTTCTTCTTCTTGATGTCGAAGAACGGCTTCCAGTTCAGGTTCATGTGCATCGGACGCTTCGTCGCGGCGCAGAACAAAGACCAGCGGATGTAGCTCTTCACGAGCCACGGCCAGTGCTGGTGCAGCGACGTGACCTGGCTGTCCGGGCACGGGTTGGCGAAATCGATCGGGTACCAGACGTGGTTTTTCAGCAGCGCCTCGCAGGAATTGAAGTCCCAGCCGAAGAACGCATTGATCGTCAGCGTGATGTCCTCGATCAGCGCCTGATCCTTGGCGTCGATGAAGTCCGTCGCCGTCGTGTAGCGCTGGTGCAGCGGCGCCGACGGGTCGTAAGAAATCGTCTTCGTTTGCGGCCCGAATCCGACGCAGCGCACGAACGAGTCGTACGGCATCACACCGGCCTGCAGGTGCATGAGCGACTTGCCGCTCTGGTCGTACGCGGCCCACAACTCTTGTTCGTTGTCGACCTTGGTCACGCCGTGCCAACCGCCGCCGTCGAAAGGCTTCATGAACGCCGGGTAGCCGATCTGCTCGCCGCTCTGGCTCAAGTTGAAGAGCTTGGCGTAGCGCTGCAGCGTGACGTTCAGGTCCGTCTTGGCTTCGTATTCCTTGGGCGGGATCATCGCCGTCTTCGGAATCGGGATGCCGAGCGCCATCATCGCGCAGTACGTGGTGTGCTTCTCCATGGACTGCACGGTCCAGGGGTTGTTGAACACGTACGTGCCGTCCAACAGGATCGATTTCTTGATCCACTCGCGCTGCAGCGGGTACCAGTGCGTCAAGCGATCGATGACGAGGTCGTACTTCTTCGGCGCCTGCAGATCGAAAGGTTCGATCGTGGTGCGTTCGACTTCGAAGCGGATCTTGTCGCGACCGAGTTTGATGGAGAGGTCGAGTTGCTTGACGATTTCTTCGTAGGCCTTCGGCCAGCAGACGTCTGCGCCGAGGGAAAGGCCGATCTTGCGTGTGACTTGGGCCACGAGGGGGAGCTCCGGTCGAGTGCGGGGTGGAGTACGCGGCGCTCTGCGGCCGCGAAAGGGCCGAGGATTCTAGCGTTTCGCCTCGCGCAGTGTGAGGCCCGGACGAGCGTTACTCGTAGACCATCCACAACGGCCCGGGATAGAGCCATGAAAGGCCCTCGCGCAGGCGGTCGCGCCAGTTTTCCCAGTTGTGGCCGTCGTTGGCTTCGACGTACCGCACGTCCAGGCCGGCCTTTTGCAGGAACGGCACTAGCGAGCGGTTGTAGTAGATCAGCGATTCGTAGACCCCGCACGAGAGGAACATGTGCTCGGCGGGATGGCCGGGCTGGCGGCGGAAAGCGTTCACGAAACGCACGACCGGATCGAAGACCGCGCCGCGGTCGTGCTTGCCGATGTCCGTGAAGGCGAACGAACCGGACTGCAGGAGCAAGTTGCCGAAGAAGCCCTGGTAGCGCCACGCCGCCGCCAGCGAGGCCACCGCACCGAACGAAGCGCCGGCGAGTCCGCGCGCGGACGGCTTGCCGACCAGCGGAAAATGGCTCTCGAGTTGCGGCACCAGATCCTCGGCCAGGAATTTGGCGTGGCGCGCGTCGTCGGCGTACTCGTTCAATCGATCGCGCGATTGGATCAAGGCCACGATCATCGACGGGATTTCAAGACGGTGGATCAGGTTGTCGAGGATCGGCTTCAACGCGGCGTAGCGCACGTAGTCCTCGCCGTCGTGCATCACGAGCAACGGATAGCGCCGTGTCGGGCGGTAGCGCGCCGGCAAGTACACCTGGATGCGCCGCGTCTCGCCGAACGCAGCCGACTTGATCTCGTGATCGCGGATCTCGCCCGGCCGCGCGTCGTTGTCGTGGAGCGACCAGTCCGGGACCGCGTAGCCGGCCGTGTAGACGACCGAATTCGCGCCGTAGGGATCGAGCGCGACGTTCGGATTCAACGGGTCCTGAATCAGCCGGTGCTCGTCGCGCTTGACGATCTCCAGCTTGTATTCCATGCGCGAGCCTTCGGGCACGTCGATCGCGAGGAACCACAAGTCGCTGTGCGGGACGTTGTGAAAGGGCTGTGCTTGCGGCAAGCCGTGAATCCAGTGGCGCAGGCGCACTTCGTCGACGTCGCCGCGGAACACGAACGTGACCGTCCGGCCTTCGACGACCGGGAACTGCTTGCCTTCGATCAACGCTGCGACGGCCGCCGCGCCCATCGTCGCGCTGCGCTCGATTTCGTGTGCGAGACCCTTCAAGCGGCACCTGCTTGAGTCATGACGCCGCCTTCGGTCAAGCGCAGCGTGCCCTTGTCGCCGTGCCAGCTCGATCCGTTCCATTCCATGCGCGTCAGCGCGTCGAACGCGACGACCTGGGCCGGAGCAAAACGCCGCGCCATCAACGCCACGCGCGTGCGATCGTGCAGGTGCAGGCGATGGCGCGCGTGCGGGAGCGGCAGCACGCCTGAGTACGCGCTCAAGCCCTCCTCGAACAACTCGGCGTTGCCGGTCCCCTGCGGCGGATTGTCGTGGAACAACACGACGCGCTCACCGAGCGCCATCGCGCCCGCGGACCACGCGAAGATCGGCTTGTGTTCCACCAGTCCGAGCACGTCGAACAGGCGCATGCGGTGCAGCAGCGCAACGACGTGGCCGCCCGCGACGCACAAGGCACCACAGTCGTTGAGAATGTGCGCCATCTCGCGCCGGTGGTGCTCGACGATGCTGCGCTCCAGCGGGCGCAGCCGATCCTCGAATTCGTGATGCACGTCGACGACCTTCATCAGGTGGAAGCCGTCGAGAGTGCGCACGGCCTCGATCGCGGCCTCGCGCTCGGCATTGAGCATCTCGCTGTAACCGTCGGTCTGTTCACGGTGCAGGAGTTCGCGCGCCGCCGCCATCGCATGCGCCAGACGCACGCGGTACAGATCGTGCTGCACGCGCAAGCGGTCTTGACGCTCGCGAATCGCGGCGTTGAGTTCCGGATCGCGCCGCATCACGTCTTCGGCGCGGTCGTAGACCCGCAGGTTGATGGTGTGACCACCCAGGTGGTCGCGCATCTCCTGGTCTTCGCTCTCGCGCTCTTCCCAACCGGCCGTGATCGCGGCCAACGGACCGGAAACGCGCGCGGCGGCGACGGCTTTGTTCAACGTGGGCTGCAAACGCTGCGGTCCGAGCAGCACGACGCGGTGGTGGATCATGCGGGTAGTCGGTTCAGCCCGCGATCACGCGGAGTTCTGCTGCAAACGCATCGCCCATCGCGAGAGCCGTCTCGCGGTCGGGATGCCGGACGACGATCCAGCCGTCGCCGATCGCGGAGTTCTTCCAATCGCGGCGCGGGGATCCGATCGGGTTGAGTTCGATGTGCGCCACGTGCTCGCCGAAACGCGCCATGAGGCTTTCGAGGCCTTCGTAGCGCTGGATCCTGCCCTGACCGAGCGCGCGTTTGAAGATCACGCCGCAGTTGTACTTCTTGCTCGTGTCCTGCGAGAGCTTGCCCCAGCACACGGCTTCCGCCCAGCCGCGAAAGAGATCCGCGTTGCAGGCGTAGTTCATCAAGTGCACGAGGCGCGCACCCGGAGGCCGGGCGCCGATCTCGCCGAAGACCGCCTCGCCCTTCTTGTTGCGGAACCATTCCATGTGCGTGAATCCGCTCTGGAATCCCAGCGCTTTCAGCACATCGCGTCCCAGGTCGCGACCGATCTTGATGTCGGGTCGATCGATGTCGCGCAGACACGTCGATTGGGCGCTGATCCACTCGTTGAGCTTGGCGACGAGCGGCGTGGGCCGATACCAGGCGACGTTTTCGAACAGGATCTTGCCGCCGGCGCAGATCGTGTCGAAGGTGTGCTCTTCGCCTTCGACGAATTCTTCGACGGTGGCTTCACTCAAGTGCCCCATCAGCTTGAGTGCCGCTTCGAGGTCGGAGGCCTCGTGCACCGGATACGTGTCGGCTGAACCGGCTCCCGAGACGGGCTTGATGATCAGCGGATAGCCGAAGCGCTCGGCCGCGTTCCAACATTCCTTCTGCGACTTCACGCGCGCGTGGCGCGGCGTGCGGATGCCGGCCGCGTCGAGCACGCGCTTCATCTCGACCTTGTCGCGGAAGGGCACCGTTTGCGCGACGGTCATGCCCGGCACACCCAGCGACGCGCGCACTTTGGCCGCCAGGATCATGCCCGGCTCCCACAGGCACTCGACGCGATCGATCGCGCGGCCCTTGACCCATTGCTTGATCTTCTGCGCCGTCGCGTCCTCGTCCCACAGATGCTTGACCGGCAGGTAGTCGTGCAGCGAGCGCTTGAGATCGGGCGTCAACGCCTCGCGCGCCTGATCTCCGACGCCGTACACGCGTGCGCCGACTTCGGCCAGTCCGCGCGTGAAGTGCGGCATCTCGGCCGGATAGCCGGGGGAGATCATCAGGACATTCATGGTGTGGGGCTCCGTCGCGTCCGAGTCGTGTCGGACAAACCGCGCAGATTCTGTGCTGCAAGCGAGGCGATGGCAACGATTCGTGTCGGGCTCTCAGCCCAGATCGACCCGAATCAGCTCGACCATGCGCTTCAAGGCCTTCTCGACGACGGCCGTGTCCTCGTGGCGCACGATGACGAAACCCTCGCCTTCGTAGCCTTCCTTGGGCGCCATGCCGATCTCCGGCAGCTTGGCTTCGACCACGAGCGCGCCCAGTTCTTTTTGCGCCGCTTCGAGCCCGCGGATCGCCTTCACGCGACCTTGGCCCTGCCCGCGCAAGTAGGCGGCGCCGGCGGAGTACTTGCGCGCGGGCACGTCGAAGGTGTCGAACACCATCAGCTCGACCCAGGCCTTGTACATGTCCTTGTCGTGCGCGTAGCTCATCAGCGTCGTGAACTGCGCGCCCGGCGGACGCGCGGCGACTTCGGAGATCGCGATCGAGCCGTCTTTCCGACGGAACCACTCCATGTGCGTCAGACCGGTCGTCATCCCGAGCACGTCCAGCGAACGCGGTCCGGCCTGGTGGATCTTCTTGAACTCCGGTCCGTCGATCTTGCGCGGCAAGTGCACGACCCACTGGATCCACGGATTCTGCAGCACATCGAGCGGTGTCGGTGAGTACCGACCGATCGAATGGAAGACGTGCTTGCCGTCGATCGTGACGGAGTCGAACGAATATTCCTCGCCTTGGATGAATTCCTCGAGCAAGACGGGTTCGCCGGTGCGAATGGGATGAGACTTCAAGTACGTCTCGAGTTGGGCGCGGTCGTCGACGCGGTGCGTGTTGCGCGCTCCCGCGCCGGCCGGCGGTTTGATGACCAGCGGAAATCCCGTCGCTTCGGCGAACGAGTGCGCCTCGAGCGGTGTCTTGCACAAGAGGTGCTTCGCGCAGGGCAGGTCGTGCGCGCGCAGCACGTTCTTCATGCGCGACTTGTCGCGGAAGTTGTGCGCCGCTTCGACCGACAGGCCCGGCAACCCGAGTTTGGCGCGCACTTCGGCCACCGGCACCTGGAGTTGCTCGAGGATGGTGATCAGGCGATCGACCTTGCCGTCCCAGCCCTTCGCAATCCGGCGCACGGCTTCGAGCAGCTGGTCGGGCTGCATCGCGTCCTCGACGCGGTAGTGCGCCGACAGCTTCTCGCGCAGTTCCTTGGGCAGCTTGTCCGAGGGCTCCTGGCCGATGATCGCGAGCCGCACGCCGGGCAGGCTCGCCGCCGGCGTCACGAAGCGCATGGTCGCATCGAGCGCGAAAGGCGCGACGAAGATGACGTTCCGCATGCGCGCACTCTACACTCCTGCACACGGAGTCGTCATGCACTCCGCGCCGCGAAGCCGCCGCAGCATCTGCACAGAGCCAACTGATCGAATGGAAGCCCTCTCCGTCTGCCTCGTTTCTTCCGAAGTCGCCCCCTTCGCCAAGACCGGCGGATTGGCGGATGTCACGGCAGCCTTGGCGCGCTACCTGTCGCGCGCGGGGCACGACGTGCGCACCTTCCTGCCGCTGTACAAGCGCATCGCACAAGGCAAGTACGAGATCACGCCGGTCGACGGCCTGCAGAACCTGACGATGCAGTTCGCGGGACGGCAGGTGCGCTACTCGATCCATTCGACGCCGATCACGAAGAGCGACGCGAAGCTCTACCTGGTGCACTGCCCCGAGTTCTACGACCGCGAGGGCATCTACGCCGCCGACGGCGACGAACATCTGCGCTTCGCGTTCCTCTCGCGCGCCGCGATCGAAGCCTGCCAGCACATGCAGTTTTCGCCGCACGTGTTCCATTGCAACGACTGGCACACGGCGCTCATTCCGCTCTATCTGCGCACGGTCTACGCCTGGGATCGCCTGTTCACGCGCACGCGCACGGTGCTCACGCTGCACAACAACGCCTACCAGGGCATCTTCCCGACGAGCGTCGCGCGCGACATCGGACTCGGGAACGAGACGAAGTACTTCCACCAGGAGGACTGGCGCGAGGGGCGCCTCGGCTTCCTGAAGACCGGGATCATCTACGCGACCGCGGTCTCGACCGTGTCGAAGACCTACGCGCGCGAGATCCAGGGCGAGGAACTCGGCATGGGTCTGCAGGACCTCATGCGTCAACGCGACGACCACATGTTCGGCATCTTGAACGGCGTCGACGTCGCCGAATGGAGTCCGGCGACCGACACGTTGATCCCCCATCGCTTCACGGCCGACGACCTGTCGGGCAAGGCGCTGATGAAGCGCGCGTTGATGCAGAAAGCCAATTTGCCCTACGACCCGCGCGCGCCCGTGGTCGGCATCGTGTCGCGTTTCACGGCGCAAAAAGGCTTCGATCTGCTGGCCGACGCGATGACGGTTTTCCTGCAGCGCGAGGACATGCGCATGGTCGTGCTGGGCAGCGGCGAAGAACGCTTCGAGCGCCAATTCGACTGGCTGGCGAAGAATTTCCCGAAGAAGGTCGCCTACAAGAACGGCTACGACAACGAGCTCGCGCACTGGATCGAAGCCGGCGCCGACATCTTCCTCATGCCGTCACGCTTTGAACCGTGCGGCCTGAACCAGATGTACTCGATGGCCTACGGCACCGTGCCGCTCGTGCGCAAGACCGGCGGCCTGGCCGACACTGTTCAACAGTGGAATCCCGCGACGCAACAAGGCACCGGCTTCGTCTTCGAAAAGTACGACGCGCAAGCCTTCTTCGACACGCTCCAACGCGCGCTGCGCACCTACCGCGACGATCTCCAATGGCGCCGCATCGTGCAAAACGGGATGGCCCAGGACTTCTCCTGGGAACGCCAGATCGAACGCTACGTCGAGATGTATCGCCGCTTGCCACAGCTCTAGCGTCTTGGGGCTCCGTCTCACGAGCAAATTGCGCACAGCAGCGTTATCCTGGTGCTCCAACAGGAACGAATCCATGAGCAACATTCTCGATCGCATAACAGTGGATCCCGACAAGTGCGGAGGCCGTCCCTGCATCCGTGGCATGCGGATTCGCGTGATGGACGTCCTCGATCTGCTGGCCGCTGGATTGGACCAGTCCCAAGTTCTGGCGGAGCTACCGGACCTTGAGGCGGCGGACATCGAGGCCGCACTTCGGTACGCAAGTCGTCGGCTCGACCATCCTTCAGCCGCGTGAAGCTCTGGATCGACGCGCAGATCTCGCCGAGTATCGCGCCGTGGATTGGGAAGACGCAGGGCATCGAGGCCGTTCCGCTGCGGGACCTCGGACTGCGGGACGCTGCCGACCGCGAGATCTTCTTCGCAGCGCGTGCTGCCGGCGCAGTCATTCTGACGAAGGACGCGGATTTTTCCGACCTACTCCTGCGGCACGGAGCACCGCCTCAAATCGTCTGGTTGACAGTGGGCAACTCGTCGAACGCCCGCCTCAAGGACCTGCTCACTCGAGTCTGGCCGCGAGTGGCCGCGCTGATAGATGCGGGTGAAGCGCTGATCGAGTTGGGAGAGCCGCGCTGAGACGCTCTGCTGATCGAATTCAGCGACAAATGCTGTTCGACCTGCTACAGGCTCCTCGTTGGGCCATGATTCCGGCTATCCTGCGCTGACGTCAACCCGCACAGCCAAGGCTTCCCTATGCATGTGATCTTCGTCGAACCGGCATTCCCTCGCAACCAGCGCGAGTTCCCGCGCGCGCTCAAGGCCGTGGGCGCGAAGGTCACTGCGATCGGCGAGAGTTCGGTCAACTCGCTCGACTCCGAATTGAAAGGCTGGCTCGACGGCTACGAGCAAGTGCGCTCGGTGACTGACGCTCAAGCCCTGCTCGACACGGTGAAGCGCATTCAGTCGCGCGGCTGGGTCGATCGGCTCGAAGCTACGGTCGAAGCACACATCGAACCGGTCGCGCAAGTGCGCGAAGCCTGTTCGATCCCCGGAACCTCGACGCGCACGGCGTACCTGTGCCGCGACAAGCCGGCCATGAAAGAAGCGTTGCGCACAGCCGGCGTCCCGTGCGCGCAATCGACGGGCGCGACGTCAGCCGACGAAGTGCGCGCGTTCGTCGAGTACGTGGGCTATCCCGTGATCCTCAAGCCGCGCGCCGCCGCCGGAGCCGCGGGCACCTACCGCGCCGGCAACGCGGAAGAACTCGAACTCGCCATCCAACAGAGCGGCGCCGCCAAGGGTGCCGCGGTCGCGGTGGAAGAGTTCATCGAAGGCCACGAAGGCTTCTACGACAGCCTGTGCATCGAAGGGCGCGTGGTGCACGATTTCGCCTGTCACTATTTTCCGAACGTGCTCGAAGCGATGCGCACGCGCTGGATCTCTCCGCAGATCCTGCTCACGAACCGCAGCGACGATTCGTCCTACGACGAGGTACGCCAGATGGGCCAACGCGTCGCGCGCGAACTCGGCATCGGCACGTCCGCGACGCACATGGAGTGGTTCTTCGGCCCGAAAGGCCTGAAATTCAGTGAGATCGGCTGCAGACCTCCGGGCGTGCGCGTCTGGGATCTCTACGGCGCCGCCAACGACCTCGACCTCTACGTCGAATGGGCCAAGGCGATCGTGCACGGCCGCACCGACGCGCGCGCGTCGCGCCGTTTCGCCGCCGGCATGATCGCCCTGCGGCCCGAGTGCGACGGCGTCATCACCGGCTACGAAGGCGTGGAAAAAATCCAGGCCGCCTTCGGCAAACACATCTTCGACTCGCACTTCCCGCCGCCCGGTTCGCGCACACAAGGCGTCTCCGGCGGCTACATGGCCAACGCCTGGCTGCGCCTGCGCCATCCCGACTACGACGAGTTGCGCAAGATCATGAACGCGGTCGGTGAGACGATCAAAGTGCGCGCGAAGCCGGCTTGAAATCTCGCCTGCGGATCACAAGCCCCACGTCAGCGACACGCCCTGCGTCAAATTGAACGTCGACGGCGAGCAGAACATCGGCGCATCGCGATACCAGCACTGATACGTGCGCACATCTCCGCTTGTCGTTGCTCCGGCGATGTGGATGGGGCTCGGGGTGAGCCCTCCCGGATAGGACGCGGAATTCCCCGTGGGAAAGACGACGCCCATGCGTGTGATGGTCCCTCCTGCGCACAAGAGTCCGTCGCCGAATGAAATACCTGCACCGCCGGCGAATTGACCTGTGCCTTGAAAGAACAGCCCAGGACCCGTGATGTCGCTGGCGGTCAAGACCAGTGAGTCCGTCGCTGCGGAAGCGCCCGCCAGTCCTGAAGTCGAGAGTACCGCTCCCTGCGCAAAGGAAGAGCTCGCGCAACCACGCCCCGCTGATCCCAAATTGGCACAGGGACAGGCCGTGCCGCTGCCGTCGCCAGCACAGAAGCTCGTCAGCAGCGTACAAGTACTCGCGTAGCGCGCGATGCGCGCGGAACTCTTGCCTCCGGCGAATGTGAACGTTCCACCGGCGAAGAGCTCCGGCCCGGACGGCTGATTGACAGCGCTGAGCGCGTGAACAGCTGCATTCGTCCCGCCGTCAACGCCGCTCCAAGTCGCACCGTCCCACGACGCGAGGTTCAACGCGGCGTTGCCGCCCGCGCTGACGAACGTGCCGCCGACGTAGAGTTTGGGGCCGCTCATGCCGAACGCGGGAGTCGAGGCCGTCGCCCTCACATCGCCGGCCGTGCTCAAGTTTCCGACCAGCCCGGAGCCCATCGCGACCCAGGCCGCGCCGTCCCATTTGGCCGCCGACGCGATCGGCGTGGCGCCGACCATCGTGAACAATCCAAATGCGTAGACCGTCGGGCCGGTTCCGTCATCGAATGCACACAACCAGTGTGGCTCGACGTCGAAGGCGTCGCCAATGATCGTCCAGTTCGTACCATCGAACTTCGAAACGCGACGATCTGGCATCATGAGCACCGTGCGCGTACCGGAAATGTAGAGGCTCTCGCCGCTTGTTTCCTGCACGGTGGTGGCAGCAATGCGGCTGATCGGCGGCATCCACGTCGTGGCCACCCAGCTGGTGCCGTTCCATTTCTGAAGTGCACGCAGGTCGTAGAGTCCAGGCCCCGTGCCGTCGTCGTAGACAACCAACAACGGATGAGGACCCGGTGTGAGTCCGACGGACGCGTTGCTCCAGACGGAGCCATTCCATTTGGCGCAACGGGGCGAGGCCACTCCGCCGACGTTTGCGAAGCCGCCGGCGGCGAACAGTGCAGGCCCAGACCCGTCGTTGAACGAGATGAGATCTTCGATCGTGCCGTCCGCTCCCGAACCCAACGGCGCCCACGTGACACCGGTCCACTTGCCGATTCGAATGGTGTTGGGAGAACCCGCGACCGCCAGGAAGTTGCCGGCCGCGAACATGGCAGGACCGCTGCCGTCGTCGTGAAGTGTCAATGCATAAACAGGTCCCGTGACTCCCGCTCCGGATCCCAGCGTGGACCAGGCTCCCGCCCAAGCCGCGAGACCTTGAACCGCTGACCCTCCTGCATTCGAAAAGAAACCACCGGCGATGAGGCGCGCCGCACCGCTCACATCCCAAGTCGCGAGTGAGATCGCTCCCGTAGCACTGCTTGTCGTCGACAGTCCGGATCCCAAGGCGGACCATGCTGTGCCATTCCACTTGGCGATTCCGGAGGCGGGATTTCCACCGGCGAAATTCATCTGCCCCGAGACGTAAAGCGCCTCTCCTGTACCGTCATCGAACTTGCGCACAGCACTGATGTACGGGAACCCGGACGTGACGGTGAGTCCACCGCCCACAGCCGCCCAAGCCGTTCCGTTCCAGCGCGCGATTCCCCACGCGCTGCCTTGGTATTGCGAGAAATCACCGCACGCATAGAGTCCGGGCCCGGTGCCGTCATTCCAGCTCTCCAGCGCGAGCACGGCTCCGTTCGGATTGCCAGGGACCGAGGTCCACGCTGTGCCGTTCCACCTGGAGACACGATTGGTGCTGACGCCCAGGAAGCTGAAATCTCCGCCGGCGTAGAGAGCCGGGCCGGTGCCGGCGTCGTGGACTTCCAGTGCGTACACCGCACCGTTGGCACCCGACGGCCCGACAGTCGACCACGCGGAACCGTTCCACTTGGCGATCCGAGCTGCGGACATACCACCCGCGACTGTGAAGGCTCCGCCGACGAAGAGTGCCGGCCCGCTGCCGTCGTCGAACACCGTCATGGCGTACACGGTTCCCGAGACTCCCAGCCCTAGCGGCGACCACGTCGTTCCGTTCCAGCGCGCGATGCCCTCTGCTGTGACGCCTCCGATGTTCGTGAAACTCCCGCCGACGTAGAGCTCCGGGCCGCTGCCCGAATCCCAGACGGTCAGCGACGACACATGCGGCGAGGCATTTCCCACGCCGACAGCGGCAGCTTCGCTCCAGGACGTTCCATTCCAGCGCGCCAGCCGTCGCGCGGCGATACCGTTCACTCGGTCGAATGTGCCTCCGATGATCAAGTCCGGCGCACCCGGAGAACCACCAAAGCTGATGCCGGCACGGACGTCGTTGTCCGCACCCGGCAGATGGAAGGCCGAACTCCATTCGGGACACTGCGCCGATGCGATACCCGCGAGTGCGATGAAATGGAATGCGAGCGCCGTGAGTGAGCGAGTCAAGTCGGTCTGGGTCATGGTGTTGGGCGAGCCAAGAGGTTCGAAGCCAAAGACTGGGATCGTCGCCCTGAGCCTATCCGACCCGGACCATTGCGGGGTGGAGGCTAGCTCCAATTCGGGATGATCACCCCTGGCCCGACGTGGCCACGCGCCCAGTCGGATGAAGGTCGAGACCGTGCAGCTCATGCGCGTCGCGCGCTGCTTGCGCGCCTGTGCACCAGCCTCCTACCTCGAACGGCAGCGGGTTAGCTGCACTCAGCGCGTCGTGCCCGGGATGTCGACGTGCTTCGCCTTGGCGCAAGCGAGCGCTTCGTCGTAGCCGGCGTCGACGTGGCGAATGACGCCCATGCCCGGATCGCAGGTCAACACGCGTTCGATCGCGGCGGCGGCGGCGGGTGAGCCATCGGCGACGGTGACTTGACCGGAGTGCAGGCTGTAGCCCATGCCGACTCCGCCGCCGTGGTGGAAGCTGACCCACGATGCACCACTCGCGATGTTCACCATCGCGTTCAAGATGGCCCAGTCGGCGACGGCGTCGGTGCCGTCCTTCATCGCTTCGGTTTCGCGATTCGGCGACGCCACGCTGCCGCAGTCGAGGTGATCGCGGCCGATCACGATCGGGGCGCTGATCTCGCCGCTCTTCACGGCGGCATTGAACGCGAGGCCGGCCTTGGCGCGATCGCCGTAGCCGAGCCAGCAGATGCGCGCGGGCAGACCTTGGAACGCGACGCGTTCGGCGGCGAGCTTCAACCAGCGCATCAGCGCCTGATCTTCGGGGAAGAGACGCGCGATGATCTTGTCGGTGACGGCGATGTCCTTGGGATCACCGGAGAGCGCGACCCAGCGGAACGGGCCTTTGCCTTCGCAAAACAGCGGGCGGATGTACTTCGGCACGAAACCCTCGAAGCCGAACGCGTCCTTGAAGCCTGCCTGCAGCGCGAAACCGCGCAGGTTGTTGCCGTAATCGAAGGTGTCGGCGCCGCGCTTCTGCAACTCGAGCATCGCCTTGCAGTGGTCGACCATCGTGCGCAGCGAATCGGCCTCGTAGCGCTTGGGGTCCTTCACGCGCAGCTTGAGCGCATCGGCGTAGCTGATCTTGTTCGGGACGTACCCACCGAGCGGATCGTGCGCGCTGGTCTGGTCGGTCAACACATCCGGCGTGATCTTGCGCGCGATCAAGCGCTCGAGCATGTCGACCGCGTTGCAAGGAACGCCGATCGACTTCGCGACCCCGGCCTGCTTCCACACGAGCGCCTGGTCGATCGCCGCGTCCAGATCGTCGATGCACACATCCAGATAGCGCGTGTCGAGCCGCTTCTGAATGCGCGCGCGATCGACGTCCGCGGCCAGGAACGTGCCCTCGTTCATCGTCGCCGCCAGCGGTTGCGCGCCGCCCATCCCGCCCAGGCCGCCGGTGACGACGAGTCGGTGCTTCAAGCTTCCGCCGAACAACTTCTTCGCCGACGCCGCGAAGGTCTCGTACGTGCCTTGCAGAATTCCTTGCGTGCCGATGTAGATCCACGAACCGGCCGTCATCTGGCCGTACATGATCTTGTTCTCGGCCTCGAGCTTCCTGAAGTGCTCCCACGTGGCCCATTTCCCGACCAGATTCGAATTCGCGATCAACACGCGCGGCGCGTCGACCTTGGTCTTGAACACGCCGACGGGTTTGCCCGACTGCACCAGCAAGGTCTCGTCCGCTTCGAGTCGGCGCAACGTCGCGATGATCTGCTGAAAGCTCGGCCAATCACGCGCCGCCTTGCCGTTGCCGCCGTACACGATCAGGTTCGCGGGATCTTCGGCCACCTCCGGATCGAGGTTGTTCATCAACATGCGCAGTGCCGCTTCCGCGCCCCAAGTCTTGCACGTCATCTGCGTGCCGCGCGGTGCGCGTTGCGGGCCGGTCGGGATGGACGTCGCGGACAGAGGCGTGGTCGCCTTCGAAGCTTGTGTGGCGGACATGCGTACTACTATGCGGCCCGATCGTCCGACCGCCAACCGCCGGAGTACGGATCCGAATGCGGAGCCCGCCGCCCGCCGCCCGCTGCCTGCACCAGCCGCGGCGCACCGTCGGAGGCTGGCAACCGGCGCCGGTTTCCACGGCTGCGGTCGGTAGAGGCAATCAGATTTTGCATCGGCTTGAGAAATTGCACCTGCGCGCGCAGGCCTGCCCCGTTCGTGACAGAATGACCACCGTCCGATTTGCGTTCAACCCAAGTGAGGTGCCCATGCAGCACTGGATCTCATCCGCGTTGTTCCTGGCCGTGTCGTCGCCGTTCGCCGCCGCTCAGTCGATCGTGTTCCAAGACGGCTTCGAGAGCGGACTCCAGAACTGGACCGCGAGCGGTCTGTGGAACGCAGAACTCGCGAGCGATCCGTGCGGCGCGTTGGCTGCGCCTTTCCCGGAAGGCAGCGGCGCCGCGTGGTACGGCATTCCGGGAAACTGCAACTTCGACGACGGTCTGCCGAACGGCGGATCGCTGATGCAGAACGCCTGGGTCACGCTCCCGAGCAACGTCGCGTCGGTGAGCTTGTATTTCAAATCCTGGGTCGACAGCGAGTACTGCTGGGGCGCGTGGGACGTGTGTGAAGTGCGGATCTCGGCGCAAGGCGGCCCCAACAGCGGCTTCACGACTCGGCTGTGCGACTACAACGGCCCGATCGCTGCGCAATTGCCGTGGCACGAACGGCGCGTCGATCTGAGCGCCTACGTCGGGGCACAGGTGCGCGTCACGTTCGTCTTCTTCGCAGGCGACAACGCCCTCAACGGCGGACTGGGTTGGCTCGTCGACGACGTGAGGATCATCGCGGAGCCCGGACAGACCGCGTGTCCGTCGGCGACGTTCAACAATTCGTGCCCGTGTCTTCCGAAGTTCGGGGTGGGCGGGGGCTGCTTCAACTCGCTCACGAAGTCGGCGACCCTCATCTCCAGCGGAAGCGCGAGCGTGAGTTCGGACTCACTCGCCTTTGCAGCCGCAGAGATGCCGCCCGGCACGGCCGCCACGCTCTTCCAGGCGACGGCGGCGACGGCCGGCCCGCAAGCCTTCGGCGACGGACTGTTGTGCGTGACGGGCGCCTTGCTGCGCCTAGGGACACGCTTCGCACCGAGCGGGTCCGTCGGCTGGCCGGTGCCGAACACGATCACGCTCTCGGCTGCGGGTTTCGTGGACCCGAGCGGCGGCGAACGCTTCTACCAGGTGATCTACCGCGACGCAGTGCCGACCTTCTGCACCGTGGCGACGTTCAATTTGACCAGTGCTCAACGCGTCGTCTGGGCTCCTTGAGCGCGTGTGATCGCGCCTGCCGGTCGCCCCGATCGCGCGGGTGCGGAGCGCCACGACTCGCGGCCTCCCGCTCGCGTGAGCATCTGTGCGGTGAATCACCGCTGCACTGATTTCGGGGTCGCAATGGTGCGCGAAGGGTCCGCGCCACAGCGCAAGAATCCGCACCCGGCTTGACGTCCGACCGCTGCCCGAAAGGGCTATATCCGCGCGGCGAGGTGTGCGCTTAGCCTCAGTGAAGCAGTGGCCCCCACTGCCTTCGACCTCGCAGGTCCACGATCCCAGACCGCTCAAGAATCAGGAGCACTTCAGGCCCATGTTCCAATCACTTCGCTCTCCTTCGTTGGCGCGCACCGCGGCACTCGGTGCGATTCTCAGCGCACTAACCACCGCCGCGACGGCTCAATCGTTCCTCGAAACGAACGGCCAACTCGTAGCTGTTTCCGGCGGTCCGACTCCGGGTCTCGCGGGCGCGACCTTCGGCGGCAACGGTGCGTTCGATACACCGCAGATCGACGAGTCAGGTTCGGTGCTGTTTCGCGCTCAATTCACCGGCGGCGGCGCGAGCGGCGCCGATGATCGCGCGCTGTTCTACGGACCGGCGGGTGGGTTGCAGATGATGACGCGCAACGGTTTCCAGGCGCCGGGCATGGCCCCCGGGATCACGATCACTGCGGCACCCGTGTCGGGCGGCCTCACGTCGCTCTTCCGCTTGAGCCCCGGCGGCGCGAGCGCGTGGGTGACGTCGGTGTGGAACGGCGGCACGACGACGTCGAACGACACGGCCGTGTACGGCGGCACGCAGGCCAGTCCGATCTTGCTCGCGCGCGAAGGCGATCCGGCGATCGGCACGGCGGGCGCGAACTACTCATCGCAATTCATCAGCACGCTCTCGCTGAACGTGCTGTCGGCCACCGCCAACGGGAACATCTGTTTTCGGTCGTTGCTCGCGAACGGAGACGTGGTGACGACTCCCACGCCGAACAACGAAGCGATCTACATCTACGACGCTACGAGCAACACGACCCAGATGTTGTTCCGCAAGGGTGATCCGCTGCCTGGAGCGGGCGGGTTCGTCGTGAGTGCAGTGACCGGACCGGCCACACCGTACGTCCTGCACATGAACAACTCCGGGCAGGTTTTCTGGGAGGCTCAGATCAACTTGACCATCGGCACGCCGCTGCCGACTGCACAGGACAACCAGGTGTTGCTGCTGTCGTCGCTGAGCGGTGGCCACACTCTGATCGCACGCGAAGGCGATGCTGCTCCCGGCACGGGCGGCGACTTCCTGGGGGCGTCAGGCGGCATTTCGACGTGGGCTGCGACCGGTTCGTGCTTCACGCCGGCCGGCGACATCCTGCTCAAGTCCGACATCAAGGGCCCGGGCACCACGGCGGCTGTGAACGACCAAGGTCTGTTCCACAAGCCGGCCGCAGGTTCGTTGGCGCTGATCATCCGACGCGGCGATCCGGCTCCGGGTGCGCCGGGCACGACGCTCAACACGATCACGAACTCCAGCATGATGCTGAATTCGAATGGTCAGTACGTGTTCACGGGAACTCTCGCGGGCGCGACGACCGCGAACGACGGCGGCATCTGGTACGGGAACACGAACGTGCCCGGCTCGCTGGCGCTGCTGGCGCGCGAAGGCGATGCCGCTCCGGGGACGCTGGGAGCTTCGCTCGGCAACGCGCTCACGGTGTTCCAGAACGACTCGGACATGGTGATCGTGCAGTACACGTTGACGGGCGGCGACGTGAGCGGGACGACGAACGATCAGGCGCTCTTCCGCTGGAGAGCGGCGACCGGCTTGCAATTGCTCATCCGCAAAGGCGAGACATGGTCGCAGATGCCGGGCGAGACGATCTCGAGCTTTGGATTCAATGCGTTGCCCGACTCCTCGGGCACGAACCTCGGCTTCAGTCAGGCCGGTCGTTTCGTTGTGCGCTTCGGTCTCGTCAGCACGGGCCAGGCCGTGGCCGTGATCGATGCGGGCAACACTCCCTCGACGAGCTTCTGCTTCGGTGACGGCACCGGCACGGTTTGCCCGTGCGGCAACAACGGCGCGGCGGGGCGCGGTTGCGCGAACTCGGCGTTCGCGAACGGCGGGCAATTGTCCTCCACGGGCATCGCCGGTGCATCCATCGGCACGGACTCGCTCGTGCTCACCGCGTCGGGGATCCCGGGGCCGGGCCTGTTCTTCCAAGGAACGGGGCAATTTGCGGGCGGCGCAGGCATCACGTTCGGTGACGGCCTGTTGTGCGCAGGCGGCACGATCCTGCGCTTGGGTGTCGTGTTCCCGACCGGAAATTCGGCCAGCTACCCGGGCGGGTTGACCCCCGCCCCGATCCACATCGGCGGCGCGACGATCGCCGGCGATCTGCGTCACTACCAGTGCTGGTACCGCGACGCGGACATCACCTTCTGCTCGGCGGCGACGTACAACCTGACTCAGGGGTTGTCGCTGACGTGGGGTCCGTGATGGTCGGGCGCACCTGCCGTCCGCTCGTAGAGGCGGTGCGGTAAGGCGCGTCGCCAGCACTCTGACTGAGCGTTCCGAACGAGGCCGGGTTCGAGTGATCGAGCCCGGCCTCTTCCGTTTGCCGCGGGCGAACATCACTCCAGGTCGGCCTCGTCCAATTCGTATGCTCCGCGGGTGACGAGCACCCTGCCGCCGACTACAGACAGCCCCGCCAAGGCACCGCCTTCCACCGCGCGGCGCGTCGGCATCGCGAGCTTGATCTGGGGTGCGTCGATCCTGTTGTCGCGCGTGATCGGACTGGTGCGCGAAGGCGTCATCGGACGCACGTTGGGCGCCGAGGCGCAGGGCGATCTGTACGCGACGGCTTTCGTCGTGCCCGATTTCCTGAACTACCTGCTCGCGGGCGGAGCGTTGTCGATCGTGTTCATCCCGATCTTCGGTGCGTACCTCGCGCGCGGCGAGGAAGAGCGCGCGTCGCAGGCCTTCAGCGTCGTCGCGAACTTCCTGCTCGTGCTGCTCGGCGTCGCGACCGCGGCACTGTGGCTCGCGATGCCCGCGCTTGCGCCGATCGCCGCGCCGGGGTTCACCGCGGCACAACTGGATGACCTCGTGTGGCTGTCGCGCATCGTCCTGCCCGCGCAGGTCTTCCACGTCGTCGGCGGGTTGTTGTCGGCGTCGATCCAGGCGCGCGATCGGCACGCCTTGCCCGCGCTCGCGCCGCTCGTCTACACGCTGGGCATCATCGTCGGGGGGCTCGTCGGCGGGGCTAGCGCGGGCCCGTACGGATTCGCCTGGGGAGCGCTCGCGGGCAGCGTGCTCGGACCGTTCGCGCTGCCGCTCTACGGTGCGCTTAAATACGGCTTGCGTTGGCGTTGGACGTTCTCACTCGCGCATCCGGACCTGCGCAAGTACTTGCTGCGTTCGCTGCCGATCATGATCGGGTTTTCGATCGTGGTCGTGGACGATTGGTACCTGAAGCGCGAAGGCACGCTGCTCGGCACGGGTGCGGCGGCGATCTTGAGCTACGCCAAGACGTTGATGAAGGTCCCGATGGGCGTCTTCGGTCTCGCGGCCGGCGTCGCCGTGTTCCCGACGCTCCAGCGCCTCGTCGCCGAGGGCCGACGCGACGAGATGCACGCGCTGCTGCAACGCACGCTGCGCAACGTGCTCATGATCTCGTTCGCGGCGCAAGTCGTCCTGACGGTCGCCGGCGCGGACATCGTGCAACTCGTCTACGGGCGCACGAAGCTCACGCTGGCGCAGGTGCAGGACGTGGCGACGAGTTTGAGCCTGGTGTCGATCGGCCTCGCGGCGTGGGCCACGCAAGCGCTGGTCGCGCGCGGTTTCTACGCGCTCGGCAACACGTGGACGCCGGCAGTGCTGGGCACGGGGATCGCGGTGGTCTCGTACCCGTTCTACATCTGGGCGCGCAGTTCGTACGGCTTGATCGGCCTCGCGCTGACGAGTTCCTTCGCGATCCTCGCCTACACGCTCGCGCTCGCCTGGCTGTTGCAGCGCAAGGTCGCCGCCGGAGCCGCGCAGCCGAGCACGTTCACGAGCTTCGCGCTGCGTGCGCTGTTGTCGCTCGCGCTCGGCATCCTGGCCGGCAAACTCGCGCTGGCGCTCTGCGGTCTCTCCGACGACACCCTGATCGTCGCCCTGCGCGCGGGCGGCGTTTCACTGATCAGCCTGGCCGTCTTCGCGCTCGCGGCCCACGTGCTGCGCATCGAGGAAATGCGCACCCTGGCGGCGCTCCTCGCGCGGCGGCGCACGCCGTCCTAGGACTCGAGCCGTCCTGCGGCCTTTTCCACAGCCGCCACCAGCGAACCATCGCGCAACAGCGCGCGCGCGGCTTCGATGTCGTCGTGCAGATAGCGATCGGTCGCGAGCGGCTTGACCTGCGTGCGCAGCAGCTTGTGCGCGGCTTCGGCGCCCTTGCCGGCGCGCAGCTCGCTGTGGAATTCGCGCGCCTGAGCGGCGCACAGCCACTCCATCGCCAGGATCGATTCGACGTTGTCGATCACCGCCAACGCGTGACGTGCGGCGATCGGGCCCATCGACACGTGATCCTCCTGGTTGGCGCTGGTCGGAATCGTGTCGACCGAAGCGGGATGCGCCAGCGACTTGTTCTCGCTCGCGAGCGCCGCGGCCGCGACTTGCACGATCATCATGCCGCTGTTCAAGCCCGGCTTCGGCGTCAAGAACGCCGGCAGGCCCGACAGATCCGGATTCACGAGCTGTTCGATGCGCCGTTCGCTCACGTTGCCCAGTGTCGCCGTCGCCAGCGCCAGATAGTCGAGCGGAATCGAGAGCGGCTGACCGTGGAAGAGGCCCGCGCTGACGACCTCGCCCGTGTCGGCGAACACGATCGGATTGTCGGTCACCGTGCCGAGTTCCAGTTCGACGACACCGAGCACGTGTTCGAGCGCCGTCTTGAACGCGCCGTGGATCTGCGGAACACAGCGCAGCGAATACGGGTCCTGCACGCGGCCGCAGTCCGCATGCGAGGCCAGCACTTGCGACTGCGCGAGGCACGCGCGGATGTTTTGCGACGTGCGCGCGTGACCGCGATTCCCGCATTTCAGCTCCACGAAGCGTTCGCCGAAGGGTTTGACGCTACCCAGCAACGCTTCGATCGACAGCGCCGCGACGGCGTCGGCCGCCTTCGACACGTTCACCGCTTTCGCGAGTGCGACGACACCCAGCGCCTTGATGATCTCGGTGCCGTTGATCAGCGCGAGGCCTTCTTTCGCGCCCAATTCGAGCGGCGTTTCGCCGACACGCTTCAACGCCGCCTTGGCGCTCATGCGCTTGCCGCCGACGAACACCTCGCCGTGGCCCATGTAGCACGCCGCCATGTGCGCGAGCGGAGAGAGATCGCCGCTGGCCCCCACCGAGCCTTTCTCGGGCACGACCGGCACGAACCCGGCGTTGAAGAAGCGCACGAGCTTCTCGACGACTTCCAGCGACACACCCGAGTGACCGCGCACCAACCCGACGAGGCGCAACACCTGCGCGATGCGCACGACTTCGATGCTGAGCGGTTCGCCCACGCCGCACGCGTGCGACAGCACCAGATTGCGCTGCAGCTCGACCAGCTCCTGGCGCGGGATCGATACGTTCTTGAGCTTGCCGAAACCGGTCGTGAGTCCGTACACGACGTCGCCGGCATCGACGTGCGTATCGACGATCCGCCGCGCGCGTTGCACCGCTTTCCTGGCTGCGGGTGCGAGGGCCAGTTCCAGCGCCTCGCCGCGCACGAGCGGCAGGAGCGCGTCGAACGCGGGGGCTTTGCCTTCTAGAGTGAGTTTCTTCACGGGCCGCGCAAAATACGCGCTCGGCGCCTTCCGCACCACTGCGCTGTCGCGATCAGCGTTTACCCGCGCGCTGCACAGTGCTCGAATCCTGGCCGCCGATCGCACCCTCGGGCAATTCGATCTCGCGCGCAACCTCCCCGTCCAGGTCGATCGGCTCGCGCTTCAAGACGGGCTCGCCGTGCCAGGTGACGGTCATGAGCCACGAACCGCTGGGCAATTCCGGAACCAGGATGTCGCGGCCGGGCTGCGCGACGCCGAGCTCGCGCGGCGCACCGTTCACGACGACCTTCAAGGGCAGCGCCTGATGCCGCGGATTCGTCACGAAACGCAAGGCACTCTTGCCGTCGACGAACGGCACCAGCACGAGTTCGACGTGTGTGTCGCCGGGTTTCAACACCGCGTGCGCCGCGCGCTTTTGATCTTTCGACATGGCCGTGACGTAGCGCACCGCGGACACGGACTCGTTGGCCGAGAGCGTGAACTCCCCCTGTGCGTTCGTGATCGCTTCCTGAACGGCCGTCGGCATGTTGGGGAACACGTCGGTTTCGAGCGCCATGTAGTTCGTCTGACCGAACACAGCCAGATTGGCCTGCGTGCGGTCAGGTGCTTCGAGACGCACGATGACGCCCGGCTCGGGCCGCCCGTTGTCCTTGACGACGCCTTGGATGACGGGTGCGGGCTCCAGATGAAACTCGAGGATCGTCGTGTCGCCCGGCCCGAGTGCGACCGCAGCGACTTTCGGCGTCGTCGTCGCGCCGGCCTGGAACAAGCGCGCGGAATACGAACCCGCCGGCAGGTCGTCGATGGTCAACGTGCCGCCCGGCCACACGCGTTGCGGATTCACACGGTGCCACGGAAACGAACGTTGCGCGGAGTCGTTCTCGGGCAGGATGTAGAACCAGGCCTGCTGCGCGGCGTTGATCGTCTCGACGACGGTCACCTGCAGGCGCGCCGCGCGCCGCAAGCGAAACTGCAGGCGCTCCTTGTCGATCCGTCCCCCGAACGGCACGGTCACGAGCTCGCGGTAGGCGGAAAACCCGGGTTTTTCGACGATCACGAGCGCTTCGCCGGGAGCCACGAACGCCAGACTGAAGACACCGTTCTCATCCGTGCGCACTTCCTGGCCGTCGAACGTGACGAGCGCATCGGTCATCGGCTTGCCGTCGGCGTCGAACACGACACCCTCGGCGCGCGAGGTTCGTGCGTAGCTGATATTCAAGAGCGTCTCGCGCTCTTGCCGCAAGAGCACTTCGCGTTGCGACCCGATGATGTCGCGCCCGCGCACACGCACGATGCCCAGTCCGGGCTGCAAGTCGTTGGCGCCGAACTCGCCGTTCAGATCACAGTGCAGCACGCGCCCGGTGTTCGTACCGCCGACGAATTCGATCACTGCCGACGAGCCTTCGCCTTTCGGCCCGATGATGCGGCCCTTCAGCACCGCGTTCGATCCCGTGCCGAGCGGCACGGCGCCGGGGGCATTGGGTACGTACTTGCCGCGCACGAGTTCCAATTCGATCTCCAGCGGGAACACGACCGTCGTGTCCAACGAACCGAACGATCCGTCGGAAGCACTCGTGCGCGCGAGCTGCGTTTCCGGACTGGTGGGTTCGACAGGTGCCGCGGGCGCGGCGATGTCGATCTGGATCGGCTCGACGACGGACTTCTGGCGCGTGAGCCACCACGCTGCGCCGGTGAGCCCGGCGAGCACGAAGGCGGCGAGAAGAACGAGTGTGGTGCGCTGCACGGAGGTTTGGGAGTGAGAAGTACGGCTCGCAAGCGGCTTGCCGCGGCGGCGTGAAGGTGGTTTCCTCGGAGAAGATAGCCTCGCGCGCGCGCGGGACCTACCCTTCCGGTTCGAATGAGATACGTCCCCCTGTCGACCTCGCCGATCATCGGCGCGCTCCTGTGCGCGATCTCGCTCGCGCCCGAGTGCGCGGCGCGCACGCTTTCGACCGGCACTCCCGCACCAGAGCGCAGGATCGGCGCACGTTTGGAGTTTCCGACGGTGGGTGCGGGCAAACCAACCGGAATGCTCGCGGCCGACCTGGACGGCGACAAGAAGAGTGAATTGATCGTCGTCACATCCGCGCCGGGCACGCTGCAGATCTGGAGCGGCTTGTCGCGCGCCTTGCTCGGGTGGCCCGATCCGCGCGCGATCGCCATCGAGGATTTTGCGCTGGGCCCGGTGTGGTACGGCGGACGTACGCCGGATTCGAAGACAGCGCCGGCCGACATCGTCTACTCGTCGCGTGCCGTGCCGACGATCACGGTGCTCGACGTGCGCGCCGCAGCACAGACCGCCGACGACACGCAAGTCGTGAAGACATTCGAAGTCAAACTACCGCAGCGCGCGCGTGTGCTCGCCTCGGGCGACCTGAACAGCGACGGCAAGTTCGAGATCGCCGTCATCACTGTCGACGACGAACTCGTTATGGTCCGCGGACCGGACGACGTCTCGCTGACGAAACTCGCAGAAGCCCAGGCGACTTGCGCTGCCTTCAGCCGGGACGGCAAGTCGCTCTTCATCGGCTATCAAGGCTCGCGCAAACTCGTGCGCTACACGTTCGACGCCAACGGCAAGGCCGCGGTCGCGGGTGAGTGCGTATTGCCCGGGCTGCCGCGGTCGATCCTCGAACTACCGCCGCGGCAGCAGGGCATCGGCGGACTGCTGGTCGCCGGCGGTGACGATGCGGTGTGGGTGTGCGGCGGCGAAAACGGACCGCGCGTCCTGGCCACACACGAGTCCGGAACGATTCCGTTCGCGCTGTTGACCGGGTCTCTGCTCGGCAGCGAGAAGTTCGTCACGATCGCATTGCAAGGACAGGAAGCGGTCGTGCGCGAAACGACGATGTCAGAAACCACACCGCCGAACGTGCTGCGCGTTTACGCCGGGCAACATCCGCGCGCCGGTACGTTGGGCGACTTCGACGGCGACGGCCTCGTCGATCTCGCGATCGCGAACGGCGACGCACAGCGCATCGGGGTCTTGTTCGCAACTGAGGACGAGCGCTTCGACGTGGCGCGCAGTTCGAGCAGCGGGCGTTCGACGCATTCCCTCGCCTGCGGCGACCTCGATGGCGACGGCCGGCCTGAAGTCGTCTCGTTGAGCGCGCTGGAGAGCACGCTCTCGGTGTCCATGAACGAGGGCGGCATCCTGCGCGATCACCGCGTGCAGGGCCGCGCCGAAGGCGGCGACGCCGTGCGCCTCGCGGACATCGACGGCGACGGACACCTCGACGCGGTATTCCTGAAACGCGTCGGCGAGAAACGCACGCTGCTCGACGCATCTTTCGGCGACGGCAAGGGACACTTGTTCCAACGCGCGGAGTTCGCACCCATGGCTGTCGGCGCGAGCCCGGGCGATCTCTTGATCGCCGATCTCATCGGCGACGGACGCTTGTCCGCGCTGGTCGCCGATCCCGAGGGCGGCAAGGTCGCCCTGATTCCGATCGAACGCGTCGCGAACCAGGACTGCGTGTTCGGCGCACCGCGCGCGATCGACGTACCTTCGGGCCCGAAGCGACTCGCGCTGATCGACGTCGAAGGTGACAAGACACCCGAGATCGCCGTCGCGCTCGCCGGCCCTGGTCCGCGCCTGGGCGTGGCGTTGCTGCGCGTGAAACAAGCCGCCGACGGCGCCCTCACGCTCGAGTTCGCGCAGATTATCGCGCGTGAAACGCCGGTCACGGCTCTCGCCGTCGCCGATTTCGACCAGAACGGTTTCGCCGACCTCGTGCTGCTCGCGTCGCGCTCGGATGCGCAAAACCACCTCGAAGTGCACTACCAGTCGACCGAGCGCACGTGGTCGAAGAGCGCGCAAGACCTGCCCACGGGCCTGCGTCCGTTCGCGCTGCGCGCCGGCGACCTGGACGGCGATCAGATCCCCGACATCGTGTGCAGCGCGCAGAACAGTCACCACGTCAACGTGTGGCTGAACGGCGGAGGAACTCCGATCTACTACGCACGCATCGCGGACTTCGGCGTCGGCACCGGACCGCTGGACGTGCAACTCGCCGATCTGAACGGCAACGGCCAGGTCGAGATCATCGTCTCGAACGCCTTCAGCAACGACATCAGCGTCGTGCGCGTAAAATAGAAACGGGTCGAGCCCTCGCTTGAAGAACTCGACCCGCACTCAGGGAAACGACTACGCAATCACGGCCCCCACGTCAGGGTCAGGCCCTGCGTGAGGTTGTAGTTCTGCGCGCTGCACAGGCCGGGCACCGAGCGGTACCAGCACTGGTAGTGACGCGTGTCGCCGTTGCTGGTCGCGCCGCCGATGTGGATCGGACCCGGAGTCAGACCACCCGGATAGGATGCGACACCCGCTGTCGGGAACACGACACCCAGGCGCAGGATCCCGCCCGTCGCGCACAGATGACCGTCGCCGAAGTTGATCGGCGAAGCGGCCAGCGTGGTCGACTGGAAGAACAGACCCGGACCAGGGATGTCCGTCGCGGTCAGAACGAGCGTGTCCGTCGCGACCGAAGCACCGGCGATGCCGCTGCTCGTGAGGATCGCACCACCCGCGAAGCTCAAGCTCGCGCAACCGTGTCCGGCTGCACCGGTGTTCGCACACGGGCAAGCTGCACCCGTGCCGTCGCCGAGGCAGAAGGGCGTCGAGGGCGTGCTGGTCGGGATCTTGACGATCATGATCGCGCGCGTGGACGGCGTTCCCGCGAAGTCGACGCGCAATGCCAGCGTGCCGTCGTGACCGAAGCCCAGCGCGGCACCGTCGGAGTTCCCGCTCGACTGGATCGTCGGAACGACGGTGTTCAACGTGCTGAACACGCCCGGGGAGATCTCGACCTGATCGCCCTGCAAGGTCACGGGGCGCAGACCGTCGACCGGATCCCAGACCCACAGCGAATTGCCGGGGAAGGAACCGCCGCTCAAATTCGACGAGAACACGATCTGGCTCCCGTCGTTGAAGAGCATCGTGCCGCCATTCTGCGTGCCGCACAGGCTACCGCCGGTGCCGGGCATCGCATCGCCTTCGCGCACGACGAGTTGCAGCGAACCGGGTGTCCCGTACCAGATGCCCGAATCGTTCGAGGACGTCACCGGACCGCCGAGGTTCAGGAAGGCCTGGAACGCGACCTTGCCGGCCGCGTTGTGATACGTGTTGGTCGAATTGAAGCCGTTCCAGGTCTCGCCGCCGGTGCCGGGGGCGACGTCACCACGACGCGCGACCAGCGCGAGGCTGCCGATGCCGCCGCGGTAGATGGCCTTGTCGCTGACGCCGGCCACGGTGTCGCCGCCGCGCAACTCGGTCTGGAAGATCACTTCGTCCGTGCGCAGCCAGGCGGCGTTCGGAACGCCGGGTCCCCAGTTGTCCGTCACCGAAACCGAGTTGAAGGTCCCGCCGCTGGTGCCCGGAGCCGGGTCGCTTTCGCGCACGAGCACGGCATTTCCCACGCCGGGCGTGTGCACCATCAGCACGCGATCGTTGGCCGCCGTGGCTGCCGGCGCGCCTTGCAGGGTCGAGCAGGAGATGTCGAACAAGACCTTGTTGCTGTTGTTGATCTCCATGTGGAGAGCCAGGGAATTGCCGTTGTCGATGCCGACTTCGCCGGAGAGACCCTGGATGGGATCGGACTTGCGCGCGATCAAGCTCAGCGCACCCGGCAGACCGGTCCACAGTCCCTGCTGGTTGTTCATGCCCGCGGTCGTCGTTACCGCGGGAACCCCCGTGCCGGTGACGAGCGTGGCGCGCGTGAAGATCACGCCGTAGCGGTTCATGCCTTCGAAGGCCAAGGTCGGCGAACTGAAAGCCTGCGCGAATTGCGCGCCGCCGGTGCCCGGGGCCGTGTCGCCATCGCGGTACAGAAGTCCCAGGCTGCCGAACGGTCCGTGAAAGGCCGGATCGTCGTTCGCCGCCGTGATGTTCACGCCGCCGTCGTCGATCTTGGAACCGAACCACAGGCGTCCGTCGGGGCTGAGCATCACGTTCGAGGACAGGCCCGTGCTCGACCCGGTCGCGGTGCGCAGCAGAACACCCGTCGCCATGCCCGGCGCCTGACCTCCGCCGCGCACGACCATCTTCAGCGTGGCACGCGACGAACCGTAGAAGAGCGCGCGATCATTCACGCCCGTGACCGGAGTCACCGAATCGACCACCGGACCGCGGAACAAGACGTTGCCCAACTCGTCGAGCACGCAGGAGTCGGCCTGGTTGCCCATCGTCAGGTTCGGGATCGGCGCACCGGTGCTGTCCGGCGCCGGATCACCCGCTGCGCAGACGATGACGCCGCTCGTGGTGAGGAGAGACTGGGCGCTACTCACGCCCGCCAGGCAGGCGAGTACGGCCGCGAGCGAGACGACCCGTCCGCCCTGAAGTTGTCGTGTGAACATGGAAGGTTCCTTGTAGCTGGCTGAACGCAGTTCAGTCTGAGATTGAGCTGGAAGAGACGCGTCAACGGCGGATGCCAGACGTGGGCAACAGGCGAGCGCGCACGTGCTCACTGTGTAGGAATGGCGGGGACCGCGCATCGCACTTTGGTGCATGCCTGCCACCCGCCCTCCCTCGCCCCCTCCTAGCGCGGCCGTGAGAGCGCCGTGAGCATCTCGACCAGGCCACCGAGGACGCGGATCGAACCGTAGGCCGAATTCGCGCCCGCACCCTGGTTGCGGTCGAGCAGGAACCCGTGGGGCCGCCTGTACTGGGCGACGCTGCTGCGCAGTACGGCCGTGTACATGGCCCGGATCTCGTCCGTGCGCAGGCCCAGTTCCTCGACGTAGATCGAGGCCAGTCCGGTCAGCAAGTTCTGCGGCGCGCCCGTCAAATCGCCGACTTGCAGTGCGTCGTTCGGATGAAAGTCGAAGATCGTCACGTCGCCCCACGCGCCGTTGCCGTATTGCTCGCCCTTGAAGTGCGAACGCGCCGCGAGTCGCAAGAGCGGGCCCATGTCGCGGCGCAACTCGGGCTCGACGCGGGCCAGATCGACGCCGATTTTCCAGCAGCGCACCTGATCGGCGGCGATGTTGCCGCCGCAGCGCAGCGCATCGCGCCACATGGGCTCGTAGTGCTTCCAACCTTCGAGCGCAAAGCGGCGGTAGTACGTTTCGTCGGGCGCTTCACGCGCGACGCGCGCGGCGCGAGCGCCGTAGTGACCAAAATCGTCGTCGAAACCGGGATCGATCGCAAACCACACACCGTGCCAGAAGTGAGTGAACTCCAGCGTCACGAGCGGCTCGCGCGCGGCGGCGGCGAAGCGCGGATCTTCCGTCAACTTCGACAAGCGCACGAGTTGCAGTGGCACGTCGAGGCGCCGCAACTGATTGACGTTCAGATTCGGCGCACCCGTCGCGGGCCAGTAGCTGGCGGCGCAATTGCCGTCGGGGATGAGCCCGTGAGCGAGGACGGTCTCGCCGATCTTCGTCGCCGCGGCCTTGGCGCGCGCGCGGAACTTCTCGGGCCCGCGCTCGGCTACGTCGATCAAGAAGCCGAACGCGAGCGCGATTTCGGTCGGGGTGTCGTCGAGGGCCGTATCCGTGACCGGATTCCACGACCGCGGCAAGCCGGTCGCGGGATGAAGCTGCAACTGCAGGAAGTCCTCGAAGAAGCGGTCGAACGCGGCGCGCCATTCCGGGACGTCGGCGGCGAGCGCAGCGTCGAGCAGAGCCTGGTAGAAGCTCGAAAATCCGGTCGCATTCGAGGTGCGCAGGACCGCGCCCGTAACGGCGTCGAAGTCCTTGGCCAGGAATCCGGTCTTGCGCGGCCCGACGTCGTCGATGCCGCGCGTGAGCCACGCCCCGAAGATCTCCTTCAATTGCGCGACGATCTCCGCGCGCAACGCCGCTTCCGTCGGACACGGCAGATCGACGTGAGCAGCCAGCGCGTGCACGCGCGTCGTGGAGGCACCGGCCGCAGGACTGACGCGCAACTCCAGACGCGGCACGACGGACCCTGAAGGCAGGTCGCGCGCGCGCAGTTCGAATGTTCCGTCGTCCGACCAGCGCATGTGTTCTGCGACGGGCAACTCCCGCCCGTCGCCTGAGATCAGAGACAAGCGCGCGACCGCGTCCATGCGCCCCGAGACGACGAGCGTTTGGGACAGCGGCGCGTAGAACGCCAGCGGTTGGCGAATCCAGTCTCCCTGCATCAGTTCCACGGCGTGCGCGTCCGCATGCGACTTGACTTGATCCATTCCGCGCGCGGATCCCCACCACGGAATCGGACGCAGACCGCGTGGGTCGGCCGCGCGGGCATTCGCCTCGTCGAAGGCGGGATTGTCGAGCAGTGCGTAGCGAAACACCGCCTCGGTCGCGGGCGGATCGACCGACCGTGCGCCGCCGCAAGCAGAAAGGATCACGACAGCCGCAAGGCCGGCGTGAGCTGCACGAGCGTGGAAAAGGCCGAGGCGCACGGTCGAAACGATATCTCTCCGGGCCTCATTCTTGGCTCCAGGAACTTGAGTTACAGTAAGGGGCTCGAAACTTCCCGTTCAAGCGCACAAGACCCATGAAGACCTACACAGTCGTCGAACTCCTCGGAGACGGCATTTCCGCCGAACTCAGCCGAAGCGTCCACACCCTCGCCCAGTCCCTGCCCTGCCGGCTGGAGTTCCTGCCCGTCGACCTGTCGGAGGAGAATCGCCGCCGCCGCGGGACCGCTCTGTACGACGAAGCGGCGATCCTGATGAAACAGCACCGCGTGTCGATCAAGTATCCGACCGCGACGACGACCGATTCGCCCAACAAGTTCCTGCGCGACCTGTGCGACTTCGCGGTGATCCATCGGCCGGTGGCGACAATCGACGGCATCGTCAACAACTTCAAGAAGACGCTCGATTTCGATCTCGTGCGCGTCGCGACCGGCGGCACCTACGAGGACCCCGGCCGGCGCATCAATTTCGAGACCGCGGTCAGCGTGCGCGTGATCGAACGCACGCCCAGCCTGTGCGCCGCGCGCTTCGCCTTTCGCCTGGCCGAACGCCGCGGCACGCACGTCGTCTCCGCGAGCAAGTACACCATTCAACAAGCGACCGACGGCCTGTTCGAAGAGGCCGTGAGCGAGATCAGCCACGAGTTCCCGCGCATCCCCTACCGCCGCGAATTGTTCGATTCGCTGCTGGCCGGAATCGTGATGAGGCCCGAGCGCTACGCCGTCATCGTCACGCCGAACGAATACGGCGATTTCCTCTCCGACGCCGCCTGCGGCCTGGTCGGATCGGTGGGCCTCGGCGACAGTTCGTCTTACGCCTTCGACGCCGAGGGCAAGATCACGACCGCCATGTTCGATCCCGCTGGCGGGACTGCGCCGGATATCGCGGGCAAGGATCTCGCGAACCCGACGGCGGCCCTGCTTTCGGTGGCGAACCTGCTGAAACACGTGGGCGAGGTCGAAACCGGCAAGCTGGTGCAGAACTCCATTCTCGAATCCATCCGCGAAGGTCGCTCCACGCGCGACATCGGCGGCAAGCTGTCGTGCACCGAGTTCACGGCCGAAGTGACGCGCCGACTGCACTCGCGCGTCTGAGAGCACGCTCGGAAGTTTTTTCCTATCGGGTGCGTCAAGGCGCGCGCGCCGGGGGTCGATATCTCCCTACCCGGGAGCGGCTGCGGCGCTCTCATGTGCGTGAGATGAGACCCCCCCGTGACTCCTGATCGACCGACGCCGAATTCGCTGCCGCTCATTCTCGTCGTCGCAGCGGACGAAGCCGTCCGTTTCGACATCGGGCAAGGGCTAACCGCCGCACACTACGACGTCATCGAGTGCGACACGGTCACCGAAGCGAGTTCGTTCACGCTCGACACGCGGCCCGATCTCGTTCTCATCGACGCGAATCTCACCGGCGCATTCGAATGGGTGCGCGCACTCACAGTGGCTTGCAGGACGCCCGTGCTCGTCTTGACGTTACCGAACGGCGTCGACCAGGCGCTGGCAGCCGGTGCGAGCGATTGCATCGTTCCGCCGTTGCACGGCGCCTTGTTGCGCGCGCGCGTCGAGTTCGCACTGCGCTGCTCGCGTGCGGAACGCGCCGTGGAACGCCTGACCTTCGACGGTGCGGCGCAGCGCGATGACGCCAATCACCACGGCCTGCTGGCCTACGACACGTTCGTCGCGCGGCTCGAAGGCAAGTTGGGAGCGGCGCGCACGGGCAAGGGCCATGTCGCGCTGATGTACCTCAGCGTGGATCACGAGTTTTCCGCGCCCGCGACGGTCGCTGCGGACGCACGCCGACGCGCTGTTCAGATCACCATCCAACGCCTGAAAGACGGCCTGCGCAGTCGCGACAACGTCAGCCAGGCCGAGGGCGAGGAACAGGCCGCTCAGGCGGCGCTGATCTCGGATCACGAGATCGCCGTCACGTTCGCTGGGCTGGAGCGCGCGCAAGACGCCTACAAGATCGCGCGCCGGCTGCAGCACTTGCTCGCGCAGGCGATCGACATCGGTGAACACCGCGTCCGAATTCCGACCAGCTTCGGCCTCGCGGCCCACCCCGAAGACGGTGAGCGAGCCGAGACGCTGATCTCGTCCGCGCGCTCTGCGATGCTGGCGGCGCGCGCCGAAGGCCAGGGCACGATTCGTTTCGCGCGCCCGGAGATGAACCAGGTGATCTTCGAGCGCTTGAGCCTCGAAGCGGACTTGCAACACGCGCTCGATCGCGGTCAGTTGCTCATCCACTACCAGCCGCGCATCGCGATCGGCACGAGCCGCATCGTCGGCGTCGAAGCGCTCCTGCGTTGGAAGCATCCGCAGTTGGGCCTCGTGTCGCCCGCACACTTCATCCCCATCGCCGAGGAGTCGGGGCTGATCCTGCCGATCGGCGAATGGGTGTTGCGCGAAGCCTGCAGACAGAATGCGCGCTGGCGCGCCGACGGCCTGGAGCCGATCTCGATGGCCGTCAACCTCTCGCCCGCGCAATTCCGCGAGACCGACCTGGTCGGCGTCGTGCGCCGCGCGCTGGACGATGCGCAACTGCCGGCTAGCGGTCTGGAATTGGAGCTGACCGAGAGCATGTTGCTGCACAAGGGCGACAGCACCGTCAAGCTGCTCGAGAACCTCAAGGCGTTGGGCATCGGCCTCGCCATCGACGACTTCGGCACCGGCTACTCGAGCCTGAACTACATCAAGCGCTTCCCGATCGACACGCTGAAGATCGACCAGAGCTTCATTCGCGACATGCTCACGAGTGAGCAGGATTCGACGCTGACGACTTCGATCGTCTTGATGGGCAAAGGCCTGAACTTGACGGTCGTCGCCGAAGGCGTCGAGACGCGCAGCCAGCTGAGCCTCTTGCGTGCGCTCGGCTGCGATCAAGCCCAGGGCTTCCTGTTCAGCCGCGCGGTGCCGCCCGAGGAGATCGCGCCGCTGGTGCGCGCCGGTTTCCCTGACTTCTTGGGAGCCAAGCCCGGCAGCAGCAGCGGACTACGTGGGATTCTGAATCCTTGACTTGGCGTCCGCTCCCGCGGGCAACGCGGGCGGAATGCTCTTCGCGATCCACAGCTTGCTGACCGCCACGAGCTGGTCGCGATCCGTCGGCTTGGTGACGTAGTCGTCGCAGCCCGCGTCGATGCACTTCTCGCGGTCGCCCGTCAGAGCGTGCGCCGTCACCGCGAGGATCGGGCCGCGGAATCCGGCCGAACGCAGCTCGCGCGTCGCGGTGTATCCGTCCATCACCGGCATCTGCATGTCCATCAACACGAGGTCGTAAGGCCGCCCCTCGCGCATGGACTCCGTCACGCGGTCAACCGCGATCTTGCCGTTGTCAGCGACGTCGACGTCCGCACCGGCGCGGCGCAGGTACAACGAGTACAGCCGTTGCGTCGCGACGACGTCTTCAGCCAACAGGACGCGCGCTCGCAGGCGCGGCTCAGGTTCGCTGGAGGCCTTCGAGGCGAAGGGTGCAGGCGGCTCGTTCATCTCGCAGCTTTGGACCGGGATCGTGAGCGTGAAACGGCTGCCTTTTCCGGGTTGACTCTCGACGTCCAGGTCACCGCCCATGGTCTGCGCGAGGCGTCGTGAGAGCGCCAGCCCCAGACCCGCGCCACCGTGACGACGCGTGAGTGATCCGTCCGCCTGTGCGAAGGCCTCGAACAAACGGCTGCGCTGCTCGCTCGTGATGCCTACACCCGTGTCCTCGACGGAGATGCGCAAGCGCCCAGCTTCCGAATCCGCACCAGCGGTCAGCGAAGCGGAGATCTTGACCGTGCCCTTGTCGGTGAACTTGATCCCGTTCCCCACGAGGTGCTGCATGACCTGCCGCAGACGCGCGACGTCACACGACACCATGCGCGGTACGGAGTCGGCGCAGACGACAGTGAGTCCGAGTGATTTTGCGGCGGCACGCGGCATGAACCGCTCGCGGACCTCGTTGAGCATGGTGCGGACGGAACACGGCGCCGCTTCGATCGTGATGCGCCCGGTTTCGCAAGAGGCGATGTCCAGGATGTCGGAGAGCAGCGACAGGAGTTGCATCCCCTGCTCGCGGATCGTGGAGATGTGCTCCTGCAGTTCGTCTTCGCCCATTTCACGGTCCGACAGCAGGTCGGCGTGTCCGAGAACGGCGATCATCGGCGTGCGCAGTTCGTGACTCATGTTCGCCAGGAACTCGGTCTTGGCCTGCGCGGCCGCAACGGCGCCGGCGCGAGCCGTCTCCAGGGCGCGGTTCGTCATCACGAGCGAGGCCGCGTAGGCCTTGGCCTCCTGCTCGGCCGCACGCGCCTCTTCGAAGCGCGCCTTCTCACGCGCGCCTGCATTCCACTTCTCCGTGAGCGCGGTCGCGATCTGCTGCACTTCGAGCGGGTCGAACGGCTTTTTCAAGATCAGCAAGCGGTCGCTGTAGCCGAGCTTGGCGATCATCTGGTCCCACGAGTAATCGGCGTACGCCGTGCACACGACGGCCTGCAATTCGGGATCGACTTCCCACAAGCGCGCGATCGTGTCGATCCCGTCCCAACCGGGCGGCATGCGCACGTCGACGAAGGCCATCGCGTAGGGGCGACCAGCGGCGATGGACGCCTCGACCTTCTTCAATGCTTCCTGGCCTTGGAAAGCCGAGTCGAGTTCGAACTTGGGTTTGGCGCCGACGGCCTTGGCCGCGCCGAAGAACCCGGCCATCGCGTCCTTCAGCTGCGCATCCTTGACCGGACTCTCGGATAGGATCTTGCGGAAGTCCTCGTGGATGGCCGTGTTGTCGTCGACGAGCAGAATGCGCCGATTCGGTTCGGGATTCATGACGTTGCTCCTGCGGCCACGAGGACCGGCAATGGAAGCTCGAGCGAGAAGGTCGCACCCAGACCTTTGCCCTCGCTGTGAGCCGAAAGACTGCCGCCCATCTCCGTGGCGGCATTGGCCGAGGCGTGCAAGCCGAAGCCGTGACCGTTCTTCTTGGTCGTGAAACCGTGCGTGAACACGCGCGCAAGATTCTCAGGCGCGATCCCGACACCGTTGTCCGTCACGTCGATGCGCACGCGGTTGAGCGGCAGCTTCTTGATGCGCACCGTCACACGCGCCGGCATGGAGCCGAACTCGAGGACGGATTGCCGCGCGTTCTGGATGAGGTTCACGAGAATCTCCATCAAGCGGTGACGATCGACCGGAATGGGTTCGATGTCGTCGAATTCACGAATGACCTGCACGGCTGTCGTCGCCGACGCGGCCTGACTGGTGATCGAAATCGCGGACTCGATCTGGCTCGCGAGGGACACGGCTTCGCGCACGCCAGCGCGGCCGGCGTAGCCTTGCTGCGACTGAACGAGTTCCTTGATGTGGTCGATGCCCTCGCTGAGCGCTTCGAGTTCCTGGATCATGACCATGCGCTCGTCGGCGATCCTGTCCGCGAGCGAATCGAGCAACGGGAACAGGTGTTTGCCGCGCGGGTCGTTCTGGATGAACGCCCCGAGGTCCTTGGCGGTCGGGCGCAGCGTCTCCATGACCATTTTCAGGTCGGTGGTGGACGTCCCGCGGGCCTTTTCCGCCGCGATACGGGCCGAGACGTTCACGCTGTTGAGCACGTTGCCGACGTTGTGCAAGACGCCGGTGGCGATTTCCGACATACCGGCGGCGCGCGCGGTCTCCACCAGCGCGGCGCGCGACTCGGCCACGCGCTCGATCATGCCGTCGAATTCACGCGCCAGGATGCCCACTTCGTCTTGGCGGTCCGAGCGGATGCGCTTGGTGAATTCGTCGCTGTTGCCGATGTTGACGGCGTATGCAGTGAGCTGGCCGAGCGGCTCGAGCACGGTCCGCTGAACCAGGTTCAGGAGCACGAGCATCAGCAGCAATCCGGCGGCGATGGTCGAGACCAGCGCGTAGCGCACCGCCGCACTGCCCTTGGCCGTGATCGGACGTTCGAAGTCGGCACGCATCATCAAGGTCGGTTTGTGGCGGACGTCGTGCACGGTCCAGTACGCGCTCAAGCGGTCGTCGTCGATTTCGACCAGCAGCGGATTCTCGGGATCCGAGGCCGCGTTCAGGTGCGTGCGTGCATCGTCAGGCAGCGCGTCGCTCGACGTCGACCAGGCTTCGAAGGGCACGCTCGTGCGCGCGGCGAGCATATCGACCATGGAATTCAAGAACCGTCCGATGACCAGCGCGCCGAGCGTGCGACCGGATCCGTCGGGAAGCCGCTCGATGATCGGGCACGATGAGGCCATGAGGATCGAACGATTCGTGTCGACGACGCCTTGGAGCACCAGCGGATTGGACTCATCCGAGATCAGCGCTTCCCTGACGAGATTTTCCCCGAGACGAAACCCCTGGAGCGAGATCTCGCTGTCACGCACCCAATCGCGCACGCGCGAGTACAGGATGTTCCCCTTGGCATCACACACACAGACGAGCTGCACGGAATTTTGCGCGAGCTGGCTGGGCGGGAGAGCTGCTTCGAACTCGGCCTTGGTCCGATCGAAGAACGCAGCCTTCAGTTTCTCGGCCGCAGCCAGACCCAGGGTGTCCCGTGGCAAGAGCGCCAGTTCGTCCTGGAGTTGGATTTCGGCCTTGGCGCGGACGAAGAACGCAGCCTTCAGTTTCTCGGCGTCGGCCAGACCCAGACAGTCACGGGTCAGCAGCGTCACTTCACGCTGGATCGCGTCGCTCACGCGTGTGACCTCCTTCTGGGCCATCGTGCGCTCGAGCTCGACGAACTTGTCATAGACCACCACGCGTTGCATGAGGTGGTCGAGTCCTGCATAGGCCAGCACGACTGCTGACAGCAGGATGACGATTTTCGAGCGCAGGGACATGGAGGAGGTCCCGACTCCTAGGCGGCTGACTCGAGTTCACGTTCCTTTGAGGTCTTCGCGTCCGCGTTCGGCGCGACGCTGCGCTGCTTCAGCGCCGTGAGTGCGGCATTGAGAATCGCGCAAAACTCCTGGAGCTGATCCCCAGTTCGGATGCGACATTCGCCCGGGTCCTCCCCGCGAGCGATGGCTTTCAAATGTTGTTCGAAGCGATAGAGCGGACCGGCGATGCGGAATGTCGCCAGGATGCCGACCGTAATCGTCAGCGGGAACAGCACACACATGGTGATGCCGAGCACCGCCAGCGTGTAGCTCGGGATGCGCTCCATCAACAAGGGTCCGTCCTGCGGCAGCTCAGCCGCCAGCGCGGAGATGGTGGCGGCGAACAGGATGAATTGAAGGACCAGTGCGACCAGACCCACGCCTAGAAACGTCATGGTCAGACGCAACTGGAGTTTGGGCTGGATGAGTTTCTGGCGACGCTTGTAGGGGCGCATGACGTTCTCGCGGCAAGGGGCTCTCGAACGTAGTCGGATCGACCGTCGGACCCCCCGCTCTTGAGGCTGGAAAAAACTTCCAGGTGCGCCGCCGTCCGATGCTCTCTACACACTGCCAGCAGGTCGCTTTCTCGCCGGCACACGCCGCGACCATTCACGGCAGCCGCTGGTGCGTCACTCTGGTGTGACGCCGATGTCGAAGTGCGCGTCCTTGGGCTCTCGGGGCGTGAGGCCTCTGCGCCTCAACTCGACGACCGCGTCGAAGCGCAGGTTCACCAACGCGACATCGGGCAGTTCGACGATGTGCCAGCCCAGGAGCCTGGGAGTTCCGGCGGCCTCGTCCGCACTACCCAACAGCGCGCGATCGAAATGCAGCTTGCCGCCGCGTTTGATCGTGAGGCTCTTGGCGACGAGCGCGCCGTAGGCATTGAGTCCTCTCGGCACCACGAGCGCGGCGCCGGGCGCGTAGATGCTCCCGTGGAAGCTCCCAACCGAACCCAGCGTGATCACTGGGTCGACGGCTCCATCTTCGTCGAGGTCGGAAGGCACGCTCGCGACGATGTGAATCGAAACGCCGCGCGGGTCTGAATCAATGGTCGACAGTTCGGACGAACCGTTCATCTTCACCCCGTCGATGACGTAGATCTTCACCGGTCCGTTTCTGGAGTCGATCTTCAAGACGGAGTTCACGCCGATGACCATGCGTCGCGCGACGATGGTGGAAGGGCCGGTAAGCACGAGCGTCGCGCCGTCCTGTGCCTTGAGCGCTCTCACACCCATCTTTCCGCTAGGCACGACCAGCGTCGCACCGGCGGTGGTGGCAATGACGTCGCGCACTACGGGAATGTCCGGCAATTTGACGGGAGGAAAGGTCACCTGCGCGGCGTTCGGCGCCATCGCACCGACGATCGTCGTGGTCCCGACTCGAAACAGCGTACCAGCAGGACCGGGCTTGACGTCGCCGTAGATGACGCTCGGCTGCAGCCTGCTCCCCGACACCGTGATGTCGTTGTTGCAACCGACCTTGGCTCCCATCGAAGCCAGCGCCGACACCGGTGCGAGCAGCGCCTGCGAGGCGTAGTCTCCGAGCCTCGAATCGTAGCTGTCGATCAGCGCCCCTTCCTCGACAGTGATGTTCTGGTCACCGAAGAAGCCGAGTGAGCCGATCGTGTCCGGGTCGCGTTCGCAAGTCAACGACAGCGTCGCACGCCCCGCGCCACACAGGCCCGTGCTCTGCAGTGCGACTCGGCCCGAGCCCAATTCCGTGGCGACGGTCCAGAACAGTCCGCCCCCGAATTCGGCCGGCGTCTCTTCGGATGCGACGTTGCCGCTCTTGCCCAGACACAGACCGTTGAAGCCCTCGGCCAGTCCCGCTTCAGCCATGTAGAACGCGCGCTTCGAGTCGACCGAGACACGCTGTTCCTTGTTCTTCGCCAGGCTGACCTGGATGTAGATCATGCTCAGCGTCGCGACCATCACCACGAGGACCAACGCCGGCATGATCGCGGTCCCGCGCCGCGATGCGCGTGAGTTTGCCAGCAGGCGCCTTGAGTGTGAGTGGGAGGAGGTCCGCATGCAGTGCATCGGAGGAAAGCGAGGTTTCGTACGCCGATTTCTGCTCTTGGTTTTCCGGCTAGCGAAGATCGTTGGCCACGGCAGGACCGGCGTTGGAGACGCAATGGGCTCGAACGCCACACTCCGCGGTCGTGGATCGACGGCAACGGCTCATGTGGTTCATCTCAGCTACCTGGGAAGAGCAATTCGCGGCACGCGAGCGGCTCTTCGGGCAATTCGCGTCGCGTGATCGATTCGAGTGCTGCGTGTGCGGCGGTCGCGACCTCCAGGCGGCCGCCGAACAGCGCGTCGACCAGCGCCGGAACGGCGGCTTTCGAGTCGAGTCGCTGCAACTCCGCCACGGTGAGCAAAGCGATGTCGGTGTCGACGTCGTCGAGCGCGATCGCGATTTCGCTCGCCGCGCGCTCGCGCCACGCGTGCAGCAGGTTCACGGCACGCAACGTGGCGACCTTGTCGGCCTTGCTCCCGTGGACGAGCGCCGTAAAGGCCTTGCGTGATTCGACGCTCCACCAGCGAACTTCGGACTCGAACCACTTGCTCCACTCGGTCGGAGTCTCCGACAACTTCAGGCCCGTCATGTTGCGCAGCGCCCACAAGGCGTCTTTGCGCATCCCGTAGTCGCCGTCCTTCATGCAGCGGATGAGCGCCGGAATCGCATCCCAATCCACGAGACGCCCGATGCACACGACAGCCTCGCGCAAGGTGGTTTCGTCGCCGCTCTCGACCAGAGCGCGCACGGGCCCGGTCACTTCCACGGGCAACGGTCGGTCGAGCGACAGTGAAAGCCGCGAAAGGTAGGGCAAGCACTCCAACCGCATCTCGCGGCGGGTTTCGATCCAGCGCGCCAGGAGACGGGCTGCAACGGGCTTCTTGGTCTTCTCCAACGCGCGCACGAGTGAAGAGCGGATCTCGGGAACGAGCGTCTGAACAGCACTGTCCACGACGTTGAACGCGGCCGGATCGTGCAACAGGATGCGCGTCGTCGCAGCTTCGAATTCGCTGCGGTGGTCGCCCTCGGGGTCGTAACCCGCGGCGTAGAACATCAAAGGCAGGTCATCACCGTTTCCGGCCTGGCCCGAGACGGCGAACAGAGCTGCGATCGCGGAACTTGCGGGTGCGGCATCCATCTTGGACGTCAAGACGGTCCGCCAGCGCCCCGGTCCCATGAGTTCGAACGCCGCGAGCATGACGGTTGTGCGCGCACTGGGCTCCTGATGACCCAGTGAGAGTTCATGGGCGAGCGCCTCGAACAACTTCGTGTCCGCTGCAGGCCCGAGCTCGACGAGCTGTCGTGCGATCACGGCGATGCTGCCTGGACTGGGGTTCGTGACGGCAGAGAGAATGCGCTCGACGTTCGGCGTTTCGGCGCGCGCGGGAGCGGCTCCCAGCGCGAGTGCCGCAACGAGCAGCGCTCCGATCATGCGTGATGTGTATGAGTACATGAGTCTGGCTCGCATCAGTTCGGAGTCACGCCGATGTCGAAGTGCGCGTCCCTGGGTTTGAGAGGCGTAATGCCCTGCCGGATCAAGTCGGCCAGCGCGTCGTAACGCAGCTTCACGATCCCCACGTCGGGCAGTTCGACGATGTGCCAGCCCAACAGTCGCGGTGTTCCGGCGGCCGCGTCGGCACTGCCGGACAGCGACCGATCGAAGTGCAACTGTCCACCGTTGCGGATGGCGAGGGTTTGAGCCACGACAGCCCCGAAGACACTGAATCCGCGCTGTATCCCGACGGCCGCACCCGGCGCGTAGATACTTCCGTGGTATTCGCCGGTGGCAGCAAGCGTGATGGGCGGATCGGTGATGCCGTCCCGATCCAGATCCGTGTCAGCGGTCGCGGACACTTGAATCGTGATGCCTCGAGGGTCCGAGGATGTAGTCGCGAATGTCGAACCGCTCGCGAACTTCATGCCTTCGGTGACGAAGAGCTTCACGGGGCCGTCCGTCGAGTTGATCTTGAGCGTCGAACCGGGTTCGATCACGAGACGGCGGGTGACGATCACCGCCGGGCCGTTCAAGATCACCGTGGAGTTGTTGCTCGCTCTCAGAGTCCCGATCCCGTGAGTTCCGGCAGTAATGGACTTGGCGGTCCCGGAGTTCACGGCGAGATCTCCGGTCTCGACGATGGTCGGCACGCGCACGGCGGGGAAGGTGACGCGCGCCACGTTGGGCGCCGTCGAGCCGATGACCGTGGTGGAACCCGAGCGGAAGAGCGTCCCGGCAGGTCCGGGCTTCACATCGCCGTAGATCTTGGTCGGCGCCAGCAGAGTCCCTGTGACATTGATGTCGCTGTTGCCCCCCACCTTGGCGCCCGCCGACAGCGGAGCGAGCAAGGCCTGCGTCGCGTACGGCCCTAGGCGCGAGTCGTAACTGTCGATGAGCGCTCCTGACTCGACAGTGATGTTCTGATCTCCGAAGAACCCGAGTGCCCCGATGGTGTCGGGCTCGCGCTCGCACGTGAGGGCCAGCGTCGCACGACCTGCACCGCACAGACCCGTGGCCTGCAGCGCGACGCGGCCCCCGCCGAGTTCCGTGGCTACCGTCCAGAAGAGCCCGCTGCCGAATACTGCCGGAGTGTCTTCGGAGGCGACGTTGCCGCTTTTTCCGAGGCACAGTCCATTGAACCCCTCGGCCAATCCCGCTTCGGCCATGTAGAAGGCGCGCTTCGAGTCGACCGAGACGCGCTGTTCCTTGTTCTTCGCCAGGCTGACCTGGATGTAGATCATGCTCAAGGTCGCCACCATGATGACCACGATGAGCGCGGGCATGATCGCGGTGCCGCGTTGTGCATGGCGCGGACGCCGGTGCGCGTCACGCAGGTACATGTTCAAGACTCTCAATTCACGACCTCCCCAATATCGAAGTGCGCGTCCTTGGCATCTCTAGGCGTCCGGCCCTGCCGCACCATCTCCGTCAAAGCGTCGAAACGCAGTTTCACGAGCCCCACGTCGGGAAGCTCGACGATGTGCCACCCGAGCAGCTTCGGGGCGCCGCTCGCTTCGTCGGCGCTGCCGAGCAGTGCGCGATCGAAGTGAAAGGATCCCCCTTTCGGGATCTTCAAGCTCTGAGCGACGATCGCACCGTAGGCGTTGAGGCCCTTGGGCACGACGACCGGCGCGCCGGGTGCGTAGATGCTGCCGTAGAAATGGCCCTTCGCAGACAGCGTGACCACCGGATCAGGCGTTCCGTCCGCATCCAGATCCGATAGGACGGTCGCGGCCACTTGGATGGTCGTACCGCGCGGATCGGGCGTGACCGTGGAGAACTCCGCAGTCTGGTGCATCTTGATGCCATCGATGACGAAGATGTTCACCGGCCCGTCGGTGGAATCGATCTTCAGTGTCGCATTCGCATCCAGCACCAGGCGCTGCACCACGATGACGGACGGCCCGGTCAGCGACACGGTCGTGTTGTTTGCGGCCCGAAGCGAGTTGATCCCGTGGACACCGCTCGGCACGACAACCGGCGAACCGACGCCTGATGCGATGATGTCCCCGGACAGCGTCACGGTCGGCACCTTGACCGGCGGAAACGATACGCGTGCTACGTTGGGTGCGGTCGAACCTACGACTGTCGTCAAGCCGTTGCGAAACAGCGTGCCTGCGTTCCCCGGCTTGACGTCGCCGTAGATCCTGGCCGGCTGTCCGATCGTTCCTGTGACGTGGATGTCGCTGTTGCCGCCGACTTTGGCGCCCATCGCCACCAAGGCGTTCAGCGGCGCCAACGGTGCCTGGGCGGCGTAGGTGCCTAGACGCGAGTCGTAGCTGTCGATCAAGGCTCCCGCTTCAACAGTGATGTCCTGGTCCGCGAAGAATCCGAGCGCTCCGATGGTGTTGGGTTCACGTTCGCAAGTGAGCGCGAGCGTCGCGCGACCCGCGCCACAGAGGCCTGTACTCTGCAGCGCAACGCGTCCGCCTCCGAGTTCGTTCGCGACTGTCCAGAACAGCCCGCCGCCGAACACGGCCGGCGTCTCTTCGGATCCGACGTTGCCGCTTTTTCCCAGGCACAGTCCGTTGAAGCCCTCGGCCAATCCGGCTTCGGCCATGTAGAAGGCGCGCTTCGAATCGACCGAGACGCGCTGTTCCTTGTTCTTCGCCAGGCTGACCTGGATGTAGATCATGCTCAGCGTCGCCACCATCACGACCACGATGAGCGCAGGCACGATCGCCGTGCCGCGCCGGCCTGCCTCTGCGCCTGCGCGCATCGGCGTGAGCCTCGTGGTGGTGTGAAGCAGCATGATTCCAGCTCAGTTCCTGCACGTCACGGTCTCGTGCAGCTCGCGCGAGACCACCGTTCCGTCCGGCATCGTGCGCGTCAGCGTGAGGTACACGGTGATGCTGTTGCGGTCGTTCATCTCGAACGCCAGGCCCGTTTCGTCGATGATGCCGTTGGCGTTGTCGTCGACGCCGTTGCCCAGCTCGTCCTTCAGGAATTGAGGGACGTTACGCGTGAAAATGACGCGCTTTTCGTTGCTTGTGTCCGGGTTCTTGAACCACGTCACTTCGCCGCCGTCGACGTTCGTGCGCTCGATGCGTTGCGGATCGCTCGGGATGTCGGCGCCGTTCGCATCCAGCCCCATCGACTCGCGGTAGTTGAGCAGCGACGTGTAGTTCGGGCTGCCGGTCGGGATCATCACGTCGTTCGCCCGCGCACCAACCAAAGCCATGATGATCTTGTCCATCGCTCGCCGCGCATGCGTGTCGATGTCGTAGGCCGTGTTCTGTGAGCTGATGGCGGTGGTCGTCTTCTGCAGCAACCAATAGACGTTGCCGACGACCACGACGAGCAGCACGAGCGCGATCGTGATCTCGATCAGGGTGAACCCGCTCGATCTCCTGGTGTTGGTTCTGTACATCTGTCAGAACCTCGCGTACATCGTGTACATCTCGAAGCTGCGGCGACTGTTGATGCTGCCCTTCGCGATCCAATCCAGTCTGACCCGCACCGGCAACAGAACGTAGTCGCCCGAACGGTCCGTGGATTCGATCGCATCGCTCGCGTTCAAGTCACGCGGCATTCCCAACGCGGCATCGACAGTGTCTTCGCGCAGCACTCCGCCGATCGTCGGGAACACGATCGTGCCCACGACAGTCCCGGGGATGGCCTTCAACTCGGGAACTGCGAATGTCGATCCCGGCGCCGTGCCCACGCCGCCCGGATCGTCGTTGGGATTCGCGTTGTAGAGTCGAAACAGATCCGCGAACGGACGGCTCTTCATCTCCTCCAGAATCGTGCGCGCAGCGCTGGCGGCCACCGCAGTCTCGGAAGCGATCGGATCCAGCTTCTTCGAAGAGGCCAGTGTCCGTGCGAACATGGACAGTGAAATCGTCACGATCGTGAGCATCACTGCGATCTCGATCAGCGTGAGTCCGCGTCGACGGCGACGCGCATCAGTGACGAGGCGATTGTGCACGCACGGAGCGCACTTGGATACACGTGTTAGGAGACGCATGCGAAGGATGTGCGAATGCGGACTCCGAGGAGGTCGGAGCCGATCACACGAGCGTCATCGGTACCGTGAGAGGTCAAGATTGACGGGAAGCGAGCGAATCTCGAGCTTCTGTCAAGCCTCAAACGCGCGCCGTCGCGGAAGCTAATTCCGGGCGCGAAGAGCCTTCTCACTCAGCGGCGGAAAGAAGTGCCGTTCAGGCCAATTGCGTACGCGGATGTTCGCTTTCTTCCGCACCTGTGGCGCTGCGCAGGTGTGCGCGAACGAGGCCCGCCAGTCGTTCGAGTTCGGAGGCCGACAGCTCGGGGTACACCGGCAGGTACACGAGGCGTGCCAGCAGCGCGCGAGCTTCCCTGGGTTCGAGCTCGGGACGATCTGCGGGCGCAGACAACGCGGACATGGTCGCGATGCGTGTCGCGTCGAATCCCTCTGAGCGCAGGGTCGCCACCAACTCGTCCGGACGATTCGAAAGCACGGTGAACACCCAGTAGGTATGCAGCGGCGCGCGCACACCCGGAACTTCGAGGCCGGGCCCCACTGCGTCGATCAACCTTCGACCGCGCGCGGTACGTTGCTCGACACGCTGCGAACTGCCTTGCATCAAACGGCGCCGCATCAACGACAAGAGCGGCGGCGCGGGACGATGCCGGAGTTTCTGGAAGAAGTCGCCACCCTTGAAGCCCCTGACGGTGCTCTGGATCACGGCGTCGTGCGTAGTGCCGCACCACGTGCACGCGCGGATGAAGCCTGAGTACAGGAGCGGATAGGAGATCGACTTGAGCAGAGCGTATTTGAACAGACGCTGCGTGTAGCCCCAGCGCGACTGCCTGGGCCAGTGCACATGCGCCGCGCGCATCTTGTCCAGAACGTAGCGGTCCTTGATGCGCAGCACACCGCCCGCGAGCGCGGTCGCCGTCTTGATCGGGCCGAAGCTGAACATCGAAACGTCGGCTGCGGGATCGCCTTTGAAGTCGGCGCCGGTGTAGGCCTGGGCACAGTCCTCGAGGATCAAGATGCCGTGCTCGCGACGCAATGCTTCGAGCGGCGCCAGATCAAGACGGGTGCCGAAGAGGTGTGCGAACAACGCCAGCTTCGTGCGCGGCGTCACGGCGGCACGCCAGGCGCCCGGACGCGGCGCGAGCGTCTCGGGGTCGATATCGACGGGCACCGGCACCAGACCGTTGTGCTCGACGACCTTCCACATGTCGGGGATCGTCAGCGCCGACATCAAGACTTCGCTGCCCTTCGGCAACGCGAGCATCTCGAGGTACAGGTCGAGTCCGCTGCGGACGGACAGCGCGGCGAAGGCGCTGCCGCCGGGGTCGAACCAGGATTCGACGTCGCGGCGCAGATCGGCTTCCCGGCGCGCGAAGGCGCACGCGACCAGGCCGGATAGGATGTCGCTCCAACCGATGTCGAGGCGCTTGCGGGCGTGCATGCGATGCGGCTCCTTCGAAAGTCACCTTTGCAGGCGCCGTCGTGGTGCATCATGGTAGCGAACGCGCATGTCGAATCGAGCCCGTGAGGATGATCCGCGGATTGCCGTGCGGGAAAGGGCGCTTTCGGGCGTCATGACGTTGCTGCCGCCGGACGCACCGACCCCATGACCGCCTCCCCCTCCGTCGTTCCGCGCCGCGTCTGGGGCGGCACCACCCTCTTGATCCTGGGCCGGCTGTTCGGTTCGGCGTGCACGTTCGTGTCGTTGTACGTGCTCGCACATCACCTCGAGGGCGAGGACTTTGGACGCTACACGTTCTATCTGGCGGTGTTCGTCTTGCTGGACAGCCTGACCGACTTCGGCACCGGCCAACTCGCGGTTCAGCGCACCGCTCACGACGCGGACGCGGTCCCCGAAGTGCTCGCCGCGACGCGCCGCATTCGCTTGGGGCTGGGCGCGATCGGATTCGTGCTCGCGGGCGGTGGTGCAGTGCTCTTCGGTGAACCGGGCGCGTGGTGGATCCTGCTCGCGAGCCTGTACCCGATGACGCACGTGTACGAGTTGTCGAACACGGTGTTTCGCAATCGCATCGCGTGGAGCGTCCCCGTCGCAGTGCGCGCGATCGGGTCCTTCACTTCGCTCGCCTTCGTACTCGTGCTCGTACAACTCGGAGACCGCGAACCCGCGCACATGCTGCTCGCGACCGCCCTGGGCAGCACGCTCGCGAATGGATTGTTGCACCTGGCTTGCAGGCGACACTTGCCGCAACGTCGGCCTACCAGCGTCCCGTGGGGCGAGATGTTACGCGCCGCCTTGCCGCTCGGCATCGCGAGCTTGTGTCAGCAGGCCTACTTCTACGTCGACAATCTGTTCGTGCGCGCGTGGTGCGACGAGGAAGACCTGGGCCATTACAACATCGCCGTGCGCGTGCTCTCGGTCCTCATCATGGGCGCGCTGTACGCGACGCAGGCGGCGATGCCCTGGCTCGTACGCGAGCATCACGCGGGCCGCCTGGGCGAGGCCGTAGCGAAATTGTCGCAACCGTTGTTTGCACTGGCCGGTCTTGGATGCGGATTGCTCGCGCCGTGGTCGGAACCGATTTTGAGCATCTTCGGCGCACGCTTCGAAACCGCCGGCCCGAGCTTGCGCTGGTTGCTCGGTGCGACGACGACCATCTACGCCGGCGCAGCAGTGATGACAGCGCTCGTCGCGGCCGGCCGCATGCGTTCGATCCTCGCAATCGCGGCGATCGCGCTGGGTGTGAACGTGATCGGCAATTTCATGCTCGTGCCGACGCGAGGCATCGAGGGCGCAGCGCTGGCGACGTTCGCAACCGAACTCACCGTTGTGCTCGGCGGGTTGATCGTGCTCGAGCGCGCCGGTATCCACGTCTTGCGCGGTGCGCGTGCCTGGGCCTGGCTAGGCGGACCGCTGGGGTTTGCGGCGGCATGGTGGATCTCCTCGCAACTGCCGCTCGCATGACTAGGATTCAGCGCACTTGAAGGTCGGCATCGACTACCGCTCCGCGCTCGTGAATCGCGAGGGCATCGGGCGCGCCGCGCGTGAGATCGTGCGCGCTCTCATCGACATCGGCCACGGACCCGACCTCTGCCTGTTCGGCTGGACGCTGGCGCCGATGCGCTTCACGCGCTCCGAACTCGGCCTGGTCGATTCCGAAGCACGCCTTTCGCGTCTGCGCTTTCCGTCGCGCTGGATTCCCGGCTTGTGCGAACGCACGGAACGCGGTGCCGACGACTTCGTCGGCGGCTGCGACGTGTTTCATCACACGCAACCCCATCTGTTGCCGGTCCGCCGCGCGGCCGAAGTCGCCACGATATTCGACTGCATCTACTTGCGTCCGGGTGGATTCGTATCCGCAGCAGCTGCCGAGACGATGACGGCCGCGGCGCGTGCGATGGTCGCACGCTCGGCCCGCATCATCGTGCCGTCACGGTTCGTCGCGCGTGAAGTCGTCACGCACCTCGGCGCCGAGGAGAATCGCGTACACGTGGCCCTGCTCGGTTGTGACCACGTGCTGCGCAATGAACACCGAACGGTCCCGCCGCCCAGGCGTGAGCGCATGGCTTTGACCGTCTCGCGTGTCGACTCACGCAAGAACCACGTTCGCATGCTGCGTGCGTTCGAGCGCCTCGTCGCGGACGGCCTGGTCGATCGTTGGGTCGTCGCCGGACCGAACGGCCACGGCGTCGAGGCCTTCGATGCCGCGGTGGCGGCCTCTCCGGCGCGCGACCGCGTCGAACGCTTGCTGCACGTGGCGGACCGCGACCTGCCCGGCCTCTACCGGCGCGCCTCGATATTCCTATTCGCGAGCCTGGACGAAGGCTTTGGTCTGCCGCCGCTCGAAGCGCTGGCGTGCGGCACGCCCGTCGTCGCGGGTGACAATTCGTCGATGCCTGAAGTGTTGGCAGATGCGGCCCTGCTCGTGGATGCAACCGATGAAGACGCGCTGTACGCCGCCGCCCGTCGCATCCTCTCCGAGCCCGATCTCGCGCGCGACCTGCAGGCCCGCGGGCTCGAACGATCCGCCGCGTTGACCTGGCGCGCGTGCGCGGAGTCCGTGTGGCAGGCCTACGCGGCGGCGATCAGCTGAGCGACGCTGCAGCCCAGAGTGCGTCCACGAGCATCCGTACCAGCTAGCCCGGATTTCTCACGACGATTGAGTCAACGCGCCGCGGTCCATCGCGTAAGTGGAGTTGGAAAAAGAAGTTCCGACTCACGCGAGAGGACCAACGGCGATGACAGAGTGTACGCAACCCACGTTCCGATTCGAAGC
>JAEUIA010000083.1 GCA_016795245.1 Planctomycetota bacterium | reverse complement strand
GTTGTTGTGATCCGACAACCAATCAGCACGCACTGTCTAGCGCGACTAACTCTCTAACACGCCTCACGCAGCGCGAAGCATAAGTTAACCGCGAAGAAAACAGAAGAGCAAAGTAATTCGACGCTTGCTCCGCTGTGCGGCCTCGTGGTTGGGGGGGGGCGGGGTGGGTTTCGCCCTATTTGGCCCGTCCGGCCCCGGGCTGGGGGGGTGCATCTGCCCGGCTGTGGCCCGGCGGGCGGGCGCGCGGCTCTACGCCGGCGAAGATGCACCACACGAGCCTGGCTCGGTACGGTCAAACTCGGACGAACGCCACCGCGCGAACCGCGAGCCAGGAGGCCGCGCTGCGGAGCACGCGTCGAATGCCTTTGCTTCCCAGCAAGCCGGGCCCGTTCAACTGCCTCTCGGGCAGTGAAGGCGCTGGTATCAGGGAATGCTTCGGTCCACTGCGCGAGACTTGGATCCAGGCACAAGATCGCGCGGATCCGCGGAGGGTATCCCCTCAGATGTGGCGTGCAAGGCTACCTGCGCGCTGGGACATGGCGCGCATGGCTACCTGCGCGCTGGGATACGGCGCGCACGGCTACCTGCGCGCTGAGATACGGCGCGCACGGCTACCTGCGCGCTGAACTAGTTGACCCGTTCCTTGTATTCCAAGGTCTCGGTGTTGATGCGCACCTTGTCGCCGATGTTGATCACCATGCCGACCTTGACGGTGATTCCATTGTCGAGCACCGCATCCTTCAGGCCGTTCAATACACCTTTGATCGAAGGCGGCGTGTCCGTCACGGTCGCAACCACCGTCTGCGGCGGCTCCACGGTGATCAGTTTGCCGTCGACCAACAACCCGCGGTACGAATCCGCCTGCCACTTGATGACATCTTCCACCGCGGCGGCGGCGCAGCGGTACTCGACGCCGGCCGGCGTGTAGAAGACCTCGTCGTTGACGTCGCGGTAGCTGTAGGAGATGTCGATGGTCTCGGACTCGAGCATCTCGTAGCGATCGTCGCCTTGAGCCGTCACTTCCGTGATGCGCCCCGTGAGGATGTCCTTGAGCTTCAACTGCACGCGGCTGCGGCGGTCGCTCTTCCACAGGTTCCAGAAGACGACGCTGCAGATCTTGCCCTGGTACTCGACCAGCGTGCCTTTGCGTAATTCCATCGCGTGCAGCTGCGACATCTTGAAAAATCTCCGCTCGGTGAGGGTGGCCGATCCGGTCGGCCTGGACTTGCTGACTTGGGTTTGAAGGGCGACCAAGGTACAAGCGCACCCGTTCCGAAGCCAGCTTCGGACTCCGCAAGCGATGCAAGAATCAGCCCCCCCCGCACGCCGGGACACGACCGGCCGCGCGTGGCTCGTCCTCGCCGTGCTCGTGCTCACCTACGCGCTCGCCGCGTGGAGCGCCGTGCCGCCCGCGGTCCTTCCGATCGAGGCCGAGGCGCGCGCCTTCTCGGCCGCGCGCGCACTCGTCCACCTCGAGCGAATCGAGGGCACGGGCAAGCCGCATCCGATCGGTTCGGCCGAGAATGCGCGCGTACGCGCCGAGATCGTGACGACGCTCGAGGCGCTCGGACTCGCGGTCGAAACCGACGAGCGCCTCGCCGTCGGCGGCAACGGAGCGATCGCCGTCGTGCACAACATCGTCGCGCGCATTCCGCGCGCGGCTGACGCTTCCAATGCTTCGAAGGCGGTGCTGGTCGCGGCGCACCACGATTCGGTGCCGGCTGGACCGGGGACTTCCGACGACGGCGCGGGTGTCGCCGCGATCCTGGAGATCGCGCGCGCGCTCGTCGCGGGCGGACCTTTGCGCAATGACGTGATCTTGTTGATCGACGACGGCGAAGAAGCCGGCTTGATCGGAGCTGCGAGTTTCGTCGAGTCGCATCCGTGGCGCGCGGAAGTTGGCGTCGTGGTGAACCTGGAAGCCCGCGGCACGTGCGGCCGCGCGCACATGTTCGAGACGAGCAGCGACAATCGCTCGCTGATGCACGCCTTCGCGCGTTCGGTGCCGCACCCTTCCGCGACTTCGGTCGCGTACGAGTTGTACAAGCGCATGCCCAACGACACGGACCTCTCCGTGTTCAAAGAGGCGGGCTACGCGGGCTTGAACTTCGCCTTCATCGGCGGCGTCGCGCGCTACCACACGCCGCGCGACGATCTCGCGCACCTGGACCCGCGCAGCTTGCAGCATCTGGGTGAGAGCGCGCTCGCCGTGGTCCTCGAGCTGGCGCGGATGGACCTCGCGCACCTCGAATCAGGACAGGCGGTGTACACCGATGTGCTCGGGCGGGCGTTGATCTTCTGGCCGGCGTCGTGGTCCGTTCCACTCGCAGCGTTGGCGTTGATCGCCGTGTTGTGGTCGGCACGGCGCGCCTTGCGCCCGCGGATCGCGTGGCACGCACTCGCCCTCGTCTTGGGCCTCGTCGCGTGCGCGCTCACGGCGGCCGCATTGACCTGGATCTCGACCTCCGTGCACGGCGCCATGTTCCCCTGGAGCGCGCAACCGGTGTGGACGCGGCTCGCGGTCTTGTGCGGCTCGGCAGCGGCGAGTGTGTGGGTCGTGCGTGCACTGTTGCGCCGCGGTGCCGGCGAAGACTCGGGCTTGCACGCAGCTCACCTGTTGTTCGCTCTGCTCGGGCTGGGCGTGGCGCTGTGGATCCCGAGCGCCTGCCATCTGTTCGTGCTGCCCGCTCTGGTCGCCGGACTCGCGGGGCTGGTGCTGACGCAGGCGAGTGTGTGGCGCACATTGCTGCCGCTCGCAGTCGCCGCACTGTTCTTCTGGCCGCTCTCGATCGGCGTCGAGGAGGGCTTCGGATTCGGCGCGCCCCTGGGCGCGCTCGCAGGTGTGCTGTACGTGCTGGCCGCGCCGGCTTTCGTCGCCGCGCGCAGCGCGCCGATCATGTTGCCCGCGTGCACCGCGCTCATCGCCTTCGTCGTCGCGTTGTCTGTTCAGCCCTTCGACGAAGACTCGCCGGCATGGCTCAACTTGATCCACGAACACGATGCGCGCGCTGGCACCGCGCGCTGGCTGGCGCTGCCGATCCGCTGTCCGCTGCCGACAGAACTCGAAGTGGGCGCAGATTTCGTCGCCGATCCGAAGGCGCTCGCCGGAACCTGGTGGCTGCGCGCGCAAGACACCTTCGTCGCGCCGGCCGAACGCACCGTCGCGGCACCGCCGCGGCTCGACGTCGTGGCCGAATCCAGGACTGCAGAAGGGCGCAGCGTGCGCGCGCGCCTGTGGTCGCCGCGCGGCGCCGTGCGCTTCATGGTACGCGTGCCTGAGGGTGCTGAGTTGCGCGCGGTCCGACGCGGCAAGGAAAGCGTGAGCGCCGGATTTCCGCGGCGCGGAATCGTGCGCTGCGTCGGGATCGACGCTCCTGGTGTGGAACTCGAGTTCCTGATCCGCGACGACAAGCCGCTCGACATCGAATTCCTCGACGCGTCCGCCGACATGCCGCCCACCTTCGAAGCACTGCGCGCATTGCGCCCGGTGCACTGTGTCCCGCGCGGCGAAGGCGACATCAGCGTGATCCTCGAACGCGCGCGACTCTAGTGGACTGTGCCGCCTGAAGGGCGAGCGACAGTGCGCAACGAGAGGCGGAAGCGCGTTCCGTGAGCGGGATCGCACACGTGCTACGTCGGCGTAGCGTGCCTTTGCGCACGGTGAAAATCGCCGAACCGAACGAGGTTTCTCGCAAGAAACGCGCTCGGTACATGCACGCGCGCGGCTGGTCCGCGTGTCCGAGAAAGTGCGCGCCGCAGTGGGCTCGCTTTCTTCCGCACTCCCCGCGCGAATCCCCCTCGCGCCTTGATTGGAGCCTGGCATGAGGTCTTGGAATCCGTTCTCGACGTTGAAGAACGCGGCGCGCAATTCTCCGTGGATCGTGATGGCGGTCGCTCTGCACTTGATCCTGATCGCGATCGCAACGGTCTTCTACACGACGCGCGAGAAGAACGTGTTCGAAGTCAAACCGATCGAAGTCACGCAACGGCCGAAGGTGGTCGAGGAGTTCATTCCTCCGCCCGAGATCTACACGCGCGACGCGATCCCTGAGTCGAAGAGCACGGAACTCGTGGACTTGGACCCCTTCGTGCGGACGGACGCGCGCGAAAGCGCGGTCGACATCCCGCTCGGTGATCCGAACGTGACGAACGATCTGCCCCCGTCTCTGGCGGCCTCGAGCACGGCGATCGGCGCGGGTACCGGGCCGGGAAGGCGCGGATTCGGCCCCACACCCTTCGACGGACGTGATCGCTTCCCGAGCGGACCGGGCAGCGAAATCGGCGGCGGCCCGCTCAAGGACCCGCTCGACAGAGCTGTCCTGGCCGGATTGCGCTGGCTCGCGCGCCACCAGAACGAGGACGGCTCGTGGGGCGCGAACAGTCTGAACACGCACTGCGATCCCGAGCGTCCGTGCGACGCCTCCAAGGGCTCGCGCATCGGGACCTACGACGAGGGCTTGACCTCGCTCGCGCTGCTCGCCTACCTCGGTGCAGGTTTCAGCCACCAGTCGCAGGCGTACTTCAAGGACCCCGAACGGGGCCAGAAGAAGGTCAAGACCGGCGACGTCGTCGCGGCTGGACTGAAGTGGCTCGTCGCTCAACAAGGCGCCGACGGTTCCTTCGGGAAGGACCGGCCGTTCATGTACAACCAGGCGCTGGCGACGATGGCGTTGGCCGAGGCCTACGGTTTGACGCGCAATCGCTACTGGCGCGAGCCGGCCCAGCGCGCCGTCGACTACCTCCAGGGCGCCCAACGGCCGAACCCGTCGGGCCAGGGCCTGTGGGGCTGGCGCTACGCCTCGCGCCAGGAGATCGAGCGCTTCCACCAGGGCGACTCGCTGGACGAGAAGTTCCGGCGCGAACTCTACGACGCCGACACGTCGGTCACCGCCTGGGCCGTCATGGCGTTGAAGTCGGCGCAGATGGCCGGGCTGGACGTCCAACAGGCGAACCTCGACGGCGCGCTCGCCTTCGCGCGCTGGGTCTCCGTCGGCGACGGTCAAGCCGGCTACATCGACCCCAAGGGCGCGGGCGCCAAGGTCACCGGCCCCGACGACCAGTTCGACTACCACGCAGCCGGCATGTCGGCGCTGTCGATGTGCGTGCGCGCGTTCGCCGCCCACGACCTCGACGACCCGTTCCTGGAACCGGCCTCGAAGCGCCTCGTCTCCGACCTGCCGCGCATCAGCCCCGACAAGCTCTCGGTGGACTACTACTACTGGTACTACGGCTCGCTGGCGCTGTTCCAGTTCGACGGACCGGACTCGCCGCGCGCGCGCGGTCAGCACTGGGGCGCGTGGAACAAGGCCATGCAGAAGGTCGTCCCCGCCCTCCAAGAACAGGGAAAAGGCTGCGCCGAAGGCGGCTGGCTCGTGCCTGATCGCTGGTGCCACTCGGGCGGTCCCATCTACGCGACGGCGATCAACGTGCTGACCCTGGAGGTCTACTACCGCTACGACAACGCCTTTTCCGTCGGCCGCAAGCGCCATGTCGAGGCGCCGCCACCCATCCAAGGCGCGAAGTAGCGCACCCTCACCGTCCCAGAATCAGGATGAGGGAATCGAGCTCGGAACACAGGCTCGCGATCCACCCGATCCCGGCATTGCCCGCCCGTCAAAATCGGGTAACATCCCCCGCCCCAGGCGCTAGACCCAGATCGTCGCGCGCCTGACCTGGCCTCGTTTGCTGCGCGACCGCTACTCATTCACCCACTCCGCGGAGGGCTTTCGCCTTCCGCCCCAAACGCATCGGCGTGTCCTTCGCCGGAGACGAATCCAATGAGCGACGTTGAAAAAAGGGGTTTCAACCCGGTCGAGTTCCTGCGGAACGCCATGCGGAACTCGCCCTGGATCGTCATGGCCGTGGCCCTGCACGGTCTCCTGGCCGCGGTCGCGCTGATCTACGTCGCGGGTCACGGCGAGCCGCCGGCCGCCGTCGCGCCGATCACGGTCGAACTGGCCAAACCCAAGGCGGTCGAGGAAGTCGTCCTCCCGCCCGAAGTGATCGAGCGCAAGGTCATTCCCAAGAACGAGGAGGCCGAACTCGTCAGCTACGAAGAGGTCTACGTCCCGACGACCGAAGCCGTCGTCGAAGACCTGCACCTCGACCGCGGTGATCCGAACCTGACCGACAACGCGCCCCCCGGTGCCACGGGCGGGACGGCGATCGGTGTCGGTGCCAGCGGTCACGCCGGAACCGGCAAGCCCTCGCCCTTCTCGACGCGCAAACTGGGCGGCGGCGGCGGCCACGGTCGCGCCGGCGGCCCGACTCAGGGCACCGACCGCGCCGTGCTCGACGGCCTGCGCTGGCTCGTCCGCCACCAGAACGAGGACGGCTCCTGGAGCCCGACCACGCTGCTCGAGCGCTGCCCCTGCGACGACCCGATGTACAACCCCAAGCAGGCCTACACGAAGCGCTTCGACGAGGGCCTGACCGGCATGGCGCTCCTGTGCTTCCTGGGCGCCGGTTTCAGCCACGAGTCGAAGCAAGACATCGTCGACACGGCGATGGGCAAGCGCCACAAGATCGGCGACGTCGTCAAGCGCGGGCTGCAATGGCTCACGAAGAAGCAGAACAACGACGGCTCGTTCTGCGCCGACCGCCCCTTCATGTACAACGAAGCGCTGGCCGGCATGGCCGTCGCCGAGGCCTACGGCCTGACCCAGAACCGCTTCTGGAAGGAACCGGCCCAGAAATCCATGAACTTCATCATGGGTGCCCAGCGCCCGAACCCCTCGGGCCAGGGCCTGTGGGGCTGGCGCTACGCCTCGCGCCAGGAGATCGAGCAATTCAGCCGCGGCGGATCGATCGACGAGAGCACCAAGAAGGAGCTCTACGACTCGGACACCTCGGTCACGGCCTGGTGCATCATGGCGCTCAAGTCGGGCAAGCTCTCGGGCCTGGACGTCAAGGAAGAGAACATGCAAGGCGGCCTCGCCTTCGGCAAGTGGGTCACCGCCGACAACGGCCTCGTCGGCTACATCGATCCCAAGGGCGCGGGCGCCACGGTCTCGGGCCCGAACGACCACTACACCTACCACCCGGCCGTCATGTCGGCCCTCGGCATGTGCATCCGCATCTTCGCCGAGCACAACCCCGACGACCCCTTCCTGGATCTCGCCGCCAAGCAGGTCGTGAAGGACCTGCCGACGATCTCGAAAGAGAAGCCGCCGCTCTCGGTCGACTACTACTACTGGTACTACGGCTCGATGGCGCTGAACCAGGTCGACGGCCCGGACGCGCCCAAGAAGTCGAACCGCTACTGGGGTCCGTGGAACAAGGCCATGGTCGACGCCGTGTTGGCGACGCAAGACCACCAGGAACGCTCGTGCACGAACGGCGGCTGGATGATCCCGGATCGTTGGACCTACGACGGCGGCCCGATCTACACGACCGCGCTGAACGTTCTGACCCTCGAGGTCTACTACCGCTACGAGAACGCCTTCGGCGGATCGAAGCGCAACTGAACCCTCGCCCACCTCTTCCCTGCCCCAACTCCTGACCCTCGGCTCGGAGAGCCCCGCATGATCGTGCGCAGACTCACGCTACCCATCTTCGTCGCTTTGTCCTTCTCGGCCCTGGCCCAGTCGCCGGCCGTCCTGGGCAAGAACGACGCGGCCTTTGCCTCTGCGCTGAAGCGCGCAGGCTACACCGACCTCGCCGAGCAGCTGCTCAAAGTCATCGAGAAGTCGGGCACGGTCGGACCGGAGGAAGCGATCGGTCTGAAGGCGTTGCATCTCGATCTGCGCCTCGAACTCGCGCTGCGCGAGTACGACCCGGTCAAGCGCAAGGACCTCTTGCGCACGATCTTGCAGGAGAAGGAAGACCTCGTCACGCAGTACAAGGGCCGTCCGATCGCCGAAGACGTGCGCCGCACGCTGCCCGACATGTACCGCCTGCTCGTCGATGCGATCACGTCTCAGATCGCGCGCGAGACCGACCCCGAACTGATCGCGCAGCTGCAGAAGGAAGGCAGCGACACCTGCACGCGCGCCGAAGAGGCGCTCAAGTCGCGCATCGAGGAACTCAACGCGCTGGAGACCGAGACGCCGCAGTCCATCGATCAGTTGCTCGTCGCGCGCTTCAACCTGCCGCGCATGATGTACTTCCATGCGCTGCTCTACCCCAAGGCGGAGTACCGGCGTCAGGACCTGCTCACGCAGGCCATCCGGGGCTTCCAGGAATTCGGCCTCGACTACTACGACTACCTGCAGAACTTCGAAGCGCTCGTGCTCGAAGGCCTGTGTCACAAGGAATTGGGCGCCTTCGACACGGCGAAAGCGGCGTTCAGGGACGCCTATCTGTTCCCCGAGCGCGTCGGCTTCGAGAAGGACACGAAGGGCTACTACCCGCTCAGCGAGGAGATGGCCGGCACCGTCTCCGAGGGCGCGTTGCAGTTGATGAACCTGCACATGGAGCAAAAGGATCCGGCTGCCGCACTGGCCGTGGCCAAGTCCTACTTCGACACCACGCCCGGTGCCTACCTCGCACGGCGCGGACTCGCGATCCTGGCGGCGAAGGCCGAAGCGCACCTGGCGCTGAACGACACGAAGGGCGCGAGCGAAGCCGCCGACAAGCTGGTCGAAGAAGACCGCGGCGGTCCGTGGGGCGCGAAAGGCCGTGAAATCCAGGGCAAATTGCTCGGCAGCGGCCCGGTCGATGCGAAGCGCGCGATGGCCATCGCACGCGCCGCCGCCGACCGCGGCGAAGACACGCGCGCGCTGCAGTTGATGCGCCAGGTCGTCGACAGCCTGCCCGGCAATCCCGAAGAGCAGAAGCTCGGGCCGGACGCGTACCTCTTCATCGGCAGCATCTTCGCGCGCCGTGGTTTCGATCATGAGGCCGCGTTGGCCTTCGACACCGGCGCCGAGCGTTACCCGAATGCGGACTCCGCGTCGGAACTCGTGTTCCAAGCGATCCAGCGTTACATCCTGATCAACCGCGACGACAAGCGTCCGTACTTCAAGAAGCGCATCGACGAGCGCATGCGCACGCTCGCAACGAAGTACGCCAGTTCGGAGCGCGCGCAAGGCGCGGTCATGCTCGAGGGCGATCAGGCAGCTGCGGACAAGCGCTACCTCGAAGCCGCCGAGCAGTACTCCAAGGTGCAGCCTTCGTCGAAGTCGAACTACCTCGAGGCCCAGTACAAGACGGGCGAGATGTACTTCCGCCACGCGATCGAAGTCCTCGGCTCGGACCCGAACAAGGCGGCCGAGATGAAGACCTACACCGGCCAGGCCGAGCCGCTCTTCAAGAAGGTCATGGCGGATGTCGACGCCGCGACGAAGAAGACCGTCGCATTCGACGAACTCGCGCGGCTCGACTCGATCAGCCTGCGCGCGCGCCTGTTCCTGGCCCAGCTCTACCTGCGCACGGACCGCTCGGCGGACGTCTTGACCCTGCTCGAAGACGTCGACGATCGCTACGGATCGAACGCCGATGCGATCTCGCTCTTCTGGGGCTTGCGCATCCAGGCCTACCTTGCGCTCGATCGCATCGACGAGGCCGTCACCAAGCTCGACGTGCTCGCGCGCAAGGATCCGAACTCGAACTCGATCGCCGTGGCGGCGCCGATGGTCGCGACCGCGATCGACGAGAAGGCGCTCGCGTTCGACAAGGCCAAGAAGAAGACCGAAGCCACCGAACAGTACAAGCGGGCAGCCAAGTACTACGCGATGGGCGCGAAGGCGATGCTCGCGGCCGATTCGCCGCGCGTCGCCGACGCGGATCGACTCGCGAACCGCCTGTTCGCGCTGGGCTTGATCCTGAACGAAGTGCCCGAGGACCAGAACTCATTCATCGGCTGGGATCAGGCCAAGACCAAGGAACCGGAGATGTTCCAGCTCGCGGCCAACCTGTTCGAGGCCTCGCTGCGCCTGCGCCCGAGCACGAAGAGCCGCGCGAGCCTCGCGAGCCTGTACGGATTCCTGGGCAACTGGGAAAAGGCCGTCTCCAACTTCGCGCAGCTGTTCGACAGCGAGCAGATGCTGACAGGCATCCCGAAGCGCGTGAACATCACCATGGCGCGCGACAGGCCCTGGCTCCTGGTCGCGCTCTTCGAACAAGGCGTCGCCGAGCACAACCTCGGCAAGCAGAACAACGAATTCGAACGCTTCCGCACCGCGCAGACGATCTTCGAAGCCCTCGCCAAGGTCTACACCCCGGACAGCCGCGACTGGTGGTACGCCCGTTACTACACGATCCGCAACATGGTGGACGACGGCAAGTACGACACGGCCAAGACGGAACTGAACGATCTGATTCGCAGGACCAACGACCTCGGTCTGCAGTACGGCCTCGGCGACAAGTTCGCGCGACTGAAGGAAGACCTCAGGAACAGGTGACGGGAGTCGAGCACCGCGCCACACACATGAACACGCAAAGTATTGGAGATGCACGCATGATGTCGGTCAAGCAAACCCTCTCGCGCACGCTCGCGAGTGCCGCCCTGTGCCTGACGCTCGTCGCCTTCGCGACGGCGCAGGACAACAAGGATTCGATCCAGCTCAAGTCGGGCGCGACCGAGTCCGGCAAGATCAAGAGCGAGGACTTCGAAGGCGTCGTCCTCGACGGCAAGACCGACAAGACGATCGCCTGGAAGGACATCCAGGTCGACGGCATCTCCTACGCCGGAGCCGCGCAGTACCAGTCGGCCAAGGAGCAGTTCGCGGGCGGCAAGCTCGATGAAGCGCTCAAGGCCTTCGAGGAACTGAAGAACGAGAAGAACGTGCGTCCGGTGCTGAAGCAGCACGCGCTCTACTACATCCCCTTCATCCTCCAGCGTCAGGGCAAGTTCGACCAGGCCCTCGTCGGCTACAAGGAACTGCTCACCGCGTTCCCGAAGTCGCGCTACCTGCTCGACGTCGGTGACAACTACGTGTCGCTGTTCATCGCCAAGAAGGACTCCGCCGGCGGAGCCAAGGCCGTCGACGCCCTCGCGAACGACGCGCTCACCGCCGGTGTGGACGGCTCGATCAGCGCCGCCATGAACGTGCAGAAGGGCCGCCTGCTCGAGGACCAGAACAAGTACCCCGAAGCGCAGGCCGCCTACACCGTCGCCGAGCGCGCGCCCGGCGTCTCGCCGATCGTGATCGCCAAGGCCATCCTCGGCCAGGGCCGCTGCGCGATCGCACTGGGCGACAAACAGAAGGCCGAGGGCCTGTTCCGCAAAGTCGCCAACTCCGACGGCCCGAGCGTCGTCCTGGCGGGCGCGTGGAATGGTCTGGGCGACCTGCTCTTGGAGGAAGGCCGCGGCGCCGGGGCCGGCAAGAAGGCGGACCCGGACAAGATCCTCGACGCTCTGTATTGTTACCTGCGCGGGGTGGTTCAGTACTCCCCCTTGCCCGGTGACCCCACGAACGAATACGAGCGCTCGCTGGCCTTTTCAGCGCAGTGCTTCGAGTACCTCAGCCAACTCGACCCCAAGCCGGAGAGCAAGGCGAGCAACAAGGCGCGGGCTGAGGCTCGCAAAGACCAACTCCGTCGCGAATTCCCCAACTCCACCTACCTGAAGTGATTGCCCCGGGGGCAGCCGAGAGCTGCCCGCGGGTATCCTGTCCGGCCGACGGTGACCGGCAGGAACATCGAGAACCCAGGTCTCCCCATTCCTAGAGAAACGAAAGTCCCCCCTTTGCACATGAACACCTCACGCCACAGACACTTGTTCCTCACCGCGATCACGTTCGTCGTCTTCGCGGGCGTTGCGCTGGCCGCCCAAGACGCCGCCGCCGGGGTTCCGCGGGACAAGACGCTGATCGAGCTGTTCCAGACGACCGGCCCCGTCGGTTACCTCATGCTCTTGACGTCGATGACGGGCACGGCCTTCGTCATCGAGCACATCGTCAACATCCGCCGCGAGAAGATCGCGCCGACGCCGCTCGCGCAGGACCTCCAGGCCCTGATCGAGGAAGAGCAGTACGACGAAGCGATCGAACTGTGCGACCAGGAGGGCGGCTACCTGTCGAACCTCGTCGGTTCCGCGCTGCGTCTGCGTCACGCCGGCTACAACGAGATGGTGAACACCCTCGAAGGCGCCGCCAGCGAAGAGACGTTCAAGATGCAGACGAAGATCAGCTACCTCTCGCTGATCGGAAACATCGGACCCTTGCTCGGTCTGCTCGGCACCGTGACGGGCATGATCACGGCCTTCCAAAAGATCGAGAAGCTCAAGGCTCCGACTCCGAAGGACCTCGCGACCGGTGTGTACGAGTCGCTCGTCAACACGACGATGGGACTCTTCATCGGTATCGTCTTCTTGACGGCCTACTTCCTCTACAAGAACAAGGTCACGAAGATGTGCTTGTCGGTGAACCTGCAAGCCGTCGACCTCTTGAAGAGCATGGTCACCAAGGAATTCGGCCACAAGGCGAAGTAGTCGTAACCAGGCCCTCGGGGACGCGTAGTCCCCGAGGACGCACCCACCCGCCGCTACGGACAGGAAAGAATCATGGGCAAGCACAAACCGCCGCCGCTGAAGGAAGACATCTCACCTAACGTGGTGCCGATGATCGACATCATGTTCTTGCTGCTCTTGTTCTTCATGCTCGGCGCGGACATGTCGCAGCGTGAATCGGTCGAGGTGAAGCTCCCCATCGCCGACATGATCAAGGAGAGCAACATCGACGAACCGGACCCGACGACCACGGTCAACGTGCACCCGGCCGGAGACGTCGCCGAGAGCATCATCAACGACGTCCGCGAGAGCCGCGACGCGAAGTACTGGGTCATCTCGCTGCGCGGGATCCCGTTCACCGTCGAGCAACTGAAGACGCAGTTGAAGATCGAAGCCGACGAGTTCCCGGAGGACGCGGCCGATGCGCAGGCGGGCCGAGTGCTCTCGCGCAAGAAGGTCCTGATCCGCGCCGAACGGAACGCCCCGTTCGGCCTGGTCCAAAAGGTGATCGAAACCGCCGGCGCGGTCGGCATGTACAAGGTCGAAGTGGCCGGGTCGAAACCGACTCCGGCCGGCAACTGATCGAGTCTGTCTCTCCCCTACAGTGAACTCGCGGTCCACGACGGGCTGCTCTGAACCCAACTCGCAGCCCGCGACGGACTGCACGGAAACGAAGGACGAAACATCATGGCTGGTGGCGGCGAAGCGGAAGACAACCCAGTAAACATCAACGTCGTGCCGATGGTGGACATCATCTTCTGTCTGTGCGTGTTCTTCATGTGCTCCTTCAAGTTCAAGCAACTCGAAGGCAAGTTCGAGTCGTGGTTGCCGAAGGACCTCGGCAATCAGACGACCCCGGAATCGGAAGCCAAGGAGATGCGCGTCGCGATCTACTGGGACGAGTCCAAGGGTGAAGTCGTGCGCCAGTACGGCGTGCGCTACATCAAGGACGACGCGGAACTCGAAACCCTGATCCGCGGCGCGAACGAGGACTACAAGAAGATCGGCAAGAACGACGTGCCGGTGATCATCGACGGCGACGCACGGATCCCGTGGGACGAAGTCATGACGATCGTGAACATCGCCAAGCGCCTGGGGATCGAAAAGATCCAGTTCGCGCTCGGCGCCAACGCTCCGACGACGAACTGAAACCGCTGGTTCGAGACTGCCCTCGTGCGCGCGGAGTCGCGCGCCGCGGGGGCTCGGATCGAATCGCGCTGTGCGTGTGCCGGAGCGCGACAACCATCTACGCCGGGCGAAAAGGCCCTGATCGTTCGTGACCCCGCGCCCTACCTTGTGACGCTCGCTCGAACGGTCTAGTCCTGACAAATGAGCACCACACCGCGACGACCCTTCCAAGACCAGCGCGCTCCGGAGCCGTTCACCAAGGCGCCCGAGTTCAAGCGCATGCTCGTGCTGTTCGGGTTGGTGGCGCTGGTCGGGCTGGCGTTTGCGATCTTCCAGTACTCGCAGATGGAGAAGGCCCAGCTCGCGGAGGCCGAGAAGACCAAGACCGCCGCGCGCACGCTGGTCCCCAAGGAAAAGCTCACGCCGGAGCAGGTCGAGGAACGCCGGATCGCGTTGCTCTCGAAGTTCGAGGGTGCCCTCGCCGACACGGAGAACGGTCAGCCGCTCAACTACCAACAGACCTCCGGGTTCTGGAAGCTGCTCGAGATCCTGATCCGCTTCTCGCCCGAAGAGGTGACGCAGCGCACCACGCTGGATTTCGATTGGGAGAAGGCGATGGCCGACCCCGACGGCTGGCGCGGCGAATTCGTGCGCGCGCGCGGGATCATGTCGGAGATGTGGGCGATCAAGCTCGGGCGACCGGTGCTGGGCCGGGTGGATTTCTATCGCTCGGTTCTGAGCGACGGCGAGAACGCGTTCTTCATCGACCTGACGGAGCGCCCGCCCGACCTCGAGTCCGACAGCCGCGCGGTCCTGGAAGTCGAGGGTGTCTTCTACCGCACGGTGAAGTACGAGGGCCGCGACGGATCCCAGCAGACCCAGCCGCTGCTCGTGGTGCGCAACGTGCGCACGCTGACGGCCGCCGCCGAAACCGGCTGGCGTGCCTGGCTCGGGGAACACGGAATCTGGGTGATCGCCGGGATGGCGATTCTCGTCTTCAGCGCGGCCTTGTTATTCTCTTCATTTCGACGACAGCGCCGCCGACCACGCGGCACGCCCCCCCCGGGCAGTTCCTTCCAAGAGATGTTCGAACAGAAACTGCGCGCCGAGGGCAAGGTACCTCCTGGGCCGCAATAATCCCCCCCCCCACCGGAATCAGCGATGGCCAACGACAAGAGCGACAAGCAACGTCCCGAATCCTCCTCGGGCAAGAAGCCCTCGGACGGGATGAGCATGAAAGAGCGCATTCTCGCTCGGCGCCGCGCCGAAGCGGCCGCGGCGGAAGAGGCTCCCGCCGCTCCGCCCGTGCCGGCAGCCAAACCGGCGCAGCGCGCCGCCGCCGCCGCGGCTGCTGCACGCTCGGAGGCCAAGGAGAAGGCCGCGGCAGCGCCCGCACCGCGCGCCGAGAAGCCGCGTGTGAAGCTGGCCTCCGCGCGCGACGAAGAACGCTCCTCGCGCCGCGACCGCAAGCCCGTGAGCGAAGACGTGCGCCGCGAAGTCGAGATGCTGCGCAAGAGCCAGGACAAGTGGATCACGTACGGCTGGATCGTGGCGCTGGGCCTGCTCGTCGTCGCCGGCGGCACGTACTACGTCACGTCGAGCCGCAAGAAGGCGATCGAGGCGGCGTACGCCGAAGAAGCGGCGGCGCGCGAAGCGTTCGTGAAGAAGTTCGAGGACTTCGATATCAACAACCCCGCGCACGTCACGCAGGCGGAGGCGCTGATCGCCGACGAGGCCAACAAGGAGCTTTGGAACACGCAGGCTGCGCGCGACAAGATCAACCGCATCCTCACGACGATGCGCCTGAACCGCGAGGCGGCAGCGACCAAGGATGCCCTGCGGCAAGGCCTCGAAGGTCTGGAGCAGATCGCGAACACGGCCTCCAGCCAGCCTTCCGAGGAGCTGGCCAAGCACCGCCGCCGCATGGGCGAGTACGAGGGCGCCACGGACATGGGCCTCGAATTCGGTCAGCGCGTCTCCAAGGTGAAGGTGCAACTCGACCGCGCCTTCGTGGCCAAGGTGCACGAAGAAGCCAAGGCCCTGGCCGCCAAGGGCCCGAGCGAGGCGCGCGCCGCGCTGACTTTCTACACCAAGGCCGAAGACGAGGTCATCCGACTGCTCGACGAAGCCGCCAAGAAGCGCATCGACGATCTCAAGGACTACTACGCCGGTCACTTCAAGGAGATGATCGTCGAGTCGGACGCGCTCGCGACGGCCGTGTTCACGCCGGAGGTGATCGACAAGACGCCCTGGCTGGACCTGCTGACGGCGGATCAAAAGGAGAATTGGCAGCAGCCCGGCTTCACCGGCTGGCAGCTCGACAACGGCGTGATCCACGCCGTCACGGATCTCGGCTCGCGCGCCACGGCGATCATGAGCATCGGCGACCGCGAGCAGTGGCGCGATTACGTGGTGGAGATCGAGTTCACGCTGCTGAAGGGTGATGCGACCTTGCACCTGCGCCTGGGCCGTTCGGTCACGAACGCAACGTACAACTGGCTGCTGCCGACGACCGGCAGCAATCCGTACAAGGCGGGCACGACGAACTCGATCACGGCCACGCTGATCGGGAGTGAGTTGAAGCTGAATTTCTCCGATCCGGACCGTACGCAGCAGCTCGAGTCGTTTGGGTGGACGATGAGCCGCAAGGGTGGGATTGGTGTTTCGGTTCCGCCGGGGTGTGAGATCAAGGTCTCGAAGATGAGGATCAAGGCGTTGAGGTAGGTGCGCACCTCGTCGCGCGCTTTCGCGCGACAGACTATTCGTCGCGCGCTTTCGCGCGACAGACTATGGAGGGGAGTGGGACTCGAGGTTTCGAGTTCCCCTCCCCTCTTTCGTGTGAGTGGACGCTCGTTCGGGTACGGAGTCGGGCTCCGCTCCGTTCTCTTCGTCGGAGTGGACGCTCGTTCGGGGGGGAATCTCAGTGACTCCTGGCGCGCGAGGCAGATGAAGGAAGAGCGAAGCAGGCTGAGGCGCAACGGCATTCGCAGGCGTGCTCCGCAGCGCCGGCCCGCGGCTCGAGTAACGCCGGGTTCCCCGGGGGGCCCGCCCCCGGGGACTGGGGAGCGGGGGGGGGGTGGGGTGAGGGCGCG
>JAEUIA010000046.1 GCA_016795245.1 Planctomycetota bacterium | reverse complement strand
TGCCGTCGGGACGCTTTTCGAAGGCGTTGAGTGTCCGCCGGAGCGCAAATCCGCCGCCTCAACGGCGAAACACCTGGGACTCGCAGTCATGCGCCGCGTCCGGGGAGAAAACGATCAAGCTGGTGAGAGATCCGGGCTAGGATGGGCGAGTGGTGCCTGATGGCCGAACGAGAGCTGCTCTGCGCATGGGACTGAAAGACATCTTCAAGAAGCGCGGCGGAGGCCGCGACGCCGACGCCCCGGAGTTGAAGGCGCTGATGGCGCAACTCGACGACTCCGATTGGAAGGTGCGTCTGGCGGCGTGTCGGGCGCTGCAAAAGCTCGGGCCGCGCGCGCAGCCGGCAGCGGCTCGACTGCAAGACCTGATCGAGGACGACAACGGGGACGTGTGCAACGCCGCCGCCGCCGCTCTGTCGGAGATCGAACGCGACACCTGATCGCGAAGGGTCGAAAGTCGGTTGGAACGCCCCTGCTGCAGGCGTAAACTGGGCCTGTTCCTCCATCTCCCAGCTGCATCGAATTGGAGTCATGACATGGCCGAATTGAAGGGTTCCGAAACGCACAAGAATTTGAAGGCCGCCTTCGCCGGCGAGAGCCAGGCGAACCGCCGCTACCTCTACTTCGCCAAGATCGCCGACGTGGAAGGCTACCCCGAGATCGCGGGCAACTTCCGCGACACGGCCGAAGGCGAAACCGGTCACGCGCACGGGCACCTCGACTACCTGAAGCGCGCGGGCGATCCCGCGACCGACATGCCGATCGGCTCGACCGAGAAGAACCTCGCAGCCGCCGTCGCCGGTGAAACGCACGAGTACACCGACATGTACCCGGGCATGGCCAAGACGGCGCGCAAGGAAGGCTTCACCGAGATCGCCGACTGGTTCGAGACGCTGGCCAAGGCCGAGAAGAGCCACGCCGGCAAGTTCTCGACGCTCTTGAAGAGCATCACGTGATCCCGTCCGTCTCGCGCATCGAGCAGCGAGACGCCGTCCGATGACGAGCGCGGATCGTCACGTCTCCTACGCGCCGACCGACGGGCTCACCTACGACCCGTCGGACGCGCGCTATTGGGACGAAGGCGCGCTGGCCGGTGAAGTCGCGCGTGCCTTCGACATCTGCCACGGGTGTCGCATGTGCTTCAAGTACTGCGACTCGTTCCCGACGCTATTCAAGTTCGTCGACGAGGTGCACGAGGGCGATGTGCGCAAGCTCGACGCATCCGAGACCGAACGCGTCATGGACGCGTGTTTTCAATGCAAGTTGTGCGAGGTGCAATGCCCCTACACGCCGCGCGACGGGCACGCCTTCCAACTCGATTTCCCGAAGCTCGTGCACCGCTTCAAGGCCGTCCGCGGAAAGCAGCAGGGCTTCACGCTGCGCGACCGCGTGCTGGGCGACCCCGGCGCAGCCGGGCGCATGGCGCGGATGTCGCTCGGGATGGCCAACGTGATGAACCGCGTGTCGGCCCACCGCTGGTTCATGGAGAAAGTGCTCGGCATCGACCGGCGCAAGGAACTGCCGGAATTTGCCTCGAGCACGTTCGAGAAATGGGCCGCAGCGGACGGGCGCATGACGGGCGATACGAGCGCGGAGGCCGTGCTGTTCCCGACCTGTTACGTGCAGAACAACGAGCCGCAGATCGGCCGCGACACGCTCGAAGTGTTGGACCGCAATCAAGTCCGCACGACTTGCGTGAGGGGACTGGAGTGCTGCGGCATGCCGGCCTGGGAGCACGGCGACCTCGAGGGCTTGCGCAAGCACGCGCACCAAAACCTCGACACGTTGATGCCCTACGTCGAAGCCGGCGCCAAGGTGCTGGCGGTCAACCCGACCTGCTCGATGATGATGCGACGCGAGTACCCGGAGTTGCTCGAAGGTGAGGATCGCGAGCGTGCCAGGCGGCTGGCAGCGAGCGTCATGGATCCGAGCGAATACCTGTGGTCGATCCGCGACGAGCCGCGCTTCGACACCGCGGTCAAGACGAAGCCCGCCGGTCCGATCGCCTACCACGCGCCTTGCCATCTGCGTGCGCAAGCCGTCGGCTTCAAGGCGCGCGACTTGTTCAAGAAGCTGCTCGGCGCGCGCGTCGTGCCGGTGATCGAGTGTTGCGGTCACGACGGCACCTACGCGATGACGGTCGAGGGCTTCGAGCCCGCGCAGAGGGCCGGACAGAACGCCTTCCGCGAGATGAAGGGCGCCGGCGCGTCGACCTGGTCGACGGACTGTCCGCTCGCGGCGATCCAGTTTCACCAGTTCGCCGGCGTGAAACCGGCCCATCCGATGTCGATCCTGGCGCGCGCGTACCGCGGCGAACCGTTTCCTGAAGCGAACACGGCGGGAGGCGACGCGTGAAGAAGGTGCTGCGTTCGGAACTGGTCGACTTTGCCACCTACACCGATCGGCGCGCGTCGATCCGCGAAGTCGTGCAGCAGGTGAAGGCCTTGCGGCGCATTCATGTGGGAGAGTACCTGACGTTCCTGTTCGAGAATGCCGACACGATGCGCTACCAGGTCCAGGAGATGATGCGCGTCGAACAACTGGTGCGCGAGAGCAGCATTCAGCACGAACTCGACACCTACAATGCGCTGCTCGGCGACGAGGGTGAATTGGGCTGCACGCTGCTCGTCGAGGTCGAGGACACGGTCTTGCGCGACCGGATGCTCGTGCAGTTCGTGACGCTGCCCGATCATCTCTACGTCGAACTCGAAGACGGGCGCAAAGTGCGCGCCACGGTCGACGAAGCGCAGCGCAGCCGCGGCCGGCTCTCGACCGTGCAGTATTTGAAGTTCGCGGTCGGCCGCAAGGCGCCGGTCGCCGTGGGCTGCGATCATCCCGAGATGAGCGCGCGCACCAGGCTCACGCCCGAGCAGCGTACCGCATTGCAGGCCGACCTGGAGTCGTGACGTGCTCGACCTCTCGCGCTATCCCGACGGCGCAAGACGCGCGCAAGGGCCGCGCCTGGACGGCCTGCGCTCGGGCACGTGGACCTTTTGGAACGAGCACGGCCGCAAGCACGCCGAGATCGAATTCGAACGCGGTCTGCGCCACGGCTGGTCGACGCGCTGGCACGTAGAAAACGGCACCAAGGCGGCGGAAGGCCGATTCGAGCACGATCTGCGCGCCGGCACGTGGTCGTATTTTCACGCGGATGGCCGACTGCGTGCGCGCGTCGAGTACGAAAGCGGGCGCGCGCGCGGGTTGGTGGAGATCCGGCACGGCCACGACGCCGGCATCGAGCGCGGCGAATTCGTCGACGGGCTCAAGCAAGGGCCCTGGCTGCGCACGCATCGCAACGGCAGGCCTGCCGAACAGGGTGAATACCGCGACGACCTGCGCACCGGCGAGTGGTCCGCGTGGCACGAGAACGGCAACAAGCAATCGCGCGGCATGTACGTGCAGGGACTGCGCGACGGACCCTGGACCTTCTGGCATTCCAACGGCGCGAAGGCGAGCGAAGGCGATTACCTCGCCGGTCGCCGCAACTTGTTTTGGACCTTGTGGCACGAGAACGGTCGGCGTCGCGCGGAAGGCACGCTGGTCGACGACGTGCTCGAAGGCTGGTGGACGCACTGGTACGAGGACGGCCAGAAGCGCGCCGAAGGCGAGATGCGCGGCGGCATGCAACAAGGACCTTGGAAAGCCTGGCATGCCGACGGTTCGATCGATCGCGCGGCGACGGGTATGTACAGCGACGACGTGCCGACCTCGCATCCAGCGGACGAGCGTGTGCCGTGAGCGCGCCGCGCAGCGTCTACTGGGCGCCCGTGTTGCGGCTGCGGCTCGTCGCCTGGGCGCGTGCGGCGCGCACGCGTGAAGCTTGCGGAGTGCTGCTCGGTACGCGCGAACTGGATGCCGTCGAGATTCGATGCGCGGTGGAAGCGCGCAACTTGTCCGCCGATGCGGACGCCTTCGTCTGCGATCCCGGAGCGATCGTCGCGGCCGAACAAAAGGCGCGCGCAACCGGGCTCACGCTGGTGGGCTTCTGGCATTCGCACGGCTCGGGGCCGGCGCTGCCTTCCTCCCGCGACGCGGCCGGCGCCTGGCCCGTGAGCGTCACGGCCGTCGTGACCGTGCTCCCGCGCCCGTCCGTGCGCGTGTGGCGCTTCGAAGGTCGTGCCGCGGTCGAGTTGCCGTGTACGGAGCTTGCGACTTGCGTCGGGCCGATCGCTGCGCACAATCAACCCTGGACACAGTCTCGCATGACCGCATCACCATGACACAAACGCAAGAAACTCATCCGTTCCAGGCCGAAGTCAAAGAGCTGCTCGACCTCGTCATCCACTCGCTCTACGAGCACCGTGAAATCTTCCTGCGCGAGCTGATCAGCAACGCCAGCGACGCGATCGACAAGCTGCGCTTCGAGAGCCTGACGCACCCCGAGTACGGCAGCGCGGATGGCGCCAAGATCCAGATCGGATTCGACCTCGACGCGCGCACCCTGTCGATCACCGACGACGGCATCGGTATGAACCATGACGATCTCGTGTCGCACCTGGGCACGATCGCGCGCTCTGGAACGCGCGCGTTCTTGTCCAAGATCAAACAGGCCGGCGCAGCGACGCCGGAATTGATCGGGCAGTTCGGCGTGGGCTTCTACGCCTCGTTCATGGTCGCGGAGGAGGTCGTGGTGGACACGCTCAAGGCCGGCGAGACCCAAGCGTGGCGCTGGCGCTCGCGCGGTCAAGGCGAGTTCCAGATCGAACCGGGTGACCGCACCGCACGGGGCACGCGCATCACGCTGCACCTGAAGCAACCGGACTCTCCTGAAGACGACGATCCGGCCGAGTACCTGGACGAGTTCAAGATCCGCGAGATCGTCAAGCGTTACTCCGATTTCGTCGCCTATCCGATCCAACTCGAGCCAAAGGACGGGAAGGATCCCGAGACGCTCAACACCATGCGTCCCTTGTGGACGCGGTCCAAGGACAGCATCGAGCGCACGGAGTACGACGAGTTCTACCGCCGCACGAGCCACGATTGGACGCCGCCGCGCGAGGTGATCCACTTCAAGGCCGAGGGCACGAGCGAGTACACGGCGTTGATGTTCATTCCGGGTGCGCGCCCGTCAGGGCTGTTCGACGGCACGCAGGGCAAGTCGCGCCTGTCGCTGTACGTCAAGCGCGTCTTGATCATGGAGGAGTGCCCCGAACTCCTGCCGGCGTGGCTGCGTTTCGTGCGCGGACTCGTCGATTCGCCGGATCTGCCGCTGAACGTCTCGCGCGAAACGGTCCAGCAGAACGCCACCGTGCGCGCGATCAAGAAGCGCCTGAAGAAGCGGGTGCTGGAGAGCCTCGCGACGATGCTGGCCGAGAAACGCGAGGAATACCGCGCGTTCTGGGCTGATTTTGGAGCGATTCTGAAAGAAGGCATCTGGTACGGCGAGGACGAAGACAAGCAGGTCGAGAAGCTGTGCTTGTTCGAGACCACGCACGGTGCGGAGCCGACGACACTCGCGGAGTACGTGGCTCGCAAGCAGCCCGACCAGAAGCAGATCTGGTATCTGACCGGCGAGCGACGGGCTACGCTCGAAAGCTCGCCGCACCTGGAGGCGTTCACGAAGCGCGGCTTGGAGGTATTGCTCTTCGTCGACGCGATCGACGAATGGTTGATCCAGCGCCTGCCCGAGTTCGAGGGCTTGAAGTTGACCCCGGTGGATCGCGGTGCGCTCGAACTCGAAGCGCCCTCCGAGAAAGAGGCACGCGAGGCGCTCGACCGCGAACATCGCGACATGCTGGCCGCGATCGAGTCCAAGCTGGGTGAAGGAGTGAAGAGCGTGCGCTTTTCGACGCGTCTCTCGGAGAGCCCCGCCGTGCTGTTGAATGACGAGCACGCCCCCTCGGCGCACATGGCGCGCCTGATGCGCGCTGCGAATCAAGACGTGCCGGACGCGAAACGCATCCTGGAACTCAATCCCGATCACGCGTTGGTCAAGAAGCTGCAGACGCACTTCCAGGCCGACCCGCGCTCGGAGAAGTTCAACGAGTGGGTGGAGTGGCTGCACGGGCAGGCGCTGCTGGCGGAAGGCTCGCCGCTCGCCGATCCGGCCCGCTTCGCGCGCTTGTCGACGAAGCTCGTGCTGTCGGCCGACTGAACGACGTGCCAGTCGCGCTGCGGCTCGATGCAGCAGCAGACGCGCGCTAGAATCCAGCCCTTCCCAGAACCCCACGGAGATTCTCGAATGTTCGCGCTGCTCGCACCCGTTCTGGCCTTCATCGGCCTGCAAGTTCCTGCACAGTCACCCGAACCCGCGCCCGTTCCCGTGCCGGCGTCGATCGAGGACCTGATCCCCTCGGAGGCGCAAGCCGTGTTGCGCATCGCTTCGCTCGAACGGCTGCGCGCGATCGTGATGCCGATCTTGCACAGCGCGGACCCGGAGATGCCGCCGATCGATCCGCTGCCGATGCTGGCCGCCGAAATGGGTCTCGAAGCGCCGTGGGAGAAGATCGACGCGACGCAGCCGGTGATCATCGCCGTCGCCATGTCTGCGGAGACACAACAGCCCGAGGTCACTTTCTTGTTCGATGCGCGCGTGCCCGCGGACTTCACGGCGGACGAGCGCGTGCGCAGCTCCGCCTGGCACTGCAAGGCGCTGGGCAACCACGTCGTGTTGTCGATGGGCACGAGCGTCGGTGCGCTGGCGGTCGACGCGCCGTTGCGCCGCGGATTGGCGTACAACGACATCGTATTGCGCGTGGATTGCCGCGCGTTGATGTCGCAGTTCGGAGACGAATTCCTGCAGTCCTTCGAGTCCGAGGCGGACGCTGCCGTCGAGAATGCGAATTCGCCCGGGGAAGGCCGCATCGTCCAAGAGCTCCTCGACGGCACCCGCGAGGCGGTCGGATCGATGGAGACCTTCACTCTGGGTGTGAAGCAGAACGGCGCGCGCACGCGGATCGTCTTCGAACTCTCGGGGCGTGAAGGCTCTGCGCTCGTGTCCGTTCCCAAGGTCGACATCCGGCCGCTCGCGAGCCTGGCGCGCGTGATCAGCGCCGACGCGCCGCTCGCGATGTTGAGTGCGATGGACTTCGCCCCGTTGGCGGCGCGCTTCCAGGAGTGGTTCGAGGCCATCGCCGCCGAGCTGCCGCCGCAGGATTCGCTGGACGTATCGGCCATGATGCGCGACGCGACCAAGGCCTACTCCGTGATGGGTGCATGCAACGCGACGGAGGTCCGGATGGACGAAGCCGGGATCGCCGTCACGTACGCGCAGAATCCGCCGGATCACAAGGCCTTCGTGGACGCGCACATCGCCAGCATGAGCGTGTTGAAGCCCGTGGGTCCTACGCCTGTGACCGTCGCCGGGCACAATGCTCAGCGCGTCACCTTCGATATCCGCGGCCTGATCGAGTCGACGGTCAAGGACGCGCAGGCGCAACTGCCGGTCGAATTCGACGAAGTCATGCGCAAGCTCTTCGGCGGCGACGGATTCGTGTTGCACTACGCGCCGGTCGGGAAGGAGATGGTGATCTCGATGGGCCGCGAAGCCGCGCTCTCGGGCGCACTCGAGCGTATGCAGGCGAGTGCTTCGAGTGCCGCCGGGAACGAATTGCTGGCGATGATGGGCAATCTGAATCCGGGCTTCTCCCTGCGGATGAACCCGGTGAAACTCGTCGACGGCGTGACCGGCCTGATCCGCGCGGTCGGCGCACCCATGCCTGATCTGGAAGAGGAGTTGCACGCAGCACTGGCGGCCTGTCCGCCGATCCTCATGGCCGGTGGTCTGGATGAGCGCACGTGGCGCTTCGCGATCGATGCCGATCTGGTGCGGATCGTGGACGTGTTCTCGAAGCTGCCCGAGATGTCCGGGCCAGAAGAGGACTTCGATCCCATCCGTTCCGAACTCATGTTCGAGTTGTCGAATCTCCAGCACGCGCTCGAAAACTACGCGGACGATCACGGTGGTGAATATCCGAAGAGCCTCCTGGAACTGCTCACCAGGTCGGCGGAAGGCTACGAGTACATCTCCGAGGCGGGCGAGTTGATCGACCCGTGGAATCGGCCCTACGTCTACAGCGCGCCGGCGAATGCAGGAGAAGCACCGCGCGTACTCACGTTGGGCGCGGACGGGAAGCCCGGTGGTACCGGATTGGACCGCGACCAGGACAGCGTGACGATCGAAGAGGAACCGAGCGTGGAAGACAGCGTCGATCCGGAAGAGCACTGATCCAGGCACCGACTTTCAGAGGTCGTAGAACCTCCACGTCGTCACGGCGTCTTGCTCCAGCCGCGTGTTCATGAGGCGCGCGCGCACCATCTCGATCGGGATGTTGTTGCCCTCCAGGATCGCGTCGTGGAACGCGCGGTCGGTGAGCTGCTTCGAGCCCACGAGTTCGCGGTGTAACGCTCGAATCTGGAGTCCGCCGATCATGTACGCGCATTGGTACAGCGGGCCGTAGCCACCCGTCACCGAGCGGCGCACTTCGGCCTCGGCATTCTTCTGCTCGTGCCCGACGGCATCGACGAGGTAGTCGACGCATTGCTCCGGCGTGAGCGTTCCGAGGTGAAAGCCCAACGAGAAGCGGATGCGCGCACAGCGGTGCATGCGCCAGAAGAGCGCTCCGATGCGGTCTTCGGGCGTGGCGTGAAAGCCGCGGTCCCAAAGCAGCATCTCCCAGTACAAAGCCCAGCCCTCGGTCCAAAACGGCGTCGAAAACTGTCCGCGGTGCGTGTTCCAGCGCGATTGGTAGTACTGCTGGAGGCCGTGGCCGGGGATCAACTCGTGGAACACGGTTGCGTGCGCGAAATGCCGATTGTTGCCGCGCATCGACATCAGCTTCTCCGCGTGCGTCATCGATGCCGTCGGAAAGGCGACCTGGATCTCCTCGCCGCCCAGGAAAAAGGGTGCGGTGCGCTGCGCGTCGGCCGACAGCATCGACATGCGCCAGGTCTCCTCGCACAAGGGCGGCACGGTGACCAGATCGTGCTGCTTCAAGAACTCGATCGCCGAGAGCGCGAGGTCGCGCACGAGTGCAGGTTGTTCGCCGGGCGCGACGTGAGCGCGCTTGACGCGCTCCAACGCTGCCTTCCAATCGTCGCCCAGACCCAGTGCGCGGGCACTTTCGATCATGCGCTCCGTGCACCAGCGCATCTCACGGTCGGCGATCTCGATCAGTTCTTCCGGCGAGTAGGGGATCCAGGCCAGCCTGAGTTCGTGCTCGAGTTCCTCGCGTCCGATGGGGTCGCCGACGATGCGGCCGGAGGTGTCGTCCTGCTTGTCGCCGGCGATGGTCTCGCGCACGTAGCGCGTGTAGTCCTCGAGCGCCTTGCCCGCCGCCTCGCGCGGTTTGCGCGCCCACCAGGTGAAGAGCGGATCGTAGTCGGCGCGAAAGCGATACCACTCACCCAGCGTCTCGTTGAGTTCATCGAGGTAGCGCGCGGCCCGGCGCGCGACGACGGGTGAGCACACGGTGGGGTGCGCCTCCGCGGCGGTGCGCGAGGCTTCGATCTCGCGCTTCAAGTCTTCGAGGTCGCCGGCCTCGCGTTCCGGCTCGACGAAGTTCTGCGTGCGCAGCTCGCGGTGCAGAGCAACGATGCGGCCGGCGAACGGGACGAGCGGCGCGTACTCCAGCGCGCGCGCGCGTTCAAAAGCGAGGCGATGCGCGTCGGCGTCGATGCGATTGTTGAGCAGCAGCCAATCGATGCGGTCGTCGACGGACAGCGCGTCGAAGTCGACGCGCTCCAGCGCAGCGCGACTCTCGTCGTGGAAGCGTCGCAGGCGCTCGTCGCGCTCCGGCGCGCCGGCCAGGTCGTAGAAGCGCCCCAGCGCCCCGCGGTCGGCGGCGTAACGGATGCACAGATCGCGCACGAGCGGCGCGGTCGGCGGGCGCGGATCGACGGGGAAAGGCGCGGGCGTCGCGCACGCGAGCCAGAGCACACACAGCGTAGAGAGGAGGCGCATCGGCGCAGGATAGCGCACGCGAGCGGTGGAATTCCTGTTCCGCGTGCGCGGGCCTTGCTAACTTCGCGCCCGTGAGCTGCAGTTGCATGGAGCCCGGCCGTGGACCGAAGCTGTTCTTGGCGATGGCCGTCGTAGCCGTGAGCGGGGTCGCGATCGCATTCGCCGCAGGCTTGCAGGCCGCACCGCCGCTGCGACCGGCGGTTGCGACCGAATCGCCCACCGCGCGGGAGTTGTACGTGAAGAATTGCGCCGCCTGTCACGGCGAAACAGGTGACGGCAAAGGCACCACGGTGCTCGAACGGCCGGCGCGCAGTTTCAAAGCCGGCGGCTTCAGCTACGGCAACACGCCTGACGCGGTCTTGCGCACGATCACACACGGCATCCCGGGTTCCTTGATGCCGAGTTTCGGTGAGGCGCTGGCCGAAGCGGATCGCAAACAGCTCGCTGCGTACGTGATCGCGCTAGCTCCGCCGGACCTGGTCGTCGAAGCCAAGGACACGGTGATGGTCGTGCGCGACAAGCCGGTCATCGCGCGCGGCAAGCTGCCGCCGATCGGTCCCGTCGCGAACGAGACCGTGCGCGGTCTCCTGGTCGGGCTCCCCTCGGGACTGACCTTCGCGTACGACATCGAGGAGATGCGCTGGCTCGGCACCTACAGCGGTGAGTTTGCCGACCGTCGCGATTGGATCGGGCGCGGCGGAGACGTGCTCTTGCCGCTGGGGCAACTCGTCCGCGCGGCGCCGCTCCCGCGACACCCGCAGCTCTTCACTCTTCGACGCAAGGATGGAGATGCGGAGCGACTGTCCACGCGACTGGCGTCGACCGCGAGATCCAAGGACTCGGTGCGCATCATTTGCGAGGTGCGCGACTCGTTGCGCGCACTCGTAGCACAAGTTGAGGAGACCCCCGACATTCTCGCCGGTGCGCTCGGTCCCGGATGGAAGCGGACTTTCAAGTTGCAGAGGCGCCAGTCCCTGAAGGGGCTGCAGTTCGATTTCGGCAATCCCGCAGTCGCCCGATGGTGCACCGTCGATCACGAACTCGCCTACATGCTTACGGCGGGGCCTACGCCTGCAGCGCTCGACGTGAAGATCTTGCGCCATCCCAAGGAAGTGTCGTACGTGCCGGGTTGGATCGAAGTGCTGGCCGACGCCGATTCCTTGCAGTGGACTTTGTACGAGCTGCCCGGTGTGATCCTGCCCGCCGCCGAAGACGAGCGGCACCTCGCGCTCGTGCGCGCGAGCATGGAGTTGCGCTGATGCTGACCTGGCTCGTCGGCGCCGCCTTGTTGCTCGGCCAGGAAAGCTACGCCGTCGATCGACTCGATCCTCCGGCAGGTGTGATCCTCGAAGTCGGCGGCATGGATTGGCTGGACGACGGGCGGCTCGTCGTCAGCACGCGCAGAGGACAAGTGTGGATCGTCGAGCACGCGTTGGATCCCGATCCCAAGGCCGCGCGCTTCCAGCTCTTCTGCGAAGGACTGCAAGAAGGCCTCGGCCTGAAGGTCGTGCAGGGCGAGATCTACGTGTTGCAACGCGCCGAATTGTCGCGCCTGCGCGACACCGACGGCGACGGGGAGTGCGACACGATCGACACGGTCACGAACGACTTCGGCGTCAGCGGCAACTACCACGAGTTCGCGTTCGGCTTGCCGCTCGACACGGACGGCAACTTCTGCGTGGCGCTCAACCTCGGTTTCACCGAGCCCCTGTGGTGGCACGGCCGTTCTCTCGCGCCGTGGCGCGGCTACGTGTTGAAGATCGCGCCCGACGGCACGGTGACGCCGTTCGCGAACGGTTTTCGCTCGCCCTGCGGTATCGGCACGAACGCCGTGGGGGATTTGTTCGTCACCGACAACCAGGGTGATTGGATGCCGGCGTGTCCGCTCGTGCACGTGAAACAGGGTGGTTTCTACGGCGCGCCCGCGTCGCTCGTCTGGACCGACGCGTATCAGGCCTCGCGCACCGAGCCCAGCCTGACGAACCCGGTCGACGTGCCGCGCGTGCCGCCGGCGTGTTGGATTCCCTACAAGTGGTCGCGCTCGACCGGCGACATGCGCCCCGCGCCGAAGGACGGTTCGTTCGGGCCCTTCGCAGACCAGTTGATCCTGGCCGAACTCACCAACGGTCTGGTGTTGCGTGCGGACTTGGAACGGGTGCGCGGCGAGTACCAGGGTGCTGTGTTTCTGCTGCGCGAGAACGTCGGTTCGGCGGTGCGCACGCTGTTCGCGCCCGACGGTACCTTGCTTCTCGGTTTGACCAATCGCGGCTGGGGCGGGCTCGCGCCGGGGCACGGCATCGCGCGCGTGCGCTGGAACAAGGTCACTCCGTTCGAGATCCGCCACGTTCGGATTCGGCAAGACGGATTCGAGATCGAGTTCACCGAACCGCTCGCGTCCGACCCGGTGATCCGTCCCGAAGACGTCGACATCACGCTCTACCACTACGACTGGTGGTGGGAATACGGATCGCCCGAGCGCCAGGACGGTCGGCGAGCCGTCACCGGCAGCGAGATCTCCCTGGATCGCAAGACGCTCACGCTGCGAGCGGCGATCGAAGCCGGTCACGTCGCGCGCGTCGTGCTGAAAGGCATACGCTCCAGCGACGATCGCCTGCTCGCGCACGACGAGTTCAACTACACGATCAACCAGCTGCCGGAGGGCGAACTGTGCACGACGCCGGTCGCGCGCGTCGCTGCGCCGCCGCCGGCGCGCTCGACGCAATGGGAAGGCTGGCTGCGTCTGACCTACGGCGATGCCTTGGACCTGTGGCAGGAGCACGCCGGTTGGAAACTCGTCGACGCAGAACTCGACGCCGAAGATCCGACGCGCCTCGTCACGCGCGAGGGTTTCGGAGCGCTCGTGAACATCGGGCCGAAGCCCGGGCCCTTCGTGTCCAGTCCGAGCTTCGGCGACGCGAGCATCCACCTCCAATTCATGCTGCCCAAGGACAGCTCGACGACCGTGCTCGTGCAGGGCCTGTACGGGATTCGCCTGTGCGACGACGAGTACGGAATGAGGGTCCCGCGCGAAGTCTGCGCGACCATCCTGGGCCGCTCGGATCCGGATCATCACGCTCCCCTCACTCGACCGCGCATCGTCCCCGGGCAGTGGCACAAATTGAGATTCGATTTTCGCGCCGCGCGTTTCGACGCGACCGGGGTCCGAACCGAGAAGGCGCGCTTCGTCGAGGTGCGCATCGACGATGTCGTGGTGCAGGAGAACGTCGAGGTCGAAGCGTTGGAATCGGAGCGCAAGGTGGTGGAGTCCGAGCATGGGCCTCTCGTACTCGACGGTTCGCGTTCGCAAGTGGCCTTCGGAGACGTGCGTGTGCGTCCGGTTCGCAGCGGACGCAGGCCTGCGCGCCCGGAAATCCTGCACGACGACGATCTCGAAGGTTGGCGGGCGTCCGCTGGCTCGGCCTGGAAGCGCGAAGACGGCCTGCTCACGAACGCGGGCAAGTCCGGGCGCCTCGTCAGCGCGCGCTCGGACTACACGGACTTCCAGCTGCGTGCGCGGGTCAAGATTTCAGCCGGCGGCAGTGCGGACCTGTGGTTGCGCGCGCCGGCAGCACCCGAGGAATCAGGCGGCATCGGTGTGCGCATCAACGCCTCGCATCCGGATCCGGCGCGCACGGGATCGATCTCGGTCCTCGCGCGCAAGCCCGACGCAAGCCTGGGTGAAGTGCACATGATCGCCCCGCGACGCGTGGGCCTCGTCGGTGAAGACACCTGGTTCGATCTCGCGGTGACGGTCAAGAGCTCACCGGTCGAAGGCGCAGCCGTGACGGTCGAGGTGAACGGTGCGCGCGTGAACTACGCCGGACTGGACGCTGAAGTCCCCGATCACGGCGCGATCGCGATCGACGCCGGTCACGCCGGATCCGTGCTGGAGATCGAAACGCTGGACCTCTACGACCTCAGCGTGCGCGCGAACGATCCAAAGCCACCGCCGCCAAGATGATCGCGCCCGTGACGACCTTTTGCACCGGGTCGGGTATCTCGACGTAGACGCAACCTGAGCGCAGAGTCGTCATCATCGTCGCGCCGATCAGCGAGCCGAATACCGATCCACGACCGCCCGAGAGCGAACCGCCGCCGATCACGACCGCAGCGATCACCTCCAACTCCCAACCCACGCCGCTGGAGGGGCTGCCCTGTGAACCGAGGTTCGCAAACTCGAAAATGCCCGCCATGGCAGTGCAAAAGCCGGCGATCGCGTACACCAGAATCTTGGTGGAGCGGATCGGTACGCCGCACAGGCGCGCCGCGTTCTCGTTGGCGCCGACGGCGGTCACATGCCGACCGAATACGCTGCGCCGCAACACGAACGACAACATGCACGCGGCGCCGATCACGATCCACACGCCCCACGATACGAGCGGAGCGTTCGAAGTGGCGACCGGTTCCAGCAGCGCTGCGATCCAACGCGGCGCTTCCGCGCGCACCGTCAACTGGGACGAGACCTGCTCGGCCAGTCCGCGGTAGATGAGCATGGTGCCGAGCGTCACGACGAAGGGCGCGAGCTTCAACAGCGTGATGAGCTTTCCGTTCAATGCTCCGGCCGCGGCCCCGACGAGCAGCGCCGCGAGCACAGCCGTCGCAGGATCGGCGCCCGAATGCATCACGCTGGCGAGGACGACGGAGCACAACGCGAGCAGCGAACCGACCGAGAGATCGATGCCGCCGGCTGCGATGACCGCCGTCATCCCGACCGCACCCATGCCGACGATGGCGGTCTGTTTGGCGATCATCGACAAGCGGAACCCGCTCATGAACGCTACGTCGGGCTTTTGAAGCGCGCCCCAGACGGTGAAGATCACGATGACCAACGCCAACCCGGCGAGCGGGGCCAGCGGTCCGCGCAACAGCGCCCCGATCTGATTGCGATTCAACTGGCCGCCTTCGCACCCGCCGCCAGGGCTTCGGCGCGCGTCCAGGCCTTCACCGGCCGGACGTCCTGGAGTCGGCCCAAACGCATCACGCCTAGCGTGTCGCACTCCGCGAGCAAGTCGTCGACCGATGAGCCGGTCATGACCACGGCGCGTCCTCGAGCCGCGAATGCAGCGAGGCGGCGGTAGATCTCCGGCCTGGTGCCGACGTCCAACCCACGGGTGGGTTCGTCGAGCAGCAGCACATCCGGATCCTGGTGCAGTACGCGCGCGAGTGCGATGCGCTGTTGCATGCCGCCGGAGAGGTCAGCGATCGAAGCGTCGAGCTCGACGTGCGCGGCCGCAACGTCGAGCAAAGCGGCACGCGCGCCGGCGTGCAGCCGACTAGCATCCAAGAACCCTGCGCGTGCGTACCTGCTGAGGCGCGACACGGTGACGTTCTCGAGGACGCTCTGGCGCGGCAGTTGACCCTCAGTCTCGCGCGACTCCGGCAGCAGCGCGACCCCGGCGCGAACGCCGCACAGAGCACCGGCTCTTAGTGCGACACCACTGCCGACGCGCACTGTTCCGCGCGCCCGCCTGTCGGCGCCGATGATGGTGCGCAGGAGAGAGCTACGGCCGGAGCCGGCGACACCGTACAGGCCGAGGATCTCGCCACGCCGCACGCGCAAGTCGACTGCGCGCGGCGCCACCGGGCCTGACAGATCGGTGACGGTCAAGACGACCTCACCCGGCGTACGGGCTGCGCGTTGCGGTCGGTCCGCGGTGCGGCGGCCGGACAGGTGTCCGATCAGATCCTCGACGGAGGTCGAACCGGAATCTCCACTGGCGACGATGCGCCCGTCGCGCAGGACCGACCACGAATCGGTCGCGCGTCGCACCTCGTCGAGGAAGTGCGTGACATACAAGACGGCGACTCCCTGCGCGGCGAGCTGACGCACGACGGCGAGCACGTGTTCGGATTCGACGGTCGACAGCGCGCTCGTCGGCTCGTCCAGGACCACGACGCGCGCTTCCAACACGAGTGCACGCGCGATCGCGACCACGTGGCGCATCGGCAGCGACAGGTCGCCGCCCAATGCAGCGGGATTCAGCGTTCCGTAACCGAGACGCGACAGTGCGGCAGTCGTGAGCTGTCTGTGCAGAGACCGGTTCACGAGGCCCAGGCGCGAACGTTCGCAGCCGAGCATCACGTTCGCCTCGACCGACAGTTCGGGAACGATCGCAGGTTCTTGGTGGATCACCACGACGCCGTGCGCACGAGCGGAAGCGGGCGACCCCGGTTGATAGGAGTGACCCAGACATCCCATGCTGCCGCTGTCTGCGTTCAAGGCGCCGCCGAGGATGCGGATCAGGGTCGACTTGCCCGCGCCGTTGGCGCCCAGCAGCGCGTTCACGCGACCGGCTTCGATGTCCAGGGAGACTTTGTCCAAGGCGAGCGTGGCGCCGAACCGCTTCGTGATGTCACGCACGCAAAAGAGCGCAGTCATGAGCCGGAATCCAGCGGGTCGAGCAGTGCGCGCACCGCCGGGTCGTTCAACATGTCGCGCGTCACGAGCGTCTCGCCGGTTTCGATGCGGGCGGTGGTTTCCTTGCCGTTCAGCCGATCGCGCATGGTCGTGATCGCGAGATAGCCCATGCGCACGGGATCCTGCACGACGGTGGCGTCGAGCAGGCCGCTTTCCAGCGCTTTTGTGATGCGACTCGAAGCGTCGAAACCGACGACGCGAATCTTGCCCGCGAAGCCGCGCGGGTCGCGCTGCAGCACCGTCAGAAAACCTGAGAGCGTCGATTCGTTCGAACAGAACACGCCTTGCGTCCCGGCTCCCAGATTCGTGAGCAGACGCTCCGCCGCGACGATGGCCGAAGCCTCGTCCGGGCCGGCATGGATGTCCTGTGAAATCACGTGGATGCCGGGGTGGCGTGCGAGTTCCTCCAGACATCCTTGTTCTCGCTGATGCGTGCTGAAGGAGCCGACCATGTACCGCAGCACGATCACCCGGCCTTCGCCGTTCAGGAGGCGTGCGAGTTCAGCGCCTGCCGTACGGCCGCCGCGATGATTGTCGGTGGCGACCGTGCTGACGATCGGCAGCGTGTCGTCCGCCAGCGGTGAATCGAAGATGAGGACCGGAGTCTTGCGCGCGAGCGCCGTGCGTACGCTCCCGACGAGCGCCAACGAATCCAGGGGTGCCAGGCACATGCCGTCATATCCGTCGGCCATGAAGGTTTCGAAGAGTGCGATCTGTTGCGTCGTATCGCCTTCGCCCATCGGTGCCTTCCACACGACCTCGATGTCGTCGAATTCGCGGTCGGCTCGCATCACACCGCGTTCGACCGCGCGCCAAAAGGCGTGCGAAGTGCCCTTCGGAATGACTCCGATGCGGTGCGGTCGGTGCGCGGACGACGCGCCGCCGCAAGCGGTGCCGGCGAATAGAGAGCCGACCACGAGCACTGCGAAGAGGACGAATCGGGGCATGAGGTCTGCGGTGGATCGAGCGGCAGTGGGCACGACCGCGGTGGTCGCCGTGGGCGATCATAGCGGACGACGTGATGCGCGACGACTCGAACGGGGACCTCGACGAACTTGTTCGGATCGGCTAACACGGGCGACATGAAGCTCATTCGCTGTGGGGCGCCCGGCTCCGAAATACCAGGCGTCGAACTCGCGGACGGAAGCCGAGTGGACTGTCGCGCGTTCGGCGCCGACTGGGACGGAGCATTCTTCGGGTCGGATGGCGTCGAGCGCCTCTCGCGCTGGATCGAGTCGCCCGAGAACCGGGCGCGGCGCCTGCCGTCGGACGCCCGTCTGGGGCCCGCCGTCGCACGGCCCACGAAGATCGTGTGTGTAGGTCGAAACTACGTCGAACATGCGCGCGAGATGGGGTCGAGTCCGCCTGAAGAACCGGTCTTGTTCTTCAAGTCGACGAGTGCGATCGCGGGACCCGCGGACGAACTGGTGATGCCGCGCGGCGCGACCAAGGTCGATTGGGAGATCGAACTCGGCGTGGTGATCGGTCGCGCCGCGAGCTACGTGTCGGTGCCGGACGCGCTCGCTCACGTCGCCGGCTACGTGCTGCACATCGATTACTCGGAGCGCGCCTTCCAGAAAGACCGCGGCGGGCAGTGGGTCAAGGGGAAGAGCTGCGATACATTCGCCCCGATCGGACCGTTTCTCGCGACGCGCGCCGAGGTACCCGACCCGCAGAATTTGAACCTGCGCTTGGAGGTGAACGGCGTGCAGAAACAAGCGAGCAACACCGCACAGATGATCTTCTCCGTGGCCGAGCTCGTGTCCTACATCTCGCAGTTCATGACACTGCTCCCCGGCGATCTCGTCAGCACGGGCACGCCGGGCGGCGTCGGCATGGGCTTCGACCCGCCACAGTACCTCGCGCCGGGCGATGTCGTCACCTCCGCGATCGAGCGCCTGGGCAGTCAGCGCCAGGTCGTCGTCGCTGCGCGCTGAGTCCGCCATGGCACCGCGTACAAAGGTCTCCGGTCAACGCTGGAAGTTGCCCACTCGCCCGCTGCCGATCGTGTTCGTCGGGGCCGGAGCGATCGTGCGCGAGTGCCACGTGCCGGCGTATCAGAGAGCCGGATTCGAGGTGCGCGGCGTGTACGACACGCGACCCGCGAACGCGCGCGCCGTGGCGGACGCCGTCGGTGCCGGACGCGTTTTCGCCTCGCTCGACGAGGCGTTCGCCGAGCGCGGCGTCGTGTTCGACGTCGCCGTGCCGCCCAAGGAACTGCCGGCGATCGTGCGCAGCGCACCGCGCAACGCGGCGCTCCTGGTGCAGAAACCTCTGGGTTCTGACCTCGAGATGGCGCGGGCGATCACCCGCCGGTCGCGCGAACGACGCCTGCGTCTGGCCGTTCACTTCCAGTTGCGCTTCAGTCCGGCCGTGCTCGCGCTGCGGCGCATGCTCGCGCGGAAGGAACTCGGAGTCGTGCGCGAAGTCAGCGTGCGGGTCGTCACGGATACACCCTGGGAACGCTGGTCGTTCTTGCGCCGCGCGCCGCGCCTGGAGATCTTGTTTCACTCGATCCACTACCTCGATCTGGTCCGCTCCCTGTGGGGCGAACCCGACGAAGTCAGCGCAAGCGCGCGTCCCGATCCGGCGTCGAAGGGACTGGCCGACACGCGTGCACACATCGAACTGTGGTACGCGCGCGGGCTGCGCGTCACGGTTCACACCAACCACGCGCATGACTTCGGTGGGTCAAAGCGCGAATCATGCGTGCAGGTCGAAGGCTCGCGCGGCGCAGCCCGCATCACTCTAGGGGTGAACCTCGACTACGCTCGGCCGCAACCGGATGAGCTGGAAGTGGCGCGCGGCGACGCCTGGCGCCGGGTGAAACTAGAGGGGTCCTGGTTTCCCGACGCGTTCGCCGGGCCGATGTGCAACCTGCAGCGCTTCATTGCCGGTGAAGATCGCGTGCTCGAGACGCGGGCCGGCGACGCCTTGCGCACGATGGAACTGGTCGAGAGGTGCTACCGCAGCTCCGCGAGCGGGCGCAGGATCGTCCCTTGAAACTCGACTCGCACGTGCACTTCTGGCGCTATTCGCCGCGCACACATCCGTGGATCGGACCCGGCATGGAGCGCCTGCGGCGCGATCACCTGCCTCTGCAACTCGCCCCGCTCTTGAAGCAGCACGGCTTCGACGGGTGCATCGCGGTGCAGTCGGCCGAGACGGCGGCTGAGACGGAATTCCTGCTCGATCTGGCGGCGCGGCACGAGTTCATCCGCGGAGTGGTCGGTTGGGTCGATCTCGCAGCGCGCGACTTGAGCGCCGTGCTGGAGCGCCTGTCCACGAGACCGAAATGGACCGGAGTGCGGCATTTCGCGCACGACGAGCGCGACGAAGGATTTCTCGTACGGCCCGACATCGAGCGCGGAATCGCGCAACTTGCGCGCTACGACGTGACTTTCGAATTGCTCGTACGCGAGCGTGAGATGCCGGCGGCGATCGAACTCGTGAGCCGCCATCCGTCGCAGCGCTTCGTGCTCGATCATCTGGGCAAGCCGCGCATCGCAGCCGGTGCGCGCGAACCTTGGGCGACGCTCGTGCGCAGTCTGGCACGCCGTCCGAACGTGACCGCCAAGGTGTCCGGGCTGGTGACGGAGGCCGACTGGAAGCACTGGCGCCGCGACGATTTCGCCTTCTACATCGACACGGCGCTGGAGGCCTTCGGTCCGCGGCGACTCACCTTCGGTTCGGATTGGCCGGTGTGCACGCTGGCCGCGGATTACGCGACCTTGCTGACGCTGTACCGCGAGCGCGCGTGACGAAGGTGCGCACCTGTTCTGGCGAGACCCTCAGCGATCCGAACTCAGGTGAGCCAGATCCTTGGCCGCGAGTCGGGTGAGCGAACTCCCGGAGCGCCCGATCCAGGCTTGCAAGGCGCTGCTGTGCTTGCCGCTCAGCGCTTCGACACGCAGTCGATGCCATCCGGCTTCCAGCGCAACCAGGCCGAACACTTCGGCCTTCGCTCCGCGACCGTCGGTCTCGCACACGAGCTTGCCGTCGATCGCAAGCCTTGACCCGTCCTCCGAGCGCAGCTTGATGCGGTACACATCCGTGTGCTCGACGCGCACGAACCCTTCGTAGCTGCAGTAGGCGCGCTCCTTCTCGGGCGGCGCCTCGAACGCGGTGACCACGACGGAGGCTGCATCCATCATCCAAGCGGAGTCGAGGTGTTCGCCGACACCGCGTCCGATGCGGCGCACGAGCCCAGGCGAATCGGGCGCGACGACTTGCGCCGGACTGGGCGTGGATCTTTCGAGCGAGCGTTGCGCGACTTCGGCGACAGGTCGGCCTTCATGGAAGGTGCGCGCCCGAATGACGACCGAATTCGCGACGCGGATCGGGCCGTTCGCGAGCGCCGATGCGGCGGTCGGTTCGCTGCCGTCGAGCGTGTAGCGCGCGACGAGTGCGCGCGAGGGAGCCGCCACGGTGACGAGCGTCTCGTCGAGGAACAGATCCGATTCGGTTTCGATGTTCGGCGCCGTGTAGAGGATCGGTTCACCGGAGAGCACGACCTCGATCACGCTGATGTTCGCGTCGGTCGCGCCACCATCGACGCGCAGAGTGACCCGTCCGGGCGTGCTGTCGACCTCGATCTTGCGCGTCGGATCCGCCAGCAGGCGGGCACTCAGGGCCTCGTTTCCCAGACCTTCGAAGGTCAGTCGGCCGTCCGCCGGCCAGTCGATCACGTGCAGGTACAAGCGCGTGTCACCGTTTTCCATGCGCCATGTCACACGACCGAACGCAGGCGGGTCGATGGGGCTGGACCGCGCGCCGTGGATGGCAACACCATTCACTTTCATCCAGCGCCCGATGTCCGCCAGACGCTCCAGGCACTCGCTCGGGATCTCGCCGTCCGCCGTCGGGCCGACGTTCAAGAGCAGATTGCCGCCTTTCGAGGCAACTTCGACCAGCGTCTCGAGCAACTGCCGCGTGGGCTTGAAGCTCATGTCGCGGTTCGTGAAGCCCCAGTTGTCGTTCATCGTGAGGCACGACTCCCAATCGATGCTGTTCGATCCGCTCTCCGGGATCTGCTGTTCGGGTGTGACGAAATCACCCAGTCCGGGAGGTGTGTCGGGCGGACGATTCAACACGGCGTGTCCGGGGCCGAGGCGGTTGTTCACGATCACGTTGGGCTGCAACCTGCGGCACAGATCGTAGAGGCGTGCTCCGCGCGCGCCTGTCCAAGTGGCTTCCCAATCGCCGTCGAACCACATCACGCCGATCGGTCCGTAATGGGTGAGCAGTTCGGTCACTTGCGCCGTGAGATATTGCTCGTAGCGATCGTAGTCGGCGCCCTCGGCCGAGCGATCGACTTCCCACGCGCGACGCGGCAGATAGTCCGGGTGATGCCAGTCCATGATGGAGTAGTACCAGCCGGGCACGATGCCCTGCTCGCGGCACGCGCGCGCCACTTCCGCCATCACGTCCTGTCGCGCCGGCGTGGACATTACGTCCCATTCCGTCACCTTCGAATCGAACAGCGCGAACCCGTCGTGGTGCTTGGTCGTCACGACCATGTACTTCATGCCGGCGTCGCGCGCGGCGCGCGCCCAAAGATCGGCGTCGAAGCGGCGCGGGTTCCAGTGCTCGCGCAGCTGTTCGTATTCCTGGAGCGGAATCTGCGCGTTGGCGCGGATCCACTCGCCGTACTCGTCGCGGCCGTTCCATTTTCCGGCGGGAATGGAGTACAGACCCCAGTGCACGAACAGGCCGAACTTGGCCTCGCGCCACCAGGCGAGGCGGTCCAGGGCCTGAGCCTGATCCTGGTAGGAATGCTCCACGGAATGGCAACTCGCCGGCCAGCCCCAAAGCGGCAGGGCGAGGAAGAGCGTGAGCAAGGTTTTGGGGTGGAGGCGCACGGGTGGAGCAGGAGGCTCGCGGGCTTCGATCGCGGTCCTACTATGAGAGTGCGCCCTCGCGGGCTCCGGCGCTATTGCCCATTGGTGCAGGTAGGGGTAGGTTGGGCCCAACCTTGTCCACCAATCTCAGAGAACTGGCGTACGCGTACATCCGCGGGAAGCTCCTCGAAGGCCGCATTCCCCCGGGCAGCCGCATATCCTCCCGGGCGCTCGCGCGCGAAATCGGAATTTCGTTCATTCCGGTGCGCGAGGCCATCGCGCAACTCGCGATCGAGGGCCTCGTCGATCATGCCGCCGGGATCGGCACCTTTGCCACGCGCGTCGGGCCTGACGATCTGCGCGAGCTCTACGAACTGCGCGAAGCGCTCGAAATCCACGCCGTGGGTCTCGCCGCCGAGCGTATCGACGCCGAAGGCCTGGCCGCGATGAGCGGATGGAACGACGAATTGCGCGCGATCGCCGTGCGCAGGCGCGCACATCCGCACCGCGGCGACGACGATCAAGATCTGGCGGCGTGGAACAACGCCGACCTCGAGTTGCACCTCGCCCTGCTGCGCGCGGCCGGGAATTCTCGGCTGGTGCGCGCGGTCAAGGACCTGCGCATCCTGACTCAGGTCTTCCGCGCGCAGCGCCAGCTGCGTCCGGTCGAGGACCTCGAGCGCGCCTGCGATCACCACCAGACTCTGATCGCAAGCCTCGCGCGCCACGACGGCGAGGCGGCGCGGGCGATCTTGAGCGAGCACATCCGGTTCGGGTGCCAGAACGCGCTCGCGTCGCTGGATATCCGCCGCAGCGAAGCCGGCTAGTCGCAGGGCGCGCGCGTTGAGGCGAGCGGTGCACGCCATGATACGGGCCCGAACAGCGCGCCTGCCGCGCACGACGCCGATTTGCGCCTCGGAGTTCGCCGTACCGCTGACCCGGACTCTGGGAGCGTTTCTACGCACGGTCGTCGGTTGCGCCGGACTCGTAGCTGCCGCGCAGGCGGACGTGCGGCTGCCGCGGATCTTCTCGGACGGCGTCGTGCTCCAGCGCGAGGCGCGCGTGGCGATCTTCGGATTCGCCGCCCCGAACGAAGCGGTGCGCGTGCACACGAGCTTCGGCGCCGTGAGTGACATCGCTCACGCCGATGCTTCGGGGCGTTGGAGTACGACGATCGCGACACCGGCAGCGGGTGGGCCGCACTGGCTCGAAGTGCGCGGCAAGAACACCGTCCGCGTCGAGGACGTGCGGATCGGCGAGGTCTGGCTGGCAGCCGGTCAGTCGAACATGGAGATGCCGGTCGGCGCGACGCCCGGCGGCTACGCCGGTGTCGTCGACTGGGAAGCCGTCGTCGCGGCGGCGAACGATCCTGACTTGCGCGTGTTCGACGTCGGGCGCGCGACGGCGCGGGCGCAGCGCGACGACGTGGCAGGCGAATGGCGTTCCGCCTCGCCGGCGACGGTCGCATCGTTCAGTGCCGTCGCGTATTTCGCCGGCGCGCGCTTGCGCGCGGAATTGGGCGTGCCGGTCGGCATCGTCACCGCCGCGTGGGGCGGGACCACGGCCGAGGCATGGACGAGCGGCATCACGCTGAAAACGCTGCCGGATTTCAGCGACGAAGTCGCACGGCTGGAGCGCGAGGTGCGCGCCCCGGGCAAGGTCGCACTCGAACGCGAACGTGCGGTCGAGGCCTGGCTCGCGGCGCTCGAGGAGATCGACCACGGACTGCGCGACGGCTTCGCCGCTGCTGCGTGCGACGATTCGACTTGGGGACGCGCCCAGGTCCCGGGTCCATTGGACGGTGCGCTGGCCGAGCTCGATGGATTGTTCTGGCTGCGGCGCACGTTTGAGTTCCCGGCCGCGTTCCTGGGGCGCGAGGTCACGCTCGAACTCGGGCCCGTCGACGATTTCGACGCTGTGTTCATCGACGGCGTGCTGATCGGGCGCACACTGGAGCGCGACCAGAGTCGCAGTCCGCGTTCGTACTCCGTGCCGCGTGCGCTCGCGACACCCGGACGGCATGCGCTGGCCGTGCGCGTGCTCGATGTCGCCGGCTCGGCCGGGATCATGGGATCCGCGGAAGCCACGCGCTTCGTGGTGCCGGGGCACTCCATGCCGCTCGCGGGTTCGTGGCGCGCACGTGCGGGCGCTGCGCTCGCCGCGTTGCCCGCCCGACCCGCAGACGTCGATTTCGGTGCGCACACACCAGCGGCGCTCTTCAACGGCATGATCGCACCGCTCACGCGCTTCAACTTGCGCGGTGTGTTCTGGTACCAAGGCGAGGCCAACCGTGGACGTGCGGCGCAGTACGCGACCTTGTTCCCGGCTTTGATCGAAGATTGGCGCGCGCGCTTCAACCAGGCCGAGCTGCCGTTCTATTACGTGGAGATCGCGCCGTTCGCCTACCCGGGTGATCGCGGTGAAGCGCGCGAGCTGCGCGACGCCCAGCGGCGTGCGTTGCGACTCCCGCACACGGGCATGGTGACCACCGCAGATCTGGGTGATGAGAAGGACATCCATCCGCGGCGCAAACGTGAAGTGGGGGAGCGCCTCGCCGGCTGGGCCCTCGCGCGCACCTACGGTCGCGAGTTGGAGTACTCAGGTCCGCTGATCGACGCGTCGAAGAGCGGTCCGGAAGCGGGGAGCGACGTGTTCGTGTTGCACTTCGACCACGCCGCGGGCTTGCGCGTCGTGGGGGGCCGAACAAGCGGCGCGTTCGAGATCAGCGACGGGACTTCACCGTTCGTGCCTGCGGAAGCGCGTATCCAGGGCTCGACCGTGCGTCTGCGCTCGGACCGCTGCGCGACGCCGAAGTCCGCGCGTAGTGCGGAGGATTGGCCCGGTATTCCCGTCGCAATCGTGAATGATGCCGGACTCCCTGCGGCGAGTTTCAGGCTCGGAGAGGATCCGTGGATCACGGCGCGCCGCGGTGGAAGCGAGAGTTGGATCGTCGGACCCGCGGGTTGGACGCTCGCGGCACCGATCGCGAGTGCGGTCGAGGGAGTCCCGCTCGGGAACGGACTCTTGACCGGCCTCGCATGGGGCGCCGCTACCGTCGCGCCCTCGTTCGTGTCGCTGGATCTGCGGCGGTCGGACGACTGGGTGACGGAACGCGCGCCGAGCACCCGCAGTGCGGAATGGAATTGGCGCGACCTCACAGCGCGCATCCACGCGCGCGACACGAATGTGGTGCGGGCGCGCTACGGCACGCCCTTGGATGCACGTGCAGGCCAGAGACCTCTGCCACTCGTGCGCGTAAACCTGCCCTTCGCCGATGTCGCGCCGCGAGCATTCACGCTGGATCCGACCCGGGGCGAACTGCTCGTACCGCTCACGCACGGACTCCTCCACGTGTTCGCGAGCGCGGCACGGCCGGTCTGGATGATGCGTGTCGAAGGCGTCACATTGGACGCCACCTGGGATCCGAACGTATGGCTGCAGTTTCCAGCGTCGGCGGAACGTGATGTCCATGTGTCGGGATCGGGGCGTGTTCTGACAGCGGAGATACTCGGTCCCGAGGGGCGCGAACTCGCGCTGGTGATGGAAGGAGTCGAGCGCCCCGGTGGGCTCGAAATTGCACTGACGGTCGTCGACGGTGCCGAAGACTCGGATCCGCAGGGGGCGGCCAAGGCGCGCGTGAAGGAAGCTCTGGGCGTCGGCTATGCGCGCATCCTGGGCGAACATGTGATCGCGTTGCGACGCGCGCAGGGCGGTGCGAGCGTTGTGCTGGGTGAGGCGCCTATCCAGCAGCTTTACGATCTTGCGCGGCATCTCGCGGTGTCCGGATCGGCGAGCGGTTCGCCCCCCTTGACGGTCAATCGTGCGTGGGTTGAGGATGATCCCGCCTTGAGCAGTGATGGTCGGCGGCCGCAAGCGCTGTACGGCGGCCTGAGTGTGGGCGGGCTCTTCGAAAGTACGCGCTCGTTTCTCGAATTCAACTGGGACAATCGGCCGCGCTATGCGGAGTTCGCGCGGGAGTTCTACGGCGTCGAAGGCGTCGTCGTGCCGGGCGAGACGGCGCTGGACGGTTCACCGCTGTTTGCGGCCGGGATCGAGGCCTTGATGCCGGTCCACAGTGCGTGGACCAGCGAGATCTTCTCCAAGCATGCACGCATCTCGGCCGACGAGTCCTTCGCGCGCGACCGTGCCTGGCCGCTGTGTCGCGAAATCGCAAACGCCGTGCTCGCGCTGGCGCCGCTCGGATCTGACGGCAAACGTCACCTGGCGCTGTCGTCGCGCAATCCGTCGCTACCTGTAGATGATCTCAGCGCGTGGTCGCCGCGTGACTCCAATCATGATGTGGCGCTGTTGCACGCGGTCTTCGCGAACGCCGCCTACTGGGCGGAAGCCTTCGGGGCGCTGGATGAGTCTGAGGCGTGGCGCAGAGCGCGTTCGCAACTGCCTGCGTTCGATCTCGATGCTCAGGGCGCCCTGACGCTGTCACCCGGTGTGCCCTACGTCTGGTCTCCGTTCGCTGCGCATCACGCGCTTGCAATCCACCCGCTCGGTCTCCTGACGATCGAAGGCGACGAGGCACAGCGGAGAACCATCTCCGCCACGCTGGACCAGGTCTTCGCACGCGGCACGCGCGGGCTTTCGGGGGTCGAATGCGCAGCCCTCGCAAGCCTCGCGGCGCGCGCCGGCAGACCCGAGAGCGCACGCAGGTGCCTGCTCGAGTTCGAGCGCGTACACACCCTCCGCAACGGCTTCTGTGTCACCTCAACTGGGAACGGTGGCGGCGGAAGTGCCGGCCCGCCGGCGCTGGAAGGCAACTTGAGCCTGCTCGACGCCGTCCACGAAGCGCTGCTGCAATCCTGGGGCGGCGTCGTGCGCGTCTTTCCCGCTGCAAGTATCGTGTGGTCCGAGGCTGCCTTCGCTGATTTGCGAGCAGAAGGCGGGTTCGTGATCTCCGCCCGTCGCGTCGCCGGGGTCACCCGCGAAGTCCGAGTTCGCGCGACGCGCGGCGGACGTTTGCGATTGCGCGATCCCTTCCCCGGGCTTGCGGCGCAGTGGAACCGTGCTGATGTCACGCGCTCCGGCCGCGACCTCGTCGTGGAACTTGCGCAGGACGAGGAACTCGTCGGAACTGCATCGGCTCCGCGCTAGACTCCCGTTCATGAAGCGATTCAGCTGCATCTTGATGGCGTGCTTCGCTGCGTGCGTGGCGCCTGAACCTGCGCGCTCGCCTAGATCTGCATCGACGCAACCTGTAGAGAGCGAGACAATCGAAGCCCAAGCACGCAGTGCCGCGAAGGCCAGCGCGCCGCGCAAAGAACATCGCGCGTTGAACTTGTTCGTAGGCTCGTGGGAGACCGTGGTTGTCGACGTCTCCGAGTCCGGCGTCGAGTCGGACGCGCGGCCGGGTCGCGCGACGATCGAGTGGATCTTTGGTGGGAGGTACCTCAGATGGGATGCGGTCCTCGAGTTGGGCGGGGAGACGCACGCGACGACCGGGTATCTGGGATACGACGTCAATCAAGCGGAGTATCAGTTGCTCATGATCAGTGATCTTGCGACGGGGATGGGCGTTGCGCATGGGCGCGGTGAGCCGAATTCAAAGGGTATTACGCTGACGTTGGAGATCGTGGACCCGAGGAGTGGAGCCTTGCAGAGGGCGAGGAGTGTTTTGAGGGTTTTGGGGGCGGATCATTTTGTGCTTGAGCAGATGGCTGGGGATGGGAGTGGGGGGGAGAGAGTGGCGCGAAGGACGCACTACCGCCGGTCCTGACCTCAAACTGGCCCCGTTTGGTGTTGCCAACTCGCCCAGAACTGCCTGAATTTCCGCAACCGCGTCCACTCCTGCTCGTCGTGATGCCTGGCGGCACCATCTCCGTGTCGCCCAGGACACACCGATGGACCTCGAAAACCCGTACCCGCGCGGCTTCTGGCGCTTCCAACCACCGCGTTGCCCGCACGACGCTTGCCCGACGCGGCAGGATCGCAACACACCC
>JAEUIA010000029.1 GCA_016795245.1 Planctomycetota bacterium | reverse complement strand
CTTGTGCTCGACCGATCCCGGCATCACCTCTCTGAGCACCGTCGCGTAGCTGCTCTTCTTGTCGGAGGACACCGTGGTGCACGTTCCGGGTGGAATGATGCCGGCGAGCTTGCTGAAGCACGCTTTGACCGCCGCGCGTGAACCCGACTTGCGCACTCCGTGCACGGCCTCACGCGCGCGTTTGCGCTCCAGGTCGCGCGGCTTCAGACGTCCCCGGGCCGGCAGCGTCGCAACCTCGAAATGCACTGCGAAATACGAGTGCCACTCGATCAAGATCGGCATCGTCAACGGCGCCAATCGGCGCGAGTGCTCGTAGGTCTCGAGCTCGTCGAACTGGAAGTTCCCGCGCAGGCCTCCTCGGCGTCGCGTGCGTTCCAAGACCGCGGTGTGGAAATCGCGCGCGTAGTCGGAGAGCAGGATCATGCGGCGTCGCACGGTCTTGCGGTCGCACTCCATGATGCGCGCGGCCTGGCGGTGACTGACGGCGGACACGAGCGTGTCGAAGATCCGTGGCGTCAGGTCGGGACGATGCAGACCGAAGTCGACGCGAAACGTCTGCACCGAAAACGTGTGCCTGCAAGCGAGACACAGGAAGCGCTGCACGAAGCGGCGATCGCAACGGCGTTGATAGCGGCCCTTGTGCTGCCAACGGAAGGGTGTGTTGCGATCCTGCCGCGTCGGGCAAGCGTCGTGCGGGCAACGCGGTGGCTGGAAGCGCCAGAAGCCGCGCGGGTACGGGTTTTCGAGGTCCATCGGTGTGTCCTGGGCGACACGGAGATGGTGCCGCCAGGCATCACGACGAGCAGGAGTGGACGCGGTTGCGGAAATTCAGGCAGTCCTGAGCGAACTAGCAACACCAAACGGGGCCAGTTTGCCCTACTTCAGTCCGTAGCGATCGAGCTTCTTGTACAGGTGGCTACGCTGCATCCCGAGGCGCTCCGCCGTGCGCTTCACATTGCCTTCGTTCTCGGTCAGCTTCTTCTGGATGAAGAGCATCTCGCTCTTCTCCTTGAACTCCTCAAAGGTCGGACACTCGAAAGGATCGAGCGGCGGCACGAAGCGCTGCGTGGCTTGCGGAGCCGGTGATAGTGCCGGGCCGGCGGCCAGGATCTGTTCTAGATCGGCGCGCAAGACTTCGGTGCCCTGCGTGAAAACACTTGCGCCCTCGAGCAGATTCTTCAACTGCCGCACGTTGCCCGGGTAGTCGATCGACATCAACAGCTCGGCGGCGCTCGGCTCCAATCCGTGCGGCGCGCGGCCCGAGCGGTGTGCGATGTCCTCCAGGAATTTCCGCGCGAGCAGCGGCACATCCTCGATGCGCTCGCGCAAGCTCGGCACGTGCAGCGGCACGACGTTCAAGCGATAAAACAGATCCAAGCGAAACGTCTTCTTCTCGACGCCCTGCGCCAGATCGGCGTTGGTTGCAGCGATCACGCGGATTGAGACCGGGATGCGCGCGCTGTCGCCGACGCGCGTGATCTCGTGCGTCTCCAACGCGCGCAAGACCTTGGCTTGCGCGGCGAGCGGCATGTCGCCGATCTCGTCCAGGAACAAGGTCCCGCCGGTCGCGGCCTCGAAATGGCCCACGCGCCGCTCGATCGCGCCGGTGAAGCTGCCTTTCTCGTGGCCGAACAACTCCGACTCGATCAGTTCTTCCGGGATCGCGGCGCAGTTCACCGTCACGAACGGTCCGTCCGCGCGCGGCGAGAGGTGGTGCAGGTTGCGCGCGACGACCTCTTTGCCGGTGCCGTTCTCGCCGGTGATCAAGACGGCCGCGTCCGACGCGGCGACGGTCTCGATCTGCGTGCGCAATTTCTCGATCGCCGGACTCGCGCCGACCATCTCGAAGCCGGCGGCGAGCTTCTGCTTGAGCTTGCGGTTCTCGGTCTCGAGCCGGCCTTCGCGCAGCGCACCCTTGATCGTCACCATCAAGCGGTTTTCGTCGAGCGGCTTCTCCAGGAAGTTCGACGCGCCGCGCTTGACCGCTTCGACCGCCGTGGCCACGTCGCCGTGCCCGGAGATCATCACGACCGGCGGGGGATTCTTGCGTTCGAGCACCTTCTCCAAGAGACCCATGCCGTCGAGCCGGGGCATCTTGAGATCGGTCAACACGACCCCGGGGCGCGCGCCGCGCGCTTCCTCGCTCTCGATGCGGCGCAGCGCTTCCTCGCCGTTCTTCGCGGTCCAGACCTCGAAGCCCTGGTATTGGAGCGTCATCTCCAGCGCGAGACGGATGTCCGCGTCGTCGTCGACGACCAGGATCGGGATGCGTCGCTCGCTCGGTGTCGCACTCGTTGCCATGTGCACAGCGTGCCAATCGCGGCCTGCGCTCGCTATGTTCATGCGCACATGCTCGGGGAACTGCGATCCGTGTTCGAGGCGGAGGGCGCGCTCGTCGCGGGTGTTCTGTCGGGCACGTCGGCCGACGGCATCGACGTCGCGCTCACGCGCATGCGCGCGCGCGCCTGGCGCATCGAAGCGCCGCAATTGCTGGCGTTCGAGATCGAACCCTATCCCGAAGACGTGCGCGCGCGCGTGCGCGCCGTGCTCGACGGAGCTCCGTGCGGCTTGCGCGAGGCGGCGCTGCTCACGCGCGATCTAGGCCGCGCCTTCGGTCGCGCGGCGCGCGCGGTCAGCGAGCGCCACGGCCTCGCGCTCGACCTCGTCGCGAGCCACGGACAGACGGTGTGGCACCACGACGGCGCCGAAGAGAGCGGCCCGGCCACGCTGCAACTCGGCGACGGCGATTGCGTGAGCGAGGCCTGCGGCACCGCCGTCGCTTCGGATTTTCGCATGCGCGACATCGCCGCGGGCGGGGAGGGGGCGCCCGTTTCGGCGCTGGCCGACCGCATCATGTTCGCGCGCGCGCCGCGGCCCTGCGCCGTCTTGAACCTGGGCGGCATGGCGAACCTCACCTGGCTGGGGCACACCGACGACGAACTCCTGGCCTTCGACACGGGGCCCGCGAATGCGCTGCTCGACGGTCTCGCGCGGCGCTTCCTGAACGCGGCTTGCGACCGGGACGGCGCGGCCGCTCGGCGCGGTCGCGCGGACGCGCAGCTGATCGCGGACGAATTGCGCCACCCCTTCTTTGCGGCGTCGCCGCCGAAGAGCACCGGTCGCGACACCTTCGGCGAGCAGTTCGTGGCGGATTTCTGCCGGCGCGCCGAGGCGCGCGGCGTCGGACGCGCGGACCGCGCCGACCTGCTCGCGACGGCGACCGAACTCGTCGCCGCGACGGTCGCCATTGCACTGGCGCGTTTCGTTCCCAGAGTTGCCTCCGAACTGTGGGTCGCGGGCGGCGGCGTCCACAACCGCGCCCTGATGGGGGCGCTGCACGAGCGCTGCGGCATCCCCGTGCGCTCCTCCGCGGGACTCGGCATCCCGCCCGACGCGCGCGAGGCCCTGGTCTTCGCCGTCCTGGGCGCCGCCTGCGCGCTCGAGATCCCGCTCAGCGCGCCCGGCGCCACCGGTTCCGCACCCCTGCGCGTCCTCGGCAAGCTCAGTCCCGCACCAGGGAAGGCGAATATCAGCACCGGAACGTAGCCGCGGCGCCCGCAGCGGGTAAGGTGCGCCTGTGGGACGAAGCCGCGCTGCCCTTGACCCGGCCCTGCTCCCCGATATCATCCCCGACCGCTATCCGAACCCTGGCGAACGACTCCCCGGCACACCACCGCGCGTGGATCCGGGAATCGCCAGAGGCTTCGCGAACCATCCCCCCTTGAGACCGCGTACTCACTCCCACGCGAGAGGACAATCATGACCGGACTGCGCCGGACGCTCAGCCTTTGCCTGGCATTGGCTGCTTTCCAGGCCCCGACTTGGGCCAACCGTCTCGACGAGCTGCAGGACACGTTCAAGCACGCGGTGGACCTGCTCCAGCGCGGCCACAAGGAGGAATCCCTCCGCGCGCTGAAGAAGGTCCTGGCCGCATCTCCGGATCAGAAGGCCGCCTACGAGATGTGGAAGTCGACGCCCTACATCGATTGGCGCGACCTGCTCGTCGAGGGCGGTGAGTTCGAACTCGCCGCGCGCCGTCTGATCGAACTCGCCGGTGCGGAGCGCCAGCTCCTGCGCAACGACGAGGCCGCGATCCTGGCCGCCGTCAAGGACGCCACGACCAACCCCGATCCGCTGGCCCGCCGCCTCGCGATCCGGACGCTCTCGGCCTCGCACGGCGAGTACGCGGTGCCCTACCTGCTCCCGTTCCTCGCCGACGGCGGCGACGAAGACCGCCGCGTGCTGTCGATGCACGCCCTGGCGCAGATGGGCACCGACGTCGTTCCGCCGCTGATCGAAGCGCTGCAGGCGACGAACAGCGTCCTGCGCCGCAACGTCGCGCTCGTGCTCGGCAACATCGGCGACGCGCGTGCCACCGGCGCCTTGCAGTGGTTGGCGGCGTCCGACACCGACGCGGTCGTGAAGCAGAGCGCCGCCGACGCGGTGGCGAAGCTCGCGCCGACGCGCAGCGCGCTCGAGAATTCGCTCCAGGCGGGCGAAGACTACTACGCCCGCCGCGACTCCGCTCTGCGCTTCGGCCAGGCCGGCGACGTCGTGTGGGACTGGAAGGACGAGCACCTCGTCGCCGTCCCGATCCCGCGTCAGCTCTACGGCAGCGAGATGAGCAAGCGTGCGTACTTCCGCGCGCTCCGCGCCGATCCGCAATCGACGGCCGCGCTCGCCGGACTGGCGCGCGCCTACGTCGAGATGCAGACCAAGATCGACGCGATGGTCGCGGCCGGTCAGGATCCGCTCGAGTGGAAGAACACCGCCGGTCAGACGCTGACCGCCGTCAACGCCGCCGGCGCCGACGCGCTCGACCTCGCGCTGCAGTGGTCGGTCAAGAACGTCGACGCGTCGACGGGCGGAGCCCTCTGCCGCGTCCTCGCGCCGCTCGCGAAGGGTCCGACTCCCGGTCTGCAGGCCGCGCTCAAGAGCTCGGACGGCACGCTGCGTTCGGAAGCCTCGGTCGCGCTCGGTGCGATCGCCGCTCGCCTGCGCACCAGCGCCGGCTCGGACGTCGTCAGCGCGCTCGGTGAAGCCGCCGGTCGCGAAGCGCTGCGCGTCGCGGTCGTCGTGTCGGGCGACATGAGCAAGCTCGACGCGGCCGCCGCGCAACTCGAGAAGATGAACGTCTACGTCAACAAGGTCGGTCAAGGCGCACGCGCGCTCGGCATCCTGCGCCGCGCGCCGCACGTCGACCTCGTGCTCGTCGCCGACGCGCTGCCGGACATGACGACGGCGCAAGTCGTCGACGGCATCCGCGGCGACGATCGTCTGGCGGGCACCGCCGTGATCTTGATGACCGCTGACGCGACGCTCGCCGGAGATTTCGGCGACCGCATCCAGGGTTCCATGAGCGGGCCCGAGGACGTCGCCGCGATCGAGGCCGCGCTCTCGCGCGAGATGACCGGCGACCGCGCCCTGGCCGCCGACCTGGCGGCGCGCTCGAGCGCAGTTCTCAGCCAACTCGGCGCGCAAGGCTCGACCGACCTGTCCGGTGCACAAGCCGGCCTCGTCGTCGCGACCGGCCGCGCCGACAACATCGCGATCCCCGCGATGCACGCGCTGGGTGCTTCGGGCGGAGCGCCGCAAGCGGCCGCGCTCGTCGCGGCTCTGGTGGACGAAGCGAGGTCGGACGAGGCCCGCGCGGCCGCCGGCCGCAGCCTCTCGAACCTGCTGGGTCGCCACGGCAGCGCGCTCGACGCCGAAGCCCTCGCCAAGGTGCGCGCCGTCGTCTCTTCCCCGGCCTCGATGAGCGTCCGCGAAGCCGCCGCCCAGGCCATCGGCAGCATCTCGATGGACGCCGCCGAGCGAGCCGAACTCCTGCGCAAGTTGGGCGGGTGAGCGGCCGATAGGTAGCGCCGAAGGGCGATCGACCCGCGCAGTCGCCGAGCTGAACGACGTGTAGTTGCACGTCGTTCACGCTTTTCGCACGATCTACGGGATCGCCGACACGACAAACGCCAGAGTAGCACAACGGTAGTGCGCCGCTTTCGTAAAGCGGAGGTTACGGGTTCAAATCCCGTCTCTGGCTCCACCTTCCGCGGCTCCAACTCGAGCCGCGACTCGTGCAGGAGTCAGCCATGTCTCACTCACGCGCCAGCCTGCGTCTGATCGGCGTCGTGCACGTCCGTGCGACGCCCGGTGCGCCGCGCTACGGCGGGTCGATGGTCGAACTGTTGGACGCGGCGCGCAGCGACGCCGCAGCGCTCGCCGCGGGCGGCTGCGATGCCTTGATCGTCGAGAACTTCGGCGACGTACCGTTTCACGCCGAGCACGTTCCGAGCGAGACGATCGCAGCGCTCGCGCTCGCCGTGTCGGCCGTGCGCGCGGGCGTGGGGGAGCGCTTCGAGATCGGCGTCAACGTGTTGCGCAACGACGCGCGCGCAGCCCTGGGTCTGTGCGCGGCGACCGGCGCGCAGTTCTTGCGCGTGAACGTGCACACGGGTGCGGCCGTGACCGACCAGGGCCTGGTGCAAGGGCGCGCGGCCGAGACCCTGCGCGAACGCGCGCGCCTGTGCCCGCGTGTCGCCGTGTGGGCCGACGTGCACGTCAAGCACGCGAGTCCGCTCGCGCACGAGAAGATCGAGGAATGCGCCGCCGACACCGTGCTGCGCGGCCTCGCGGACGCGGTCATCGTGTCGGGCGCGGCGACCGGCAGCGCGCCCGAGCCCGCGCGTGTCGCGGCCGTGCGCTCCGTGCTGGCGCGTACGCCGATCTACCTGGGTTCGGGCGTGAACGAGAGCAACGCGGCCGCGCTGCTCGCCGCAGCCGACGGCGCGATCGTCGGCACGGCGTTGAAGCACGACGGGCGCGTCGAAGAGCCGGTCGATGTGGACCGCGTGAAGCGCCTGCGCCGCGTCTTCGACGCTCTACGGCCCGCGCGCTGAAACACGTGTGACGCAGAAACTCGAGCGCCGCTGAAGCTCGAAGCGTGCGGCGCACGGAACGACAGACGAGCACCGATCAGCCATGAGCCCCACTCGACGATGAGCCTCGAACAACACCGCGCCGCCGCGTCTCACCGTGCCCTGCGCTTCGCGGTCATCACGATCAGCGACACGCGCGACGCGGCGAGCGATCGCGGCGGGCCCTTCCTCGTCGACGGCCTCGTCGCCGCCGGTCACCAGGTGACGTTCCGCGAGATCGTGAAGGACGATTCCGAGCCGATCGCGAGCAGCGTGCAGCGCGCCGTGAGTGCCGTCGACGTCGATCTGGTGTTGACAACCGGCGGCACCGGGATCGCTCCGCGCGACGTGACCGTGCCGACCCTGGAAAAACTTTTCGAGAGCACGATCCCAGGCTTCGGAGAATTGTTCCGCATGCTTTCTTTTCGCGCGATCGGCAGCGCGGCGATCCTCTCCCGCGCGACGGCCGGATTGATCGGCGGCAAGGTCGTGATCGCGCTTCCAGGCTCGCCCAAGGCCCTGGAACTCGCGCTCGGCGAGATCATCCTGAAGGAAGCGGGCCACCTGGTCACCCAGACTCGCGGCCCCGGGTAGCCGACCTTTCGAGGGCAGGGTACTGTTAGCTGTTCTCACCTCGTCCGGCCGGCCGCAGACCAGCCGTGATCCGCCCTTTTCTCCGAGGCCCTTCTCGCTCGGCGCCTCCAGACCCGCTCTCGCCGCACACCATGAATCAGCACCACCGCCTCGCGCACGTTCGTACCCTCTCCTTCTCCATCGCCGGTTCGCTCCTCTTCAGCGCCGCAGCCGCCGCGCAGACGAGCCTCTACACGAAGCTCGGCACGGCCGCCTACGATCACCTGGGCGCCTCCGTGCGCTCGTGCGGCGACGTCAACAACGACGGGCGCAACGATTTCATCGCGGGCGCGCCGCAGGACGGGAACATCTTCGGAGGCGGACCCGGTTACGCGCGCATCTACAGCGGCTTGAACGGGAACACGATCCACACGTTCAACGGCGTTGCGAACGACGATCGCTTCGGTGCAGCAGTGGACGGCGCGGGCGACGTGAACGGCGACGGTTTCGCCGACGCCCTCATCGGCGCACCCGGTGCGGGCGCGGGCGCAGGCGCGGCGTACATTCGCTCCGGTGCGAACGGGGCGATCCTGTTCACCTTCAACGGCGCCGCAGGTGACGGGCTCGGCTCGACCGTCGCCGGCATCGGTGACGTGAACAACGACGGTGTGCCCGATGTGATCGTGGCCTCTGCGACCGCGCCGGGTGGCGGCACGTCGCGCGGCACGGCGCGCGTGTACTCAGGAATGACCGGTGCACTCTTGACCACGATCAACGGTGCCGTGAACGGCGACCGCCTGGGCATCTCGGCCGACAACGTCGGCGACGTGAACGGGGACGGGCGCGCGGACTTCGTGATCGGCTCGTACTTCGCGGGCGCCAAGGTCTACTCGGGTGCGACCTTTGCCGTGATCCACAACTTCCCGGCGACCACGACCGACGATCGCCTGGGCTTCGCGGTTGCGGGCGGCGGCGACGTGAACGGCGACGGGGTCAACGACGTCCTCGTGGGCGCGCCGCAAGACGGCAACATCTTTTCGCCCGGGAACGGCTTCGTGCGCATCTACTCCGGCGCCACCGGCGGTCTGATCCGCACGCTGACGGGCGGTGCATCCGGCGATCGCTTCGGCATCGCGTTGGCCAATGCGCGCGACATGAACGCCGACGGTCGCGCCGAAACCATCGTCGGGGCCGACCAGAATTCCTTCGGCGGCAACGGCTACGCGCGCGTCTTCCGGGGCTCGGACGGGGCTGTCGTCGCAACCATCAACGGTCTGAGCGCGTCCTCCGGCACGGGCGTCTCGGTCGACGGGCTGGGTGACCTGGACACGAACGGCAGCTTCGAAGTGATCGTCGGGCAACCGAACCACAGCGTGCCCTTCTCGGTCAGCGGCCGCGCCGAAGTCTGGTCGATCACGCTCGCGGGCGGTTGCGCGGCTCCGTTCACCTACTGCGTCACGAACAACAACTCGACGGGGCAGGCGGCCGTGATCTCCTCGTCGGGCAGCTCGAGCGTCGCCGCGAACACGTTCACGCTGATGGCGAGCAACTGCCCGGCCTCGACGAACGGCTTGTTCTACTACGGCACGACGCAGGTCCAGATTCCGTTCGGAGCCGGCAATCGCTGCGTGAACGGGACGCTGTGGCGCCTGCCGATCGTCACCACGACGCCCGGTGGAACGATCAGCCACCTGCTCAATTTCCCGAGCCTGATCCCGCCCTCGCAGATCCTCCCGGGCTCGACCTGGAACTTCCAGTTCTGGTTCCGTGACTCGGTCGCCGGGCCCGGCGTCTTCAACACCACGAACGCCCTGAGCGCGACGTTCTGCAACTAGCGGTTCTGCGCAGCGCCGTCCTGCCGACGGACGCGAACGATTGAATACGGTGCCAGAGCCTTTTTTTCACACTTCGCCGCGAGTCCCCTGACTGCGCGCCGGGGCAGCGGGCGAAGTGTGAAAAAATGGCTCTGGCACCGTATTCAATCGTTCACGTCCGTCGGCAGGACGGCGCTGCGGCCGGACTCAGGGCAGCTTCGGCTCCGGACCGGCGCGCTTCCACGGCGCCGGATCTTCCGAAGTGGCTTTGAAGTAGCCCTTCGGATCGGCCGTGATCCTGGTCTTGAACCACAGGTAGTTCTGGCGGAATTCCTCGGTCGCGCCCGGGAGATCGAGTTCCTTGAAGGCGTCGCGCTTCTCTTTCGGGATGTAGACGACGAAGGCCTGGTCGCGCTTCGACGCACGGAAGTGCACGACCATCGCGCCGTCTGCGCCCTCGCTGATCTTCGCCAGCTCGCCGTAGCAGTCGAAGACCTCGCCGCTCTTCGCGGCCTCCGCGAGAGCCGCGGGATTGTCGGTGTCGCACACCTTGGCACCGGGCACGCGGCACGCCGCCGCGATCGCCGTGAGCGCGTCCGCGCGCGCATCCCACCAGGGCAGGAGTCTGTCGTAGGGGCGCTGCGCCGACGGCACGCCCGGCGTCTTGGCTGCGTTCGTCTTCGGATCCCAGATCCCGCGCTGCGCCTTGCGCGCGGCGTTCTGCGCGGCGAGGTACTCCGCGTGATGGAAGGCGCTCCAACCGTACTTGCTGAAGTACGGGCTCTTGCCCATCTCGATCAGCATCAACTGGTAGTCCGTGCCGTCAGGCAAGATCACGTAGCACAGGAGGCGCCCGTAGAAGTCGCGCTCTTCCTTCTCGCCGGGGAAGTGCAAGCCGACCTGCGGCTTGGCTCCATCCTTGGCGAGGCCCGCGAAAAAGGACTGAGCCCACAGCGCGCATTCTTCGCCGAACACCGTCGGCGGCTTGGTGCCGGCCGCCGAGGTTCCGCTCCCGATCTTCTCCTCGGTGTCTACGCACAGGAGGCGCAGCTTCTCGATCTTGCCGTGGCGCATGATGTGGATCGTGTCCCCGTCGACGACCTTCTCGACGTCGTAGAGCTCGGTCGGGACGATCTTTTTGACAGCAGCCGGGGCCGTGGCTTGCGCAACCCCATCCAGCGGCCCGCTGCTCGACCAGGCGAGCGGCAGGGTGATCGCGGCGAGGAAGGCCGTGGTGGTGAGGGCGCGCGAGAGAAGTCGTCGTTCGTTCTGCATGGATCTTCCTGGTACTGGAGGCGCTGCGTGTTTGCCCGACCGAAGTGGGTCCGTAGGATACCCGCATGAGCGACAAACCTCCCATCGTCGAGCCCGCGGCCGAGCCCGAGGCCAAGGAGCGCGGCGGGGTGACGCTGAAGGGCACCCCCGTCGCCCCCGGATTGGCGCTCGGCGTCGTCCACCGCAAGGACTACGACCTCAACAAGGCCGTTCCGCAGCGCGTTCCCCTCGAGCAGGTCGAGCGCGAGTTGAATCGCTTTCACAAGGCCTTGTCCGATTCGAAGGGCCAGATCGAGTCGCTGAAGGGTCGGCTGACCGGCAAGATCCCGCTCGAACACGTGCGCATCCTCGACACGCACCTCGCGTACTTGAAGGACTCGGTGTTCCTGTCCGACGTCGAGAACCTGATCTTGAACGAGCAGATGGCGCTCGAAGCTTCGATCGGCAAGGTCATCGCCGACTTCGATCGCATCTTTCGCCTGGTTCAGAACGAGACGCTGCGCGAACGCGCGGTCGACTTGCGCGACGTCGGCATCCGCGTGCTGCGCAACCTCGAGGCGCGCGCGGAAGGCGACAAGGCCACGGCCGTCAGTCCGGTCGAGGACTACATACTCGCGGCGCGCGAACTTTCGATCGTCGACATGTTCAACCTCGCGAACGATCACGTGCTCGGCATCGTGACGGAAGAAGGCGGGCTGACGAGCCATGCCGCGATCATCGCGCGTTCGATGCGCATTCCGACTCTCACGGGTGTCGCGGGCCTGCTCGAGAAAGTGCGCGAAGGGGACTTCGTGATCCTCGATGCCACCGAGGGCATGCTGCGCGTCAATCCCGACGAACTGGTGCGCTCGCAGTACAGTCGCAGCGGCAAGGAAAAGGAAAGCACGCCGGAACAACCCGCCGTGGCGGGGCTCGCGCGCAGACAGGCCAAGACGCGCGACGGCATGGCGATCACGGTCTCGGCTTCGAGCGGCAATCTGCCTGAGGTCGATGCGGCTGCGAAGGCCGGGTTTCCGTCGATCGGCCTGTACCGCACCGAACTCCTGTACCTGATCGATCGCGATCAACCTTCGCTGGAATCGCTCGTCGCGCACTACACGTCCGTCGTCGAGCACGCGCGCGGCGTGCCGGTGACCTTCCGCCTGCTGCACGCCGATTCGAGCCTGGAAGTGCCGTATCTGCACGATGCGCGCGAATTGAACCCGGGCCTGGGGCGCGCGGGGGTGCGCATCCTGCTCGCGCGCGAAACGGTCCTGCGCCGCCAACTGCAAGCGCTGATGCGCTCGATCCCCGCCGGTTCCGAGACGCCGCTCTCGATCGCTGTGCCGTTCGTCACCGATTGCGGCGACTTGCGGCGCATCAAGGAGATCCTGTTCGAGGAGCGCTACGCGCTGCGCAAGAGCGGCGTGTCCTTCCAAGACCAGGTCGAATTGGGAGCCGTGATCGAGACGCCGGTCGCGGCGCTGGGCGCGCGCGATCTGGCGCGCGAGGCGGACTTCGTGATGGTGAGCCTGGATTCGTTGCAGCAATACCTGCTGGCTGCTGATCGCGAGAACCACGAACTGCGCGCAGCCTTCGACTCGATCCATCCCTTCGTGCTGCGCGCCTTGACCTCGATCACCGAGGCCTGCGAACAGTCCGCGCGACCCCTGTCCGTGTTCGGAGTCACGGCCACCTTGCCGGCGAACCTCGCGTTCCTCTTGGGCGTGGGCGTGCGCCAGTTCTGCGTCGCGCCGGTGGGCCTGGACGATTTCCTGGAAGTGCTCGAACGCATCGACTCCAGGCAAGCACGCCGCGCCGCCGGAGTGGCGTCTCGCGCTTCCTGCGCTGCGGAGACGCAGACCCTGGTCGACAACTATCGGCACGGCTTCGCGCGCTCCTAGTCGAACAGCCGGCGGGAAAAGCCGTCACCGCAGCTCGATCAGCAACGCAGCGCGAACTGCACCAATAGATTCCGAGACGGCGGCTCGAGCCTCCGTTCCACCTGCTGCAACGGCTGCCGAACGCAATCGACGAGCACGCCACTCGCCACCGAACCCAAGCGGCCCAGACTGCACTTGCCATCGAACAATGGCGACACCGAACCCAACCCCACAACGTTTCCAGCCCGACATCGAACGCAATCCCGCAACGCTTCAAGACCGACACCGAACGCGACCCCAAAACGTTTCAAGTCCGACACCAAACCTGCCCCGCAACGCTTCCAGTCCGACACCGAACCCCACCGACGCGACCCCACCCCATTGTTGACCTCCTGGTTCGCGATTTTTCGCAGTGGCGTTCGTCCGAGTTTGACCGTACCGAGCCAGGCTCGTGTGGTGCATCTTCGCCGCTGCAGAGCCGCGCGCCGGCGCGCGGCTCTACGCCGGCGAAGATGCACCACACGATCCTGGCTCGGTACGGTCAAACGCGGGCGAACACCACTGCGCAAATCGCGAACCAGGAGGTCAACAATGGGGTGGGGTCGCGTGGGCGGGGTTCGATGTCGGACTGGAAGTGTTGAGGGGCGAGTTCGGTGACGGACTGGAAGTGCTGCGGGGTTGGGTTCGATGTCGGTCTGGAAGTGTTGAGGGGCGCGGATGGAAGCCTTGGTTCTTTGGTCGAAGCCTGCGGACGATGGTCCGCGTGCTCCGCGTGAACTGCGGCAGGAGGACGACTTCTGTCCCCTCTTCCCGCCTGTCTACGCTGCGTGCTTCGCGTATCCTCAGGGCCCCATGGAGTACCTCTTCGCTGCCCTTGCCTTGTTCTTCGGCGTCCTCGTCGGCTGGTTGATCGCAACGCAGCGCGCGAACCGGACGCAGGAGGCGTTGCGCGCCGAGTCCGCCAGCGCGGAGGCAACTTTGGCGCGGCTCGAAGCCCAACTCGCCGAGCGCACGATTGCTCTCGAAGATCAGCGGCGCTTCCTGACCGAGTCGCGCGAGCAGTTCCAAAACGCCTTTGCGCGCCTCTCGCAAGAGGCCATCGACCGCAACAGCAAGTCGTTGCTCGACGCCACCAACGAACGCCTGGCTCCCGTCAAGTCGGCACTCGAGAAGCTCGAGTCCAAGTCGCTCGAGATCGAGAAGTCTCGCGCGCAGGCCTACGGCAGCCTCGAAAAGCACCTCACCGATCTCTCGCTCATCACCGTTTCGCTGCGCTCCTCGAACGACGTGCTGGTGACCGCGTTCAAGGGCAGCATGACCGCGCGCGGCCGCTTCGGAGAGATCGGTCTGCGCAACCTCGTCGACTCGGCCGGGATGCTCGTGCACTGCGATTTCCTCGAGCAGATCGTGATCGAGGACGGCGCGCGCCCCGACATGATCATCCGCCTGCCCGAGGGCGACGGTATTCCGGTCGACGCGAAGCTGCCGCTGTCGGCCTACTGGGCCGCAGCCGAAGCCGGCGATCCAGACGAGCGCAAGCGTGCACTCAAGGAACACGCCGAACTCGTGCGTCGACAAGTGCGCGCGCTCGCGAAGCGCGACTACGCGAGCCTGGTCTCCGGCCGCATCGACTACGCGGTGTTGTTCCTGCCTGCGGATCCGATTCTTTCGTACGCCTACGAGGCGGCTCCGGACTTGTTCGACGAAGCGATGCGCTTGCGGGTCTTGATCGCCACGCCGGTCACGCTCATCGCGATCTTGCGCTCGACCAAGGTGTTGTGGAACCAGCGCGCGTTGGCGGACAACGCAATCGCCATCCAGAAAGAGGCAGGCGAGATGTACAAGCGCGTCGTGAAGTACCAGGAGTACGTGGCGGCGATCGGTACCGGACTGGAGCGTGCGACGGGTGCCTACAATCTGGCCGCGCGCAGTTTCCAGACGCGCGTGTTGCCGGCCGGGCGCAGGGTCGAGGAACTCGGCGGGGCGAACGAAGTGTCCGAGAAGTTGGCGGAGTTGCGCGAGGTGGAGATCGTCCCGGTGGTCCGGGAAGAAGGACAGGGAGAGAAGCGGCCGGAGGAGGACGCAGGGGCGGAGTCGAAGACAGAGCAGGAGACGGGGACGTAGCGTCGTCGGTGCGCCGAGGTCTCCGGGACCGGGTCCGGCAACCCTCCGACGCCAAAGCTGACCCAGGAGTCGGCTAGGAGTCCGTTGGAAAAGTCGCGTAGCGAGGCAAAGCGCGCGCTCGTTTTGCAAGAAGAGCGACGTAGAGGCGGCGGAGACGGCCTCTGTGGCCGCTGAGCACGACTCGACGAACTCGACGACGCCGCGCGCGCGCGCGCGAAGCCGCAGTGGCGACATTTTTCGACGGGCTCCTAGGAGACGATCGGAGCCCGCAAACCTGCAGGCCTCAGGGCATCCACTGCACCTGCAACCCGTTGGTCAGGTTGTAGGTCGCCGCCGTGCAGAAGGCCGCGGCGTCGCGGTACCACAGTTGGTAGTTGCGGATGGTCGGCGCGCCGCCGACGAGCCCCTGCACCGACACGCTCGCGTCGCCGGCCGCGGGATAGTTCGATGAACCGGAGGGCGCCGCCTTGATGCCGAGGCGGATGATGCTCCCGCCGACGCAGATCAGACCGTCGCCGAAAGGTGCGCCGAGTCCGGCGGCGGATTGACCGGTGCCCTGGAAGAAGAGACCGAGCGTCCCCGCCGGCTGGCTCGTGGCCTGCAGCACGAGCGTGTCCGCGGTCAGGGACGGGATGCCGCTGCCGACGAGCTTCGCACCCTGAGCGCCGGAGTGCAGACAGCCGCGCTGTTGTCCGAGCGTCGAGTTGTTGCCGCACGGGCACGCCGTGCCGGGACCGTCGCCGAAGCAATACGGCTTCAAGAACGGGTAGTCGGCCGTGATCGTTCCGACGAGCGTGACGTTGCCCGACGCGCCCGTGCCCGGGTCCGTGAACGCGAACACGGTGTTGATCGGCGCGACCATGCGGTAGTTCCCGCCGAGCAGAGTCAGCGTGCCGTTGACCGCGGTCGGGGCGGAAGTGCTGCCCGTCATGTCGGTCGTCGACGGCGTGCCGACGAGCGGCGTCACCACGAACTGACCGCTGAGCGCGGTGAGCACGACCGTGGCGTTGAACGCGCCGCCCGCTCCGACCGTGAAGGTCGGCGAGGTCGCCGACAGCGTCATGTTGTTGATGTCGATCGTCGCCAGCGTGATGCCGAAGGCACCGGTGATCTTGGCGTGCAAGGCGCCGTTCGTCCCGACGACGCCGCCGTTCGTGAAGGCACCGCTCGCGAACGGTTGCGCGCCTGCTTGGAACGCCAGGTCGAGGTTTTGCGTGCCCAGCAGTTGAAACATGTTCGACGGGTTCCCCACCAGCGGGCCCAGCGTGGTGGTGCCGCCGAAGGTGAAGTTGCTCGCGGCCTGATTGAGCACGAAGGGGAAGTTCGTCTGAGCCTGCGCGCTGAAGGCGAGCGCGGACGATGCCAGGATCAGGGCGAGCGAGCGGGAAAGAATGGACATCGGGAGTTCTCCGGGTGTGGGCGGGGCGAGGCGCGTGACGCGCCAGATAGGCCTACCTTGGAGAATACCCGCGTTCCGCCGGGCGCGCACCGGGGTACGCACCCTTCCGGGCGGGGTGGGGTGGCCAACGGGACTCGAACCCGCGACCCCGAGAACCACAATCTCGTGCTCTAACCGACTGAGCTATGGCCACCGTGCGAACGCCGGCCGCCATCGGCCTGGGCGCCCCGCCGCAAAGCGGGCGCAAGAGAATCCGGTCGGAGGGCGTGGATGTCAAGCTCGCCTGGGTGGGGATTGGCCCCGCGTGGGCTAACCTGGGTCGGACTGCGCCGCGGGCGCAGTGCCAGGAATCATGAGCGCAGGACCCGATCCGCACGGTGAAAAGCCCAAGCCTAGCTTCGGCAACATGGGGCCGGAGCACTGGTCGCGGGCGCGCCGGGACAGCAACGCCGAGGCGCTCGAGTACTACCGCGAGCGCTCGCGCGCACCGGGTGTCCGGGAAGGCGGCGCCGAGCGCAATCACTACTGCATGCAGTGCGACGGCGTGATCCCCTTCGATGCCGAGGCCGAAGTCTGCCCGCACTGTGGTGCAGCACTCGAAGGCGAGGTCAAGCGCTACTTCAACTGGGTCGAGATCAACGAACCGCCGCGTTCCGACACGGGCACCAAGGTCTTCATGTTGGGCGCCGCGGTGCTCGTCTGCGTGTCGCTCGCCGCACTCGTTTGGTGGCTTTCGCGATGAAGGACTTCGACAAGCGCTTCGAGCGTCAGACGCGCTTTGCCGCACTCGGTCGCGCGGGACAGGCGCAGCTTTCCGGCGCGCGCGTCCTCGTCGTCGGCTGCGGCGCACTGGGCGGAGCCTTGGCGCAGAACCTCGCGCGCTCAGGTGTGGGCGAACTCGTGCTCGTCGACCGCGACATCGTCGAGGAGTCGAACTTGCCGCGGCAGGTCTTGTTCGACGAGCGTCACGCGCGCGAACGCACGGAAAAATCGCTGGCGGCCAAGGAAAGCCTGGCGCGCATCGGCGGACCGACGCGCGTCGAAGCGCTGGTCGAGCACGTCGACGCCGACAACATCGAACGCTTGACCGCCGGCGCGCACCTCGTCGTCGACGGCACCGACAACCTCGAAACGCGCTACCTCGTCAACGACGTGTGCGTCGAACGCGACCTGCCCTGGGTGTACGGCGGCGTCGTGGGTGCAGGCGGACTCGTGTTGCCCGTCTTGCCGGGCGTCGGGCCTTGTCTAGCCTGCTTGTTTCCCGAACCTCCGCCCCCGGGAGTCTTGCCGACCTGCGAAACAGCCGGCGTGTTGCAACCGGCGGTGGCACTCATCGCGGCGCTCCAGTCCGGGCTCGCGCTGCGCATCCTGACGGCGCGTTCGGGCCTGACACCCCGGCTGTACGAGGTCGACGTCTGGGACGGCCGCGTGCGCGAACTCGGCGTCGGACGCGACCCGCGCTGTCGGTGCTGCGGTCTGCGCGAGTTTCGTTTTCTGCACGAGCCCGTGACGCAACGCGCGACCAGCTTGTGCGGCCGCAACACGGTGCAAGTGCGCGGGGCGCGCGTGAAGCCTGACTTGCAGCGTCTGGCGCAGGCTCTCGAACCCGTCGCGCGCGACGTGCGCCACACCGGCGCGATCCTGCGCTTCGCCGTTGACGACGAGCGCTACACGGTGTTCGCCGACGGTCGCGCGCTCATCGAAGGCACGGATGATCTCGAGCGCGCGCTGACGCTCTACGATCGCTACATCGGCACGTGAACGCGGCGCTCGTCGTACTCGCGGCCGGCGCCTCCACGCGGCTCGGAACCTGCAAGGCGTTGATCGCACTCACGCCGCGCACTCCGCTCCAACTCCTGCTCGAAAACGGCGGCGTGTTCGACGGCGCCCCGCCGCTCGTCGTGTCGGGCGCCGACCACCAGGCTCTGCAGCGCGCCCTGCCCGCGGGCAGCGCACTGGCTTTCAACGTCGGATGGGAGCGCGGCCGCACGGGCGGCGTGCGCCTCGCGAGCGGTTTGCGCGCAGGCTTGGACCTGTGCCTCGCCCCGGTCGACGTTCCGCTCGTGCCGGCGGCCGTGTTTCGCGCATTGTCCCGAGTTTGGAACGCCGCCGGTGCTCCGGCACGCGGGTGGCTCGCGCCTCGCTGCGGCACACGCTTCGGTCATCCGATCGTCGTCGGGCGGGCCCTGTTGGAAGAACTTGCCGCATTCGGACCCGACGAACCGCTCCAGTGCCTGCGCGAGCGCGCGGAACCGCTCCTTTCGGCCGCGGTCGACGCGCCGGAAATTTTCGACGATCTCGATTCGCGCGACGATTGGATTCGAATTCGCAAGCGATTCGGGCTGTAGGCCCTCCACTCCGTCGCGGATCCGCTCCGATAGGAATCGCACGAGATGAGCTTCCAGGGCGATGTTGGTGGCATCGGCCTCGCGGACCTACTGCAAAGTCTGGCCCGGGGTCGAGACGGTGTGCTGTCCTTGCTGGGCAAGAACGGCCAGAAGGCCACCATTGGATTCCAAGAGGGCCAGATGCACCTCTTGCCGGACCCCGAGGAGGATCCGGAGATCTGGCGTCAGCGCGTGCGCAGCGCCTGGGTCAAGGACGAGGAATTCCGCGTCGACTCGCTGCGCATGGTGGAAATCGCGCGTGCGCAACGCACGGAGATGCTCTACCGACTCCTGGATTCGGAGGGCGTGCACTTCCGCTTCGCGCCGGGTCCCTTGCCCGAGCGCCCCACCGATGCCGCGCTCAGCGCCGGCGAGTCGGGACTCGAACGCCAGGGTACGCGGCGCGACGCCGTGTTCACCGCCGGCATTTCGGTCGAAGGCCTGCTGCTCGAATACGCGCGTCTCAAGGACGAAGCGGCGAGTTCGGGAGTCGAGTGGCCGCAGTCGGAAGACGCGGTGCTCGTCGCGCTCGATCCGACTCCGGTCGGCAAGGAGGTCCCGCGCTTCTTCACCGAATGCGACGGTTCGTCGAGCCTGTCCGAGATCGCGGATCGGCTCGGAATGCCGTTCCGTCAACTGCGCATCACCGCCGTCACGGAACTGAACCGCGGCAAGGCGCGCCTCGCGAGTCATGAAGAACTCATCGCGATGGCGCAGCAGGAGACCACAGCCGGCTACAGCGGACGCGCGGCCGCCCGCTTGCGCGCCTGGCTCGTGTGCGCGCCGTACGGCCCGATGCCGACGGTCGACGGTCAGACCTTCCAGACCGAGTGGGAAGCCGGACGCCTGCAGCCGGTCCTGCGCGAACTGTCCACTCCGCATCTGCGGACCTTCCTGCGCCGGCTCGACTGTGCGGTCGGCTCCCCGCTGATCGCGCTCGATCACTGGAATGAGGTCGCACACGTCCGTCGCGACGACCGCATCACGCAGGTACGACTGGTTCACTTGCAAGCGATCGCATCCGCCGATCCGAACGTACCGGCGATTCGCGATCTGCTCGCGATGGGACGCGCGTTCATCGAAGCCGAGCGCAATTTCGCGGCTGCCGCGGTGCTGCGTATCGCGGCCGAGCGCTCGCCCGAATCGAACAGCGTGCGGCTGGAACTCGGCACGTGCATGTTGAACGCCGGCATGGGACTCGAGGCCGGCCCGTGGATTCTCGAAGCCGCCGCCTCGATGCTCGAGACCGGCGATACCGAGAAGATCCTCCAGCCGCTGCGCGAGTACGTGGCGATCGACCCCGCGCACCGCGAAGCTCGCCGCCTGCTCGGACGCGCCCGGACCCAGGCCGTGCAGCGCACGCTGGTGAAACGCAACTCGCTCGTCGCGATCGCCGTGTTGATCGCGCTCTCGATCGGAGCGGTGGTGCAGTTCCGTTCGCAGCGCGCGTTCGACGAGAAGATCGAGGCCGTGAACAGCCGGTTGGATGATCCGCGCGAAGCGCTGCGCATCCTCGACACGCTCTTCAAAGGCGACGAAAGTTCGCGCGTCAGCGAGATGCGCAAGACGCTGGTCGAGAAGCGCCGCATCGCCGACCAGGCCGGTCGCACGGCGTGGATGGACCGCTACCGCGAAGCGCAGACCGAATGCACGTACGGCGACCCGGTCTTGGGCTTGCGCCGCGTACTCGAGATGCCGCCGGCGCCCCAGTTCGGCCCCGAAGAAGAGCCGTTGCCCCTGGTGTCGGACCTGTTCAACAGCCTGGCAGCGCGGATCGAGACACAGTTCGTCGAATTGGGCCTGAAGATCGACGACTCGAGCGCGCAGCTCAAAGCCGAGTCGAAGTGCCAGATGCTGATCGGAGAACTGCGCACCGTCCTGGGCACCGCTACCGGACGCAAGGACGCAGTCGAGTTCGGCAAGCGCCTGGATGCATTCGATGCGCGACTCGAATCCCGACTCGAGATTCGGCGCCGTGAGCGCGCCGAACGCGCCAAGAAGGAGAATCTGGCGCAGCAGGACATCCTGATCGGCGCGGCACGCGCGCACTCAAGCGCCGGGGACTACGAGCGATCTCTGCAACTCTACACGGAGCTTCTCGAAAAGGACGACACCGGCAAGCTCGCCGGTCTCTTGAAGCGCGAAGTCGACACGGTGCGCCAGAAGAGTCAGGCGCTGCGGCGCGCCAACGAACTGGCGCGTGCGGGTCGACACGAAGATGCCTACAAACTCCTCGTCGAGGTGCTAGGTGAGGTCGAGGCCGCGGCGCGCGATCTGGTCTGGAAGGTCGAGACCTTCCCGGTCGGCGCGCGCGTGAAGCTCACCGACGGCACGGAGCGCGTGACGCCGTTCACACTCCAGTCGTCGTGGAGTGAACTCGTCGATCTGTCGGTGGAGATGCCGGGCTACGACGCGGTCAAGGTCCAGGTCCCGCACCCTGGAGATCAGAAGTTCTGGCTCTCGCGCGTGCCAGAGCGCAGTTGGAGACGCGGCGGACGCGTCGAGGCTCTGCCCGTCAAGGTCGGCGAGGACCATGTCGTGTGCGACCGCAACGGTCACATCGCGCGCCTCGCACGCTCGGGTACGACGACCTGGTCGCAGGACCTTCAGTCGCTCGGCGGCGTCGCGCGCTCGCCGGTGTTCCTGCCGCAGAATCCCGGACGCCTGCTGCTCGTGACCGAAGACGGCGACGCCTGGATCGTCGATGCTTCGACCGGCGCCCTCGAGGGGCCGTGGAATTACGGCAAACCTCCGGTGTTCGGACCTGAGATCGCCGAAGGCGGAGCGCGCGTGCGCTTCCGCGACGGCGCCGTGTTCGAATGGACCAACCGCCTGAAGCCCGAGGCCGTGGCCGAAGCCGCTGGAGCCGAGGCGCCGACCGTGCTGGGCGGAAACGAAGACGATGGTTCGACCTCGGGCCTCGCCATCCTGCGCCGGCGTTCGAGTTCGAGTACGGTGCTCGCCTCGCCCTGGACCGATTTCGACATCGAGATCGGCAAGAAGGCCTTCACGGTGCGCACGAAGAGCGACGGCAAACCGGCTTTCATCGTGCAGCGCGAAGGCGATTGGAACTACGTCGCCTGGGAAGGGCCGAACGCGCTCGCGCCGCACGGGCGTCTGTGGGTTTCGGACGGCCGCGGCTTGCGCTCGTTCCTTCCCTGAGCGGTGACGCACTGTGAACTCGCACATGGGTGCGGTGGTTCGCAGCGACTCCGGGCGCTAATCTGCAGTGACGATGCACGACCGCTGGCCTACAAGCACGCTTTGCGCGCGGACACTGTTCTGCACGGCAGCGCTGTGGGCCGCTTGTGCCACCCGACCTGCGCCGGCGGCGGACGAACACGCCGCGCCCGTTCTGAGAACGGACCTGCTCCCCGCGCCCGCGCCAGAGGATGCGGTCGGCGCGCCGGTCTCAAGCGGACCCGTGCGCCGGACGCGTGAACTCCGTCTGCCGCCGAATTGGAGCACGCTCGAGCGCGCGGCCTTCGCGAGCGCGCTGGAGGAATGGACACGCGACGACGTCCTGCTGCGCTTCGACGATGCGGACTTGAGCGCGCTCGCCCGCGCCCTGCAAGCGAGCGACGAATCCAGCGTGCGTGCCGCCGTGATCCTGGGCAACACACGCGATCCGCGCGCCTTCGACCGCCTCGCGACGCGTCTCGAAGCGCGCGTTCCCGACAACGGACGCAGCGTCGCCGGAGATGTCGTCGCGGCGTCCGCGTGTGCGTCCGTCCTGACGACTCGCGCGGACGGCGCGCGGCTGGAAGCTCTCGCGCTGGGTCCGGATCCGCACCCGGTGCTGGAAGTGCGCGTCGAGTGCGCACTCACCGCTCTCTACGCAGGACGTGACGCAGGGATCCCCTTCCTGCTCGATCTCTTGCGCGAAGGCACGGCGGGTGCCGTCCGGAATCCGAACTGGCGGCGCATCGACTGGAACGAGCCGCGCCTCCAACGCCTGCAGGACCGCGCAGCCCGCGCCTTGTCCGCGCGCGCCGGAATCGAGTGCGAGTACCGCGCCGGCGGATCGCCGACCGGGCGCGAACGCGCGCTCGTGCGGCTCGCGCACATTCTCCAGACACCGGCGAGCCCGCGTTAGGTCGGCGATGAGCACCGGCAAGCACGGTACGCAGTCGACGAGCACCGCCGTGGTGCGCACCGTACTCGCGGCCGTCGTGTTCGCGCTGTTGGTCTTCGCGGGGGTCAAGTTCATGGCGCAGCCGCGCGAGGCGCCCCAGCCCGCGCCGTTCACGGGCGACACCGCCTCGACGCCGAGCGTACAGACGAATCCCCTGGACACCGGTGCGACCCGCGACGCCGGCGCCGTCGCGGTCAGCTCGACCGCTTCGCCATCAGCGCTCGACGCACCCGTCCGCGCCGCAGGCGAAGTGCTCGTGCAGGGAGTCGTGCGCGCGCGCGGCGGCGCCGGAATCGCCGGAGCGCGCGTGCGGTTGCAGTGGCTCGCGCACGGCGCCGACGCCGACGGTGCAATCGTCGAGATCGGCGAGACGCGCTCGCGCGCGGACGGGAGCTACTGGCTCTCGACGCCCCTGCTCGAACCCGCACTCGGAACCGACGGTCTGGTGCAGGCCGTCGTGGATGCGCCGCGCTATCGCCCGGGCCGCCACCAGGTCGCGCTGGCGCAACTCGCCTCGCCGGCGACACTGGTCCTGGACGTGCGCCTGGAACAAGGCGAGCGCGTGCGCGGTCGCGTCGTCGACCCGTCCGACCGTCCGGTGCCGCTCGCAACGGTCGCGTTGTCCGTCGCGCAGGTGGAAGGCAGCGTGACGAAGTTCGTGCACGTCGAAAGCGTCACGACTCGCACCGATGGACGCTTCGATCTGGGGTTCGTGTCCAGCGGGCGCTACAACCTGGCCGCGCGCGCGAACGCGATCGGCACGGCCTTTGTCGCCGATCTGGAACTCGAAGCCGGTGTCGAAAAGTCGTTGCCCGACCTGGTGTTACAGGGCGGTGAACCGATCACCGGGCGCGTGACGGACGAGAGCGGCGCCCCCGTCCCCTACCTGGAGCTGTGGGCGATCGACTCCAACTACGCGAACGATCCGAACGCACTCGCGCTCTCCGTCTCGCGGACGAGCAACGACGAGCGCGGCGACGGGCTGTCGACGACGCACACCACGACCGACGCAGACGGTCGCTTCAGCCTCGCCGGCCTGCGGCCCGCGCACTACGCCTTGCGCTGTTCGGATCGCCTGGTCGTGCTCGATCCGCACCAGCTGCGTTACACGCCTGGAACTCCGGATGTGGCCTTGTTCGTGCATTCGCAGCGTCTGATCGTGCGCGTCACCGACGATACCGGGCGCCCGATCCGCGGCGCGAGCGTGCGCGTCAGCGACTGGAGCGAACTTCCCGACGGCTCGCACGAGATCACGCACACGCGCACGCAGACGGTGCGGCGCGAGATCGGCGCCGTCGCCTTCGTACTCGAGCCTGAAACACCGGTCATCGTGCAGGCCTTCGACGCTCGTCGCGCGGGCTCGGAGGAAATCGTGATCCTGGCCCAGAACGAATGGCGGCGCGAGATCACGCTCGTGCTCCCCGGCGCCGACGATCGCGGCCGCATCCAGATCGACCTGCGTGACCCGAACGGAGTTCCGCTGGGGCGACTGCGTGCCTCCCTGCTCGCGAGCGTGACCCTGGTGCCGCGTGAAGACATCGGCATCCTGGAGAGCGATGAATTCGGGCTGCTGCCGCCCGTGCCCGTCGGCACGTATCAGCTCGTCGTCGCCGGCGACTCCGCGGCGGCGCAGTACGTGTTTCCCGCGCGCACGATCGATCCGGTGACGGTGGCGCGCGAGTCCACGACGGTCGTATCACTGACAGCGCGAGTCGGCGGACGCGTGCGCGTAGAACTGGTGTTGAGTGGAGCGGAGCCGGAGGGCTTCCAAGCTCCGGCCAACTCGAACGTCAAGGATCGGCGCGAGCGTTTCGGCGTGCGCGTGCAACTCAGGAGCGCGGCGGGCGGCGCGGTGCGCGCGCTCCAGTTTCGCGGCTCCGAACTCGGCGCGGGCCTCGTCGGCCGCCTGTTGCCGGGCGAAACGCTGGTGAGCGACGACCTGCTGGAGGCCGGTGCCTACGCGCTCACGCTCGAATCCGGCGTGTTCGAACTCGTGTCCGCGCCCGACGTCCACGTGACGGCCGGTGCGAGCACTGCGATCACGGTTCAGGTGCGGAAGCGCTGAGCGCCGTCGTTCAACGTCTGCGCTCGAAGCGCAGTTCGACCGATCCTGGTTCACGGCCGGCGATGCGCGCACCCGTGATCGGCTCCAGACTCTCGTGCACGGCGTAGACGGTGTAGTCGAAGCGCGGAGACAGACCTGTGATCGCGAACTTGCCCTCGGCATCCGTGCGCACGATGTCGTTGCGCGACGGCTTGCCGTGTGTGCGCACGAGTTCCTCGTCGATCTCCGCGAGGCGCGCGCTCGAGCGCGGGCCAAGCCCGCCGACGAACACGTAGGCATTCGCGAGCGGACGACCGTCAGAATCGAGAACGCGGCCGGACAGCGTCGTGGGACGCACGAGCGCGAAGACCACGTCACTGCGCATCTCGCGCGCAGCGAGTTCGATCGGGCCACACAATTCAGGAGCGTAGCCGGGCGCGCGCAGGATGTAGGCGTAGGTACCGGCCTTCAAACCGGTCGCCTGCTTGCGATCTGAAGGCTCGGGGTAGTCGCCGAACCAGGCCACTTGAACCGGACGCTTCACGAGCATCGACGGAGCGACGTCGGTCGCGAATTCGAACGGCGTGAGGCCCGCGTCCAACTCGTCGACATCCGCCGCCAGCACGTCCACCTTCACCGGCTGTTGCGTCTCGGCATCCACTATGCGCGCGTGGATCTCCGCGCAGTGATCGCCCAGGTCGCGCGGATCGTCTTCGCGCTTCAGCGTGATCAACTGGTCGTGCGTCCCGGCCCGCACACCCTCCATGCAAGTCCTCGACCACGGACCGCCGGCGACGTCCAGGCTGTGCGCGAGATCGTCCAGTCCGCCGATCACGAAGCTGCCGTCGTCTTCGATCCGGGCGAAGATCCACTCGTTCGGCTCGGCGGGCGACAGCGCGTGCAATTGCAGTTCCAAGGCCTGCAGCGACGCGGCCGGACGCGGGTGGATCGCGCGCCCGTCGACATCGACGATGCGTCCGCGGATCTCGAGCCCGTACTCGAGTTGCAGGGTCTCCTCACTGAACCCGGCCTCGATGCGGCGCGCGAGGCGCAGGCGTCGATAGCCTTGCGCGCGTCCGTCGACGATCATGACCTTGTCGCCGACGTGCCCGGCTTCGAGCAGCGCGATCCCGGACTCGGTGGTGGTGACGCCGACTTCCCATGTCTCATCCGACCAACCCTCGGGTGAACGCACGGCGCGCATGAGCGTGACGTGCACGCGCGGGATCGGCCGTCCGGATGTGTCGACGATCTTGAGCTTGTGTTCGAAGAACCCGACTTCGTCCCGCGGAGCGGGCTTCAAGCGCAGCGTGCCGGCCTGCGCGGTGACACCGTTCGTCACCGTCAAGAGTTCCGCGCGCGGCTCGCGTTCGAATTCGACGCGGCCCTCGAGCGCGAGCACGTAGCTGGTCACGCCGCTCGCAGCGACCGGAACTTCGATCTCGAACGAGCCGTCTGCACGCGTGCGCGCGCGAGCGCCGTAGCGCGGGAACTTGCCCTGAAACTCAGTCGACGACGCGAGCACGACCAGGCCTGCGCTCGGCTTGTGATCCGGATCGACGATGCGCCCGACGATCTTCGCGCTGTCCTCGACGGTCACCGCAACGCGTGTGGCAGCTCCGGCAGCGGGCTCGCGCGGGAGAACAGCCGATGCCCGCCCTGTGCTGGGAGGCAACTCGGAGATGCCCAAAGGTGTCTCGACTCCTGCGCGAAAGTTTCCAGACCCGTCCATGTAGACGACCCCGACTTCCCTCCCGTTGCCGAACAAGCTCGGCAACACCACCACCAATGCCACCACGAGCAGCATGGTCGAGAGGAGTGCCGTCGTGATCGACGCCGCCTTCGTCCCTGTATGCAGCAAAGCCAGCTTCTGCGCCACGAGCGGCGGCGCGAGCGGAGCGCTGGGCGCGGCGGCCTGAAGCGCGCCTTCAACATCCAGTGCCAGTGCGCCGAGCCCGGCGCGCGAGAGGCTTTCGCGCAAGCGCTCCAGTGCGCGCTTCACACGATCAAAGGCCGACGGCTCAGAGATCTCGAGCGCTTCCCCCATCTTGGCGAAGGTCAATCCCTCGTGGAAACGCAAGTGCACGGCGTTGCGCAATTCGTCGGGCAGGCGCTCGACGAAACGTGCCAACAAGTCCGCAGTATCACCTGTCTCGGCGCTCGCATTCGCATGCGCTTCACGCTGTTGCATGGCATAGCCTTCTTCGCGCGCGCGGCGGTGCGAGCCCGCACGCATGGATTGCAGGGCCGCGCGGATCGCAAACCAGCGCAACACGCGCTCGTCGCCCTCGCCGCGCAACACGATGCGACCCGACAACAGTGCCAGATACACGTCCTGGGTCACGTCGAGCGCGAGCCCGGCATCGCGCACGATGCGCAACGCCGAGGCGTAGACCGCCGCGTGGTGCTCGCGCACCAGGCGCTCGAATTCGGTTCGCGACAGTTGGAACTGCGTGCTCTTCATCGGTTCGCCTCGTCTGGCCCGCACTTGTGGGCCCTGAGACTCGATGCCGCCGACCGCACGATCTTAGGCAAGAACCGAGAGATTCGCGTGACGTCCGTCAGTTCGTCGCGACGGCCTCGCCGTACTCGACCTCGTAGGGCGGCGCGGCGCCGCCCGGACCGGTGAGGTAGTGCTCCATCCACTGCAACATGCGCACGGAGTAATCGAGGCGCGCGCAGGCCTTGCGGTTGCCGTGACCTTCGCCCGGGTACTGCACGAGGCGCACCGGCGCCGAACCGCGCAGCTTCAGCCAGCGGTACATCTCCTTCGACTGCCCCGGGTCGACGCGCGTGTCGTCCTTGCCGCCCATGATCAAGAGCGGCGTCTTGCTCTTCTCGGCGTACGTGATCGGGCTGCGCTCGCGGAAGAACTCGAGATCGTCCCAGGGGCGCTTCAAGGCGTGCACGTAGAACTCTTCGTTCGGAATGTCGGTCGTGCCGAACTTCGAGATCTTGTTGCTGATGCCGACGAACATCACGCCGGCCGCGAAGCGCTCGGAGTGGCGCGTCGAACACCACGCGGTCGCGTAGCCGCCGTAGGAACCGCCCGTGACTCCGACCTTCGTCCCGTCGACGAGGCCGACGGCGATGAAGTGGTCGACCGCGTCGATCAAGTCGTCGAATTCCTTGCCGGCCGCGTCGGCCTGGCTGAGCCTCGCGAACGCGACGCCGCGTCCGGTGCTGCCGCGGTAGTTGGGATAGAAGACCGCCATGCCCTTCGCGGCCGCCATCTGACCCGGGCGCGAGTACTGCGTGAGCCAGCCGTTCGATTCGTGCGCTTCCGGGCCGCCGTGCACGGACAGGATCAGCGGATAGCGCATGCCCGCCTGTTCGCTCAGCGGGCGGATCAGGACACCCTGGATCTCGACGCCGTCGCGCGCCTTGTACGTCACCGCCTCTTGTTTGGCGAAGCGCATGTTCTTCATCCACGGATTCGAATCGGTGCGGCGCACCGGTGCGGTGTCGCCGTGCGCCATCGTGAACACTTCAGGTGCGTGATCGGCACGACTGCCGATGAACGCGGCCTTTTGCCCGTCCGCACTGAGCGACACCGCGGTGAAGCTCGCGACACCGGTGGGGATCAGCACCTTCTTCGCGCCGCCGCGACCGGTGCCGACTTCGATCTTCTCGAAGCTCGTCTCGACGCCCTGGTCCAAGAGGCACAGGAGCGAACCCGAACCTTGCCAGCCGAAGCCGCCGATGTCGCCGAGGTAGCCTGCGCCGAGCACGTCGACCGGCGTCCCGCCCGAAGCCGGCGCGATCGTCATGCGGCCGGCCGAGGTCTCGTGGATGTCGGTCGCACAGGCGAGCGCGATCCAGGCCCCGTTCGGGCTCCACTCGAAGGCGCCCATCTTGCCCGGATTCTCGATGCCGGCCAGGAGTCGGCCGTCGTTCGCGTCGAGGATCTTCACCCGCTGGCGCATGTATTCGTCGTCCACCAGGGTCGTCGGCGCGAGACCGACCGCGAGCCGATCGTCCATCGGACTCCAGCGGACGGAGTAGACGTGTCCTTCGACGCTGAGCAGCTTCGGCTTTGCACCCGCATCCGACGTGTCGGCGATCCACAGCTTCGCAGCGCGCTCGTCTTCTTCGTAGACGCTCTGCTTGAAGCCCTTCTCCGTCAGCTTCTTCTGCTCGGCGCTCTCGGGCGGCACGGCGATGAGCACGACGCGCTTGCCGTCGGGTGCGAAGCTGAAGGCCTTGATCGACGTGTCGAATTCGACCTTCTTGCGCGCTTCGCCGCCGAGCAACGGGATCGCGTAGAGCGAGGTCTGCTTGTCGCCGTCGCGCTTCGCGAGGAAGGCGATCTCGGAACCGTTCGGCGTCCAGGCGACCGCGCTGACGTTGACCTTGCCGCCGACGAAGGTGCGGTCCGACCCGTCGGAAGTGGAGAGGACGTGCAATTCGGACCACGCCGCGCCGTCGTCGTCCTTGCCCGCGATGCGCGGAACGGCGAGCGTGTAGGCGACGCGCGCGCCGTCGGGCGACATCGCGATCGAAGTCACACCGCGCACGGCTTCGACGCGGCGCGGCGTCCAGATCTGATCTTGAGCCGTCGCGGCGGAGAGCGGCGCGAGGGCGGCGGAGAGGGCGAGGGCGACGTGAAGAAGCGCTGTTTGTCTCATTCCCTGATCGTAGAGATCCAGAAGTCGAATTTCCCGGGCATACCGGCGCGAGGCGCGCGTCGGCTGATGCACACCCGGCCGGATCGACGGCCGCGGACGCTTCCAACAGCACGAAGAGACGCCTCATGAACCTCCTGATCCTCGCCTGGTCGCTCGCCGTTTCGCTCCTGTTCGGGGACGCGCTGGCGCCCGTGGACCCCCTCGCAGCCGCCGCGACCCCGGCGGTCGAGGTGCGCGACGCGGGCGTCGGCGAGATCGAGCGCCTGTGCGCCTTGTACGACGAACTGCCCGAGTGCCCGGAAAAGCTGGAGCTCGAAGCGCGCATCGATGCGCTGTCCGGCCAGCGTTACGCCACCTACTCGCGCCTCTTCTGGTACCGCGATATCGAGGACGCGAAGCGCGTCGCCCGCGCGACGAATCGGCCGATCCTGTCGCTGCGGATGCTCGGACGCCTGGACCAGGACCTGTCGTGCGCCAACAGCCGCTTCTTTCGCGTCGTGTTGTACGCCAATCGCGACGTGTCGACCTACCTGCGCGAACACTTCGTGTTGCACTGGAGCAGCGAGCGCCCGGTGCCGCGCGTCACGATCGACATGGGCGACGGACGGCGCATCGAGACGACCTTGGGCGGAAACAGCGCGCACTACGTGCTCGACGCCGAAGGCCGGCCGATCGACGTGCTGCCCGGGCTGTACTCACCCGTCGCGTTCATTCGCGCACTGCAGGAAGTCGAGCCGCTGGCGGAGTTGAGCCCCACCTTGGGTGATACGGAGCGCGTGTGGCTCCTGCGCGAGCATTTCGAGCGCTCCGGCGCGGCGGCGGTGCGGTTGTGGGGAGGCGCGGAAGCCGACGCACTCGGAGCGGTCACCCAGCCCGAGCCCGGCCTCGTCACGGCCGAGCGCATCACGATCAACAAAGCGCGCGTCGAGATGCCGATCGTGAAAGGCGTCTTCGGGCTGAATGCCGCGAACGCTGTCGCGCTCGCGCCGGAGCGCGTCGCCGAAGCGCGCCTGGACACGACGAGCCGCGCGCTGATCGCTCGGCTGCGACCCTTGGACTGGTCGCGCGAACGCACGGCACTCGGTCCGCGCGGCATCGATGTGTTGGCGCACGCCTTCGAGCGCGAGATCGCCCGCGACACGCGCCAGAACGAGCTCGATTTACGACCGCGAGCGCGGGCGCTGTTCCTCCAAGGCGATACGCCGCTGGATTTCGCCACGCTCAACGCCGCCATCTACGCGCAGGTTTTCGTGACCCCCGCTGACGATCCCTGGTTGGGCCTCGGAAATCCGCTGGTCTTCAGCGCGGTGCCGAACGACGGGTACGTGCAGTAGTCAGAAACCGCGGACTTCCCGCGCCGAGCCGCAGAGCCGCGGGCAGTGTGCCGCGTGCAGCAACATCTCCGATGGCGCCGCGCCACGCAGGATTCGACCAGCCGCCGGGAGCAGAAACCTTGCCAATTGGGACCGCAGCCACACCACCCAACGCTTCCAGTCCGACACAACACCTCCCCGCGAGATCCAACCCCGTTGTTGACCTCGGCGTTCGCGCTTTGTGCGGTGGCGTTCGTCCGAGTTTGACCGTACCGAGCCAGGCTCGTGTGGTGCATCTTCGCCGGCGTAGAGCCGCGCGCCGGCGCGCGGCCCTACGCCGGCGAAGA
>JAEUIA010000126.1 GCA_016795245.1 Planctomycetota bacterium | reverse complement strand
CCCCCCCCTCCCGCCGCGCCCGGGGGGGGGGGGCGTGGCGCCCCCGCCCCCGCGCCCCCCCCCCCCCCGGCCCCCCCGGGGGGGCCCCGGGGGGGGGGGGGGGGCGGCGCCCCCGGGGGCGCGCGGTTCAAGCCCGGCGAGTTTGCACCACATGAGCCAGGCTCGGTACGGTCCACGGTACGGTCACACTCGACCAGCCACCGCAACGACGGCGGCGAAGACGGCGGAGCGGAGCCTGACTCCGTACGAACGCACCGCGATCAAGGACTCGTGTCGCCCGAGCCGGCCGAGGCCGGCTCCAGCCAGTAGAGGGGGAGGCGCAACGAGACCTGAGTTCCGCTCAGACCCTTGCCCTGAGGCCCCCTCTCAGCCCCTCGGCACCCCGACATCTCCCCGACATCTCCCCCCTCCCCCCCGCCCCTTCCCGTCAGTTCGGCACTCCCCGATCCACGCGCGGCGCCTGTCCGCGCAGCACGCTGTTGTCGGCGAAGCTCTGCGTCTGATCCACGACCGCCTCGCGCCCCAGCGCTTCCACGTCGATCTGCCCCGACTGTCCGTACGCATCGAGCGCGTTCTTCCACGTCGTCAACTCGACCCACTTCGGATCCACGCCGCGCTCCAACATCAGCCTTGCCGTCTTCGGCACCGACAACGGATCCGAAACACCCCAATCCGCCGACGAATCGACGATGATTCGTTCCGGCCCGTAGCGCTTGACGATCTCGACCATGCGTTCCGATCCCATCTTCGTGTGCGGATAGATCGTGAACGCCGCCCAAGCGCCGGCTTCCAGCACCGCTTCGATCGTCTCCTCGTTGTTGTGGTCGATGACCAGCTTGTGCATGGCGAGCTTCTGCTCGCGCGCGACCGCGATCGAGCGCACGATACCGTTCTTCTTGTCGCGGTGCGGCGAATGCACCATCACCACCATGTCGTGCTCCACTGCGAACGCGAGCTGCGACTGGTAGGCGCGCTCTTCGGCGGCGGTGATCTCGTCGTACCCGATCTCGCCGATCGCGACGACGCCTTCCTTGAACGCGAAGCGCGGGATCAGTTCCAACACTTCCCGCGCCAGGCCCTCGTTGTTCGCCTCCTTCGAATTCAATCCGATCGCGCAGTAGTGAGCGATGCCGAATTGCGACGCGCGGAAACGCTCCCATCCCACGAGCGACGAAAAGTAATCGACGAAGGCACCGACCTGCGTGCGCGGCTGACCCAACCAGAACGCGGGCTCGATGACAGCCCGTACACCGGCCTTCGACATCGCTTCGAGGTCGTCGGTCGTGCGGCTCGTCATGTGGATGTGGGGATCGAAGAAGCGCATGCGGTCATCCTGTCGTGGTCGGATTCAGATCTCGAAACGCGGCGGCGTCGACGCGCCCCGCGAGGGCGCGCTCGAGCGTAGCGCGCACGGTGGGGTCGCGCTCGGCGGACAGATGTCGCGCAAGGTTCTCGGTCGCCCCTGCGCGCGCGAGCGCGATCCCGGCGGCGCGGCGCGACAACGGGCTCGCCTGCGAGATCTCACGTTCCAGCGCAGCCAGCCCGCGCTCGCCGCCGTGGCGGCCCAGACACAGCCAGAGTTCGTGGCGCACCGGCCTGCCCGCGCTGCGCCGTTCGTCCGCGAGGTCGAGCGCCATGCGCGCCAATTCGGCGTCGAGGCGCGTGTCGAGGCCGAAGACGCGCCACAACGGTGCCTCGACGAACAGGGCCTTGATCACCATCTGTCTCCACGCGCGATCGTCGAAGACGCGCACCGGCAGCGCCGAGTCGCAGGCGACGGCTTCGAACACGCTGCCCATGCTCGTGCGGCAACCTTCGCCCGCGCGCCAGGCGAAGCGCTCCTGCCCCGGCAGCAGCGCGAGCGTGCGGTAGAGCGAAACCAGTTCGCCGACGTCGGCGTAGCGGAAGCACTCTTCGAGTGCAGCGACGACACCCGGTGTATCCAAGTCGGAGCGTGAGAGCACGAGCACGGCGCGCGCCGCGTCGAGCAGACTCCAGCGCTCGGGCTCGAAGCCGATTTGAATCCGGCCGGCCTGCGCGCGCTCGTCCGCATTCGGCGCCCAAGCACCGCGCGGCACGTGGCGGCTCGCGAGCGAGATGAGCGTCGCGAAGGCCTGCGCCGGCTCGTCGCGCGACGTCCGGACCTGTTCAGCGGTCCGCTGCAACCACGCGGACTGCGGCGGCGTCATGCGCCGCGACAGGGACTCGATCAGGAATTCGCGCGCCTCGACCACGGACAACCTTCAGCGCGGGGATGCAGCCGGCCGGTTCAGGCCGAGTTGCAGCGCCATCGTCGCGAAACTCGTCGCGTACGTGTAGCTGTAGAACGAGCCCGGGAAATCGATGCTCGAACCGTCGACACCCTGGACGTTGACGAGCTTCGCGCGCAGCTTCGCGTGCCACTCCTCACGCTCGGCCGCCGGCAGTTCGTTGATCACGCGCGCCGCGAAGTAGTGACCGAAGAAGTAGAAGTACCCGGCGTTGCGGTAGTAGGACTCGTGCGGAACCTCGGTCGCGCGCGCGACGGCGAGAAAGCGATGGTGCTCGAAGAAGAGCTTCAAGCCCTCGCGCAGTTTCTCGTCCGTGACTTTCGGGTCTCCCGCACGACGGCGAGCCCAATTGCACACCTGGATCCTGGAGAGCGAACCTTTGACGTCGTTGATGTTCTCGCCGCCGTTCAGGCGCGGGATCGGACTGAAGCTGTAGTCGTAGGCGCCGTTCGGCAGCGCGCAATTCTGCACGTACGTGATGGCGCGTTTGAGCATGGGCTCGTCGACCGGCCAGCCTAGATCGGTGCGCGCGCTCACGAGCGCCGGCACGACGAGCGCCGTCGAAAAGCTCGTCGACCACGTCGGACGGCGTGAGATGACCGGGCCTTCGTAGTAGCCCCAGCCGCCGTGCGGATCCTGGTTGGCCGCCAGGTGCTCGGCGTATTCCTTGGCGCGCGTCTCGATGCGCGTCTTCCACTTCGGATCTTGAAAGCGCGCGTCGTGAGCGACGTCGACGAGCATCGCAAACACGCACAGCGCCGCCCAGTTGTTGTCGATGTCCCAATGATTGCCGCGCTTGGGCTTCTCGTTCTCGAGGATGTAGTCGACGGCCTTCTCCAGCCCGCGCCGGCGCTCGGGCGTCTCGTCGACCATGAGCAGCGTCTGCACGCACAGTGCTCCGCCCGCGACCTTCCAGGCGTAGAAACTCGCGTTGCTGTAGTTCAGCTCGTAGAAGGACTCGGGCGTGCCCGTCCCCCACGACCCGTCGGCGTTCTGCTTGTCGAGCAGGAACTTGACCCCACGAGCTAGCGCGGTGCGCGCCCCATCGGGATCGACCTTTTCGACGAAGTAGCGCGGATCGGCCTCCTCGTGGACCAGGACGCCACGGTCCGCTGCCGGTTCGGCTTGGAACAGCAGCGCGAGCACGCAAACGGCGGGGTTCACTTCTTCGCCGCCTTCGCGTCCTTCATCGCATCCGCCTTGAGCTTCGCCAGCTCGCGCTCGGCGTCGTCGACGGCGCGCTCGGCCTTCTTCAGTTTCAACTCGTTCTCGTCGGCGAGCTTGACCTGTTCGGCGCGCGCCTCGCGCAGGCTGTTTTCGGATTTCTTCAAGGCCATCTCGAGGTCCCTCTGCTTGCGCGGCAACTCGAAATCGCGTGTCGTAGAGGCCTCGATCTTGTCCTGCTCCAGTGCGCGATTGGCGAACTCGAGGCGCTTGCGCCCGCGCATGAGGACGAGTTCCTTGGTGGCGCTGGCGAACTCCTCCTTCTTGTACATCGAGAGCAGTTCTTCGAGTTCGGCCTTGGTCTCATCGACGTTCTGCACGCTGCGCTCCAAGCTCAGCTTCACCTTGTCGAGTTCCAGGCCCTTCGCGACCTTCTGGAACTGATCGAGTTCCTCGCGCGCCTTGACCAGATCGAACTCCGCGGCTTCGATCTCGTCCTTGTGCTTGCGCTCCGCAGCCTGGCACTCCTGGCGCGCGATCTTGAGCTCGACGCGCGCGTACTCCAACTCGCGCTCGGCCTTGCGTTGCTTGTCGGCCTGGGACTCCTTGTCTTCCTTGCCGTCCTTGTCGGCCTGTTCTGCCTTCGCTGCAGCCGGCTCCTTGTCCGCGGTGTCGGATTTCAACGTGTTGCAGGACGCAGCCAGGAGGACGAGCGGAATCAGGCAGGCCAGATCGCGGAGTTTCATGAGGATCTCGAATGCGGTTTTTGGGGGGGGTCGATGCGTGCGACATGATGAGGAGTCGCGCCCTGACTGGGAAGAGCTACTTCGCCACGCCGGCCTGCAAGGCCAGGATCGCGAAGCTCGTTCCGGCGGTGGTCATGAACGTCGAGCCTAGGAAATCGAAGCTCGAGCCGTCGCGCCCCTGCACCTTCGTGAGATGCGGACGCAAACGCGCATGGAAACTCTCGCGCTCGCCCGCCGGCAGTTCCTGGATCGCGAAGGCCGCGAAACAGTGCGCGAAGAGGTAGAAGTAGGCCGCGTTCTGGTAGTAGGCCTCGTGCGGGATCGGCTTCAAGCGGGCCACGTCGAGGAACATGTGGTGCTCGAAGAACTGCTCCAGTCCGGCGCGGATCTTCGCGTCGGTCACGACCTTGTCGCCGGCCTGGCGGCGGGCCCAGTTGCAGATCTGGATGCGTCCGAGCGAACCCTTGACGTCGTTGATGCCCTCGCCGCCGCGGATGCGCGGGATTGGATTCAAGTCGTACTCATAGGCGCCGTTCGGCAAGGCGCAATCGGCGACGTAGCGCGCCGCGCGCGCAGTCACCTTGGGATCGACGCCCCAGCCCAGGTCCTTGGCGCGCACGAGCGCCGGCACGACGAGTGCTGTCGTGAAACTCGTCGACCACGTCGGACGCCGTGAAACGACCGGGCCTTCGTAGTAGCCCCAGCCGCCCAGCGGTTCCTGGTTCTTCTCGAGCAACGCGTACAGCTCGCGTCCGCGCGCGTCGATCAGCGCGCGCAGTTCGCCTTCCTTGTAGCGCGGGTCGCTCGCCGCGGCGACGCACGCGTCGAACCCACACACGGCACTCCACGAGCAATCGACGTCCCAATCGCTGCCGCGCTTCGACATCTCGGTGGTGCACAGCCAGCGCAGCCCGCGATCCAGCGCAGCGCGACGCTCGGGCGTCTCTTCGACTCCGAGCAGGGCCTTCACGGCCAGCGCATTGGCGCCGATCTGAAACGAGTAGTGCGTCTCGACCGAGAAGAACTCGAGTTGGATCAACTCCAAAGAACGCGTCCCCCACGCGCCGTCAGGACGCTGATTGTCGATCAGCCATTTCACGCCGCGGTTGATGGCGGAGCGCGCTTCGTCGACCGACAGCGTCGCGGGCACGGCGGGGACCGGATGCGTCTCTAGATCCGGGATGGGCGACTGAAACGACGCGGTGAGCAAGCAGAGTGCGATGTGGAGCATGGGGCCTCTTGGGTGGGGAGCGTAGCACTCCGCGCCGTTCGTGGACTCGACCATCTCGACTTGCGATACTTCACGGATCGCAACGCTTGTGCAATGCGCCAAGAAACCGCCACCGCAACAGAATCCTCGCCCTCCAATGAGCCTCGGAACCTTTCAAGTCCCCCTCCCGATCAACGAGCCGATCAAGGCGTACGGACCCGGCAGCCCCGAGAAGCTGTCGCTGAAGAAGGCGCTGAAGGCCATGAGCGCCGAGGAGATCGAGATCCCGCTCGTGATCGACGGCAAACGCGTCGAGACCGGCAAGCTCGAGAAGTCGGTGATGCCGCACGATCACGGGCACACGCTGGCGAAGTTCCACCAGGCTTCCACGCGCGAAGTCGAGAGCGCGATCCAAGCCGCCGAGAAGGCGCGCCCCGCCTGGGCCGCGCTGCCGTTCGAAGAGCGCGCGGCGATCTTCCTGCGCGCGGCGGAGATGCTCGCCACGACGCACCGCGACCGCATCAACGCGGCCACGATGCTCGGCCAGTCGAAGACGGCGCACCAGGCCGAGATCGATTCGGCTTGCGAATTGATCGATTTCTGGCGCTTCAACGTGCACTTCGCGGAGCGCCTGTACCGCGAGCAGCCGCTGTCCTCGCCCGGCGTGTGGAATCGCATGGAGCACCGTCCGCTCGACGGCTTCGTCTTCGCCGTCACGCCGTTCAACTTCACCTCGATCGCGGGCAACCTGCCGACCGCGCCCGCGTTGATGGGCAACACCGTGCTGTGGAAGCCGGCGTCGACGTCGGTCTATTCGAACTGGTTCTTGATGGAATTGCTCGAAGAGGCCGGACTGCCGCCGGGCGTGATCAATTTCCTGCCGGGTTCAGGCGCCACTGTCGGCGATCCGGTCGTCGCGAGCCGTCACCTCGGCGGCGTGCACTTCACCGGGTCGACGGCCGTGTTCCAGGGCATTTGGGGCGCGATCGGGAAGAACATCGCCAACTACGCGCAGTACCCGCGCATCGTGGGCGAGACCGGCGGCAAGGACTTCGTCTTCGCGCACAACTCGTGCGACGTGCAGGCGCTGTGCGTCGCGCTCGTGCGCGGAGCCTTCGAATTCCAAGGCCAGAAATGCTCGGCCGCGAGCCGCGCGTACATCCCGAAGTCGCTGTGGAAGCAGGTCCAAGCCGGGCTGGGAGAGATGCTCGCCGGCATCAAGGTCGGCGATGTGCAGGACTTCACGAACTACATGGGTGCTGTGATCGACAAGCGCTCGTACACGAAACTCAAGGGTGCGATCGAAGCCGCCAAGAAGTCGAAGGACGCGCGCGTCGTGTTCGGCGGCGATTGCAAGGACGCCAAGGGCTACTTCATCCAGCCGACCGTGATCGAAGCGCTGGATCCGCGTTACGACACGATGTGCACCGAGCTCTTCGGGCCGGTGTTGACCATGCACGTGTACGAGGACAAGAAGTTCGAGGCCGCGCTGGAACTGGCCGCGACCACGTCCGAGTACGCGCTCACCGGGGCCGTCTTCGCCGACGATCGCGCGGCGATCCTGCAAGCGACGAACGCGCTGCGCTACGCCGCCGGCAACTTCTACGTCAATGACAAGCCCACGGGCGCCGTCGTCGGACAACAACCTTTCGGCGGTTCACGCGCGTCGGGGACGAACGACAAGGCCGGTTCCGTGTTGAACCTGACGCGCTGGGTCTCGCCGCGCTCCATCAAAGAGACGCTCGTGCCGCCGCGCGACTGGCGCTACCGCTTCCTGGACGAAGCCTGAGCCGCAGGCGCCTTCGAGACTGAGACGGCACGAACTCGTCAACGAACGACGCGCTCCGGACTCAGACTCTACTCCGCTGTCCTCGCCGTCGCCCCGAGATCAATCATCGCAAGACACCCGCACAAAGATGGATCCCAGACTTTTCCTGACCGTGTTCGGCAGCGTGTTTCTGGCCGAGATCGGCGACAAGACCCAACTCGCAACGCTGACCTTTGCGTCGCAGCCCGACACCTCGAAATGGACGGTCTTCTGGGCCTCGAGTGCAGCACTCGTGGTCACGGCGGCGATCGGCGTATTGGCCGGCGGCTGGATCTCGCGCGTGGCTTCGCCGAAGACGCTGTCGATCGCAGCCGGATGCGCCTTCATGCTGATCGGCGCCTGGACTCTGGTCCGTGCACTGAAGTCCTGAGGGTGCGGCTTCAGCCGCGAGCCCTTCGAAGGACTCGGGCTCCCGACCTGGCCTCTCACGCGCTCGGCGTCGTCTGATCCGACGGCTTGGGAGTCTCCGTGCGCGGAAGACTCCACGATCGGCGCTCCGGCGCTCGACCCGGCAACGCCGGAGACGGCGCGGCCGGAAGCCAGACGCGCAACATCGCTTCGATCTGCGCCTGCGACGCGGGCTTGGGCAGGTAGTCGTCCATGCCTGCCGCGAGACAGCGATCGCGGTCGCCGCTCATCGCGTTGGCGGTCATCGCGATGACCGGGGTGCGTTTGTTCGCACCCTCGCGCAGCCGCAGCTGGCGCGTCGCTTCGAAGCCGTCCATCTCCGGCATCGAACAGTCCATCAGCACGAGATCGAACTTGCCGCGCGCGAGCGCAGCCAGGGCTTCGACGCCGTTCGCAGCCAGTTCCACGTTCTTGATGCCGAGCTTCTGCAGTTGATGGCGCGCGACACGTTGGTTGACGCTGTTGTCCTCCACGACGAGCACGCGTACGCCGTCGCGCACGCGGAAGGCACTCGGCTTGACCGCGCAGCGCGGCACGCTCTTCTGGTCGGTGCTGTGCAGCAGCACGCGCCGGAGCGAACGGCCGCACACCGGCTTGGGCAGGAACTCGGTCGCATCGCCGGACGCCGTCGTGCCCATGTGCATCTTCCACGACTCCACGTTCACGACGCGGACGTGTTTGCGCAACTCGTCCCCCGCACCGGTAGTGTCCGCGGCGAACAACCGCGCGTCGACGAAAGCGGCCGCGAAAGGCTCGCCTTTCTCCGCTGCTTCGCGCGCGAGCGAGAGGCACTGCGCCACACCGTCGGCCTCCGTGGCCTTGCCGCACCAGGCCGCGATGCGACACTTCAAGGCCGCACTGGATGCCGCGTGAGAATCGGCGATCAGGTAGCGCTTGCCGCGCAGATTGAGCTGGATTTCCGTCGGCGCCGAGAATGACGGCGCCAGGTGAACTGTGAAAGCGAATCGGCTGCCTTCCCCGTGCTCGCTCGCGACGGAGATGGTGCCGCCCATGGCTTCGACGAGCTGTTTGCAGATGGCGAGCCCCAAACCCGTGCCGCCGAATTTCCGCGTGGTCGACGTGTCGCCTTGTGAGAACGCTTGGAACATGCGCGGCAGCTGTTCCGCGCTGAGTCCGGGTCCGGTGTCGGAGACTTCGAAGCGCAGCACGTCTTCGGCACCGCCCGGTTGCGGCGACACGCGCACGACGACTTCCCCTTGCGACGTGAATTTCACGGCGTTGCCCACGAGGTTCGAGAGCACTTGTCGCAAGCGCGCCGGATCACCGGTCACGCGCTGAGGCAGATTGGGATCGACGATGCCCGCGAGTTCGAGACCCTTGCCTTGCGCTTTCTCGGCGAACAGGCTCAACACGTCTTCGATCACGAGCGGGAGATCGAAATCGATCTTCTCCAAGACCAAATGACCGGCTTCGATCTTCGAGAAGTCGAGGATGTCGTCCAGGATCGTGAGCAGCGCCTGGGCCGAACTCTCCACGATCGCGGCGCATTCGCGCTGCTCGGCGTTGAGTTCGGTCCCGAGCAACAACCCCACCATGCCCAAGACGCCATTCATCGGCGTCCGGATCTCGTGGCTCATCACCGCCAGGAATTCGCCCTTGGCATTCGCCGCAGCCTCGGCTTCTTCCTTGGCCCGCAAGAGACTCTCGTTCCCGCCGCGCATCTCGCGCGCGTTGGTTTCGAGATCGCGCGCCAGCCGACGCTTCTCCTCGTCGGCCGCCGCGTAGGCTGCGTCGATCTCGACGAGCAGTCGCGACCACTGCGCAGCCGTCGGCGGCGTCTGGGCGTCGACCAGTGCGAGGCGACGGAGTTGTTCGAGCAACAGGGCGTGCATGTTTTCAGGCCGAAGGAGCGGGCGGAAACCGGTCCAAGACCCGCAGTTCGTATCGGCTCAGCGGTCGGGGGGCCTTGACGGCGATGGCCTGAGCGGCGCCGAAGGTTTCGTTAGCACCGCGTTCGATGGAGCGCGTCAGGGGCCCTCGAGCGCCACCAGCTCCACGACCAGGGCAGTCGCTCCGTCGATCTGGAAATACTCGATGACGAAGTCGTGTCGTGGGCCTGCGAGCTCGATCTCACGCTCGTCCCGCGTCGGCCCGTGCCAGGTCCAGTTCTCGAGCACGCGTTCGCCGTCGATCGAGATGCGCACGCCGTCGTCGGACGTCACGCTCAGACGGTGACGACCGGGTGCCTGGATCGCCACGCTGCCGCGCGCGATCAAGCCGAAGCGTCGCAGGCCCACCTCCGCGCGCACGGACGCCGATCCGCCCCACGGGTCGGTCCACGAGCGCACCTCGGCGCGCGCGAGCGGTGTGCGGGCCAGATTGCGCCAGGCTTCCAGATCGGCGCGCGGGTCGGTGGCCTCGTCCCATCGAAACCACAGAGCCGACCACGGCACGCCGGCACACAATCCGCCGACCTTGAGCTGCGCCGGGCGCGGTTCACCCGAGCGGTGATCCCACGGACCGTAGGGCCCCATGACGATGGTCGCGAGTCCGCTGTTCGAGTCGGGGGGCTGCGCGTATTTCCACAGCGATCCCGCGAACTGCGGTGGGCGCCAGTTGCGCGCGCGCACGAGCCACTCGGGCTCTTCGGGTGCAGGCACACGCAACGACACATCGCGCATCCGACCCGAAGGGAAACCTGCATCGCGTCCCTCGACGAGGGCGCGCGGTTCGAGCTTCTTCGGATTGTCGCCGGATACGACCACGTCGTGCATGGACAACGAGAACGGCTTCGACACGAACACGTTCTCGTGCAGCACGAGGTCCTGCGTGCGCGTGATCTCGAAGTCCTTGGCGTTGCGCGCGAAGCGATTCGAGGCCACGTAGGTGCCGCGCGACGACGTATCGTTGCGCTGTCCGAACGGCCCGTCCACGAACTCCGGATCCGGGTCCCACCACAGCTCCAACCCCACGTCGGCGTCCTCGATCTGGTTCCCGACCAGCGCGGCGTCGACACCGTGCTCGATCGAGATGGCTCCCCCGCGCGTGTCGTCGATCGCGTTCCACAGACACACGAGGCGCGTCGAATACCCGCCCCACACGCCGTGCTGCCGCGCACCGTTCAGGCGATTCTCGATCACCCAATTGTCGTTCGAAAACGTGGCTTCGATGCTGTTCGCGACGGCGTAGGAGAAGTCGTTGCGATAGAAGACGTTGCGGTCCGAACCGCCCGGATCGGGTTCACCACGCGCGAGCGCCAGGCCTTCGACCGTGTCGCGCCCGCCGAAGAGGAACACGCCGTCACCGCCGTGCGTCGCGCTGTTCTCTACGAACACGTTGTCCGAGCTGCGTTCGAACACCAGGATCCCGGCCGAATCCTGTCCGCGCCAGTAGACATCGTGACTGTAGCCGCGCACGCAGTAATCGAAGACACAGTGCGCCACGCGATTGAAGGACGAGCGGTAGAGCGCCAGGCCCCAGCCCGACAAGAACGAGAAGTCGTTGTCCGTGAGCACGCACTCGTTCGAGCGCGTGAGGAGGATCCCGTTTTGCCCACGGCGACCGCGACAACCCGTGATGCGCACGCCGTCACAGTCCTCGAGTGCGATCGCTGCGCCGTAGTTCGTCATCCACTCCGACTCGTCGTTTGCGTGCGGGCGCAACCAGTCGCCTGCATGCTCGGTCTGCGGCGTCGACAGGAGTCTCTGACCGAACCAACCTTCGAAGGTGACGCCTTCGAGGACCACTTCCGTAGAGCGCAGCGCTGCCACACAGACTTTGTAGCCCGAGAGCTTCCCGCCACGGATCGTCACGCGTTCGCAGTCGGTCAAGACGATTCCGAAACCGGACAGCGAGTCGAGCGCGACACCCTCGGGTGCGCCCGCGATCTCGACACCCGTGAGATCGAGCACGAGGTCGCGCGCGCCGACGATGTGGATCGCGGCGCCGGCGAGCCCCTCTGCGGGCGACTGCAAGTCGTAGTATCCGGGTGCGATGCGCTGCGATCCTCCGCCGCGCACCACGAACGTCTCGCCGGCGGTCGGGCGCAGATGCGTCGAGTGCACCTCGACGGAATCGGCACGGATCTCCGCTCGCCCGCTCGTCGAACGACAAGCGGTCATGCAGACAAACGCCGCGACCGCAGCCGCAAAGGCGACGACGAACGCGCTCCTCGAAGGTGCCTCGCGGGCACGGACCATGTCACTCTCCTCCTGCTCTGCCAGCGACTTGATCGTACGCAGGCGCCGCGCGATGGAGTCAATCGGTGGGAACGAGCGCCTCCTACAGATTCAAAACCTCGCTCCGCAGGCACGGCGCGTGCGGCACCGGCGGCCGACGGATCTCGGCGCATCCTGCTCTCTCCGCGCCGGAGCGGTGCTATCCTTGGCGAGTGACCACGCACAGCGCCCCCATCGTGTCGTCCGGCATCCGACTCGAGCCCGAGATCCCGATCTGCCAGACGGATCTGCCGCTCGACTGGTACCAGGCCGAGTTCAAGCCCTACGCCGAGGAGTACCTCGCGCTGCCGGATCGCAAGCCCGCGACGGTGATGCCGTGGCTGGACCAGTACGCGATTCCGGCGGTGAAGCACTTCGGGGATTCCCTGCTGATGCTCGCGCACTTCTACATGGGCGGCGAGATCGTGAAGCTCGTCGAGCGCTACGGCGGCAAGGTCGCCGACAGTTACGCTCTCGCGCTGCAGGCGGCGCGCAACCCGGAGAAGAAGGTGATCGTCGAATCGGCCGTGCACTTCATGGCCGAGTCCATCGCGATCCTCGCCTCCGACGACCAGTCGGTGTGGATCACGAACCCCAAGGCCGGTTGCACGATGGAGATGCTGGCCAAGGACCACATGGTCCTGCCGGCGGCCGAACAATTGATCGAGCGCTACGGCGACGAATTGCTGGTCGTCGCGTACATGAACACGAGCGGTCGTTTGAAAGCGCTCGCCGGTCGCACCGGCGGCGCCGTGTGCACGAGTTCGAACGCGCACTTGATCGTCGACTGGGCGCGCAAGCAGAAGAAGAAGATCCTGTTCGTGCCCGATCACCACCTGGGCCGCAACACCGCGTGGAAGCTCGGCATGGATCTGTCGCGCGTCGTGCAGTTGCCCGATCCGCAGGTCTGGCGTCAGTTGAAGATCGACGAGAGCACGGTGCCGGGCGGCATGGCGGCGCTGGACCGGGCCGAGATGATCCTGTGGGGCAGCTACTGCGGCGTGCACACGATCTTCTCGAAGCGCCATGTCGAATGGTGGAAGGCGCGCGGCTGGCGCGTGCTGGTGCACCCCGAGTCGCCGCTCGAATGCGTGCAGACCGCCGACGGTTCGGGTTCGACGGACTACCTGTGGAAGGCCGTGATGGCCGCGAAGTCCGGCGACAAGATCGCGATCGGCACCGAAGGCAATTTCGTGCGCAACGCGCGCGATCAAGCGCGTCAGCGCGGCGTCGAGGTCATGCACCTCGCCGACGTCCCCGACAATGAATTCAAGACGGCCGGCTGCGGCTGCGCGACGATGAGCCGCAACGATCCGCCGCACCTCGCGGGCATGCTCGATCTCCTGCGCAAGGGTAAAGGACCCGACATCAACCGCGTCCTCGCCGGCGACATGATCGACGAACGCACGGCCGTGCGCGATCGTCTCAGCGCGGCGGACCGCAAGGAACTCGTCGGCTTCGCGCGCCTTTCGCTCGAGCGCATGGTCGAGATCACGGAGGCTGAGCGCACGGCTGCGAAGTTCCTGCAAGAACGGCGCGATGGAGCCTGACTGCGCACCGTGACCGGGTACGGTGTTGCGCCGTGCTCGAGCCCGGCACCGTATACTCCGATCGGCGTGCCGCGCGCAGCGCTCCCCTCTCGCCCGCCCGCTCTCGCTACGTTTCCACCCAGGAGGCCCAACGATGCACCACTCCCCTGCGGTCCTGATATCCGTCCTCGCCCTCGGCGCGCTGGCCGCGCGCGCATCCGCACAGAGCTTCAATCTGGACGTCGGCAGCAACATCTCCGCGCCCGTCCCCTCTCCGACCTACGGAGCCGCCGCACTCCAGCCGGGCTTCTGGTCCCCAGTCGCGACGACATCCGGCAATCCCGTCGCGCTGCTGGACCTGAACAGTAATTTGCCCACCAGTGTCACGATTCAACCGAGCGGAGGCTACGGAGACTTCTACGACAACTCGCAAGCGTGGCCCGGCGATGACCGCAACCTGATGGCGGATGCGAGCGACGTCGCCAATCTTGCAGTGCCGCCGTCCGGTGGGTTGATCACGTGGACGATCAGCGGACTCTCGGCCGGCAAGTACACGATCTTCACCTACGCGCTCGCGCCCGATTTCCCCGCGTCCTACACCACGACCGTGGAAGTGACCGGCGCTGTGGAAGGCGCGCAGACCACGGGCGGCGTGTGGAGCGGTTCGCCGCACGTGCTCGGCGTGTCGTATGCACGGCACACACGCACGATTCTCGCGGGACAGAACATCGTGGTGCGCACGTCGAACTCGACGACGAATCCGGCCACGAACTTCGGTTCCGTGAACGGCTTCCAGATCGTGAAGTCGACCGACACGCCGTCTACGAGCTTCTGCCTGGGCGACGGCACGGGCGCGGCCTGTCCTTGCGGCAACAACGGAGCGGCGGGGCGCGGCTGTCAGAATGCGAGCTTCAGCGCGGGCGCACTGCTCACGAGCAGCGGCGTCGCGGGAGCGAGTGCAGGTACGGACACGCTGGTGTTGACCGCGGCCGGCCTGCTGGGGCCCGGCCTGTTCTTTCAGTCGACCGGCAGCGCCGCGACGCCTGTGCCCTTCGGCGACGGACTGTTGTGCGCGACGACAGGCATCTTGCGACTGGGCGTCGTGTTCCCGAGCGCCGGCAGCGCGTCGTACCCGGGAGGGCTCACGCCCAACCCGATCCACGTCGGCGGCGCGACCGCCAACGGCGACACGCGTCACTACCAGTGCTGGTACCGTGATGGGCTGGTGTTTTGTACGCCGGCGACGTCCAACTTGACCCAGGCTATCTCCCTCGTTTGGGGACCTTGAAGATCTCGCCCGGTGGGAGCGGTCGATGGATCCAGGTCGGCCGCGCAGTACCCGGACCGCTGCGGAACAGGATTTACCGCAGTTTCCGCCTGCCCCAAGCGGGCGCCAGGTGAGAAACTTGAGCTGCATGCAATGCTAGTTGGAGCATGGCTACCGCGTTGAAATCAGGACATTCCCCCATGTTGCGGACAGCCACCGGCACGCGTCGCAGTTCGATTGCTCGAGAGGGTCTGCTGCTCTTGACTCGGCGCTCACTCCAGGCCCAGGCCCTGGTGATCGCGTTGCTCGCGAGCCGCGCTCACGCGCAAACGAACTTCCCCGAGGTCGAGCCGAACAGCCAGAAGTCCGAAGCGACCCTCGTCTCGGGAATGACCGGCGGAGACACGATCAGCGGCACCTGTACAGGCACCAACACCGTCATCGGTGACACATCCGATTTTTCCTCGGACGTGTTTCGCGTCAAGACTGCGGCCAAGCCGCTCGGGGTCTACAAGCATCGCTTGACGCTCTCGACGGCTACGACGGCAGGGCACACGGGCACGATCCGGGGGGTGAATCAATTGGGCACGGCGGGCACGGCCTCCACCGGCGGCACACCGGGCACTGTGGATTCCACCGTTCAGATCACGACGACGAGTTCCGTGCCGCCGCGCTCCAACTTCTGGTACGGCTTCGGCAAGCAGGAGGAGATCTACTACCGCGTGTCGGGTGCGACCGCGACGACGCAGCCCTACACGGCCGTCCTGTCGACAGCGACGGTTCCGGTCACGATCATCGCGACTCCCTTCGAGTCCTCAGGTCTGATCACGATCTCCACGATCGACGTCACGACCGCCAACACGACGCTCCACGTCTTCGATTCGAACTTGGACGCAATGCCGGGCTTCTCGAACGGCGACGCGGGGTCCGAAGGTCTCTCGGCTCAGTCGCGCCTGACGCGTACGTACCTGCCGGGCACGTACTACCTGGCCGTCAGCAGCCACACGACAGCATGGAACTTTCCCGCCCCGCCTGACGACGGTGCGCTGGCCGGTGCAACGCTCATGGACTTCCCCGGATCGCTCGTGCGCACGGCGATTTCGACACTGACACAGGACTGGGACTTCACCATCACGGCCTGCAACGGCAGGCTGAGCGTGACCAATCAGTTGCCGGCGAATTCACCTTACACGATCACGTGGTTCCAGTTCGCGGTGGCCCCAGGCGCCCCGACGCTCGCGCCACCCCCCAACGACAACTGCGCCGGCGCCGTCGACCTGGGCACGAGTGGCGGAACTTTTCCTGGAACTGTTGCCGCAGCCACGCAGGACGGTGCGGCCGGCTGTGATCCGGGCGGAGCGCTCGCGCGCGACGTCTGGTACAGGTACACGAACACGGACAACATCCCGCGCCTCCTGTCCGTGAACACATGCGGCACTTCGAGCGTAGACACCACGTTGTCGATTCACGCCTCATGCACGGACACGATCGGCCTCGCGTGCAATGACGACTGCGGCGGTGTTCCTTGCGCGGGCGGCAGTTCCTGCACGAGCGCGCTGGTCGCGGCGAGTCAGACGGTGCTCGTCCGTGTGAGCGACAAGGGCCTGGGCGGATGCGGCGAGTTCACACTCGTTGCGACGGTTGGATTTCCGTCGCCGACGAACGACGGCTGCGCGGTTCCGATCGCGCTCGTCGCTCCGGGTGTGTACGCGCTCGACACTACAACCGCGACGACCGGAGCTGAAGGGCAGGCGGAGGGGCTCTGCCTCTTCGCAGCACAGACGGCCATCTACAAGGACGTCTGGTTCACCTACTTTCCGACGCAGACGACGACCGTGACGGTGTCCACTTGCGGACTGATCGCGGGCGGCGCGACCGAAGACTCGAAGATCGCGGTCTACTCAGGCAGCGGCTGTCCGATCCAAGGCACCGCCATCGCCTGCAACGACGACGCACCGTGCACGGGATTCTCGGGCTCGAATGCAACCGTCAGCTTCTCGGTGCTGTGCGGAGCGACCTATCTGATCCAGATCGGATCCGTCGCGCCGAACGGAATCCTCACCGGTTCCGTCTCGGTGGCGGAAGCCGGCGGCACCCCGTGCCTGCCCACCACGTTTTGCACGGGCAGTACCCCCGGAACGACCTGCGTCTCCTGCGGCAACAACGGCGCACCAGGTCGCGGTTGCGCGAACTCATCGTCCGCAGCCGGCGCGCAGCTCGTAGGCACGGGCAATGCCTCGATCAGCTCCGACACGTTCATTCTGGCGGCAACGGGCCTGACCGGTCCGTCCCTGTTCTTTCAGGCGAACGGGCTCTCCGCCGCACCGATCGCGCTCGGTGACGGCATGCTTTGCGCGGCGGTCGGCGTCATCCGTTTTGCGCTCGAATTCCCTGCGAGCGGAGTCGCGTCCTATCCGAACGTCATCACGCCGAATCCGATCCATGTCGTGAGTGCTCCGATCAACCCCGGCGACACGAAGCACTACCAGTGCTGGTATCGAGACGGAGCCTCCTTCTGCACCTCCGCGACGTTCAATACCACGAACGGCGTGTCCGTGATCTGGGGGCCCTGAACCGGGAGCCTCACCGGGCTTGTGCGACGAGTCCCCCGCTGGGCGGCCCGCGCGATCGTCAAGGACAGAAAGGCACGCGCAGCGCGTCGGACAGATTGAAACCCGATCCGCCCGCTACGAGGTCGCGATACCAGAACTGAAAGTTCCGCACGTCTCCGGGCGCGATCAGCGTGCCGGCCGGCAGTTGCTGCAGATTCACGTTGAGCGCCGCGACGCCGGTAGGACCGGCCACGAAGATCCCGAGTCGAGTGATGTTGCCGCCCGTGCATCCGAATCCGTCGCCGAACGGAACCTGAGCCGTCGTGGTTCCGAAATAAAACAGCCCCGGGGAATTGGGTGCGATCCCCGAGCATGACAGCGCGAGTGCATTGGCGACGACACTCGTCGAGCCGCTCCACGCCATGCGGCCACCGCTGCCGACCGAGTTGGCGGCACCGATGCAATACGTCGTCGGCGCACTGAAGGTCCGCCACACGACGACCTGTCCGGCCTGATTCCCGTTCGTCGCGGCGCGCGGCGCTCCGACAGCGAAGTCTGGGCGCAGATCGCCGGTCACGTCGCCGAGGATTTCGACGGCCGAACCGAAGCCCCCGCCGGGGTAGTTGCCCGTGACGACTTGAAGCGGCACTCCGGTTGCGCCGCTGTAGACACGTACGACGCCCAGCCCGGTGGTCAAGTTCCCTCCGCCGCCGGCGACGATGTCCGGAACTCCGTCGCCGTCCATGTCGATACCGCCGCGCACGGCCAGTCCGAGTTCTTCCGCACCGTTCTGGCCGATGAACTCGCGCAGGATCAGCCCGGTCGCTCCCGAGTACAAGCGGACGACGCCGGTCGACGAGGCGGGACCCCCGAGCGGCTCGTAAAACGGAGCACCGGCGAGGATGTCCGCGTAGCCGTCGCCGTCGACGTCTCCGGCCCGGGACACCGATCGCCCCAACGCCATGATCAGTTGATCGCCGTGGATCGTGCGCAAGAGCGCGCGATCACTGCCGCGGAACACACGCACGGCTCCGGTCCGGTCGCCCGCGGTGGATTCGAACGGCGAACCGACGATGAAATCCATCCCGCCGTCGCCGTCGACATCACCGGCGACCGACAGCGCCCAGCCGAAGTTCGTATTGCTCACCTGCGGTCCGCTGAGTGTGTCGAGCACGGCACCCGTCGCGCCGGAGATGATCTGCACGAGCCCGACTCCGCCGGCACTCAATGCGTCCCAGTGCGGTGCACCGACTGCGAAGTCCGGGATTCCGTCCGCGTTGATATCACCCAGCCCCGCGATGCGCTCGCCGAATTGAGCTTCGGCTTGCGGCCCGGTCACGAACAGGAGCACGGTTCCGTTCGCCCCCGAGTACACGCGCACGGCGCCGGTCCGATTCCACGGCACGCCGTAGAATCGAATTCCGACGGCGATGTCGTGCACTCCGTCGTTGTTGATGTCGCCGACGTCCGCGACGGCTGAACCCATCTCTTCGCCTGCAGCGGCTCCGCTGAACGTCCACATTACTCCGCCGTTGGCGCCCGAATGGATGCGCACGCGTCCGGCCTGGGGCAGGGGCGAGCTGTCGCGCGGCATGCCGATCGCGAACTCGTCGATGCCGTTGCCGTCTAGATCACCGATGCGCGTGACGTTGGTCCCGAGCAAATCGCCGTCGCTGTCCCCGCGCACGTCGTAGACGACGAATTGCGCCGACGCGCTCGCAGGCGAGAGGATTGCGATGAGCGTGACGAGCAATGACGTTGTGATTCTCATGACCATTCTCCCCGGCAACCAAGGTCCTGTTGCCCGGCCCACCCGACTCAAGGCCCCCAAAGCAGCGTGAGCCCGTTCGACAGATTGTAGGTGTTCACCGTGCAGTACGTCGCTGCGTCGCGATACCACACCTGGTAGTGCCGCACGCCGCTCGCGACTACCTGACCTTGAACGGAAATGGGCAGGTCAGCGCCCTGCGGATACTGCGACGCGCCCGCGACGTTGAACTCGACTCCGAGCCGGATGACTCCGCCGCTCACGCAGAGCTTGCCGTCGCCGAAAGCCACGCCGTTTCCTCCGCTCTGCTGTGTGGTTCCCTGGAAGTAGAGCGCACCCCCGTTGGGCATGCGGTTGCCGATCAAAGTAGCGGTGTCCGCCGTGATCGAGCAGACGCCGGCGAAGGCCAGCAACGCGCCTTGACCCGTCGAATTCGGGCACCCTTGGCCCGACAAGGGTGCAGCGACTTCGCTGCACGGGCAGTTGCTCCCGGGCGTGAAGTCGCCGAAGCAAAAAGGCAACCCATCCGATGTCGTGCAGGCATGAAACGAGGCCACGTGTTTCGAGAACGCTCGCTCGGCCATCTCGAACTGGCCCACGACGAAGATGCGTGGACCCAAGCCCTCGTCGAAGACGGTCGAACCGCTGGGATTCACGGTCTGCGTCGGGTGCGTCAGCGCAATTCCCACGTTGCTCGCTCCCGCTCCCGTCCACTTCAAGACGCTCCTTGCGAAAATGTACAAGGCACTTCCGGTCCCATCGTCGTGCACCAGGAAGTCGCTGAGTTCCACGGCACCGGGTACGTTCAAATTGACCCAGGCGGTTCCGCTCCAGCGCACGAAGGTCGCGCCGCCGCCGCAATACAGTTTGGCCCCGGCGCCGTCATCGTAGACCGCGATGCGACGTGAGGCGGAGGGTGGCGGCGAACTCAATGCTTGCCAGCCGGTGGGCGTGAGCTTCACGCACACGGGCTGAGGCGAATTGACGATTCCGTAGAGCTTCTCTCCGCCGCCGTCGTCGTAGATGGCGAAGTCGAGAATCGGACCAAAGCTGTTGGGTACGCTCGTCCACGAGGTGCCGTCCCACTTCGCGCAGCGATTGGCGTTGATGCCGCCGATCTCCGTGAAAGAGCCCGCCACGTAGATGGCCGGTCCTGTTCCGTCATCGAAGTAGGCGATCGACTCGACGTAGGAGCCACCCATGTTCGCGAGTCCTACACGGCTCCAGGCCGTTCCGTCCCACTTCGCGACTCCGCTGGACATGATGGGATCGCCGGCGACCTGAGGTCCGACGAGATACAAGCCGGCAAGCGGACCGCTAGCAACCGACTTGAGCGCGACGCCCTTGGGTCCGAAGCCCACGGTGCTCCACGCGCCGTTCTTGCGTCGTATCGTGCCGACGACGGGCACGTCGCCCGCCAGGTAGAGATGGGAATCGCTCGTCGCGTACAGCGCCGGCCCCGTTCCGTCGTCGTGCACCGTGATGTCGTCCAACGGGCCGTACACGCCCAACCCGGGATGAATGCGCAGCCAGGTCGAGCCGTCCCACTTGGCGAGGCTGAGCGCATCTGTCGTTCCGAGTTTTTCGAAACCGCCGCCCGCCCACAACCTGGTGCCCGACCCGTCATCCCAGGAGACCAGGCTGCTGACGCCTCCGCTCCCGACCGTACCGAGCGCGTACCACTGGCCGGCGTCGAGCTTCACGACCATCCCTTGAATGCTCGGACCACAGACATACAAACGCATGCCGAACCCGTCGTCGTGCAGCGCGAAGCTTTGAACGACACCGGTGAGTCCGAATCCGACTCCGGACCAACCGCCGGGGCCCCATTTCGCGACGCGATCCGCGGGCACACCTCCGGCGGTGGAGAAGGCTCCACCGACGTAGAGCACAGGACCGGTTCCGTCGTCGAGTACAGCAAGCCCGCGCGAGTACGCGTTCAGTCCCGTGCCGAGCGCGCTCCACATTCCGCCTTTCCAACGCGCGATCGAGTTCACCGGCGTGTCGTTCACGAGGCTGTTGCCCATCGCCGTCATCGTGCCGCTGACGTAGAGCGCGGAGCCCGTTCCGTCGTCGTACGAAGCCAGTGCGTAGGCGATGGCGTTGGCTCCCAAGCCCACAGCCGACCATGCCGTTCCATTCCAACGACCGATGTAGCGACCGTTTGCGATCCCGTGGATGTTGGCGAAATCACCGCCGACGAAGAGCTTGGGCCCGGCGCCTTCGTCGTGGACCGCCAACGCGTGCACGTAGCCGTTGTTCACGCCCGTTCCCAACGCGGACCAGGTGGAGCCGTTCCAACGCGCGACACCGTTGACCGTCAATGCGCCCGCCTTGTTGAAGAATCCCCCGACGTAGAGCTTCGTGCCGGTCCCGTCGTCCCAGGCGGTGATGGCGCTGACGCTCCCGTTGAGCGCGCTGCCGAAGCCCTCCCACGTCGTGCCGTTCCAACGCGCGAGGTTCTTGACCGGTACATCGCCGATGCGATTGAACAGCCCACCCACGTAGAGCTGCGGCCCCGTCCCTAGATCGAGGATGCGCATGACATCGATGCGCCCGTCCGTTCCATCCGAGAAGAAGCGTGGATCGGCCACCTGGCATTGCGAGCGAGCCGCGCCGCATAGACCGAAGAGCGCTACCAGGACCAGCAGTAAGTTCTTCATGCTCGAAGTTCCGTGGTTGCGAGTGTGGTGTACGGTTCGGGCCGGGTGGGCCGAGGAGATTACTCTCCCCGGCCTCCCACAGATCCGGACTTGCGCGACTCACGCATCCGGCTCGTCAGGTCGAGGGTTTGCAGCAGCGGGGTGGGGCCGGGCCGTGGACGAGGTGGGGACGCGGGAGCG
>JAEUIA010000087.1 GCA_016795245.1 Planctomycetota bacterium | reverse complement strand
GGGCTGGGTATGAAGGTGTCGGTCTTGAAACGCAGCGGGGTGGGACACGGCGATCGATCCGAGATTGGCTCTGAACGCGGGGCGCTGTAGTCCTTGAGGAGCATGGCTCTGGCATCGGCTGCAGAGTTTCGCGTGGCTCGAACCGCGAATTCAGGGAAGAACTGGCGGGCTGGGTATGAAGGTGTCGGTCTTGAAACGCAGCGGGGTGGGACACGGCGATCGATCCGAGATTGGCTCTGAACGCGTGGAGCTGTAGTCCTTGAGGAGCATGGCTCTGGCATCGGCTGCAGAGCTTCGCGCGGCTCGAACCACGAATTCAGGGAAAGACTGGCGGGCTGGGTATGAGGGTGTCGGTCTTGAAACGCAGCGGGGTAAGACTCGGCGATCGATCCGATGTCCGCGCAGGTTGGTGATGGATGCGGCGCCCTGCGTGGGCGCAACTCACTCGCCCGGCCGCGGAAAATTCCCGCTCAACGCCGGTTGCACCGTGTGCGAACCATCGAAAGGATAGCGCGCCGGCACGACCACGATGCCTGAATCGGAAAGCGTGAAGCGCTTCGCATCCGCTTCCTTGTCGTAGCCGACCGTCGCACCGTCGGGTACCTGCGTCCACTTGTCGAGAATCGCGCGGCGCACCTTGGCACCCTTCCCGATCGTGACGCCGCCGAGCAGGATCGAGTCTTCGACGATCGCGTGATCCTGCACGACGACGCGGTTGGAGAGGATCGAACGGCGCACTTTCGCGCCTGACACGACCACGCCCGGGCTGAGCAGCGAATCGACGACCTCAGCGCGCCGTCCGGCCTCGTCGAAGACGGTCTTCGCCGGCGGATCCGCATGCCAGAGCGAGTAGATCGGCCATTGCCGATCGTACAAATTGAACTTCGGCGCGATGGAGCACAGGTCCATGTTGGCCTCGAAATACGCGTCCAGCGTGCCGACGTCGCGCCAGTACGGCTCGACTCCGCCGTCGCGGTCGATGAAATGATGCGCGACCACCGGCACTTCGCGGATCATCGCCGGGATGACGTCCTTGCCGAAGTCGTGGCTCGAATCGGACTTGGCCATGTCGGCGCGCAGGCGGCGGATGAGTTCCTTGGTCTCGAAGATGTAGATGCCCATCGAACCCAGGCAGTAGCCCGGCTGTCCCGGGATCTCTTTCGCGCCGGATTTCGGTTTCTCGGCGAAGGACAGCACACGGTCCTCTCTGTCGATCTCGAAGACGCCGAAGCGCCGCGCCTCAGCCGTCGGGATCTTGACCGCGCCGATCGTGAGCTTGGCCTTGCTCTGGATGTGCTGCCCGAGCATGCGGCCGTAATCCATCTTGTAGATGTGATCGCCCGACAGGATGAGCACGTACTTCGGCCCGTCCTCTTCGAGCAGGTCGATGTTCTGCGCGATCGCGTCGGCCGTGCCCTTGTACCACTGGCCGATCGTGGCGTGGTGCGGCGGGCTGACGCTGATGAATTGCTCGAGCCGCCGCGGGAGGAAGTTCCAACCGAAACGGATGTGCTCTTCGAGGCTGCGCGCCTGGTACTGCGTCAAGACGTAGATGCGTCGCAGGCCCGAGTGGATGCAGTTGCTGAGCGTGAAGTCGATGATGCGGTACGAACCGCCGAACGGAACCGCGGGTTTCGCGCGCTGGATCGTCAGCGGCTTCAAGCGTTCTCCCTGACCGCCGGCCAGGATGAAGGTCAACGTCTCCTTGAGTTCGTGTGTCAGGTACATGTCCGTGATGCCTTCTCACCAGTGCGCCGGGGGGGGTGCGCGCGAGCCTTGTTCCTTAGGATGCACCTTGCGGCGCGTCCTGAACAGCCTCCGAGGACTTGCAGGTGTGCGGTTGCTACTATCTGGCTTCTAAAAGGACCCCATTCATGGCCAAGGAAGAGATCTCAACGCTCCCGGACGACACTCAACGCCGCATGTTCGTGAAGCGGCTGTTGGAGGACGTGCGGGCCTTGGAGCGCATGATCCAAGAGGGCTGGATCGAGAGCGGCGTGCGGCGCGTGGGCGCGGAACAGGAGATGTTCCTGGTCGATCGCACGTTGCAGCCGGCGAACATGGCGCTGAAGCTGCTCGAAAAGCTGCCGTCGACGTCGTTCACGACCGAGCTCGCGCTGTTCAACCTCGAAGCCAACTTGCTGCCGCTCGAATTGAAGGGCGGTTGCTTCTCGGCGATGGAGGTCGATCTGCGTACGCTGATCACGCAGGCACGCAAAGTCGCCGCCGAGATGAACACGAAGATCGTGTTGTGCGGCATTCTGCCGACGCTCGACAAGCAGCATCTGGGTCTGGAATCGATGACGCCGATTCCGCGCTACCTGCAGCTCAACAACATCATGGTCGAGCAGCGTGGCGGTCACTTCAAAGCGATGATCAAGGGGCTCGACGAGCTCCAGACGCTGCACGACAACGTGATGCTGGAAGCGTGCAACACGAGCTTCCAGATCCACTACCAGGTCGGTCCGAGCGAATTTGCGAAGATGTACAACCTGGCGCAGGTCATCACCGCGCCGTTGCTCGCAGCCGGCGTGAATTCACCGGTGTTGTTGCGCCATCGACTGTGGCACGAGACGCGCGTGGCGTTGTTCCAGCAGTCGCTCGACACGCGCCACGAACACAAGGTGCAGCGCGGCGCACGCCAGCGCGTCAGCTTCGGCGACGAGTGGATCAAGGACTCGATTCTCGAGATCTTCCGCGACGACATCGCGCGCTTCCGTTCGCTGATCACGGCTGCGCCGGACGCTTCGCCGCTGGATATGATCGCGCGCGGTGAAGTGCCGCAGCTGAAGGCACTGCGCCTGCACAACGGCACGGTTTACCGTTGGAATCGCCCTTGCTACGGGGTGAACGACGGCAAGGCGCATTTGCGCATCGAATGCCGCGTGCTGCCGGCCGGACCGACGGTCAAGGACGAGGTCGCGAACGCGGCGTTCTTCTACGGGATGATGGTCGCGCTCAGCGATCAGTACGAAGACGTCACCAAGCTCTTCTCGTTCGACGACGCCAAGGCGAACTTCGTCGGTGCCGCGCGCTACGGTTTGAACGCGCGCGTCAAGTGGGCCAAAGGCAAGACGTGGGCGGTCGACGAGTTGATCCTGAAGGAGCTCCTGCCGGCGGCACGCAAAGGTCTCGAGGCCGTGAATGTGGACGCGCACGACATCGACACGTACCTCGGCATCCTCGAGGCCCGCGTGTCCAGTTCGCGCACGGGTTCGCAGTGGGCGCTCGACTCGCTGGCCGGGATGGGCGAGCAAGGGCGCGCCGTCGATCGCTATCGCGCGTTGACGCAGGCGATGGTGTCGAACCAGGAAACGGGCGATCCTGTGCACACCTGGGATCTCGCGAAGTTGCCGGAAAAGGACGAGTCGCAGGACAACTTCCGCACGGTGTCGCAGATCATGACGACCGACCTGTTCACGGTGAACGCCGATGACATCGTCGATCTGGCGGCGTCGCTGATGGAGTGGGAACACTTGCGCCACGTGCCGGTCGAAGACGACCACGGCAAGCTCATCGGGTTGATCACGCACCGCGGTCTGATGCAGAACCTGTCGCAGAACAAAGGTTCGGACCAACCGGTGACGGTCGGCGAGGTGATGGAAAAGAAGCCGATCACGTGCACGCCCGAGACGAGCACGCTCGACGCGATCAAGACGATGCGCAAGAACAAGATCAGTTGCTTGCCGGTGGTGCGCGACGGGAAGCTCGTCGGGATCATCACCGAGCACGATTTCTTCACGGTTTCCGCCACGCTCCTCGAGCGCTGGCTCCAGGACTCTTGACGGGACGGTCGATTTGGTTTTGAACGCGATGAACAGTGAGTCACAAGGTCTGTCCGGTCTGAAGCGTGTGCTGGGGGACTTGCCCGGCGCGCGTCCCGGTGGACCGCTGTGCGTGGTCACCGCGGGCATCCACGGCAATGAACCGGCCGGCGTGCACGCGCTGCGGCGCGTGTTCGCGACGATCGCGCAGGGGAAAGTGCCGCTGCAAGGCCGCTTCGTCGCGTTGTGCGGCAACATCGCCGGACTGGAGCGCAACGCGCGCTTCATCAGCGAGGACATGAACCGCGTGTGGTCCAAGGAACGCGTCTCGGCGCTGCGCGCGAGTGATCCCGCGCGCGACAATTCCGAGCAGCGCGAGCAGCGTGACATGCTGGCGCACATCGACGCCGACCTGGACGATCCGCACGGCAAGGTCACGCACCTCGACCTGCACTCGACTTCGTCGATCGGTCCGCCTTTCACCGTGATCGCCGGTCCGGGCGCGAGTCGCGCCGCGGCGAACCACCTGGGTGTGCCGCTCTTGTTGGGGCTCGACAGCGTGATCGGCGGAACGTTGATCGAGCACATGGGCAACCTCGGTCATTCGACTGTGCTGATCGAAGGCGGACAGAACGACGCACCGTCGACGATCGATCACCACGAGTCGGCGGTGTGGTTGACGCTCGAGTTCGCGGGCGTCGTGCGCAGCGCCGACATTCCGGAATTGGACGCGTTGAAAGCGCGCTTGCTCGCCGGCGCCGACGGCTTGCCGCACGAGTTGGAGATCGGTTACCGCCATCGCCTCGAGCCCGAAGAAGAGTTCCGCATGCTGCCGGGCTACTCGAACTTCGACGACGTGGTCGAAGGCCAGCTCCTCGCGCGCAGCGGCCCGGGCTTCGAGATCGAAGTGCGCGCCCCCTGGACCGGTACGCTCCTGATGCCGCGCTACCAGGGTCAGGGCCTCGACGGCTTCTTCCTGGGCCGTCGCAGCACGCGCGCGGGGTGAGAGCGCGTACACTGCTGCGCCGCAAACCGGGGCGCACGCCGTGAACCGCACCCTTCTCACCATCGACCGCGAAGAGCTGTTGCAGCTCGACCGCTCCATGACTCGGGAGTGGCTCGAGACGGACGGCATGGGCGGCTATGCGTCGTCGACCGTGTTGATGTGCCCGACGCGGCGCTACCACGGGTTGCTCGTCGCGCCGATCAAGGGCTCGGTCAAGCGCTACGTCCTGTTGTCGCGCTTCGAAGAAGCGCTCGAAGGTGGCGGCAAGTCGGTGCCGTTGTCGATGGCGCGCTACCGCGGGTTGTGGTCGCCGCTCGGGCATCAGTGCATCGAGAAGTTCGAGCTGGGGCCGTACCCGAGTTCGCTCTACCTGTTCGGCAACGCGCGCATCCAGCGCGACGTGATGATGGTGCGCGGACAGCACACCGTGCTCGTGCGCTGGCGCGTCAGCGGACAGCGCAATGCCGTCACGCTGAGCGTCAAGCCGCTCGTGCCGTTCCGCGAAGCGGACGCGCTGACGGTCGAGAACGACGCGTTGGACACGCGCATCGAGCGCATCGCGGGCGGGATCAAGGTACGGCCTTACGCCGAACTGCCGGGCATCGCGCTCACGGTCAGCGGTGATGCGACCTTCGAAGCGGACGGCGTCTGGTACCGCGGACTCGAATACTCGGCTGACATCGCGCGCGGTTACGACGGGCACGAGGACCAGTTCTCGCCGGGCGAGTTCAAGATCAAGCTCGAGGACGGCGTAGACGTCGTCGTCGCGACCACGCTCGGTGAACCGATCGCCGATCCGCGTGCCTTGTGGGAACGCGAATCGAAACGCCGCAGCGCTCAATCCGAAGCGCGCCCCGCAGGCGTGCGCGGCACAGTTGCGATCGGCGCCGACGCGTTCTTGTACCGCGCACACGACCGACGCCTGGGCGTGATCGCGGGTTATCCGTGGTTCCTCGAGTGGGGGCGCGACACGTTCTTGTCGCTGCCGGGTTTGCTGCTCGCGCGCGGACGCATCGACGAATGCGGCGAGGCTTTGGCGGGTGCCTTGACCTACCTGCAGCGCGGATTGCTGCCGAACGTGTTCGGATTGGATCCGGCTTCGAGCGCGTACAACTCCGTCGACGCCAGCTTGTGGTTCGCGCGTTGCGTGCGGCTCTATGAGCAAGCCGGCGCGAAAACCACCGAGATCGTCGAGCGCTTCCTGCCCGCGCTGCGCGAGATCGCGCGCGCCTACCGCGACGGCACCGACCTCGGCGTGCGCTGTGACGCGGGCGGCTTGATCGTCGCCGGCGGACCGCATTTGAACGCCACGTGGATGGACGCGCGCCTGCCCTCTGGCCCGGTCACGCCGCGCGACGGCTGCGCGGTCGAGATCCAGGCCTTGTGGTACGCGCTGCTCGCGCACCTCGAACACCTCGAGACCGCGGCAGGCAACCTCGATGCCGCGCGCAAGTGGGGGGAGTTCAAGAAGCGGACGGGGGCCACGTTCGTCGAGCGTTTCTGGCTGCGGAAGGAAGCGCGTCTCGCCGACGTGTGGATCGACGGCAAGAGCGACCGCTCGCTGCGCCCGAACATGGTGATCGCTGCGGCGCTCGAGTGGAGTCCGCTCACCAAGGAACAACGCGCCGACATCGTCGTGTGCGCGCGCGCCGAACTCGTCACGCCGCGCGGTCTGCGCACGCTAGGGCCCCGCGAACGTGCCTACCAAGGGCGCTACTCGGGCAACACGGAACAGCGCGACAACGCCTACCACCAGGGCACCGTGTGGCCGTGGTTGATCGGCTTCTACGTCGAGGCCGCGCTGCGCAGCGAAGCCGTGCGGCCGCAAGTGCTGCGCGAGTTGCTCGACGGGTTCGCCGAGCACCTGTCCGAAGCCGGCATCGCGCACTTGTCCGAAGTGTTCGACGGCGACCCGCCGCACGCCTCGGGCGGAACCATCGCGCAGGCTTGGAGCGAAGCCGAGTGGTTGCGCGCGGACGCCTTGCTGCGGATGAGTGCCTCGTGAAAGTGCTCATGCTCGGCTGGGAATTCCCGCCGCACATCTCGGGCGGACTCGGCACCGCGTGTTTCGGCCTCACCCAAGGTCTCGCGACGCACGGCGTCAAGGTGCTCTTCGTCATGCCCAAGGCGCGCGGCGACGAGGACGCGCGCTTCGTCGACATCCTCGGCGCCAACCAGGTCGTGCTCGAAGAGTCGATCCAACTCCCGCGCAAGACCGTCGTCGAAGAGCGCGTCGAAGAGGGCGCGGACTTGATCGAACGCGAGATCGAGGTCCCGGTTGTGCTCGACACCTCCGACGAGCAAGGACAGCGCCTGCAGCGCAGCTTCGAACTGCTCGAAGTCGACAGCCTGTTGCGGCCCTACTCGACGGAACGCGAGTACGTCGTGCGACTCATCGAGCGCGAGACGGCGTTCCCGCGGCCGCAAGGCGCGACCGTCGCCACCAAGACCATCAAATTGCGCCGCCGCATCCCGTGGCGCCGACTCGTGAGCTCCGAACGCGAAGTCGACCAGGAACCGCTGAAGCGCCGCCGCATGCTCGAATTCTCGGGCGGCTACGGCGCGCACCTGATGGACGAGGTCGCGCGCTACGCCCTGGCCGTCGAGGAAATCGCGCGTCGCCACGAATTCGACGTCATCCACGCGCACGACTGGATGAGCGTCCCCGCCGGCCTGGCCGCCGCCCGCGTGTCGAAAAAGCCGCTCGTGATCCACGTCCACGCCTGCGAACACGACCGCAGCGGGGAGAAGGTCAACCGCGAGGTCAAGGCGATCGAGCAACTCGGACTCGACGGAGCTCATCGCATCGTGTGCGTCAGCCATTACACTGCGGGTCAATTGCGCCGCCACTACAAGCTCGACGACAAGAAGGTCCGCGTCGTCCACAACGCCCTCACCCAGAAGGAACAGAAGGAACGCGTGAAGGTCGAGAAGGCCATCGACGATCCGATCGTGCTGTTCTTGGGCCGCGTCACGTTCCAAAAGGGCCCTGACTACTTCCTCGAAGCCGCCTCGCGCGTCATCCGCGTCCGACCGCGCGTCAAGTTCGTGATCGCCGGCAGCGGCGACATGCTCTCGTCCATGATCGAGCGCGCGGCGCGCATGGGCCTCGCGCGCAACGTGCATTTCACCGGCTTCCTGCAGGGCGAAGACGTCGAACGCATGTACGCGATGGCCGATGTCTACGTCATGCCGTCCGTGTCGGAACCGTTCGGCATCTCGCCGCTCGAAGCGATGGCGCTCGACACGCCCGTGATCCTCTCGCGCCAGAGCGGCGTCTCGGAGATCCTGCGCAACGCGTTGAAGGTCGACTTCTGGGACGTGCAGGACATGGCCAACAAGATCCTGGCCTTGCTTGCCTACCCCGCGTTGCAAGAACAATTGACCGACGAAGGCCGCGAGGAAGTGCGCGCGATGCGCTGGGAACATCCGGCGGGTCTGGTGCGCGACGTGTACACGGAGCTGGTGGGAGCGCGATGACCGACGTCGTCTTCTACTTCCAGGTCCACCAACCGTTCCGTCTGCGGCGCTACACGTTCTTCGACATCGCGGTCGAGGACCGCTACTTCGACGACTCCGAGAACAAGCGCATCCTGCAGCGCGTCGCCGAGCGCTGCTACTTGCCGATGAACAAGCTCATTCTCGAGTTGATCGAGAAGCACAAGGGCGAGTTTCGCGTCTCGTACTCGCTCTCCGGCACCGTGCTCGACCAGATGGAGTTGTGGGCACCGGAAGCGTTGGAGTCGTTCCAAACGCTGGCCGCGACTGGGTACGCCGAGATCCTGGGCGAGACTTCGCACCACTCGCTCTCGTCCTTGACCGACTTGTCCGAGTTCGAAGGCCAGATCACCACGCACGCGGACCGCATCGAGACGCTGTTCGGCAAGCGTCCGACCACCTTCCGCAACACCGAGCTCGTGATCGACGAGAAGATCGCGAGCCTGGTCGAGAGACTGGGTTTCACGGCCCTACTCGGCGAAGGCGCAGACCACCTGCTCGGCTGGCGCAACGCGCACCACGTCTACAGACCCGAAGGCTGCACGAAGCTCGACCTGCTCCTGCGCGACTACCCGCGCGCCGACGACATCGCGTTTCGCTACAGCAACAAGACCTGGGACCAGTGGCCGCTGACCGCAGAGAAGTTCGCGCGCTGGATCCACGAAGCCGGCCCGGAGGACGCCTTCGTCGGCCTCTTCATGGACTACGAGACCTTCGGCGAGCACCAGTGGAAGGAGACCGGCATCTTCGACTTCTTCGCCGGCATCCCCGCCGCCGTGCTGGCCCAGAAACGCTTTCGCTTCCGCACGCCCGCCGACGTCGCGGCCGAGCACGAGGCCGTCGGGCGCCTCGCGATTCCGCGGCCGGTTTCGTGGGCCGACGCCGAGCGCGACGTGAGCGCCTGGCTCGGCAATCCGATGCAGCGCGCCGCCAACGAGGCCCTCTACGCGATCCATCCGCAGGTGCTCGAGCTCGCCGCCGCCGGCGACAAGCGCCTGCTGGAGCATTGGAGAAGACTTTCCACCTCCGATCATCTTTACTACATGTGCACCAAACACTTTTCGGACGGTGAAGTGCACAAGTACTTCAGCCCCTACGCCAGCCCGCACGATGCCTTCATCGCGTTCATGAACGTGCTCGATGACCTGGATCGACGCGTCAAGCAGGCCACGACATCGGTCCGAGCACACCCAGAGAAACAATCGTGATGACGTCTGCGTACACCCTTTTCGAAGTCGGTTGGGAAGTCTGCAACAAGGTCGGTGGCATCCACACCGTGATCTCGACCAAGGCCAAGACACTGGTCGAGAGCCTGGGTGACGAGTACATCGCCGTCGGCCCGTGGCAGTTGAGCGGCGCTTCCGCCATCGAGACGTTCGAAGAGGACGCGAGCTACGCCGAGTTCGCCGAGAGCTGCCGCGCGATGGGCGTGCCCGTGCGCATCGGGCGTTGGAAGATCCCCGGCACGCCGCTCACGATCCTGGTCGAGTTTTCGGGTCTGTTCGAGCAGCGCGACACGATCCTCAAGCAACTCTGGGAGACCGACAAGGTCGACTCGATCGAAGGTCAGTGGGACTACGTCGAGCCGGTGATGTTCGGCTGGGCTGCCGCGCGCGTGATCGAAGCCTGGTGGAAGGAACGTGTCGAGCCCGAAGGCCGTGCGTGTGTCGCGCAATTCCACGAGTGGATGGTCGGCTCGGGCATGCTGTACTTGAAGTCCAACGTGCCCGCGATCGGCACCGTCTTCACGACGCACGCGACCATCCTCGGGCGCTCACTCGCCTCGACGGGCAAGCTGCCCGAAGAGGGACTCGCCGGTCGCACGCCCGATGAAGCGGCGCGCGCCTCGGGCATCCGCGCCAAGCATTCACTGGAAGGCGTGTGCGTGCGCGAATCCGACGTGTTCACCACGGTGAGCAAGGTCACGGCCAAGGAAGCCGAGGTCTTCTTCGGGCGCCGCGCCGAGCCGTTGCTGCCGAACGGCATCGACCTGCGCGTGATGGACGCACTCGCCGGCGAGGCCACGCGCGAGCAGGTCGAACAGCGTCTGCGCGAACTCGCGTGGCGCTGCACGGGCGAAGACCCGGGCGACGCGATGCTCTTGTGCACGTCCGGTCGCTACGAGTTCCACAACAAGGGCATCGATCTGCTGCTCGACGCGTGCGCGGTGATGAACAAGCAGCCGGGCCGCAAGGTCGTGCTCTTCATCCTCGTTCCGGCCGGGAATTCAGGCCTCAAGGGCGCCTTGCTCGAGCGCTCCACCCGACCGGCGCACGAAGCCAACGGGACGATCGGCGTCTCGACCCACAACCTGTTCGACGAAGCGCACGATCCCGTGCAGCGCCGCTGCAGCGAACGCGGTTTGGTCAATGCGCCCAACTCGCGCGTCAAGGTCATTCACGTGCCGATCTACTTGAGCCCGAAGGACGGGCTGCTCGATCTGCCGTACGAAGCCGTGTTACGCGCGATGGAACTCTCGTGCTTTCCGTCGTTCTACGAACCGTGGGGATACACGCCCGAGGAGAGCCTCGCCGTCGGCGTCCCGACGATCACGACGGACTGCGCCGGTTTCGGACAATGGGCGATCGAGAAGCAACTCGGCGCAGAGCACGGCGTGATCGTGTTCCGGCGCGAGGCGGAGGCGCGTCTCGTGAACGGATTCGACACGCTGATCGAACCGCTCGCCAAGGTGCTCGAAGGGTTCATGAAAGAACCGCGCGACCGCGATGTGACTTACAAGACCTGCCGCCAGACCGCGCAGCTCACGGCCTGGTCGGATTTGGTGGAACACTACAAGACGGCATTCACGGCCGCGATGCGCTGTGCCGATGCGCGCGCACGTCGTGTTCCGCGCCCGTTGCGCAAGCGCCAGACGATGCACGTCGTCACGCCGCAAGAAGGCAGCCGCCCGCGCCTGACGAAGTTCAACGTGGCCGCGAGTTTCCCGGCGTCGCTGCAAGGTCTAGAGCGCCTCGCGCGCAACTTGTGGTGGTCGTGGGATCCGGAAGCCACCGCGCTCTTCCGCGACCTGTCGCCGAGCAAGTGGGACGAGAACCATCACAACCCGATCACGTTCCTGCGCGACGTCTTCACCAAGGACGTCGAGCGTTTCGAATCGGACAAGAGCTACCAGGCGCGTCTGCGCGCCGTCTTGCAGCGCTTCGACGCGTACATGGCGCAAGTCGGCGAACCGTTGAAACTGGACGGCCACGACGCCATCACGCCGAAGAACCCGGTGGCGTATTTCTGCGCCGAATTCGGCATCCACGAGTCGCTCAAGATCTACTCCGGGGGCCTGGGCATCCTGGCCGGCGATCACCTGAAATCGGCGAGTGACATCGGACTCCCGCTCATCGGTGTCGGGCTCTTCTACAAGATGGGCTACTTCGCTCAGCGCTTGACGCTCGCCGGGGATCAATTGTCGGCCGATGCAGAGAACGACATCCGCGATCTGCCGCTCGAACCCGTGCTCGACGAGAAGGGCAAGGAACTGCACATCGATCTGCAGCTGCCGAGCAGCAAGCTCGTGCTGCGCGCCTGGAAGGTGCGCGTCGGACGCGTGGCGCTGTACCTTTTGGATTCGGATTGCGAAGCCAATCGGCCTGAAGACCGCGAGATCACGCGCCAACTGTACGGCGGCGACCACGAGACGCGCCTGCGCCAGGAAATCGTGCTCGGCCGCGGCGGCAAGCGCCTGCTCGCGCGGCTCGGCATCCAACCGGCCTGTTTCCACATCAACGAAGGTCACGCGGCGTTCCTGGTGCTCGAACGCGTGAGTCGCTGTGTCGGCAAGCTCGGACTCACGTTCGACGAAGCGCGCGAATTCGTGCGCGCGACGACGGTGTTCACGACGCACACGCCGGTTCCTGCCGGACATGATCGCTTCGGTGAGGACGTCATGCGCCGCTACTTCAGCGACGCTCCGGCCTGGGTCGGAGTTCCTTGGGAGCGCTTCTTCCAATTGGGGACGACCGAGGACGACAAGGGTTCGTTCAACATGACCTACCTCGCGATGAACTTCGCGGGTTTCGTGAACGGCGTCTCGCGCCTGCACGGCGAAGTCTCGCAGAAGCTGCTGCACCCGTTTTGGCCGCGCTTGCTGCAGAACGAGGTCCCGGTGACCTCGATCACAAACGGCGTGCACTTGCCCACGTGGACGCATCCCCGGATGTGCGCCGCGCTGGGTGTCTCAGGTCGGCCCGTCCAGGGCGCGGATTTCGCGCGTGGAGCAGAAAGGCTCGCGGACGCTCCCTTGTGGGATATGCGCTGCAAGAACAAGGAACATCTGGTCGCCGCTCTGCACGAGAACTTGACGCGGCGCACCGCCGAACGCGGCGAGAGCCCGGCACGATTGGAACGCATGAAGGAAGGGATCGATCCGAACGCCATGTGGATCGGTTTCGCGCGGCGTTTCGCGCCCTACAAGCGCGCACAGCTGTTGTTCCGCGACCGCGAGCGTCTCAAGGCGATCCTGAGCCAGGCGGACAGGCCTGTGCGCTTCGTGTTCGCCGGCAAGGCGCACCCGAAGGACAAGCACGGCCAAGAAATCCTGAAGAGCGTGGTCGAACTCACGCGCAGTGACGACTTCATCGGCAAGGTGTTCTTCGTCGAGGATTACGACACCGAAATCGCGCGCGCCATGGTTCAAGGCGTGGACGTGTGGCTCAACAACCCCACGCGCCCGCTCGAAGCGTCGGGCACATCCGGCATGAAGGTCGCAGCGAACGGCGGCTTGAACCTGTCGATCCTCGACGGCTGGTGGATCGAAGCGCACGAAATCGACGAGCAAAACGGCTGGGCGATCGGCAAGGGTGCGACCTACTCGACGCAGGAGCTGCAAGACGAAGAGGACGTCGTCCAGCTGTACCGGCTGCTCGAAGGCGAAGTCGTGCCGTTGTTCTTCGACCGCGATGCCAAGGGCATTCCGCGCCGCTGGCTGGATCGTGTGCGCGTCAACTTGAAGACGATCCCGCCGATGTTCAACACGGACCGCATGGTCGCGGAGTACCGGGATCGCGCCTACATTCCGCTGGGCGCGGCCTGGTTCTCGATGCAGAAGGACCGCCACGAACCCACACGCAAACGGAGCGTGCGAGCGCAGTCCATCCGCAAGGCCTTCGAATCCGTGAAGATTCGCGAAGCGCAGATCGCGGACCTGTCGAGTCTGCGCGTGGGGGACGCGCTCGACGCTCGCGTCGACGTCGAACTCGGCACGCTGACGCCTGAGGACGTGGCGGTCGAGATCGTGCTCGGCCACACGCGCGGCACGCACGACCTCGAATCGCCCACCGTGCTCGTGCTCGACCCGCTTCCGGGTTCGAAGAACGGCGTTCGCACGTTCGAGGGACAGCACAAGATGACGCTGTCCGGTTCCTTCTCGTACGGCATCCGCGTCCGCGCGCGCGCCACGTCCGAGCTGGATCTCTCGACACGTGATCTCGTGATCTGGGCCTGATGCGCGACCCCGCGGCGGTTGCAGTGGCTGGTTGAGTTTGACCGTACGGAGCCAGGCTCCTGTGGTGCAAACTCGCCGGCGCGAGGTTTGCCGGTTGCGCGCGGTTCAACGCCGGCGAGTTT
>JAEUIA010000037.1 GCA_016795245.1 Planctomycetota bacterium | reverse complement strand
GGGCAGACAGCGTGCCATCTGTCGCTGCGTGACCTTGGACACGAAGGCGTCGAACACCGACGCCGTCAGCTGGGGGCGTTTGAGGCGGTAGTCGAGACGAAAGGTCTGGACCGAAAAGGAGCGGCTACAGATGTGGCAGTGGAAGCGATGGACGACGCGCCGGTCGCAGGCGCGGTGGTAGCGGCCGCGCGAGCGGAAGCGAAATTCCAGGTTCGCGGCGGATCGCGACGGGCAGTCGGCGTACGGGCAATGGGGCGGGCGGAAGTGTTGGATTCCGGCGGGAAAAGGGCATTCGAGTTCCATGGGTCGGCTCCTGGCGAACGACACAAAGCGCTCGCTGGAGGAGGGACGGATGGAAAAAGGCGCGGTTGCGGATCTTGTGGCGAAAACGCGCGGCGACGCGACCAGCGAGGGACGCCAGTATCCCTTGCCGGAGCCGCTCAGGGGTACCTAGGCGGCACGCGCAACGGCTCATGGCGCCTGAACTGCTCGATCAGAGGGTCCAAATCGCGTGCTTCGGCCGGAGGCAGCGCAGCGCGCACGCCGTCGAGGATCGCGATCGCCTCGTCGAAGCGACCGAGCTCGGCCAGCGCAGCGGTGCGCGCCTGCACGACCAGCTGTTCGTGCGCGCCGAAGCGTTGCGCCGCGGCCTCCGCGAGTGCGAGCGCGCGCGCGCCGTCGCGCGCGGAGTTGGCGGGGTGGGTAGCGAGCATCCATGCGAATTCCGTGGAGGGGCGTAGGACATGGGGTGCGATCGCAATGGCTTGCTCGTACGCGTTGCGCGCGCCTTGCAGCTCGCCGACCGCGTTGAGCGCGCGCGCCAACAGCAGGTGCGAGCGGAAATCCTGTGGAGCGTTCGAAACCAGGAGTCGCAACGCCGTGATCGCCTCATCATTACGCTCCAATGCCCAGAGCGCGTTCGCGCGGCCGACGAGCGCAGAGTGGTGCGAGGGAGTCACGGCGAGCGCGGCCTCGTGTGCTTTCAATGCCTCGGCAAAGCGTCCTTGTCGGGTGTACTCGTCTCCGAGCGCGCACCACGCCGTCACGAAGCTCGGTGCGCGTGCGACAGCGGCGCGAAAGTGTTGCTCGGCCGTGAGCACATCACCGCCGCTCACGCTTCCGTCGGCCTGCAGAAATCCCAAGTGCAGATGGGCGATGGGTGAATCCGGATACACGGTCAATTCATGCTTCCACAAGGCCGCGCTGTCGCCCCACACGGCTTGCAACACAACGTTGCGCCACGTGAGCCATCCGCAGATCACGCCTAGCAGTACCCAACGCGCAGTCGTCGACAGCGCTTGCCCACCGATCAGCCCGATGCATGCAACGAGCGCGATCACGATCACCGCACCGGGTTGGTAGCTGTAGCGATCGGCTGCGATCTGTCCGCCGACCTGCACGATTCCACCGACCGGCAACAGCATGACTAAATACGCGACCCCCAGGGTCCATAAGTGTCCACAGCGCGAACGCAGGCGCCAGGCGAGCGCGAGGAACATGATGAGGCCCGCGATCGACAATAGCGCCGGTAACGTCAGCGTGTTGCGGTCCAGCGGCATCTCGTACATCGGCGCGAGCCCCGTAGGCCACACGGTCTTCGCGACGTAGAGCCCGAGAGCATTGCTGAAGATGCGCAGTCGATCGAAGAGCCCGTGCGACTCGGTGGAGATGATCGCCGAACTCGCGCCCTGTCCGAGAAGCGCGACCGCAGAGAACACGAACGCCAGCACGATGACGAGCGCGTGCCGGCGTGCGCTGCGCAGCGCGAGCCCGAACAACGCCCGCGCTTCGGTTTCACGCGAACAATAGAGGTCCAACAGGATCAAGAGCGGTGCCAGTACGACCGCAGTGCCTTTCGCCAGCAACGCACACAAGGCCAGCAGCGTGATCGACCACCAGCGCCCGCCACGCAGGGCGACGAGCAACACCGCAAACGACAGCGCGCCGCACAACACTTCGCGGCGTTCCGTGACCCACGACACCGCCTCGACCCGCAGCGGATGAACGGCCCACACCAGGCTGACCGCGAGTCCGAAGAACTGCACTTCGCGTGCAGATCGTCGACTGCCGCCGGCCTCGAGCAACTGCACGACCAACAGGTACAGCAGTGCGCTTGCTATCGCGTGGATCACGATGTTCGTGAGGTGATAGCCGGTCGGGTTCATGCCCCACAGCACGTAGTCGAAGCCCAGTGTGACCCAGCTCAGTGGCTGATACGGACCCTCGTGAAACGTCGTGAACATCCACGCGATCTGCTGCGGCCCGAGGCCACGATAGCTCGGGTTCTCGACGAAGTTGGCCGCGTCGTCCCACACGAGGAAGGGGTGCGTGATCGACGGGATGAACACTGCGAACGCGACGAGCGCGACGCTGAGCGCGGCCCAAGGGCGCAATCTGTGTGCGGCTCGAGGCGCGGAGGCGCTTGCATCCTGATGGTCGCGCTTGGACATCGAAGGGGACTCTACCGCCGCCCAGCGGTCATTCGAACACTCGAGGCGGCCTCACAGGTCTCAGAACTGGAAGTAGATGAACGGCGTGTATCCGCTCGCAAGCCACGGCAGCGTCAAGGCCCAGGCGCAGCCGTAGACGACAGCGAAAGTCGCGTTCGAAACGCGCTCGATCGGCTCGCGCAGCACAGCGCGGTTGGCCAGCACGTGGACGAGCAGGGCGCTGGCAAAGAACGCAACCCACCACAGATCGAGGTGATTCGTGCCGCCCGGTTCCAGGCCGAGTTGGATCTCGAACATCGCGAGTGTCTTCGTCGCACCTTCGCCGCGGAAGATCAACCAGCCCCAGAGCACCGCCAGCGTCGTCGCGCACCACTTGGCGAGGACGACGGCGCTGCCCGCCTGCTGCGGCGCGTGTCGATCACCCCAGGCGCGGTGCACCGCCAGGAGGGTGCCGTGGAATGCGCCCCACGCGAGGAAGTTCCAGTTGGCGCCGTGCCACAGGCCGCACAGAAGGAACACGACGTACAGATTGAAGAACGTGCGCCAGGACCCGCGCCGATTCCCGCCGAGCGGGATGTAGAGATAGTCGCGAAACCAGCTCGACAAGGAGATATGCCAACGGCGCCACCACTCGGCGATGTTCGACGTCAAGTAAGGGAAGTTGAAGTTGAGCGTGAGTTTGTACCCGAGCAGTCCCGCCGCTGCGATCGCCATGTCAGAGTAGCCCGAGAAATCGCAGTAGATCTGGACGTGGTAGAGCGCGAGCGCGATCCAATTCGAAGCCGCGTCGAAAGCACTCGGATCTTTGAACACGCTGTCGAGCGTGGGCGCGATGTTGTCGGCGATGCAGGCCTTCTTGATGAAGCCCGCCAGGAACAGCACGAGACATGCGCGCACCTCGACGTCGCGCCACAGCCGCTTCGTCGCCAGCTGTGGGATGAAATCGACCGCGCGCACGATCGGCCCGGCGACGAGTTGCGGAAAGAAGGCCACGAACAACGCAAAATCCGTGAAGCTCTTCACCGCTTCGATCCCACGCCGATACACGTCGATCGTGTAGCTCATCGATTGAAACGTGAAGAAGCTGATGCCGACCGGCAACACGATCTGCAATGTGCGTTCGCTGGTTTCGAAGCCCAGCGACTTCAAGAGTTCGGTCGCGGAGTCGACGAAGAATCCGTAGTACTTGAAGAATCCCAGGATCCCGAGGTTGGCGCACAGCGACAGGACGAGCCAGGCGCGCCGCGCTCCGGTGGTCGAGACTGTGGTCAAGGCTCTGCCGGTCGCGTAGTCGATCAGGATCGACACGGCCATCAAGCCCAGGAAGCGCCAGTCCCAGGCGCCGTAGAACGCGCATGAACACAAGAGCAGCCACGCTTTTCGTGATCCGTTCGTGCGCAGTGCCCAGTGAACGGCGAATGCCAGCGCAAAGAAGACGAAGAACCGTGCTTCGTTGAACAGCATGGCTCAGTGCGTGCGCTTCAAGAGCGGCGCCAGGTCGATGCCGATCAGACGCGACAGCTCCTGCGCGCCCGCGCGATTGAGGTGGTGTTCGTCGAAGCGCCATTCGAGCTCGAAAAAGCGCGGGAAACGAGCCGGATCGTTGTAGTCGAGCGTGTGCGCGTAGGCGCCCGTGCGCGCGAGTTCCAAAGCCTCCGGCTGGCCCGTGCTGCCGGGCGGGAGCAAGCGCACGAGTTCGGCGCCGATGCTCGCGGCGGCCGCGTGTTGTGCGCCCAGAGCTTTGAAGTTGTAGCGCGACAAGTCGACGGGCCGCGCGTTCTGCTCCGGGATCGCGGCCACCATCGCACGAAAACCCTCCTGGTTCGCAAGCAGCTTCTCGCGCCATGGATTGAACTCGCCGCTGATGAGGTCGTCGAGCGCTTGGAAGCCGGCTCCTTCGGCGAGTTGCTCAGTCGACAGTGCTCGGCGCAGCGGATCACGACTCTTACCGAGCAGATCGAGCGCGATGCGCGGCCCTTGCGCGACGTTAGCGAGCTTCATCGCGCACAGACGCGCGTGGGTCCAGCTCCATTCGACGTGATCGGTGAGCGGTGCATCCACAGACCAGACAGACCGCAAGGCCGAGACCGTCTCCGCGGGCGTGTGCCAGAACACGTTGCGGCTCGAGAACGTGTTCCCGAGGAAGTAGCTGTTCGGATCCCAGGGTTGGTCCTCCAGCACGATCACCTTCAGCCGCGCCGGTTCCAGGCGCACGATTTCGCGCACGAAAAAATCGCTCTCGAATCCGGTCATCCCGCCGATCGCCAGGTTGATCGAGCGCGCTTCGACGCCCTGCTCGCGCAAGCCGGCGTCGACGATGCGCGGATCCACGCCGCGAAACAGCCGGCTCGAGCCCACGAACGCGACGTCGTACTCGTCCTTGTGTTGCTTGAAGTAGTCATACTTCGCACGCAGGCCGTAGTCTTCGGGCCACGGCACCACGCGGCTCACCAACCAACTCGTGGAGGCGAATCCCAACGCGGCAAGCACCACGTATCCGCACACCGCGATTCCACGCGGGCGCGGGCGGCTGTGAGGGGGACCTTCGATCGCGTGCACCAAGCTGAACAGGCTCGCGCGGAGTCTACGAGTCCGTGGCGAGCGACTCCAGGTGATCCGCGTTCGCGCTCAGCGCCAGCTGACCGAGACGCCGTTCGTCAGGTTGTTGGTCGCACTCGTGCAATAGACGACCGCGTCGCGATACCAGGCCTGGTACGTGCGCGACGCGCCGGCCGGGACGAGGCCCATCACCGACACCGACGGATCGCCGGCGCCCGGATAACTCGCGACTCCGCTTCCGTTCGCGAGCGTCACGCCGAGCCGCAGGAATGAACCCGAAGCGCACAACAAGCCGTCGCCGAAGGGAATGCCGAGGCCGCCATTCGCCGCACTCGTGCCTTGGAAGAACAGCAGCGTCGTGCCGACGCTGAGCTGCGATGCAGTCAGGATCAGAGTGTCCGCGCCGACCGTGGGTGTGCCGCCTCCCGTGAGGCGACCGGACAGCGACTGCGAGTTCGCACAACCCGCTCCGGCGGCTCCGACGTTTCCGCACGGACAGGGCGAAGCCGTCCCGTCTCCAAAGCAGAAGGAACGGATGCCGGTGCAGGTGATGCGCGTGATCGTCAGGTCGTCGACGGCAGCTTCGACGAGCGAATCTGCGCCCAGATCTTCGGCCACGAAGCGCACGCGCACGTTCGCACTCGGCGTGAAGAAGTCGTTGACGGTGAATTCGTGCTGATACCAGCCGCCGCTCGCCTCGGGTCCGCCGGGGCCGACCGTCTCGACGTTGAGCCACGAACTGCCGCCGTCGTTCGAGACGTCGACTCGAAATACATCGCTGCTCGGGGCGGGACCTTTGTCGTTCGAGTACCAGCGCCAGTAGCTGATCACCCACGTATCAGGCAGCGACATGTTCCAGACTGGCGAACGCAGCGTCGTGTAGCCTCCGTCGACGTCCGCAGCATCGGCCGCACCGCCGCTGAATCCGTTCTGCGTCACCCAACAAACCGTTCCCGGCTCGGGGCTGTGATCGTCCTCGGGTTGCGCGATCGTGCCGATCGGGTTGACGCGCGACCACGCGCCGGCGGTTGCGGTGTCGCCGGCGATCGCACCCTGCCAACCGGCGCCGGTCTCGAAGTCGTAGCTTCCAAATGCCGTGGATGCGAAGCCGGATGTGACGCACTCATATTGCTCGGGCGCAAGTTCGGGCGCAGTCCACACGATGCCGTTCGTGCTCTGCGCCGCGATGTAGAACTTGACCGACGTACCGCACGGTGCCGAGGGAAAGACCGCCGCGTAGTCGTTGCCGCTCAATGGCACGAGATTCGACGATGTCCATGCTGCGCCAGTGTTCACCCACAGCTTTGCTGTACCGGCCGTCAGCTGCCCGGCGACACCTTCGGTGAGCCGTACACGCAGCGTGTCACCGGCCGGATCGATCATCGTCGGCAGGCCATCGGGATACGAGATCGCGATCTGCGGCGTGCCGATCCACCACACGAACAGGCCGCGCTCCAAATCGCTGCCGATCACGACACCGCTCGGGAAGTACGGGTAATTGTTCCACAGGCCGTTGTAGCCGTTCGAATTGTCTTCGGGATAGGTGTCGAACCACGCGACGAGCGTCGGTGAAACCGAGCTGGCCGAGCGATCGAACACGCGCAAGCCTGAGCGGTAGTTGGCTTCGTAGATCAGATTGCCCTTGGTGTAGAGGTTGTGATCGACGCTCGTGCCGTTCTGGAATTCGCCGAGGTACGTGAGCGTGGGCGTTGGATTCCCCAACCCGGAGGCGTCGAACACGCGTGTGTAAGGCCGTCCGTCCGTCTCGTCGTTCTGGTAAAGGAACTGACCGTCCGGCGTGAGCCACGCCTGGTGTGAATAACCCGGCGAACCGTAGACGACGTGTTGCAGCGAGACGGGGTTCGACTTGTTCGTGACGTCGACGATGTCGATACCCGTGTCGGTGAAGCCGCCGTTCAGGCCGCCGCAACAGATCGCGATCTCGCGACCCGGATACGACACGACCTGTGCCTCGTGCACGTAGCGATCCGCCCACATGCCGACGAACGGCGGATTGACAGGATTCGCGTTCAGGTCGTAGATGCGCAAGCCGTTGCCTGCTCCGCCGGCGCGGTACAGGAAACCCGAAGTCGTGTTGATCTCCAGGGTGTGCGTGTTGCCCGAGCCGCCGGTCGTGACGGTGTTGACGAGCGGTGCGGTTCCGTTGTCGATGTTGGCGAGGTCGACGACCTGGATGCCGCCGTTGTTCTCGGTGACGACGTAGGCGTAGTGCCCGAACGTGCGCACGTCGCGCCACAGGCTCGTGTTGCCCGGGATCGTCGTGATGATCACGGGGTTGCCCGGTTGCGTGATTTCGACGATCGCCATTCCGGCGGAGTGCCCCATCAGCGCGTACTCGCGACCCGACGGCGACGTGTAGCCGAAACAACTGTTGCCGTTCGCGCCTGAGCCCAGTCCGAACTCGGGCAGCGAGATCCACGACAGCAAGGTCACGTTGGAGCGCGCGAACTGGGATTGTGAACTCGACTGCGCAGACTGCGCGACGACGGGTTGCCCGCCCGGCAACGGTGCTTGTTGCGCGCCGAGCAAGCGCTGCGAATTGCGCCAACCCTTCCCCGGATAGGCGGGTTGCTTGTCGAGGAGCTTGGGGTCGCCGTCGTGGGCGGCGAGCGCTCCCTGAAGCGACACGGCGGCGAGGAGCGCGAGAGTGAGAGTTTTCGAACGGTACATGGAGAGAGATCCTGCGCGAGCCGGACGCATCAATCATGCACCGGAATCAACGATCCCTCCACCCTGGGAAGAGCTTTCCGTGGGAGGGGGCTCCGCTTGACCGTACCGCCGTCTTCGGTGCCGTGCTTTCGGCACGTGATCGAGTTTGACCGTACGGAGCCAGGCTCCTGTGGTGCAAACTCGCCGACGGCACGTCTTCCGGCTGCGCGCGGTTCTACGCCGGCGAGTTTGCACCA
>JAEUIA010000071.1 GCA_016795245.1 Planctomycetota bacterium | reverse complement strand
GGACGACGGCGACGACCTCGACACGTGCGGCTGAGGCGTCGGTTGTGATTCACGGTACGGAGTCAGGCTCCACTCCGCCGTTTTCGTCGCCGCTGTTGCGGAAGCTGGTTGAGTTTGACCGTACGGAGCCAGGCTCCTGTGGTGCAAACTCGCCGGCGCGCGGCTTGCCGGTTGCGCGCGGTTCAACGCCGGCGAGTTTGCACCACAGGAGCCTGGCTCCGTACGGTCACCTTCGACCCGTCACCGCAACGACGCCGACGAAAACGGCGGAGTGGAGCCTGACTCGATACTGGCACCAGCCGAATCAGTCATTACGGGGTGCTAGGGCTGGCGCTCGACGAAGGGCAGATCGGCGCAGCTGTTCGGACGGTGCTCGACCAGCAGGCCGAAGATCGCGGGATTCGGCGTCTGTTGTCCGGTGGAGGACGTCGCGACCTGTCCGCGCACTTCGAACCAGCCCGATTCGGTCGTGGGCATGCCGAGGACTTCGTTCGGCGCATGATTGGTGAACGACAGGAACGTCTGACCGAACGCACCGGAGATCGAGAACAAGCGCACGCGCGTCCAGCATGAGAACGAGTACGAAGCTGAATACACTTCCTCGTTGTCGTTCCAGATCAAGAACGCCGTCGTCGTCGTGCTGCCCGTGGGGCCGAGCGGACGAAACAGGATCAAGTCCGCGAGCGGCAGGTTGCGTGGCGCCGGCTCGGGGAACTGACCGAAGAAGCGCGGCAGGTAGATCTTGTTGGGCGCCTTGTCGTACTCGATGCCGTCGAGGTCGGGCTTGCCGTTGTTGTTGACGTCGGTGTTCAGTCCGGCGCCGGGCCGGCCTTGGAACGCGAGCGCTTGCACGGACCAATCGAAGATCGACACACCGTCGACGCGCCCGAGCGAACCGATGAGGTGGTCGAAATCGATCGCCTTGCCGGTCTGCGGGTGCACCGCCCAACCGTAGGCGTAGCCGCGCTGCATGTTGGCGGCGTGGACGCTCGAGAGGAACGTGACCGTGTCGCGCGGCGTGAGGGTCAAGAGCAGGTTGGTCTCGAGACACGTCGCCGAGTCGACGTACACGAAGTGGACCCTAACCGAGCCGTTGACCGTGTCGCCGTTCGTGTTCGTGACCGTCAGGATGCTGATCTGACCCGGCCGATTGTCGAATTCGGGGTAGATGAGCAGGCTGGAGGGCTCCTGGCCGCCGGCGCGGGCCGTGGGGCTCAACAGAAACAGCAAGGCAGGCAGGGAAAGCAGGGCTTTGGCAAGAGTGCGCATTCGTGAAATCTCCGGGGCTCCTCCCACGGTATCGCAATTCTTTCCGGAACGCAGCCCGCGCTCTCAAGAAGCACCGCTCGGCGCGTCGATTCCTTCCACGTGATTCTCCGCGCCGGAATACCCGCGTGCCCCCCGGTCGTGTTCTCCGGCGCGCCGGGGTTGACATCTCTGCGCCGAGCGGCTTGTGTGTGCGGCCCAGCGCGCGCCGCCGCGAGCTAGCCTCATGCCCGATTTTCAGACTGTCCGAATGAGCGACGCGGGCCAGGGGTTGTTCTCCGGCGCCGAGGTCGAGAGCCTCATGCGCGTCGAATTCGAGCGCGCGCGCCGGCACAAGTTTCCGCTCGTCTGCATGCGCGTGGCCATCGATCGGCTCGACCAGCTCCACGATCTGTACGGTGTCGAGTCCAAGGACGAGATCCTGCGCACCGTGACGGCGTTGATGCGCGATTCGATGCGCGACAGCGACCACCTCGGCATCACGCAAGACGACCGCTTTCTCGCCGTGTTCCCGCATACGACGCCCGAGACCGGGCAGATGCTCGCCAAGCGTCTGATCGTGAGCGCGCGCAAGCTGCGCTTCGATCGCGACGGGCGCTCCTTGCGCATCTCCCTGTCGATCGGCGTCGCGCACAACCGGGACGAGTCAGCGAGTTCCTTCGAGACGCTGCTGGCCGTGGCGGACGACGGTCTGGCCGTCGCGGACGCGGGGGGCGGCGACCGCTTCGTCGAAACCGAGCTGTACGCGCTGTACGAGAACAAGCGTCGGCGCGCGGGTGGAGGCGAGGGCGAGAAACCCCTGGTCATCCACGCGCCACCACGCCCGCAAGCGCCTGCGCCGCGCGAACTCACGCGCGAGGAAACGCTGGGCAAGGCGCTGCTCGACAAGCTCGTGGCGTCGGGCTTCGACATCGAATCGCTCGAGGCGATGCCGCCGGACAGCATTGCCGCCGCGATCCGCTCCTTCCACGACCAGAAAGTAGCCGTCGCCGCGGGCAGCGACGTGGACAAGGATCGTCAACTCGACGTCCTCGAGCGCCGCATCGCCAAGCTGACCCACATTCTGGGCGTCACCGAAGACGAGTTGCGGCGCGTCGCGAACATGAAGGGGATCGACCTCGGCATCGCGTCGATCTACAGCACCGTTCAAGGTCTTCAAGCCGACGCTCAGCTCTACGAGCGCAAGCGCGAGATGATGAAGACCATCTTCGAGGCCAACTTCGAGTTGAAGCTGCGCCTCAAGCCCGGACCGGGTACACCATTCGACAAGAAGTGAGCGAACAGGCGCCCAACCTGGGCGACAAGCGAGTTTTCAGATCATGAGCAGCGCGACCAAGAAGCAAGACGGCGAACCCGAAAAGGATCACGGCGTTCTCTACCTGGGGATCGACCTCGGCACCTCACGGACATCCGTTGCATCGAGCAACGGACAGCGCGTGACGCTCAGCTCGCACGTCGGATATCCAAAGGACGTCGTCAGCAAGAAGCTGCTCAAGAAGGACGTGCTGTTCGGTGACGAAGCCGTCCAACATCGCCTCAGCTTGAACTTCTACCGTCCGCTGGCGGCGGGTGTATTGAAGCTCAGCAGCAACACCACCTCGACGGATGTCGAAGGCAACATGAAGGCCGCCGCGGACCTGATCCGCGAGATCATCCGCATCGCGTTGCCGCGCAAGGACGAACTGATCTACGCCGTGATCGGGGTGCCGGCCCAAGCCGCGATCCACCACAAGGACGCGATCATCAAGGCCGCGCGGGAGACCGTGGACAGCGTGATGTTGTGCTCCGAGCCGTTCGCCGTCGCGTACGGTCTGGACATGCTCGACGATGTACTCGTCATCGACATCGGTGCCGGCACGACCGACCTGTGTCGGATGCACGGAACGATGCCCGAGGACAGCGACCAGCTCACGAACACGTTCGCAGGCGACTACGTCGACGAACTGTTGTCGTCGATGATCAAGAAGCGCTATCCCGAGGCTCAGTTCTCGATGCGCATGATCCAGACGATCAAAGAACGACACGCTTCGGTGTCGGACAACATGCCGCCGGTGATCGTGGACCTGCCCGTGCAAGGCCGACCGACCCCGTTCGACATCACCGAGGACTTGCGCACCGCCTGTCGATCGATCGTGCCGCCGATGGTCGAGGGCCTGGGGCAGTTGATCGCGACCTTCGACCCCGAATTCCAGCAGCGCTTGAAGGACCGCGTCCTGCTCGCGGGCGGCGGAAGCCAGATCCGAGGTCTAGACCTCGCCATCGAAGCGGAGATGCACAAGCGGCTCGGCGCCGGCAAGGTTCTGCGGATCGAAGAGCCGATCTACGGCGGCGCGAACGGCGCGCTGAAGATCGCGCACGACATGCCGGCGGAGTATTGGGAGAAGCTGAAGTAGACAGGACGGAGTGAGGCTCCACTCCGCCGTTCTCACCGTCGTTGCGCGGCCCAACGATACGTTACACGGCCATTTTCTCCCCGATTCGCCGGTGGAGCACCGCGCGCCGACGCACGGTTCTACGCCGGCGAATCGGGCAGAAAACAGCCGTGAAACGTACGTAGCGCTTCAACCCCGGCACCGAACCCAACCCCACAACGTTTCCAGACCGGCACCGAACACACCCCACAACACTTCCAGTCCGACACCGAACGCACCCCGCAACGTTTCCAGACCGACACCGAACCCCACCCCTCAACACTTCCATACCGGCACCGAACTCACCCAACCAGACCCCACCCCATTGTTGACCTCG
>JAEUIA010000062.1 GCA_016795245.1 Planctomycetota bacterium | reverse complement strand
TGGTGCATCTTCGCCGCTGTAGAGCCGCGCGCCGGCGCGCGGCTCTACGCCGGCGAAGATGCACCACACGAGCCTGGCTCGGTACGGTCAAACTCGGACGAACGCCACTGCGCAAATCGCGAACCAGGAGGTCAACAATGGGGTGGGGACAGGTGGGGTGAGTTCGGCGTCGGTCTGGAAGCGTTGTGGGGTGGGTTCGATGTCGGACTGGAAGCGTTGTGGGGCTCAGGTTCGGTGTCGGACTGGAAGCGAACGTGGATTGAGTTCGCTGTCGGACCGGAAACGTTGAGGGGGCCGGTTCGATGTCGGCATGGAAGCGTTGCGTGACCGAGTTCGGTGTCGCCTGCGAATCGGTGGGGGCGGGGAAGGTGAGCCCCGCGAATGGACGCGAACCGAGCCGGGTGCGTGAGTGCAGCGCACCTGCCGGTTGCGCGGTGTGCAGCCGTGGCGTGTCACACCTGTGACTCGCCGCTGCCTGCGGTGGACAGCTCGCTTCCGCCTTAGAACTGCTTGCGCTGACTCGAAGACGGGATCGACAAGGCCTTGCGGTACTTCGTCACCGTGCGCCGCGCGATCTTCACGTGGTCTTTCTGCTCGAGTTTCACCGCCAACTCCTCATCGGAGAGCGGGTGAGTCGGATCCTCCGCCGCGACCAGTTCGGCGATGCGCTGCTTGATGCTCGTCTGGCTCTGCACTTCGCCCGATTCGGTCTGCGTGCCGCCGATGAAGAAGTACTTCAACGCAAAGATGCCGCGCGGCGTCTGTGCGTACTTGCCGGACACCGCACGCGACACGGTCGAGATGTGCACGCCGACTTCGTCCGCGACCTCTTGCATGCGCAACGGCTTGAGTGCCTGAACGCCGCGGTCGAGGAAGGCGCGCTGCCGTTGGAAGATCACGTTCGCGATGCGCTCGAGCGTCGACTGGCGCTGTGCGAGTGCGTCCAAGAACCACTTGGCGTTCTCGATGCGCGTCTTGACCCATTCGCGCACGCCGTCGCCCTTCTTGGCGTTCTTGAGATATTCGCGGTAGGCGTAGGAGAGCCGCAGGCGTGGCGTACTGGCGCGGTCGAGGCGCACTTCGTATTCGCCGTCTTGTTCCTCGACGATCACTTCGGGGACGATGACGTCCGCCCGCACTTCACCGAAGCCCGCGCCCGGCGTCGGCTCGAGCGTCTTGAGCACGTCCAGCGCTTCCTTGATCTCTTCGATCGACTTGCCGGTGCTCTTCGCGATCCGCGGCAGCCGATTTTCGCGCAGGTCGTCGAGGTGTTCGCGCACGATCAGCGTCAACAAGCCGTCGGGCGCGTAGCCCAGCGCTTCGAGCTGCAGCACCAACGCCTCCTTCAAGTCGCGCGCACCCAGCGCCGGATGGCTGATGCTGCGGATCTCGTTCAGGATCGATGCCAGCTCTTCGACCGTGACCGGTGGTTCGTTCGGGCCGACCAGCGGTTCCTCGCCCGGCTCTTCGGGGCGCATGCACTCGAGCGCGATCTCTTCCAGTGGACTGTCCAGGAATCCGCGGTCGTCGAGCGAGTACAAGAGGTATTCGGCCAACGCGCGGCGACGTTCGTCCAGGTCGAGGATGGCGAGTTCCTCGATCAGGACTTCAGCCAGGTTCTTGTCGACGTCCGGCGTGTTGGCCATCGCCTCCATCTTCTTGTCGGCGTCGTCCCCGCTGGAGGAACGCGTCTGGCGTCCGTCGCCGAAGTCGCGCTCGTAGCGCTCGAACTCCTCGAGGATGTTCTCGACGCCCGCTTCCTCGCGCCGCTCGTCCTTCGTGAGCGCGGCGGACTCAGGTTGCGCGCTCGAAGCGTCCAACCCGGTTCCGTCGTCGCCCTCGGCAGACTCCGCCGCACCGTCTTCGATCTCGAGGAAGGGGTTCTCGACCAGTTCCTGTTGGATGCGCGCCTCCAGATCCAGCGCCGGCATCTGCAGGATCTGCATGGCCTGGATCATCTGCGGGGACTGGAGCATCCGCTGCTCGAGTCGTGCGGATTGATTGAGGCCCAGCTTCAAGATGTGGGGGTGTGGGAGTGGATGCGTTGCATCGGTTCGCGCGGCTCGATCAGGGAAGCCATCGCCGAGTATAGATTGCTGAGCGCGTTCGCGGCGCGACTCCGAATGCAAAAACGAGGCTCGCGCGGCGAGATGAGGGTGCACCCCCCCAGGGCGCAAACGCTCGCCGCTAGATCGCGATCGCTCATGGACGCCGGCAACGGATCACGGCCACGTCTACGTCTGTCCCCGAGAGTGCGATGCGCGCGGGCGCGTCTTGTTCGGCGCGTGCCACGGCGCAGTTCACGCGCCGTGTCACGGTTTGCAGCCTCCCGACCTGAGCCGTTTCGCGCGCCAGTTCGACGATCGGTCCGCTGGTCGCCGACCAGAGTGCGGCGCTCACGCCGTCGCCTTGCGCCGTGAGATCGAAGGCCGTGCCGTTGAAGGTCGTCTCCACGATCGGCGACGGCATCCAGACCTGAGGTGCGACTTCCAAACGGTATTCCACGACCAGAGGTCGCTCGGTGCCGACGACGAAGCGTCCAGGCGAGGCGGCGCACACCGGCAATTGCGCCGACACAGGACCGAGGGCCAACTCGACTTGTGTCTCTTGCAAGCGCACGGCTTCGATCCCGCGCACGAGTGCCCGCGCCTCGGCCAGTGCGGCCGCGTCGGAACGCGGGACGATCAGGATCCGATCACTCCAGTAGAGCGGAGCGCGCGCGCCGCGCGGTCCCGCTGCACGCGCGGATTCGACCAGCGACGCGATCGCCGACGGGGGCAGCGAGCCCAGGCCGGTCTCGCGCGATCCGCCGTTCTGGCCGTAGAAGAGAGCATTCAAGCCCGCGCTCTCGCCGCGGGACGTGGCGGCTGCGAAGCCCAGATCGAACACGACGAAGCTCGCGTTCAAAGGCGCATCGGGCGCCGGATCGGGCTGCGTGCGCGCCTGGATCTCGAGCGTCCACTGCGTGTTCTGGAGCGGTGCACCGTTCACCACGACGGACAACTTGCCGGCGGAATCGACCGTGCCCGCGAAAGCGACTTGCGCGAACACCACGCGCGGTTGCTGCATGACGCCGAGGTCGGGCGTCCCCGGATCGAAGGCGGTCGTCTCGGCGATCTCGGCCGCATCGAACACGCCTTGGAGGTGCACGCGCCGGCCGCCGTCGATGCGACACACGGTCAAGTGCAAGCCGATGCCGTGGTGCGCGCGTCCCATGACGGGTGTGCTGCTGCCGCTGTTGTCGGCGACCTCGACGTCGAAGCCGGCGACGAAGGTCGTCATGTCGCGCGTACCGAAGAAGGTCGTGTCGCCGGAGCGCACCCGCCGTTGAAAGCCGAGGTCGCCTGCTCCGCCGCCCGTCGGCGAGTGAGAGGGCGCGATCCTGACCGAGACGTCGACATCGAGCGCGCGCCCGGCCGCATCGAGCGCCGCTTGTACGGCACGCGCCGCCGCGATCGTCGCGGCGTCCCCGCGCACGAGTGCGCCGTTTTGGAAGCGCTGGACTTCGAGCCGCGCACTGCGCGAGCGCGCATCTTCCTCGACCATTTGCAGGAAGGTCGAGTAGGGCAACAACGGTCCGCTGTCTTCCGCGGTGCCCGGAATCTCGCCGCGCACGAGTTCGAGATGCGACCCCGAGGACAAGAGCGGCGGCAGTGGCGCTTCGGACCCGCGCAGGCAGACCGACGGGGCGTGAAGGGGGGTCCAATCCTCGACGGCGGGCAGCGCGAGCGAGAGGACGGCGAGGAGGGCGTGCATCGTTTTTCGCTGACTCGTCGTGGGACGGGTGACGTGGGCCTGGCAACGCGTGGGGACGCGAACTTTCAAGATAGTCCGTCCGGCGAGCCCAGGCTACGGCGCACTTCGAACCGTGACGCCGAGCGGCGGATCCGCTACAAGGTCACGCGCCGAATCGTCGATCCGCCGATTCCGACTCAGGACACCATGAAGCCCGAAGCCGAGAAGCCCACGCACGCGGAGAGCCGCGAGCTCTATTCCGTCGCGCAGATCCAGCACGTGATGCGCGTCGAGTTCGGGCGCGCGCAGCGCTACCGCTATCCGCTCGTCTGTGCGATGGTGTCGATCGACACGCTGGGAGCGGTGCGCGATGCGCACGGCTACGACGCCAAGGAAGCGGTCTTCCATGCGGTCGTGAAGCTGCTCGAGAACGCCACCCGCGGCAGCGACTTCATCGGACGTACGGCTGACGATCGCCTGCTCGCGGTCTTGCCGCACACCGACGGCAAGGGCCTGCGCCTCATGTCCGAGCGATTGCTCAAGGAGGCGCGCGCGCTGAAGCTCGAAGGCGAACTGCGGCGCACGCAGGTCACGCTCAGCATCGGCGCCGTGTCCAACGAGCACGAAGGCCTCGTGTACCACGACGCCATGTACTCCGCGACCGAGAACGCCCTGTCCGACGCCATCGCGGCCGGCGGCGGGCGTCTGGTCGAAGGCCGGCCCTGATCGCGACGGTACCACCATGCGCGTGCTGCTCTCCGAAGACGAGGTCACGATCGCGGTGACGCTCGGGGACGCGTTGACCGCCGCCGGACACCACGTCATCGCGGCGGCCGACACGCAAGCGGCGCTGCAAGCGCTCGAGGAGCAACGCCCCGAAGTGGTCGTGACCGACATGCGCATGCCCGGCGCAGGCGGCATGGCCGTCCTGCAACGCTCGGTCGAACTCGACCGCACGCGTCCGGTGATCGTGATCACGGGTTACGCGTCGATCGATTCGGTCGTCGAAGCGATGCGCCTCGGGGCTTCGAACTACGTGCAGAAGCCGTTCCGCAACGAAGCGATCGTCAACATGATCGAGACCTTCGCGCGCGTGCGTGCGCTCGAGAGCGAGAACAAGGAGCTGCGTGCGCGCCTGTCCCATGATCTCTCGTTCGAGGGCATCGTCGGTGCCTCCGACGCCATGTTGAAGGTGTTCGAACGCGTGCGCACCGTGGCCGCGACCGATGCGACCGTGCTGATCCAGGGCGAAAGCGGCACGGGCAAGGAGCGCATCGCGCTCGCGATCCACGAGCTCTCGCAGCGCAAGCGCGGCCCGTTCATCCCGATCTCGTGTGCGGCGCTGCCCGAGACGCTGCTCGAAGCCGAACTGTTCGGTCACGAGAAGGGCGCCTTCACCGACGCGCGCAAGGAGCGCCGCGGGCGCTTCGAATTGGCGCACGGCGGCACGCTGTTCCTCGACGACATCGACGACATGCCGTTGGCGGTGCAGGTCAAGCTCTTGCGCGTCCTGCAGGAGCGCAATTTCGAGCGACTGGGCGGCGAAGAGACGCGCGAAATCGACATCCGTGTGCTGGCCGCGACGAAAGTCTCCCTGCGCGATCTGGTGCGCGAGGGCAAGTTCCGCGAGGACTTGTTCTACCGCATCCACGTGGTGCCGGTCGTGTTGCCGCCGTTGCGCGAACGCAAGGGCGACGTACCTTTGCTGGTGCAGGCCTTGATCGAGCGCCACGGCAAGGGCCGCGCCTATACGGTCTCGCGCTCGACCTTGGCGTTGCTCGATCGCGCGCCGTGGAACGGCAACGTGCGCGAACTCGAGAACGCGGTGCAACGCGCGATCGCGCTGGCCGGCGCGAACTCCGAACTGGCCCAGGAAGACCTGCTGCCGATCGATCCGCGCTGGCGCGGAGCCGTCGAGGTGGTCGACGAGGTGCGCCCGCTGCGCGAGGTCTTGCGCACGACCGAGATCGCGCACTTGAAGCGCGCGCTGGAGGCGACCGGCGGACACCGCACGCAAACCGCCGATCTCCTGGGGATTTCGCGCAAGGTCCTGTGGGAAAAACTGCGCGATTTCGGCATCGACGCACCGGGCGACAACGGCGATGCTTGAGGAACCGGCGGGTCAACTCGCATCATGCGCGGCGTGACGAGCGAAATCGAACTGGGCCCGCGCGCGCTCGTCATCGCCGATCTGCACCTCGACGTCGCCGATCCGGAGCGCGTCGAGCCGTTCGCGCGCTGGCTGGATCAACTCGGCGACGTCACGCGCCTCGTGATCCTCGGCGATCTGTTCGACGTGTGGGTCGGTCCGGCGCAGGCGCGCGAAAAGGGCGCGCCGCGCGTGCTCGCTGCGCTCGCGGCCTGCACGCAGCGCGGCATCGGCATCGAACTCGTGCCGGGCAACCGCGACTTCCTCCTCGATCGTTCGTTCGCGGAGCGCACCGGTGCGCGTCTGCACGCCGACGGATTCGTGGCGCTGTGCGACGGACGGCGCCTGCTGTTCATCCACGGCGACACGCTGTGCACGAAGGACGTCGGCTACGTGCGCCTGCGGCGCGTGCTGCGCTCGCGGCCGATCCTGTGGCTCGCGCCGCGCGTGCCGCTGGCCCTGGGCTCCAGGGTGGCGCGCCGGCTGCGGCGCGAATCGGTGCGCGCGCTGGCCGCCAAGCTGCCGGACGAGAAGTCGATCCAGCGCTCCGCCGTCGTGACCGCGGCGCGGGCGGCGCGTTGCGATACACTCGTGTGCGGTCATGCCCACGAGTTTCGAGATGAGCGCTTGGAAGGCGGAATCCGCTTCGTCGTGGTGGATGCCTTCGGCGGCGCGCGCGATGCGGTCAAAGTGGATGCGAAGGGAGAGCTGACGGTGGGTGAATCCGGAATCGGAACACAAAGCGAGCGTGCGCAAGTCCTGCTGCCGAGCGCGGCGAGCGGGCCTCTGCGCCTGATCGCGATCGACGGACCCGCGGCGGCGGGCAAGAGCACCGTCGCGAGACTCGTCGCACAAGCGCTCGGGCTGACCTTCCTCGACACCGGCGCGATGTACCGCGCCGTCACGTGGATGGCGCTGGAGCGCGGCGTCGACCCACACGATGCCGACGGCTGCGCGCGCATCGCACGTGCGATCAAGCTGACCTTCGACTCGACCGGCGCGATTCGCGTCGACGGGCGCCCCGGGGAACCGGCGATACGCTCGCAAGCCGTGACCGATGCGGTGTCGCCGGTCTCGGCGCATCCGGGCGTGCGCGCTGCGATCGTGCCGTTGCAGCGCATCGAGGCCGAAAAGCGCGGCGGGATCGTGGCCGAGGGACGCGACATCGGCTCGGTCGTGTTTCCCGGGGCCGGGTTCAAGTTCTACCTGGACGCCTCCAGCGCGGAGCGCGCTCGCCGACGCGTGAACGAACTCGATCAACCCGAGCTCTACGCCGAAACCTTGCAGAAGATCCAGCGGCGCGACCACGACGATTCGACGCGCAAGGATTCGCCGCTCAAGATCGCCGACGGTGCGATCGTGATCCAGACCGACGGAATGGATGCGCGCGCTGTCGCCGAGATCATGCTGACTCGGATCCGTTCCGCCGCAACAGCGTCCTGAATCATCGTCGCGCATGAAGAGCGAAGAAGGTCTCGTTTCACAACCCGCGGAGTCCGGCGAACCGGTGCTCGTCACGAAGACGTGGGTCTACCACTTCTGCCAGAAATCGACCTGGCTCTACGGCAAGATCTGGCATCGCATGCGCGTCGAAGGGCTCGAGCATCTGCCGCGTGAAGGCGGGCTCGTCCTGGCGTGCAACCACCAGAGTTTCAGCGACATCCTGCTCCTGGGCGGCTTCGTGCCGCGCCACGTCGCCTTCGTCGCGCGCGACACGCTCGCGAACTGGAAGTGGCTCGGCTACACCATGCGCCAGTGCGGCGCCGTGCTGGTGAAGCGCGGCTCCAGCGATCGCAAGGCGCTGCGCGCGATGGCCGAGCACCTCGAACTCGGCGACTGTGTCATCATCTTTCCCGAAGGCACGCGCACGCGCGACGGCAAGCTCGGCGAGTTGAAAGGCGGGGCGCTGCTGGCGGCGCGCATGGCGCAAGTGCCGATCGTTCCGGTCGGCATCCGCGGCGCCTACGAGGCCTGGCCGCGCGGGCGCTACATCCCGTTCCCGAAGAAGATCGCGCTGCGCTTCGGCGCGCCGATCGACTCGAGCCGGGAGGACGCGCAAGAGCAGTTGGTCGCTTCGATGCGCGCGCTGATCGGCGACGGAACGTACAAGTCGCTGAAGCCGATCGACTGAGGATCGCGTTCGAAATTCAGCGGCCGCCGCACTCCACAGAGGAGCGCGACGGCCGCCTGCTTCGGGCCCGAGTCAGGGCCTGTCCGTCACGGTCCCCACTGCAGCGTCAAGGTCTGCGTCAGGTTGAAGGTCGAAGGCGTGCAGAACACGGCCGCGTCGCGGTACCAGACCTGGTAGCTCTTGATGTCGCCGTTGTTCACGAGGCCTGCGATGTGGATCGGGTTCGGCGTGAGGCCGCCCGGGTAGGACGCGACCCCGCCCGTCGGGAACACGACTCCCATGCGGATGATGCCGGACGAGGCGCACAGGTGTCCGTCGCCGAAGGCGATCTGAGGATTGAGCGCGTTCGACTGGAAGAACAAGCCCGGGCCCGGGATGTTCGAGGCGGTGAGCACGAGCGTGTCGGTACCCGCCGAGGCGCCGGCGAGGCCGGTGCTGCTCAGTCGACCACCGGCTGCAAAGGTCGAGTTCGCACAACCGTTGCCGGTCGCGCCGCTGTTCCCGCACGGGCAGGCCGTCGCGGTGCCGTCGCCCAGACAGCCGCTGGTCGTGGGCGTGTCCTCGAGGCGAATCTGGAAGCCGTTCACCGTCGTGTAGGTCTGGACGATCGTGATCGAGATCGTGATCGACCCACCCGCGGGCACGGTGACGCGGTGTTTCGTGTACGTGATGCCGAGCGTATGCGCGCCCGGCCAGGCGCCGCCGCAGTTTTGCGGCGGATCGATGGTGCCGCAGGTCACCTGGTCGATGAAGGTCGCGCCGTCCGGCGCCCAGGCGTAGGTGTAGACCGTGTAGTTGCCCGGATCGAGGTTGGAGAACATCCAGATCGGATTCGCGCCGCCGTCCTGGTAGTCGTCCATCAAGGCCTGGTCGTCGCCGCTCGTGCCGGGGTTGTCGAAGATGCCATCGAAGGAAGTGCCTTGGACCAGCGTCAACGTCGCGGGAATCGCGCTGCCGTTCAATCCGAGCAGCGCTTGCGGCGATCCGAGCACGAGCGACGTGACCGGATTCCAGGTGCCGGGCTGTAGCGCCGCAGCACCGTAGGTCGCGGCAGGAATGACGGCGGCATTGCCGACATCGACGTTGATGTTCTGCGCCGTGGAGGAACTTGCGAGCGAGACCGCGAACGCGGCCACGAGAAGGGTGCGCATGTGCATAGGGACTCCCAAGAAAAGAGGCCACGTGGGGGCGAACGCGGACGGCCTCCAGCCGCGTCCGTTGGCGGATCGTGGGCTACCCCCGCGCCGATGCACGGCGGGAGGGGGGTAGGCGCCGGGCCGCTGCTCCTATTGGACGCGGCCTGCGCGTGTTTGGGTGCGGTATGTTTCCCAAAAAAATGAGGTTGGTTCTGCACCCCATCCTTGGGGCGTGCCGCAACCGGGCGCCCGAGCGCGGCCGCGGCACGGCGTGGGGGGAGGCGCCCCATCCTCGAAATGCGGGGCGCCAACCCCAGACCAGCGTTCCAGGCCGGAAGTCTCAGGGCCCCCAGACGAGGGTCAGCCCCTGCGTCAGGTCGTAGTTGTTCGCACTGCACAAGCCGGGCACCGAGCGATACCAGCACTGGTAGTGCTTGGTGTCACCGTTGTTCACCCCACCTTGGATGTGGATCGGATTCGGCGTCAGCCCACCGGGGTACGAGGCTACGCCCGAGGCCGGGAACACGACACCGAGCCGAATGATGCCGACCTGTGCGCACAGGTGACCGTCCCCGAAAGGAATCGGTGACGCGGACAGTCCGTTGGACTGGAAGAACAAGCCCGGTCCAGGGATGTCGGTGGCGGTGAGCACGAGCGTGTCCGTTCCGGCCGAGGCACCGGCGATACCGCTGTTCGTGAGGATCGCTCCACCGGGGAAGGCCGAACTGCCGCAACCGTGGCCGGTCGCGCCCGTATTGCCGCACGGACATGCCGCGCCGCTACCGTCGCCGAGGCAGAAGCTCACGCCCGGCGTGCTGCCGAGCTTGACCTGGACCCCGTTGAAGGTGTGGAAGGAGGCGCACGGCGGGCTGACGAACGCGATCGTGATCGAGCCGCCCGGCGGCACCACGACGGTGTCTACGGCGTGCGTCACACCTAGGGTGTAGGTTCCTGGCCAGGCACCGCCGACACAGGTCGGCGGGCCGCCGTTGACGCTGACATTGGATAGATAGTTCGCGCTGTCGGGGGCCCACGCGTAGGTGAAGACCTGATAGGTGCCGGCGGCGAGGCCGGCGATCGTCCACGTCGCCCCACCCGCCGTCGACGGGAATTGCGCGTCGTCCATCAGCGCTTCGTCGTCGCCGGTCGTTCCCGCGTTGTTCGAAAAGAAAGCCCCGCCGGAGCCGGCCGTCAGGGCGAAGGTCACGCCCGTCGGCGCCCCGCTCAGGTCGACCAGCGCCAACGGACCTGCTACGCCCGGATCCTTGCTGTTCCACGTTCCGGGCTGAGCCGCCCCTGCACCGAGCGCCGCGCTCGGAGTCGGGTAGGTAGTCGAGCCCACGTCGATGTTGAAGCTCTGGGCAAACGTCGCCGAGGCCAGGCCGAGGACAGCGGCAGCGGTGCGGATGGTGGTCGAGTTCATCTAGAAACTCCTTGTGCGTGGCGCGCAGGGTGGGGAGGCGTCGATGCGGTCTCGCGGCCGCAGGCCGAAAACGAGGACCGCTTGCCTCGAACTTACCTGTTGGACACCTTCTCGGGGAGGCAGGTTCCAAGATCCTGCGCTTCGGAGCGGCCGCGGCGGTACCGGCCCCTCCTCGGGACTCGAACCGATACTGGCCCTCCTCGCTGGTCCCGAGCGCGGCGACCCTCCGGAGCGGCTCTGCAACAGGCTCCCTCGGCTTGTCGACCCGCGCCCAAACGCCGGGATCGCGGCCTCTGGAGGGACGACCAGCGAGGGGAGCCAGTACCCCGTTCTGGCGCCGGACCGGGGTCGGCCGCTACACTCCTCCGCTCATTTTCGGGCCCTAGCGCGTCAGCCCGACGCGCCCCGAACCCCCAAAACCCCTAGAGAAGATCGAAATTCCCCATGGCTCCCGCCTGGACCCGCATCAAACAATTTGACATCGACCCGGCCGAACTCGACCGCGAGATCGAGGCCGCACTCGGTGGCATCAGCATTCAAGCGTACGACGAGAAGCTGAACAGCTCCATCAAGGATGTGAAGCCGGGCAGCATCGTGCACGCGCGCGTCGACTCGGTCGATGAGCGCACCGGCACCGTCGTCATGGACATCGGCGGCAAGTCCGAAGGCCAGATTGCGATCGCCGAATTCGGTGAGACGCTGCCGAAGGCCGGCGAGACGTACGAAGTGTTCTACGAGGGTCTGGACGACAACGACACCGCATCGCTCTCGAAGCGCCGCGCCGATCGTCTGCGCGCGTGGGAACGCGTGAGCACCAAGTACAAAGAAGGCGACGAGATCCAAGGCATCGTGCAGCGCAAGATCAAGGGCGGTCTGCTCGTCGACGTCGAAGGCGTCAACGTGTTCCTCCCGGCTTCGCAGGTCAACCTGCGCCGCACGCACGACATCTCGGACTTCCTCAACGAGCCGGTGCGCGCGCGCATCATCAAGATCGATCCGGAGCGCATGAACATCGTCGTGTCGCGCCGCAAGCTCCTTGAAGAAGAGCGCCAGAAGCAGAAGGAATTCCTGCTCAGCGACATTCAAGACGGTCAGATCCGCACCGGCACGGTCAAGAACATCGCCGACTTCGGCGTGTTCGTCGACCTGGGCGGCATCGACGGTCTGCTGCACATCACGGACATGTCGTGGGGTCGCATCAATCACCCGGGCGAGATGGTCAAGCTCGACCAGGAGATCGAAGTCGTCGTCTTGCGCGTCGATCAGGACCGCGAGCGCATCGCGTTGGGTCTCAAGCAGAAGACGCAGAGCCCGTGGGAAGGCATCGAGAGCCGTTACCCGGTCGGCACGAAGCTCGAAGGCGAAGTCGTCAACATCATGAGCTACGGCGCGTTCGTGAAGCTCGAAGACGGTGTCGAAGGCCTCGTCCACATCAGCGAGATGAGCTGGACGAAGCGCATCAACCACCCGAGCGAACTCGTCAAGCCGAGCGACAAGGTCCACGTCGTCGTGCTCGAGTACAACCACCAGAAGCAGGAGATCTCGCTCGGCATGAAGCAGGCCGAGACGAATCCCTGGGACATGGTCGAAGAGCACTACCCGCTCGGCACCGTCATCGAAGGCACCGTGCGCAACCTCACGAGCTACGGCGCCTTCGTCGAGATCGAAGAAGGCATCGACGGCCTGTTGCACGTTTCGGACATGAGCTGGACCAAGAAGGTCACGCACCCGTCCGAGATGGTCAAGAAGGGCGATCGCCTGACCTGCGTCGTGCTCTCGGTCGACAAGGAGAAGAAGCGCATCGCGCTCGGCAAAAAGCAGCTCTCGCCCGACCCGTGGCAGGAGTCGATCCCGCAGAACTACCACGTCGGCGATCTGCTGTCGGGCTACGTGACGAAGATCACCAACTTCGGTGCCTTCGTGAAGCTCGAGGAAGACCTCGAGGGCCTGCTGCACATCTCCGAACTCTCGGAGGGCAAGGTCGTCAGCGTCGAGGATGTTTTGACGCCCGGCCAGAAGGTCGAAGTGCGCGTGATCCGCGTCGACACTGAAGACCGCAAGATCGGCCTGTCGTTCGTGCACGCCGACTTCGAAGAGAACGAGAAGCTCGCGGCGCAGCCGGCGGCCCCGGCTGAAGGTGGCGAGGCGGCTCCCAAGAAGGAGAAGAAGCCGAAGGCGGAAGTTCCTGCGGAAGAATCGGAAACCGCGGCGACCGAAGACGCCTAAGAGGCGCGTGATGAGTACGGAGAGAGCCCGCTGCGACACCCCGTCGGCGGGCTCTCGCCTTTTTGCAGGGACCCTGTTCGTGGCGCTGGCCTGCGCCTGCAACTCCACGCGCAGCGAGCCGCTGGACGCGCGCATCGCCTCGGCCGTCGAGGGGGGGCGCGTGCTCGCGCTCAACGATGTCGACCTGCGCTGGCGGCCGGCCTTGGAAGCCCTGCAGGCCGCCGTCGCGAACGGCGAGGATCGCGAAGCGCGCGCCGTGCTCGCGCGCCTGTACGCGACGCGGCCCACGGGTTCGGCACTCGAACTCGCTCAGGCATTCGAACGCATCCTCGATGGACGTGCGGCGGTGGCGGCGATCGAGTTGAAAGTCGAAGCCGAGTACCGACGCGAACAAGGCGAACAGGGTTTCATCGTGGTCTGGTTCACGGCACGGACCGACGACACGCGCACGTTCGACGTCGCGCCCGGCCCGTGCAATCTGCGCGTCGCGCACGCCTCCATCGATCCGACCGGCGCCGAAACCAGAAGTCTGCAGACGATCCCGGTCCAAGCGCCCGTGCGCTTCCTCGTCACGGCGGGAGCGCCGGTGCGGTTGCCGCTCGCGCACATGCCGTTTGCCTTGCAGAAGGGCGCGCTCGCCTCGCGCGCGACCATCGACATGGAGCTGCGCTCGGGCGCGGTGCGCGTGGACGAGCAGGAGTTGCCCGCCATGCGCTGGCACATCGCGACCGGCGAAGTCGTGTTGCTCAAGTCCGAACTCGCCGGTCTGGACCTCGCCGGCGCCGGGGAACTCGCGGCACACGTACTCGACGGCAAGTGCGACGCAGCCGAGGCGCTGAAGATCGCGGTGCGCCTGCCCTCCTCCGAACGCGAAGACGCGCTCGACGAGCTGGCGCGCGCGGTGAGGAGCATCCCCGGCCCGGCGTTGATCGGCTTGACGCCCGCCTTGCGCTGGCTCGTGCCGGGCGAAAACTTCGGACAGGACGCCGATTTGTGGCGGGCTTATCTGCGACACCGTGCGGGGCGCTTGGGGGCGCCGCCTGACCTGCGATTGCCGCGAGCGCGCGCAGCCGGGACTTGATCGCCGCAGCGCGTGCTGCACACTCTCACCCCATGGTCGACGTCCAGCGACCGGAGCGCACGATGGAACGCGAAGTCGCACGTCAAGTCGAGATCTTCCGCCGCGGCGTCGTCGATTTGATCGAGCAGAGTGAGCTCGAAGAGCGCCTCACCGAGAGCCTCGTCCAGAAGCGTCCCTTGCGCATCAAGTTCGGGATGGACCCGACCAGCCCGGATCTGCACGTCGGTCACGCCGTGCCGCTGATGAAGCTGCGCGCATTGCAGGAGCTCGGCCACCAGATCGTGCTGATCGTCGGCGATGCGACGGCGATGGTGGGGGATCCGTCGGGCCGCAACAAGCTGCGTCCGCCTCTGTCGCGTGCCGAGATCGAGCACAACCTGCAGACCTACGTCGATCAGGTCGGGCGCGTTTTGGATGTGAAGAAGACGGAGGTGCGCCGCAACTCCGAGTGGTTCGACAAGATGGAGTTCCAGGACGTGCTCAAGCTCGCGTCGCGCATGACGGTCGCGCGCATGGTCGAGCGCGACACCTTTCAGAAGCGCATGTCCGAGAACGAACCGATCGGTATCCACGAATTCCTGTACCCGCTGATGCAGGGTTGGGATTCGGTGATGATCCGCTGCGATCTCGAATTGGGCGGCACGGATCAGCTCTTCAACCTGCTGCGCGGGCGCGATCTGCAGCGCGAAGAGTCTCAACCGGGCCAGATCTGCTTCACGACGCGCCTCTTGAACGGCTCCGACGGGCGCAAGATGAGCAAGAGCTACGGCAACGCGATCGCGTTCAACGAGAGCGCGACCGAGATGTACCGCAAGCTCACGGAAGTTCCCGATGACGTGCTCCACGACTGGTTCGTGACGCTGACGACGTTGGATCTGACGGAAGTCGAGGAGATCTTGCGCGGCGATCGGCGCGCTGCGAGCTTGCGCCTGGCGGCGGAGATCACCACGTTCTTCCACGGTGTCGATGCCGTGCAAGCCGCGCGCGAGGACTACGAGAAGCGCCGCGCCGGCGGCATCCCCGACGACGTGCCCGAAGCCGACTGGCCCGAGCCCGGCGCCGAGTTGCCGCTGATGGTGCTGCTTGCCCGGGTCGGCCTCGCGAGTTCGAGCAGCGAAGGCCGCCGACTCGTCGAAGGCGGGGGAGTCAAGATCGACGGCGTCGTCGTGAAGGATCCCAAGGCCGCGCTGTCCCAGCCCGCGCGTTCGCTGGTGCTGCAGGTCGGCAAGAATCGTTTCGCGCGCGTGCGCGGCTCGCGCTGAGTACGGAGCCAGGGCCATTCATCCCCGCTTCGCCGGCGTCGTTCCGTCGCCTGATCGACGAGTTTGACCGTACGGAGCCAGGCTCATGTGGTGCAAACTCGCTGGCGCGCGGTTTGCCGGTTGCGCGCGGTTCAACGCCGGCGCGTTTGCACCACATGAGCCTGGCTCCG
>JAEUIA010000032.1 GCA_016795245.1 Planctomycetota bacterium | reverse complement strand
GTTTGCACCACATGATCCTGGCTCCGTACGGTCAAACTCCGTACTCCTCCCTGCAAATCTGTGAAGAAATTGCTCTGGCACCGTATTCAACAGATCGGCGGAGGCAGCGGGAATCGGGAGGGGCTAGATCAGGAGCAGGGCAGACCGCACAGCGCGGCCGCGCGTTGCAATTCGGCGCGACTTGAGGCGGTGAGCGGCGCGAGCGGCAGGCGTACGTCGGCGCGGAAACCGCTCAACATCCCGGCGAGCACGGCCTTCAGCGGCACCGGATTCGATTCCACGAACAGCGCGCGCGCCAGCGGGCCGACGCGTTCGACCAGGGCCGCGGCGCGCGCCGAGTCGCGGCCGGGGACCGACACGCGCACGAGTTCGGCGACCTCGGCGGGCATCACGTTCGCCAGCACGCTGATCACACCCAACGCGCCGTAGCTCATGAAGTCGGCGATCGAGGCGTCGTCGCCGCACAAGACGCCGACGGGTGTCTCGCCGACGAGGCGCTTGACGCGCTCGACCGACGGGAGCGCTTCTTTGACCGCGACGATGTGCGTGAAGCGCGCGCCGACTTCAGCCACGACTTCGGGCGTGAGATCGACGCCTGTGCGCGACGGCACGTTGTAGAGCACGATCGGCTTCATCGTCGCTTCGGCCACGGCCGAATAGTGCGCCACGAGACCGCGCGGGCTGGGCTTGTTGTAGTACGGAGTCACCACGAGCAGACCGTCGACGCCCAGCGCACAAGCACTGCGCGCGCTCTCGATCGTCGTCTTGGTGCTGTTCGTGCCGACGCCGGCGATGACGGGCACGCGCCCGCCGACGAGGCCGACCGTTTCCTCGATCACGCGGCGCTTCTCCGCGTCGGACAGCGTCGAGCCTTCGCCTGTCGTGCCGCACACGACGATGCCGTCCGTGCCGCGCGCGAGCAGGAACTCGATCAGCCCCTCGAGCGCTCGCGCATCGAACTCATCGCCCTGAAAAGGCGTCGGAATCGCCGCGTAGCTGCCCTGAAAACGGCAGCGCGGGTGGGAGACGATCATGCCGACCTCGCCTTCGACCGGCCGCGCACGAGCTTCGCCATCGTCGAAACCGCTTCGTCGACGCCCGTGAAAACGGAGCGCGCCACGATCGCGAAGCCGATGTTGAGTTCCTCGACGTGCGGCAAAGCAGCGATCGGCGCGACGTTCTCGTAGTCGAGGCCGTGCCCCGCGTTGACACGCAAACCGCATTCGTGCGCGAGCTTCGCCGCTCGCTGCAGCCTCAAGAGTTCGCGCTTCTTCTTCGCGCCCGTCGCGCGCGCGTACGAACCGGTGTGCAGTTCGACGAACTCGGCGCCGACTTCGAGTGCGGCCTCGACCTGTTCGTGATCGGGGTCGATGAACAAGCTGACTTCGGCGCCGATCTTGATCAGACGCGGCACGACCGCCAGGAGACGCATATGTTCCTTGACCACGTCGAGCCCGCCCTCGGTCGTCACCTCGGCGCGGTTCTCGGGCACGAGGCAGACCGCGTGCGGCTTCGTGCGCAACGCGATCGCGACGATCTCGGGCGCGAGACTCATCTCGAAATTCAAGCGCGTCTTGATGCGTCGCTTCAACGCCTTGATGTCCGCGTCCTGGATGTGGCGGCGGTCGGTGCGCAGGTGCGCGGTGATGCCGACGGCGCCGGCTTTCTCGGCGCGCAAGGCCCACTCGATGGGGTCCGGGATCACCTCGCGACGGGCCTGTCGCAGCGTGGCGACGTGGTCGATGTTGACGTGCAGCTTGGGCATGGGAAGCGGCGGATTCTAGCGTAGGCACGCGCCTCGCTCTCGATCCAGCCGACTGATTTCGTAGCCTGTTCGAATGCGCATCATCGCCGGGGAACTACGCGGACGCCGTATCGCCGCGCCCGAGGGCGAGGGCACGCGCCCCATGCTCGACCGCGTGCGCGAGGCCGTGTTCTCGACCCTGGGCGAGCACGTCGAAGACGCCGTCGTTTTGGACCTGTTCGCCGGCAGCGGGGCGCTGGGCCTGGAGTCCGCCAGCCGCGGCGCGCGCTCGGTGCGCTGCATCGAACGCGCCAAGAAGGCGCTGGACGCGCTCAAGCTCAACGTGACCGAGTTGGGCGTGCAGGATCGAGTACGAGTCGTGCGCGGCGATGCACTGGCGCCGCGCTCGTGGCACGACGTCGAACTCGGCGATGTGCGCTACTCGCTCGTCTTCCTGGATCCGCCCTACCCGATGATCGAGGACCCCGTCGAGCGCACCGCCGTGCTCGGCGCGATTCGCAAACTCTTCGAAGCCGTCTTGTCGCCGAACGCGATCGTCGTCCTGCACGTCGCCGCGCGCGCCGGCGAAATGTTGCGCTTCGGGCCCGGGCTCGAACACGAAATGCGCGTCTACGGCACGTCAGCGATCGTGTACGTCACTGCGCAGCACTGAAGTCGGATCGCAGCGCGTGATCGCGCTATGCTGACTCCATCATGAGCACCGAACCCATCTATCGCAGTCAGCCGACGAAGAAGAGCCTGTGGCGCGAGTACCGTCTCTTCGCAGATCGCATCGAACTCGACAGCATCCCGTGGGGGACCGTTCGTGTTCCGCTGTCCGACGTCAAAGCCGTCTCCGTTCGTCCACCGATGGTGATCTTCGACCTGTTTCGGGGTGACTACGGCCTGGGCGAGCTCCTGCGCGCACCCAAACTCGACCTCGCCGACATGCACGAACACGTCGCGCTGGAGAAGACCGGCTTCTGGAAGCAATTCCGGTTCACGCCCGACGATCCGGAGGCGTTCTGCGCGGCGGTTGAGGAGGCGTTGGCCGCGCACAAGGGACGCGCAGCGCCTTGATCCGATGCCGCGAATAGGACGACGTTGATTCGCCGCACGATTCGTGCGAGGAAGGCGGGAATGAACACGTTGCGCGGACGTCTCTTCGTCGACGGCAAGCTGCTCACCGGCACGCTCGCTTGGAGCGCGGGCCGCATCGTGCGCGTCGATCTGGAGGGCGAGATCGGCGGCGCGGATCTGCCGGTCATCGCGCCGGGCTTCGTCGATCTGCACATCCACGGCTTCGGCGGGTTCGATCCGCTGACGGACATCAGCGGCATGGCGCGTGCGTTGGCGCGAGCCGGGACGACGGCGTTTCAACCGACGCTGTTTCCGAATGCGCCCGCTGAACTGGGCCGGCAGTGCGCGGCTCTGGAGTCGCGCATCCAAGCGCTCGAGCCCGGGCACGGCGCACGCGTCACCGGACTGCACCTCGAAGGCCCGTTCGTGAACCCCGAAGCCGCGGGCGCGCTGCCGAAAGAACACCTGCACGTGCCGTCGAAAGCGGCGCTGAAGGAGATCATCGGCTCGACGTTTGGCAACAAACGCGGCATTGGCACCATGACGTTGGCGCCCGAGTTGCCGGGCAGCGCGGACCTCGTGAAGGAACTCGTGCGCTGCGGAATCCGCGTGTCGCTGGGCCACAGCCGCGCGACTGCGGCCGAAGCGCGCGCTGCGGCACGCGCGGGCGCGTCGGGCGCGACGCACTTGTTCAACGCGATGCAGCCGTTGCATCACCGCGAAGTCGGACTGGCCGGCTTCGCCTTGACCGACGCGGCCTTGCACGCCGAGATCATCGGCGATCTCGTGCACGTCGGATCCGACGCGATCGAGTTGGCGTTGCGTGCACGCCTGCCGCGCGGGCTGTGCCTCGTCAGCGACGCCTTGCGCGGCGCGGGCACGGGTTGCGACGTTTTCGAGTGGCACGGCCGTGATCACGCCGTCGACGGCGGCGCTGCGTACTACCCGGCCCGCGGTGAGGGCCAGGCGGCGCGCCTCGCCGGTTCCGCGATGAGCCAGCTCGAGATGGTGCGGCGCCTCACGAGCGCGGGTGTCCTGGGCCTTCCCGAAGCGCTCACGATGGCCACGGAGTCGCCTGCGCGCGCGCTCGGTCTCGAACGTGAGATCGGGGCCTTGAAGGCCGGAATGGCGGCTGATTTCGTCGTTTTGCGCGGCAAGGAACTGCAGCTTGAAGCGGTCTGTGTCGCCGGTGAGAACGTCGTCTGACCCCAAGCTCCAGCGATCTTTCCCTGCGCGTCGATAACCAGGGAGCCGGATGGGGTTTCCGGCGCGATGCGAGCCGTACTCTCACTCCTGATGCTGTCGGCGTTGTCCGCCGCCGCGGTGCCGACGCTCTCGGTCGACGCGCGTTCGGTCGACGTGCCGACCGTCGAAGCACCGGCTCTCGTCACCTGGCGCGATCTCTCCGACAATCCTTGTCGCTGGTTGGGCCGCAAGGTGCGGGTGCGGATGCAATTCGAGTCCGAACTCGCCGATTGGAATCCGTACATGACCCGCTTCGGCCGCGGGCAGTTCGACGCGCTGCGAGGCTGGTCCGACGGACAGTTCCCGTGGATCGAAGCCGAGTACAACTCGCCCGAAGTGTTGTTCTTCGTGCGCAAGGGCAGTGCAGAGCAACACGCACTCGACGACGCCGCGACCTATTCGCGCTACGAGTTCACCGTGGTCGTGCGCGAAGTCTTCCTCGACACGCCCTGGGCCGAGATCGTCGCGGTGCACACCATGCCCGAGCAGATCCGCGAAGCCACGGTCATCCACGCCGCACGTGCGATCGATCTGATGGAGAAGCAGGCCTGGCGCCTCGCGCGCCTCGAACTCGACGTGGCCTTGGAAGCGCCGCTGCCCGAAGCGGCTGGAAACGAGTTGAAGCGGCTGGTCGAGATCTGCGGCAAGTCGGGCGATTCGACTGTGAAGTAGTGCACATCCACCCCGGGGATCGTGCATTGGTTTGTCACCTGGACGCACTCGTGCGACTATGACCCGCGATCTGGCGCAACAATCTTGGAGGCAGCCATGTTTCGTTCTATCGCCCTCGCGGCCCTCGCCGCACTTCCGTTCCTCGTCGCCGCACAGCCCGCAGTCGCACCGGTCTGTCCCAACACGATCCCGCATGAACCGATCCTGATGTTCGACGTCAACGGCGGCACGTTGGCCGGGCCTGTCGACATGCAGTTGACCGTGTACAACGACGGCAGCGCCCGCGTGTGCAAGACTCAGTCCATCTTCGGCACGTCGGACGCGCGCTTCACGACCGTCACGCCTCTCGCCGCCCGTCAGCTCGTCGGCGACGTCGCGGCGCTCGGCGCCGGCACGCTGTGCGACCTGGACGACTTCACGAGCGACGTGCCGACGTCGACGTTGACGATCTTGCGCGACGCCACCGACACGCGTGCGCGCACCTTCAGCTGGACCGGTCCGTCCGGGAATTACGGCCTGATCGAGCAGCGGCTGTACGCGTTCATCCACGCGCACTTTCCCGGGTTCTGAGCCGGGGAAACCGAGGGGCGGTGCGCTGACCTCGTGGTCAGCACGGGGCTTACGTCGACCGCGTCGGCGGGGCGTTGCACAGCCCGCGGTCGGCGTGCCATCTTCCGGCCACGATGTTGGCGGAACTGGTCATCGAGAATCTCGCGCTGCTGCAGCGCGCAGCCCTGAAATTCGGCGCGGGGTTGAACGTCATCACCGGCGAGACCGGTGCGGGCAAGAGCCTCTTGATCGGCGCCTTGGAGCTGTTGCTCGGCGAACGGCCGCGCGTTTCGCTCGTGCGCCAGGGCGCGGAAGAAGCGCGCGTCGAAGGACGCTTCGTGCTGCAGCCTGAAGCCGTGCGTGCGCCTTCCGTCCGCGAATTTTTCGGTGAGCATCTGCCGGCCGTCCTCGAGGACTGGCGCGCGCAACCTGCCGACGAAGAGCGCGAGCTGATCCTGTGCCGCGCCTTGACGGCGGCGGGCAAGACACGCGCGTGGGTCAACCACCGACCGGTGACGCAGCGGCTGCTGCGCGATCTGGCCGGGCTGCTGGTCGAGGTGCACGGTCAGAACGAGCACCAGCGCCTGCTCGACGCCGCGGAACAGACGCGTCTGCTCGATGCCTTCGGCGAAAGCGAGGCGGCGCTTGCACGCTACGCCACCGCGCGCGCAGCGTGGGTCGCGCTCGCGAACGACATCGCGGAATTTGAGCGCCGTGCCCGCGACACCCGCGAACGCGCGGATCTGCTGCGCTTCCAGGCGCGCGAGTTGAACGCCGCCAAAGTCCAAAGCGGCGAGCGGCAAGCGCTCGAACAAGATCGCGATCGACTGCGCTACGCGAACGATCTCACGCGCGAGGTCGGCGGGGTGGCGGCGGCGCTCGCGGGCGAGGAAGCTTCCGCACTGGATCTGGCGCGCCACGCGCAGCGCACGCTGGAGCACTGGGAACGCAAGGTGCCCGAACTCGCCGCGCACGCCGAGGAAGTCCGACAAGCCGTAGCGCACCTCGAAGAGGCCGCAGCCGGCGTCGAACAATTCCTGGCGCGCGTCGAGGCTGCTCCCGAGCGACTGGAGGAGGTCGAGCGGCGCCTGTACGAGATCGAACTGCTCGAGAAGAAATACCGCACCGACTGCGACGGGCTGGCCGAGAAAGCACGCGCGATCGAGGCCGAATTGAGTGCGATCGACACGCACGACGAACAGCTCGAGCGGCGCGTGCGCGAACGCGACGCAGGTCAGAGAGCAGTCGCTGTGGCCGCAGCCGAGCTGTCGAAGCAACGCCGCGCGTGCAGCGCACGGCTCGAAAAGGCCGTGCACAAGAGTCTCGCCGACCTGGGACTCGAACGCGCGCGCTTCCAGGTACAGATCGAGCCGCGCACCGACGAAGGTCCGAACTCGCCGAACGCCGATCCGGAAAAGGCGCGACAACTCGCGCTCGAACGACGCTTTGCTCACGACGGGGCCGATCGCGTCGAGTTCTTCCTGGCCGCGAATCCAGGTGAAGGTCTAGAGCCGCTGCGCAAGGTCGCATCCGGCGGTGAGACGGCGCGCATCATGCTCGCGCTGCGCACTGCGCTGGCGGTCAAGCAGACGATACCGACGCTGGTGTTCGACGAAGTCGACTCGGGCGTGGGCGGGCGGCTGGGGCCGAAGATCGGCGAGCACTTGCGCGCCCTGTCCGCGCGTCACCAGGTGTTGTGCGTGACGCACCTGCCGGCGGTCGCGGCGGCGGCGCACGATCACTTCCGCGTCAGGAAGACAGTCGAGGGCGGGCGCACGCAGACCGCGGTCGAGGTGCTGAACGGGACTGCACGCATCGCCGAGGTGGCCGACATGATCGCCGGCGGTGCTGCGCACGAGACGGCGTTGGCGGAGGCGCGGCGCTTGCTGGGCGAGTCTGCCGCGGGACCGGCAACTGCTACCTCGGCCTCGGCACCGGCGGCCACGCCCCCGGATTCCGCGCCTGCGAAGCGAGGAAAAAGGTCCCGGGCGTAGCTCGGAAGGTCCTCATTCCGCCTGCTCCTCCACGAAGCAGGGGCGAGATCCCATCGGCCTACGCCCGGTTCCAGCGAAGCTCCAGTCAGGAGGCGCGAGTCTCTCAGTTGATCGGATCATGATCAGCGACGGACCAGTGCCGTCGCACAACGCCCGGTTCCTCTCACAAAACCGAACGAGCTTCTCTCTCGCCCACCGCTATGTCACGCACCCGATCCAGAGGGTCGGGTGCGAACGCTTCGCACTCTACAGCGTCGAATGCGGACCATCCGTACGCAGTATTTCCCGCATTGTTGGTTCGGATGCGGCACTTGTGCACTCCGGCGGATCAGGTCCGATCGGTCCTGAATCGAACGGCTCAGATGCCCGATCGCGTACCCGGCTTGCGCAGCCCTGCGACGGCGAGGTCGGCGATGCGGCCGGTGATGCGCTCGACTTCGCGGCGCGAGCCCAGTTCCTTGGGCGAAAGCGCATAGGGCATGAGCGCGCTCGTGGCGGTGATCAACGCGCGGGCGGTTTCCTGGATGTCGGACGCGACGAGGTCTCCGTTCGCGACGCCGTCTTCGAGCACGCGCGCGAACACGGCGGCTTCGGCCGTGAAATAGCCCTCGCGCCGCTGCAGGTACGGCTGGCGCAGCGACTGGAAGATCTCGTCGAGGCACTGGGTGTACCCGCGCACGGTGTCGAAGCGAAACATGACGCGCGTCATCAGCATGCGCTTCAAACGCTCGTCCGCCGGCAGGGCACTCGTGGCGATCGCGCGCAATTCTTCGAGCAGCCGCGCGACGACGCGATCGATGCGCTCGAGGAAAATGTCGTCCTTGCTGCGGAAATGCAGGTAGAGCGTGCGCCGTGCGATCCCCGCCTCGCGCGCGAGATCGTCCATCGTCGTCTTGTGATATCCAAAGCGACCGAGCAAGGTGCCGGCCGCGTCCAGAATCGCATCACGTGTGGTAGGGGGCGGCGAGCTCGTGACGTGGCCGTTGGAATGGAGCGAAGAGTGGGGTGTGGGTTGCAGCATGGCGCCTCTGGCAAAAAGCGAAGAACGCGGGTGCTGAATGCAGCTACCCGCAGGATGACACAGGGTTGCGACGTGGGAAGGGGAGGTCCGCAACTCTTACTCGATGTGAAGTGCCTGCCAGCGCAGTTCAAGACAGCGCGAAGGGCCCGAAAACCCCGAGGAAATGCGCGGAAATCGTGCAGTGACCTTCCAGGCCACCGATCGAGTGTGCGAGTAACGTATGCTGCACGTCATGCCGCACCCGCAACGCGATCCCGTCACCTGGCTGTACCCGATTCCGAACACGTACCGCACCGGCCGCCTCGCGGTGACGAAGCGGCACGAGATCTATTTCGAGGAGTCGGGCAATCCCAAGGGCAAACCTGTCGTGTTCCTGCACGGCGGACCGGGTGGGGGGACGGTGCCCGCGCACCGGCGCTTCTTCGATCCCGATCGGTATCGAATCGTGCTGTTCGATCAGCGCGGCTGCGGACAGAGCACGCCTTACGCCAGCATCGAAGAAAACACGACGTGGGACCTCGTCAGCGACATCGAGCGCGTGCGCAACGAGCTGAAGATCGACAAATGGCAGGTGTTCGGCGGCTCGTGGGGCAGCACGCTGGCGCTCGCGTACGCGGAGAAGCATCCGACGCGCGTCACCGAACTCGTGCTGCGCGGCATCTTCATGCTGCGTAAACGCGAGATCGATTGGTTCTATCAGGAAGGCGCGAATGCGATCTTCCCCGACGCCTGGGCGCCGTACGAGGCGGCAATTCCGCCGGCCGAGCGCAAGGACTACTTGAGCGCCTACTACAAGCGCCTGACGTCCGACGATCCTGCCGTCCACATGCCGGCCGCGCGCGCGTGGAGCATCTGGGAGGGATCGACTTCGAAGTTGATGCCGGACGAAGCCTTCGCCGCGACCTTCGGCGCCGATGCGACGACGTTGGCATTCGCGCGGATCGAAGCGCACTACTTCAAGAACAAGGGCTTCTTCGAGGTCGAAGACCAATTGCTGCGCGACGCCGACAAGCTGCGCAAGATCCCCGGCACCATCGTGCAAGGCCGCTACGACGTCGTGTGTCCGATGATGAGCGCCTACGACCTGCACAAGGCCTGGCCCGAAAGCGAACTGATCGTCGTGCCGGACGCCGGTCACAGCGGGTTCGAGCCCGGCATCGCGCGCGCGTTGGTGGCGACGACGGACAAGTACGCGCGCTGAGAATCTCTGTGCCGAGTCAGACTCCACTCCACCGTGCTCTAGAACAGCGGAGTGGAGCGTGACACCGTGCTGTCTAACGCCGCTGATCGAACACGCGTTCGAACTTGGCGAGCATCGTGGTTTCGGCGGCCGATACCTTGCCGATGCCGAGGACGCCGCCGCTGGCCGACGCTACCGCTCGTGCACGATCGATCAGCGTGGTCCGCAGGGTGGCGATTTCCGTCGCGTTCAACTTCTCACACAGTCCGCGCACGAGGGTGGCCCAGGCTTCGAAGAAGTGCGCGGCCGGACGCGAATCCAGCCACATCTCGAGCAACGCGTTTTCCTTCGAGCCGGGGGCGAAGCCGCTCTTGCGCGCGTGAGCCAAGAGCACTTCGCGTTCCTTGGCGTCGATCTTGCCGTCCGCCCAGGCAACCTCGACGAAGGGCAGCACGGGTAAGGCCGCGGCCACATTACCGTCGATCTTCAAGTCCATGAGCTTGTCGAGCACTGCGGAGTTGGTGATCCCCGTAGCTGCGGCGAGGCTCTCGCGTGCGGTGGCAGCGTCCTTGAGGGCGCGCAGCTTCTCCAACAGCTTCGCGTCCTCGTTCCTGAAGAACTGCTCTTCCAAACTGTTCTTGCGGCCGTGCATGGAATCTGAGTGCTGAGATGTCATCGGTCTGTCCTGGCGGTGTTTCGAGTTCTGAGGTTCGCAGCAAGTATCTGAACATGCGTGCGGCTGATTCGCGACGAAGTAGTTTCTAGAGGGTCGGATTGCTTCGATCAGTGTACATGCCGTGCGTCGATGCCGAGTTGGGCGGAGCTGAACTCGCCTGCGTACCGCAAAGCCAGGTCCTACTTTGCGCCGACTAGGCCGAGTAGATGCGGTGCGAGTCGTCGTGGTCGTCGATGCGTTCGAGGAAGGCTTCGTGCTTCTCGCGGTCTTCGGCCGAGATCGAAGACTTCTCTTTCGGCCGGTAGCCCATCTCGGATTCGTTGATGTCCCAGCCTGCTTCCCGCAAGGCTTTCGTCACCGTATCGAGCTCCGTGGGCGCGGTGTAGAAGCGCGCGCCGGTGCCTTCAGCCGGCGGTTCTTCGAGCGGTTCGACGTCGTCCGCGCCGGCTTCGAGCGCGGCGGTTTCCAGGTCGAGCTCGGCATCAGGATGCGTGGCTTCGATGTGTCCGAGATGGTCGAAGAAGAACATGACCTTGGCGCCGAAGCGTCCGTCCTTGAACAAGGACCGCATGTCGGGTGCTGTGCGGTTGCGGTTGTCGGTCAGACACTCGACGATCACGGGAACGTTTTGGGGGGACATGCCCTCGAACGTGACGAGTTCGAAGTCCACCGTCTCGCCGGTCTGGCCGCTGCCCTTCTTGATCGCGCGCGTGATCACGTCGTTCGACACGGACTGCTTGCGCGCCGACTCGATCGCGAGCGCGAGACGCGGATTGAACGCCGGATCGGGGGCACCCATCTTCGCGGCGACGACGATTTCACGAGCGAGTTTCGAGGTGATCTTCGCGCGCTTGTCCGCGTTGATCCCGCGCTTCTTCTGTAGCCATTGACGACCCATGCCCGGATTGTAGGGGAGAGGACCCCGCCGCGGATGCGTACATCCGAACTGCGTGAGAATTTGTGAATCGCGAGGTTCGTTTCGGCGCGGCGTGACGACGCCCGTGGAGAGGCGCACAGCGCGGCTTCCGATGCGATCGGGACAAAGCCATTCGCGAAGAGGCACGGCCCCGTCGCGGCGCGGGCGGTCCCTGCGGTCGCGATCCCCCGCGCGGTTGTGTTGTGCTAGCTTGCGCCGGACACATGCTGGTCCGCGCCGCGAAACACGAAGACGCCGCCTCGATCGCGCGCATCTATTCGCACTACGTGCTGACGACTGTGATCACCTTCGAAGAGGTCGCCGTCTCGGAAGCGGACATGGCCGCTCGCGTGCGCGAAGTCCAGTCCCAGGGCCTGCCATGGCTCGTTGCGGAGGATGCAGGTGTCGTCGTGGGCTTTGCCTACGCGGGGAAGTGGAAAGCGCGCACAGCCTATCGCTTCAGCGTGGAGAGCTCCGTGTACGTCGCACCGGATCGTACGGGTGACGGAATCGGGACCACGCTGTACGAGCCGTTGCTCGCGGAGCTGGCCGAACTCGGCCTCCACACGGTCATCGGCGGCATCGCGCTGCCGAACGACGCCAGCATCCGCTTCCACGAGAAGTTGGGCTTCGTGAAGGTCGCTCACTTCACGGAAGTCGGGTTCAAGTTCGGACGGTGGATCGACGTCGCCTACTGGCAGCGACGTTTGTGAAGCGCACCGCACTCGTCCATCGGGTGCCGCAAACGGGCACGCGGCCTGGCCCCCCGCCGTCGTTCTCGCGACCGAAACACCGCGCGGTCGCTGCGCCGTCGTGCGCTGGTCGACGGTGAATGGCCGCGAGCTGCGACGGAAGGGAGACTGAGTTCGCCACTCGTCACCTCTGGGCCTTCAGCCGAACATGTCTGCGTAGGCCTCGTCGCCGAAACCGATGAGCCAGGTCTGTCCCAGGCGCAGCGCCGGAGCGCGCAGATTGCCGGTGGGACCGATCACGTGCTTCTCGAACTCGTCGCGGTCGAAGTCGCGCTGCTTGAGGTCGAACACGACGCTCTTCTTGCCGCGCGCGGCGATCAGCTTCGTCGCGCCCGCGAAGAGCTTGTCCAGATCGCGAGCTGAGTAGCGCTCCTTCTTGGCGTCGACCGTCTCACGGACGGTGACTGCGCGCGCCTCGATGACGGCGTCCGCGCGTTTGCAGCTCGTTCAACCTTTGCGGTGGTAGTACCAGTCAATGCGTCGGGCCATGGATTCGTCTCTATCTGCGTCGGGGCGCGTTTGGACCGCTCACGAGCCTACGTCCACGACATCGACGGGGCCAGCCCAGGGACGCGCGAGCGCAAATCGAAACGAATGGCGCTGCTTCGCATCCGAGCCGCGCCGGCGCGCGAATGAACCGGTGAGGGCCACCTGGACCCCACGCGGAACACCGACATGATCCCCCTCATCCTCTTCGCTCTCGCTCAAGCACAACCGATCCCGAGTGTGCCGCAATCACCCTCGGCCAGGACGGAGTCCATGGAGACATCTTGGAAATCGACTGCACCTGCGCCCGAGATTCGTCGGCGCGCAGCCGACGAACTGCGGCGCGCTGTCGATGCCGCCAAGGCGCAAACAGACGACGTCGAAGCCTCGACCACCCTGCGTTCGGCGGCTCGAACCGCAGTGAACACGCTGGGCAACCGCTCTCAAATCGCAGGCAGCATCACGCTGGCCTTGGAGGCAGTCGATCCGTCCGAGCGCAACGCCGGCGAGAAGGCCACTCTCACAGCTCTCCGCAAAGAGCTGGATCGCATCGCACGCGATCTGGCCTTCTCGCCCCTGCTCGAATCTCCGCGCACGCGAGGTTTCCCTTCGGCGACCGTCGTCGGCGAGATCGAGGTACTCGAGTATCCCGCCTATCGCATGGCCCGTGCGCCGATGAAGTCGGCGGCCGTCGGCGGGCAGAACACCGCGTTCTGGAAACTCTTCCGCCACATCCAATCGCACGATATCCCCATGACGGCGCCGGTCGAGATGCGTTGGGAGTCGGCGGAAAATGCAGCGGAGCGAGCTGCCGGGGCTTTCGAGAGCATGTCGTTCTTGTACGTGTCCACCGACGTCGGTCGCACGGGACACGACGGCGAAGTCGAAGTCCTCGACGTGCCCGCAGCGACTGTCGTGAGCCTCGGACTGCGCGGCTCGAGCAACCGGGAGCGCGCCGAACTCGAACGCGCGCGCCTTTACAACTGGATCAGCGCTCGACCGCAACGGTTCGAGATCACCGGCCCGCCGCGGATGATGGGTTGGAACAGTCCCATGGTCGCGGATGCCAAGCGCTACTGGGAAGTGCAGTACCCGGTTCGGATTCTCCCCGACGCGGTTGAACTCCAGAAGTAGGGTGCGCGGCGTTTGGAGGTACGCGGACCGTCGCTGAGCCTGAAGACACAACCTGGGCACGCTGCATTTCCATCGCATTGCGACGGGGGTTGCGGCGTGTCGGTGTCCCAGCAATGTATGGAGAATGAGGGCTGCGGAATCGGAGTCCGTCTCAGTACCTTGATTTGACCAACACGCGGGTTCTGCTGACGAACAGCAGTGCAGTCAAACGCGGTGCTGAAGCCGAGCCAGGTTTCAGCTCCGCGACCGCGAAAGGGCAAAACTCCATGAGCGATCAAAACACACAATCCACCTCGACCAGTCTGTGGCCAGGCGTATTGCTCCTGTTCTTCGGCCTCCTCATCGTTGCCTATGCTTGCCTGGCCGTGCGCAACGGGCTGCCGATCATCTTCTCAGGCCTGGGCTGGATCCTGGGGCCGATCCTCGTCTTCATCGGAGTCGGCGCGCTCGCGAGGTCGCGTGGCAACGGGTCGGCGAATTCATCTTCCGACCGGCCCTGACGTGGAGAAGGAGGGGGGGGCGCGGGCGCCAGGCCTCAGCGCCTGCGAACGCGGCCCGAGTGAGACCCGGCGAGGGTCGAAGTCGTGCACGTCGACGCGGCGCTACCGATGCAGCTTTCGATCTCGTCTGTTCGAGCCCGGTCCTCCTGCGCCGATGAACTGAAACGACGGACTCGAGCGGGACGGTTCCGAGTCTGGTAGCGCACTCCGTCTACTTCTTCTTCGCCTTCGCGCGATTCCATGCGACTGCGGCTCGGATGAGCGCTTGGAACGCGCGTGCATCGACGTGCTCACCTTCGCGGATGTCGAGCGCGCGGCGCGTGCCACCGATCTGGCCCCCAGGGAACAACCCGGCGGGATCGGCCAGTGCGGCGCCGTGCATGAAGGTGAGCTTGACCTTGTCTTTGTAGATTTCGCCGGTGCAGATGATGCCGTCGTGCGACCACACCGGGACACCGGAGGGGTTCGTGGGCTTCTTCCACTTCTGCTCCTCGACCACTTGCGGGTCGGCTTCATAGATCAGCACACGCATGCGAGCCAACGTGTCGAGGCGCCAATCCGGCGCGTCGGTTCGCGGTGAGACCTTGGCTTGGATGCGCTTGCCGACGGTTTCTTTCACCGGTCGCTTGCTGCCTTTGGGCTTGCGGGTGGGCATGGCTACGGTGTCGTGGAATCTCCAATCATGCTGCCGGACGAACGGGAACGGACACGCGAAGTTCGCAAGCCAACAGCCGCCTGTTCGAGTTCACGAGCCGAGCGTCACACCTGCGAGCCACGATCACGCGGGGATTCCCGCTCCGCCGTCATCCTGCGCGGGACTGCGTCTCAGAGACTTGCCGACGGCGTACGCACCGAGCAGATAGATCGGCCAGTCGATGAAGTAGAACCACACGGGCGCTTCCATCTGGATCGCGTTCAAGACACCGCCGAACGTGAACCACGCGCCGACGACGAGCGCCGGCAACATGGAGCGGCGGCCGGCGATGAACATCGCCACGACAGCTCCCGCGAGACAGCCCACGGCGTGCGCGAGCCAGGCCCACAACCACGCACCGATCGGGAGCGTCGCCATCCATTCGACCAGGCGTTTGCGCATGTCCGGTTCCGAACTGAAGAGGTCGATGCCTTCGGGCAGCGGATAGACCTGCAAGCTCGCGAAATGAATGCCCATCATCACGGCCGAGCCCACGACCACTCCGATGATGATGCCGACGATGACCATGAGAATGCGCATGGCCACACTATGGCAAAATGCCAACGGCGGCGCAGCGCGGACTAGCGCGGTCGCAGGTGCAACTGCACGAGGCCGTCGCCGTGCGTCTCGTGGCTCGCGCAGAGGAATGCATGCCGCCTGGTGGTCCCCGCGAACAACGGGACGCCGTCGCCGAGGACGGTGGGAATCAAGGTGACGATGCACTCGTCGACGAGTCCCGCGTCGAGCGCCTGTCGAATGAGAATGCCGCCGTCGATGTAGAGGTCCTTCCCGCCGGCGGCGGCCTTGCCCTGCGCGACGAGCGACGCGATGTCGCCCTGCACCGGCCGCACCAGTTCGTGAATGCGCCTGCAGTCGCGATGAGTGGCCACGAGCACAGGTCGCTCGCCGTAGTGCCACGGTCCGCCGTACCCCGCCAGGAAATCGTAGGTGTTGCGCCCCATGAGCAGCGCGCCGACGTCGGCGATGAACGCGTGAAATCCGACGCCGCCGGAACCCGGTACCGCGCTGGGATCGCCCTCCGGCAACCACGACAGATCACCGTCCGGGCCGGCGATGAAGCCGTCGAGTGAGCAGGCGACGTAGACGCGCGTGCGGGACATGCAGGCAACGTAACGGAGTGCGAGCGCAGGGCCAAGCGGGCCTCACTCCGCTAGCGCCTTCGCCGAAACTCTCGACGTTGAGACGGCAGACATCACGAAGCGAACCCATGGATTGAGTCGGTGCGGCTTGCTCTCCGAGCGACGCAGACGACGCGGCCTCTGTGTGCAAGCGCGGTCGCAAATACGAATTCGATGACGTGGTAGATTGCACGAACACGGTGCGCGCCTGACCCGTCGCACTCGGTGCGCCTCGCACGATCGACCTCCGCGCGGCACTCGACCACTCCACCTCGGGCTTGCACCCGCGCGACCTTCATCCCCCGCGTGCGTCGTGTTCGTCGGAAGCGCGATCTGGTCCTCGCGGGCGTGCAATTCGAGCACGCATTGCATCACGCCTTCGGATGGACACGAATCCGGGTTCATCGACAAACTCCCGCGGACCGCGTTTCCGTCGCGACCCTGATCGAGCGCGCGTCATGAACTCACGACGGACTGTGACTTGAATAGCGGGGCCCACGAAGAGGAACTGGAGAAGGGCTCACGGGGTCCGGGCGGTCGGCACGGAGTTCGAGAGGGCCTGAGAAAGGCCTGGAACCACCCTGTGGAAGACCCGCGCGACACGCGGCATTCGTCTCTGTGTCTGGCCATTCTGGGACGGCGGGCGGGCCGCGGTGAGCCTGTCGGAGACCCGCCGCCCCGGGCTACCAGCGGGTAGTGGCTTCTTCTGCTGGTCTTCTCTTCAGCGACCCCCGTGGGAGCGGAGGAAAGCGCCCCTGAGAGCCGCCGATCCTGCCTGAGAGCCTGCCATTGGGGTCGAATTCTAGACGACCAGCGGTGGACGCCAGTACCGACGTGGTGCCGAAGGGGGGGGGGCAGGCACGGTGTAGGGGTGGTGGGCAGGAGAGATTCCCAACCCTCACGAGAACTGCGGACAGGGCTGGAGTCCAGCCGGCGCGGAAGTCGATTCCCATATCTGGGAACTAGCAACTTGCAAATCCAGGTCACCCCGGTCAGCTCACCCTATCAAGGCACGAGTTTGCGTACGCGCTCGTCGCCGACCGGCGCCACGACGAACACCGGACACTCCTCACAGGGGGGGTTGCGCGCGTTCGCGCGGGCGCTGATCCAACTCCGCGACGCCGGGAGGGCGCTCGAGGGAGCGGGGGACACCTATCGCTCTGCGGGGGGGCGGGGCTCCGCGGGAGTTGTCTCTCTACAGGCATTCTCGTTGAGCCTCACGGACACGCCGACCACGTTGCGTTCGTCGCAGGAGGTCAACACGGTTCCGACGTCCTATTCGACGACGCGACCGCAATTCGCCGGCTCGTCGTCCTCGTCCCCGACGTTGCGCGGCACCTACGACGGTTCGAACGGTGACACGACGTTGACCTTCCGTGCCAGCACAGGCGGCATCGTCGGTCTCACGCCGATCTCGATCCAGGTGCGCGACTCGCAGAACACGCTCATCCAGACCGTCAACGTGGGAATCGGCCAGGCGGGGACGTTCTTCACGCTGAACAACGGGCTGCAGTTCTCGCTGTCCAGTGGATCGGTGGCGATCAACGACTCCTTCCAAGTGAACGTGTCGGCGAGCGTCGGCAGCGCGGTACGGATCGACAAGCCGTTCAACGGAACGAACGACAACACGCCCAACTTCGAGCCCGGTACGGTCGTTCAGGCCGGCACTTTTCAGGTGAACGGAGTCTCGATCGCGGTCGCCGCCAACGACACGGTCGCAGGTGTGATCTCCAAGATCACGGCCTCGGCCGCGGGCGTCACGGCGAGTTTCGATGCAGCCGGCGAGCGCGTGCTGTTGACGCAGAAAACTTCAGGTCCAGCGGCGGGGATCGCTGTCTCCAACGACACCTCCGGTTTCCTGCGCGCGACCAAACTTGACACAGCCGTAGCGCAGCTCGGCACGTTGGATCAGCGTCGCCAGCCGCTCTCCAGCGTAGCCGCGTTTTCGGGGATTCAGTCGGGCACCTTCTCGATCAATGGGCATGCGTTCAACCTCGACGCGGCCAACGATTCACTCGTCGATGTACTGACGCGCATCGGAGCCGCGAACCTGGGCGTCACCGCAACGTTTGCATCGGGCCGCGTCCTTCTGCGCGGTCCAAGCAACGCAGCGCTCATCCTCGACGACGGCAATACGGGCCTCTTCAGCGGTCTGGGTCTGGAGACCGGTGTGCACCAAGGAGGCCGACGCTCGGGACGCAGGTACTTCGCCAACGAGTCCGAGTTCCGTGAGCGCCTGCGCTCGTTCGTCGAGGCCTATGCGGCGGTGTTCGGCGAAAAACTGAACGGGTACGGAGGTGCGACAGTGTCGTCTCTCCGCGGCGAATTCGATCGCATCACCGCCGGCGCGTTCACGCGTGGGCTGGGATTGTCAGGCAGCGGCACGTTGCGCACGGAACTCGGTTTGCACCTCGTGGCGAACTCGGACGGAGTGCGACGCCTGAAGCTCGATCCCGGTGAACTCGACTCGGCACTGAGACAGAACACCGACGACCTGGTGAAGTTGCTCTACGCACCGTCGGGCGCGGGCGGCGAGGAGGGTCTACTCCAACGCCTCGGTATGCGCGTTGAGCGGGCTCTCGATTCGGTCTCCGCGCTGCTCGGTTCCGGGGGCGGGACGGGTCTGATATTGGATGTGCTCGCTTGATCTCGCGTCCCCTTGACGCGTGCAAGCAAGTACTTCGAAGCGTTGTTCACGCTCACGCCACCCATTCCACTGAAGTTGCCACCCACGCACGGAGCCGGGCCGCAGGAGCAGCGGGGAATTGTCACAAGATGGCCTGACTGCCGACGAGGATGATCTCGTCGTCCTCGGAACTCGTGCACGCCGACCGGATGATGTGTTCGAACGGCTCGCACTCCATGGCGCGGCGATCAAGGGGTGCAGTTCGAGGCATCGTTCCTCGGCGAGGCGATGCAGGTCCATGACGGGAGAGTAGCGTCCAGCGATCGATGGGTGATCGATCGTACGGCGCACTACTGTCGGAAGTAGTGGGCCACCACCGCCGCACTGCGCGCTGCGACCGGCTGTACGCCCGGGTGGAACGCGTTGGTGTCGATGCGCAGGCCGCTCGCGAGGTCGATCACGTCGATGCCGCGCTCGATGCCGACCGCGTCGCGCACCGGCAGGAACATGTAAGTCGAGGCATTCGTAGGTTTGAACACGCCGCCGACCTGACGCACCTGACTCTTGCCGTTGATGTCGGCCGGCGCACCGGATCCGAACATGCTCGCGACGTTGGGCAGCGCGCCCAGGTTGCGCAGATCGTCGAACGCAATGTCCAGCGGTGCGCCGCCGAGTTGATCGCTTCCGATCGAACGTTGAATACGGAACGAGTGTCCGCGCATGTTCGGGACGAACGGAATCGTCAACGGAACGGTCCCGAAGACATTCGAATCGAGCACCAGGTTCGTCGCCGCGCCGCCGGTCAAGCTCGTGGGCACGCCGTTGGGATCGAGTTGGCCCGAGTGCGCGATCCACACTCCACCTGCGAGGCGCAGCGGATCGGGTTGAATCGCCTTGGGCTCACGGAACGTGTACGCGGTTTGCCCGATGCAATCGTCGAAGCCCCAACCGTTCACACCAGCGGGACCGGATTCGAACAAGGTCACCTTGCCGCGTCGATCGAGGATGTAGGCGTAGTAGACGTTGCGATTCCAACCAAAGCCGTTCTGGCGCTGTGTGATCGCGAGCGCAAACGGTTCAACCAGCCCGCGTCGCACGACCTTGCGCACGGCCAGCGTCGCCGCCGCGATGATCGAAACGCTGTCGCTGCCTTCGTTGCACACGAGAACGTCTTCGTTGCCCGGATCCCACGCCACGCCGACGGGGTGGTGCTCGACCGGTGTGGTCATCACGATCTGGTGGAAGGTAGCCGAGCGCGGATCGATATCGACGAACGTCACGGTGTCGACCGCGCGGTTGGTGACGGCGAGAAGGTCCAGATTGGGTCCCATCGCGAATTCGGTCGGATCAGGCATCGCGATCTGCGCGATCACGGCGAAGGTGTTGCTGTTGAACACGAGGACTTGCGCGTGCGTGCGGTCGATGGCGTACAGGAAATGCCCGATCCCCTGGCGCATCTGATGCGCTGAACACGCGCTGATCGAAGACTGCGGCGCGCTCGGACCTACGAAGAAGGCGTTTTGCTCGCTCGTCAGCAATCCGCTCGGCGGAATCCCCGAGGCCGGATTGCCGAACGGATCGCCGGGCACCAACAGGTTGGTGAGTCCAATGAGTGCCGCATCGACCGAGATGGGTTCGCGCGCTCGCAGATCCGGCGACACGCACAACGCCGGCGTGCCCATGAGGATCGGCGGCGGGTTGGGGGAGGGCGCGAACGAGATCGGGTTCCCGCCGCCTTGCACGGAGTTCAACGTGAATCCGCCGGCAGGAGTCGGCCGCAGCGTGTTCGGACCTCCGGTCGTGACGTCGACGACATGCAGACCATTCGTCGCGCACAGATTTCCTCCGCCGACCTGACAACCGAACGGGGCAGGGCCGTTGTTCGCGACCAGGTCGATCGGATGCCCGATCATCATGTCGCCTACGTTGCCGATCGGCGAAGCGCGCGAGAGCAAATTGTCGAGCGCGCTGTTGCGCGTCAGTGTGAATACACCGGCCGAGCCGCCGTTCAGAGTCGACGTCGGCAGCGGCAGACCGAGCAACGCACCTTGCAAGCGCACGTTGGGGTTGTAGACGTAGTTGGACCAACCTTCGGCCTGAGTCTGAAAGGTCGGGTCGTAGGTGGGATTCCCGGTACCGCCGCCGAATCCGTTCAAGTCGATCACGGAAAGTCCCGGCTCGGGACCGTTGCGGCCGACGTAGATCGTGTCGGGCGCGACCGGAGCGTTGCACGTGACTTGCGCCGGCGCGAGCGCGCACAGCGCAGCCCACGTCAGCGCGGTCAAGGGAATCCAACCAGAGATGTGACTAGAGCGGTGCATGTATGACCTCAGCGTCGAATCTTTGCGGGCGACGCATTCCAGGGTTCGCGGCGAATGGTGTGCTGGGAAAGACGCGCGGTTGCGAGTTTATCCGACGCGTCAACGGCGCGTAGCGCAACCTTCATGCCTGAAAGGAATAGGCCTCGACGCCCGGTCGTGCGCGCCTGTGAGTGCGCTTTCGCGCGCTGCGCGTGCGGGGAACGCGCCGAGTACCGGCATTGAGAGGGGCGCGATTCGTGCGCCATTGGGGAAATCTGGGTCCAAAATTCGAAGAGAGGGTCCGCGCGCGTGCCGCACCCGGAGCACTCACGCACGACCAAACACACCGAAGCCCGACCCAAGTTGCCCGCCAAGCGCAAGTTCGGCTACCTTGAAGCAGACCCCTTCCTTCCTAGATCAGCTCGACCCGTATGGTCGGATCTGGACTGCACACATGACCGCTCGCATTCGCCCGTACTTCAATTGTTCGGCGGTTCTTCTTTGCGCGACCAGTGTCTTTGCGCAAACCACATTGCGTGAATGGCAAGGCGCGGCGAACGGTGACGCGCTCGGCGCGGGTATCGCGAACGTGGGGGACTTCGATGGCGACGGCATCGACGACTTTGCGCTCGGCATTCCGGGTGACGATACGTTGGGCCCCAATCGCGGCGCGGTAAGCGTCGTGTCCGGCGCGGACGGTCACGAGATCCAGAGGTACTTCGGCGGACTCACCGAGACCGGATTCGGAAGCAGCGTGATGCGTCTGGGCGACGTCGACCTGGACGGCACGGTCGATCTCGTCGTGGGGTCCCTGCCCATGGGGCCCAACGAACTGAATGTGCCGACGCGCTTCAGCGTGCTTTCGGGCACGAACGGAAGCCTGCTTTGGTCCCACTCGCTGGCCACGCTTGGAAACGGGCGCGGCGTCGCCGTCGTCGTGCTCGGAGATGTGAACGTGGACGGGAGACTCGACATTGGAATCGGCAACCCGAATGAAGGCGCCACCGGTGCTTCGGGTCGCGTGCGCGTGTTCTCAGGCATCGATGGAGTCCAGTTGCACAACGTGGTCGGAGCCGGCGATTACGTCGGAAACGTCTACGGCCTCGCTCCCGCCGGCGATCTGGACGGGGACGGTCGCGCCGATTGGTGGATGTCCTACGGGAGCCTGTTCCAGGCGAGTCATGCGCAAGCGCGTTCGGGATTCGACGGACACGTGTTGTTCGATCTCACCTTGCCGCTCGAGTACTACGAATACACCGGCGTGCGTTTTGTGGGCGGGAACGATTTGGACGGAGACGGCGTGCCGGATCTCGTGGTCGGCTCGCACGGCTCACCGGGCAAGGGCGGCTATGGGCCCGGACATGTCTACGCGTACTCCGGTGCGACGCACGCGATCTTGTGGTCCAGAGTCGGAGCCGACCAGTATGAGCGCATCGGCTTGTACGTCTACGACGTGGGTGACATCGACGGCGACGGAGTGCGCGACGTCGCGACCTCCGTCGGCTTCAACTACCCGGGGCAGATCAACTCGGCGCGCTTCTTCTCGGGCGCCACCGGAGCGGACATCGGGGTCACCGTGCCGTTCGCGCCAGGATCTGCGCTCTTGAATCTCTGCGCCGCGGGGGATGTCGACGGTGACGGACACGGTGATTGGATCGGCGCCAGGTTCACCACTGGATTCTTCGGACAGCTCACGTTCGGCTCGGGGGTCGTGCAGGTCCAGACCTTCGCGCGTGAAGCGCTGCGTGCCGATCGCTTCGCGCTGAATCACGCGACGGGTGGTGTGCAACTGCTCTCGCTCGATTTCGGCGCGCCGTTCGCCGGACGCAACTATCTGGTCTTGGGTTCGCTGACGGGGACTACGCCGGGGATCGCGACGAGCGCGGGGCTGATTCCGCTCACGGTGGATCCGTACTTCTGGAGCACGCGTCGCGCGGTCGGGAGTGGACACCTTACCGGCGCGAGCGGCGTGCTCGACGCTCATGGTCGCGCGACGGCGAGCTTCAACCTGGCGCCGGATTCACAGCGTTTTCCCGTCGGAACGATCCTGCGCCATGCGGCGGTCGTGCTCGACGCGAGCGGAACGAGCCCTGCGGCTGTCTCGCGGGCTGTGCCATTGCTCGTGAAGCTCGGCGGCTGAGTCGCGCAGGTCCGGAGCCGGAGGACTGGGATCACGCCGGCGTGCGCGACGATGGAGCCTGGTATCCGGCGGAGATCGCGACGCTCAGCCGAAAGTCCTCGGGAGACGGGTCGCCCACTCCATCTCCACCCGGCTTGGACCGCATTCGCAGTACTGAACACAGGCCTCGAGCCGTCGGCGGAGTCCCATGTTCATCCGCGACGGGCGCCCTTCGATGGTCGCACGGATGCTCCGGCCCTCCACAGTCACTCCGCGCTTCTCCGCGGTAGCCGGGATATCTGCATCAGTACCCCTCGCCGTCACGCGCCGCCACGACCTTGCCCTTGTGGATGCGGAACAAGAGCGCGATGTATCCGAGCGCGATCGGGAACCCGATCAGCCACCACCACAGGCCGGTGCTCAGGCTGGCCGTGCTCGAGGCGCTGTTCAACGCGGTCAGCGAATACGCAGGGTCGATCGTCGAGCGCAGCATCACCGGAAACACACACGCGGCCGTCGTCGCCAGGATGCCCAAGAGGAATGCGCACGAACCCAGGAACGCCATCAGCGGTCGACGCGTCAAGAGTCCGCGCCACTGAGCGAGCGCTCCGCCCAGGCAGACCGCGAGCGCCATCCACGCCAATGGCCGGTGCGGCAACGCGCTGTAGATTTCGGGGTTCACGCGAATCGTCGCCAGCGTGGCCGCGATCCACAGGATGAGGCTCGCGAAAGCGAGTCGCGGCGCCGCCGACAGCGCGCGCTCGTGCACGGCCCCGCCGGTCTTCCATGCCACGAACGACGCACCGTGCGCCAGCAGCGCGACGAGCGCGAACATACCGATCAACACCGTGTACCAGTCCAAGATGCCGACGTCACCGCGCGCGCTGAAGTCTGTGAATAACGTCATGCTGAATGTCCCGTCGGGACCGATCGGCACGCCGCGGATCACATTGCCCAGCGCGGCGCCGAACAGGATAGGCAGCAGCGTGCTCGCGGCTGCAAAGCACACATCCCAGAAGCCGCGCCACAACGGATCGACGACGTGCGATCGGAATTCCAATCCGCAGGCGCGGCCGATCAAACACCAGATGACGAGGAACATGGCCAGGTAGAAGCCTGAGAAGCCGGCCCCCAAGACTCGCGGAAAGGCCAGAAACAACGATCCGCCGGCAGCCAGCAGCCAGACTTCATTGCCGTCCCAGTACGGTCCGATCGCAGCCAGCACTTCGCGCCGCTCCGAGTCGCGCTTCGCGATCCACAGGTGCAGCGCGCCGGCACCGAAATCGAAGCCGTCCATCACGACGTAGGCGGCGACCATCACCGACACCAACCAGAACCACAGCTCTTCCATGTGAATCTCCTAGTGCGCAGGCGTCGCAGTGCTCGACTGGGGCCCGTGTGCGATCTCGCGGCCGACGAGGAACAGATACAAGCATCCCAGCACGAAGTAGATCCCCATGAACCCGATCAGCGAGAACAATGTCGTTCCGCCATGTACGTTGGGCGAACTGGCATCCTCCGTGCGCATGAGCCCGTAGATGACCCACGGTTGGCGACCCAACTCGGCCGTCATCCAACCGACGGTGTTGGCGATGAAGGGGAACGGCACCGCCAGCATCAGCATCCACAGCAGTGCACGCGACGTGTGCAGTCTGCCGCGCCAACGCCAGAGATTCGCGACAGCCATGAGCAGGATGAAGAGGGTCCCCAATCCGGCCATGATGTGGAACGAGTAGTAGACGAGTTCGATGTTCGTCGGCCACTCGCTCTCGGGGTACTCGTTCAAGCCCTTGACCTCGTCCGAGAAGCTGCCGTAGGCGATGAACGACAGGATGCCCGGTACCGCGATCGGGTTGTCGAGTTTGCGCTCCTTGACGTTCGGCTGACCGATGAGCGTGATCTCTGCGTGCGTGCCCGTCTCGAAGCGTCCCTCCATCGCGGCCAGCGCGATCGGCTTGTGTTTGGCGACGAGCTTGCCTTGCAGGTCGCCGGTCGGAAACGCCACGAGCACTGCGGCGATCAAACCGACCGTCGTCCCGTAGGCGAGGTTCGTGCGCGCGACAACGGTGTGCTCGCCGCGCAAGGTCCACCAGGCCCCCAGCCCCGCGACGGCGAACGAGCCCGTCACGACCGCGCCCAGGATCGTGTGCGGGTACTGCACCAGGGCCCAAGGGTTGGTGATGAATGTCCAGAAGTCCGCGAGTTGCAGATTCCCGTTCGCGTCGATTTCGTAGCCGACCGGGTGCTGCATGAACGCGTTCGTCGCAGTGATGAAGAAGCCTGAGAGCCAACTGCCGATCCACAGGGCGAGTGCCGCGCCGAAATGCGCCTTCCGCGACAGCCGGCGCTCGCCGAAGACAAGCAGTGCCAGGAACGAAGACTCGAGGAAGAACGCGAACAGGCCCTCCATTCCCAGCGTGTGTCCGACAACACCGCCCGCGTACTCGGTAAAACGCGACCAGTTCGTGCCGAACTGGAACTCCATCGGGATCCCGGTTGCCACGCCGACGGCGAACGTGATGCCGAAGACCTTGATCCAGAAGCGTGCCGCGTCGTCGAAGCGCGCTTCTCCTGTGCGCAGTCCACGGTACTTCAGCAGCACGATGAAGAGCGCCAGGCCCATCGTGAGCTGCGGGAAGATGTAGTGGAAGATGATCGTGAACGCGAACTGAAGTCGGTGCAGGTCTAGACCGTCAGGCATCGTGCGTGGGCTCCGCGAACCGGGGGGCGAAGGCGAACAGTGTGCGGCCGATCTTGGTGAATGCTATACGCACATCGGCCCTGGGCCCGTGCCTGCTCTCGGGAGGTTGACTTGGCTCCAACTCTTGCGCGTTCTCGAGGCGTTGAGCTCTCCCAGGTTCCGTGGACATCTCCCGAACCAACGGGATGCGGGACACGGAGGGTGCCACGCAGAGGGAGCGTCGGATGCGGCACGTCCGACTGCAACTTCGCGTGATCCACCGAGCGACGATCATTCCTCCGGAACCTCTCGTCAGCGGGTTCATGTCAATCCGGGAGCGTTTTCACTTCGAGTGGTCGAATTCGACCTCAGGGCGAGGGATCATCGAACGCTTCCTTGTGCTCGAGAACGTACGCCGCGAGCAGCGACCACACGTCGCTCTGCATGCTGAGGTCGAGGGCGTCGATTCGCTCGCTCTCGGTCGCGTCGAGGATCTCGCAGCGGCGAACCAGGTCGCGTTCGGGCCGAGGGAAAGGAAAGAGGAGCGCGCCCGCTTCGATAGCCAGAGCCTCGGGTGACGCACCGATCGTTCGGTAAGCGTCGGCTACCATCGAGTAGGGTGGCTGTCCGGGCCAGTCGTTCCCGAAGAAGTAGCGCAGTCCGCCGTTGTCGATCACGCCCTGCGCGGAGTAGACGACGACAACGGTGCGGAAGGGATCCTGCAGACGACTCGGTTCTCCACCGACTTGCTGCAGCCGCGCAAAAGCCAGGTCCGACGCGGATTCGAGGAAGTCCTTGTCCATGCAACTGGTCCCCTGCCTACCGATGGAACTCGCCCCTCGCGAGTCGTTGTCGCACGGTCCGCTCCCCGCGACGGGTTTGGAAGTAGATCCACACCCCGGCGTGCTCGACGAACGCGTAGACGCAGTCCGGCTCGTCCGGCGAGTGCTGAGACACGCCGTCGATGGGATCGAGGCTGAAGCCCAATGCGTCGCGGCAGGACTCGGTCGTCCTGCGCACGTTCGCGACGCCGAGGACCGGAGATCTGCTCCAGGTCCGGATGCTCAACGTAGGCCTCGTTCGTTGCGTACGGGTCTGGAGCTCCGATCAGCCTGTGCACGGCCGGCGGAGCGCAGGACATCGAAGCGCGGAATCACGGGGATCATCCTACCTGTGCAGAGTGATCCCCGAGTTCCTCCGCCGCGGCCTTCGCACGCCTCGGACGGTTCTGTGCGAGGGCCTGCGCACTCGCCGCCGCTCGCTCCGCGAGCGTCTTCACTCCCCGCAGAATCGTGCACGACGGCAACACTCACCTACGCCAGATCCGGCGCGCAGTCCCAATCGGCAGTCTATTTCCCGGGAGCGCGGTACTTGACTGACTTCTTCGCCGCCTTGTCGATCTCCTCAGGCGTGAGCAGCGGGGTGACTGTCGTTGAGACGAGTCCCGTTGAATTGATCGCCATGCTCGTTGCCGCAGCCGAGACTGCATCGGGCATGTCGATGATGGCAAACACATCCACGCCGCCGAACGCGCAGTCAAACGACTCGAGTGTTCCGCCCATGCCCGCCACCGCCTTGGCCACCGCCGCCCTCCGGCTGCTGCCTCCTTCCTTGAGCAGTCCCCTCACGCCGGCCGCGCTGTACGCTGCCTGAATCAGAAACCTCGCCATGATCTCACCTCTGTGCGTTGCTTGGAGTTGCCGATCAGTGATGGGGAGACAATTGCCCGCATACTGCGCTGGAAACAGTGAGGTCCGTCACAGGACAAAACAAGCGGGGCGCTGGGGGTGACCCTTTCAGGCTGAGATGGATGGGCGTGCGGCCTCGACGTCCATCCGGTTCCGCAGAGTTGACTCGCGTGACCCGCGGCGTAGGCGGGAAGCGTGGTCCACTTCCTCGGGGAAAGCTCAAAGTGCATCCGCCACCGTCGTCGGAACGAACCCCAGTAGGAGGGATCCCTCGGAGGACCGCTCGCCTCCCTGGCCGGCGTCCAACTTCCGAGTGGCGGCAACCTACTCACTCCAAACGATTCCACGGCGTGTCGATCTTCCTACACCAATTGAGAGCACTCGAATCGCGCGCGCGTCCGCGGCGGTGGGTCTACGTTCCCTACGATCAACTGAGCGACGAACTCGGCCTGCTCGCGCGTACTCCCGCCAACGAACTCGGGATCGTGATCGTCGAGAGCCGTTGGAAGGCCATGCGCAGGCCCTACCACCGTCAGAAGCTGGCGCTCCTCTTGGCCAACCAGCGTCATTTCGCGCTGGAACAAGCGCGTCGCGGAGTTGCGGTGCGCTTCATCGCTACCGATCGACCGTTCATCGAAACCCTGCGCGAGGTGGCGCGTGAACTCGGCCCGCTTGCGGTGCACCGTCCGGCCGAGCGCGAGTTGCGCGTCGAGTTGGCTCCGCTGGTGGGCGACGGGCTCCTCGAGGAGTTGCCGCACGAGGGCTGGCTATCGAGCCGCGCACAGTTCGACGCCAGTCAGCCGCGAGGTGCGCCGTACCGGATGGACGCCTTCTATCGCCACGTCCGAGTCGGCACCGGCATTCTGATGGACGGAGAGAAGCCCGTCGGCGGGAAGTACAGCTTCGACACAGAGAATCGCCGGCCTTGGAAGGGTGATCCACCCGCGCCCGAACCGCCGCGCTTCGAACCCGACGCAATCACGCGCGAAGTCATCACACTGATCGAGGAGCAGTTCGCCGCGCATCCCGGGAAGATCGTTGCGGAAGAACTGCCGGCGACGCGCGCAGATGCTGACCGGATGCTGCGTTGGGCGATCGAATCGTGTTTGCCCGAGTTCGGACCTTACGAGGACGCGCTGTCCGAGCGCTCGCGCGGGCTGTTCCACACGCGGCTAGCGCCGCTCGTGAACCTGCACCGGCTGACGCCGCGCGCGGTACTCGACGCGGCGCTGCAAGCGGACCTCCCGCTTGCGAGCCGCGAGGGATTCGTGCGCCAACTCCTGGGCTGGCGCGAGTTCGTGCGTCACGTGCACGACGCGACCGACGGTTTCCGCCGGCTGAGCGGCCGACGCGTGCCGTCCGACGGAGCGATCGGTGACGGCGGTTGGTCCGCCTGGTCTGGTCGTGCGTGGAGAGAGGAGGTTGTCGCTCACGACGACAGCGCGTTGGGTCTAGACGGCGGCGCGCGTCCCGCTGTGCTGGCTGCACGTGCAGCGCTGCCGCCGGTCTACTGGGGAAAGCCGTCGGGAATGCGCTGCCTGGATCGCGTGGTGGCGGACGTGTGGAGCACGGGATACACGCATCACATCGCGCGCTTGATGGTGCTCTCCAACGTGGCGACGCTGCTCGACGTGGAGCCGCGGACGCTCACGGATTGGTTCTGGGCCGCGTTCGCGGATGCGTACGACTGGGTCGTCGAACCGAACGTGCTCGGCATGGGTACCTTCGCTGCCGGGGACCTGATGACGACGAAGCCGTACGTGTGCGGCGCGGCCTATTTGAATCGCATGGGCGATTCGTGTCGCGCGTGTAGATTCGATCCCAGGCGTGATTGTCCGATCACGTCGCTCTACTGGGAATTCCTGGCGCGCAAACAGGAAAAGCTGGCGGAGAATCCACGCCTCTTCATGCCGCTAAGAGCGCTGGCGAAGCGCTCCGCGGCGCAGCGTGAGGCGGATGCGCGCACGGTGAAGCACGTGAAGCGACGGCTCGCGGCAGGTGAAGAAGTGTGACGGCCGAGTCCGGTCGGTGGAACACCCTGCAGGCCAGCGTTTCGATCGGCGCGCGGGAGGATTCAGACAACCTGGATATCTGCCCCCACGCACCGGACCTGCACAACGATGCGGCAGTCTAGTCGGAAGTCACTCCCACGCTGGTCTCATGTCGATTCCTGTGTGCCGGCGCGTTCGGCGCGAGCTCCCGGTTTTTCGCGCCCGCTCGATCGATCGGATTCGGGCCGGGCGCCCGAGGCTGCACGAGAATGCAGCCTGAATCAGGTCCTATCCGGGAACGGGCATCTCGGCAGGGTAACGTGAGTCTCGAAGGGACCGACCCCATCCCGATTCGTGCTAGATGGCTTGGACAACCCCGGAGCGAAGTGCGAGCGTTGTCGACCTCATTGGGAGAGCATTCATGCAGCTCCGTGCCCACTATTCCCGTTTCGCCGCCTCGATTCGAATGAACTCAGGCAAGTAGGAGGGCGTGCAGTTCTTCGCGACCGGCTCATCCTTGTACAAGCCGACCTGCTTGCCGAGGCGGATGCACCGGGCTCGAAACTTCGGTTCCTGAACTCCGATCCAGCCGGCGCAGAAGTTCATCGCCCACTGCACATCGGGGTGGGCGGTTGCCATTTCTCGCTCCAGCTTCTCGAGCAGCTCTCCGCTGTTCTCGGGAGGCGTCTGGCCTGTCCACCTCAAGCGCGCCTGGTGATACCAGAAGAGGCGGCGGAGAACGGGCGAAGGGTTTTTCTCCCAAGACTCCAGCAACGCGACCGTCTGCTTGGACTTCATCAGCTGATTCGCCAGGAGCCAATCGGCCAACTGATTGCGTTCGGTCGCGTCCTGCTTGAGCAGGTCGGCAGCGAGCGCGTCGATGGCCTTCTGGGTCAGCAACTTCTTGTCGAAGACCAGCGTTGCGAGCAGACGCGCGTGGTGGGAGCCCGTCGCCCACAGATCCAGGGCCAACTCGTGATCCTGCTTGATCGCCTGCCCGCGCTTCTTGATGTCGCCTAGCTTCGTGCCCTTGCTCTCGAGCTCGAACGCAATCTTCTTCGCCGCCTTGGAACCCATGTCTCACTCCTGCATCCGGGTCATCACTCTGTCGGTTGGACACACATGGTCGCAGATTCGCGCTGCGGAACGCCGCCTGTCGTTGGGGCTCGCGTGGCGATCCTCACCGCGTTGGACATCCAAGCGCAAGACCATCGACACGATCCTAACCCGTCGATGCACCAGTCGTGTCCGTCATCCGCTGCAGGTTGGTCCGCGCACCGCGCACTGCCCGCGAGGGCGCTGATTTTCGACGATCTCCACGGACGCGCGCCGACTCAGCGCTTCCTCGCGAGCAGCAGTCGCTCCGCTAGATCCGAGACCGCCCACTCCTCGGCGATCAGGCCCTTGCGAAAGCGGGATGTCAGCATGTCGCGCCATACGATGCGACGGCCCGTGGCGGGGAAGCCTCTGAAGGCGCCCACGTGCTTGCCTCTCACCGTCCGTTGCCAGGCCACATGGTCCTTGCTCACGACGAGCACTTCGACTTCGACCTGGAGCTCCTTGAAGGCGCGCCGAATCCCCACCAGGAATTTTCGGATGCCCGCGTGACCGCCTTCCAAGTCACGGTCCGTGACGTGGGCGACGTAGTCCGCGGTGAAAAACTCGCCGATCGCCTCCAGGTTTCCTTCGACGATGAGTGCGGCGTTGGCTTGCTTGATCTTGGAGACGAGTGATTTTTCCATCAGGCGATTTCCCGTTCAGAAGGGATGGCCCGTAGGTTGACCGTCCGGCCGCACGGGAGCAAGCGGAGCAGGCCCTCGTCGCGAGGACGACGTGCTCCGTTCACACTTCGCCAAGGCGCAGTGCCGAATGCCTGGTGTGAGACTCTTGCTCAGCAGCCCGTAGCCGACGCCCTATTCAGTTCGAGTCCGGGAACGGTCCGTGCTGAATCAGATCGCCGTTGCCCTGCTCGCCGATCCCGTAGGGGAGTGAGGCCGCCACAGCCAGGGTGACCACGCCAAAGGGTCGGTTGCGTTCGATGTTGACGGCCAGGAAGGCCGGATCGGAAACCGAAGCGGCCGTCGAGAACGCGACCGCGCCGTCCATGCGGAACCAGCCGTACTCGAGGGCGAAGCCCGGCCCGAGTCGGAATTCCTCGGACGCCGCATGGTTCGTGTTGAAGAAGAGGAAGTTCCGCCTGAACACGCCGCTGATGTTCTGCAGGCCGACGCGCTCCCAGCACTTGAATGCGTACTGGGAAGAGAAGACCTCTTCGTTGTCGTTGTAGATCAGGAAGTTGACGACGGTCGTGAAGGTC
>JAEUIA010000072.1 GCA_016795245.1 Planctomycetota bacterium | reverse complement strand
CGGTACGGTCAAACTCGGACGAACGCCACCGCGCGAACCGCGAACCAGGAGGCCGCACTGCGGAGCATGCGTCGAATGCCGTTGCTCTTCTGCTTGCTTCGTTCTCTTCTTCTCCTTTGCGCTTCGTGAGGCGTGTTCGATAGTGACTCTCGCTCGACGGTAATCTCCTGCACGTTTCGGCGGTCGACTCTGCGCTCATCTCAAGCGACACCACAGCCCGCGAGGCAGTTGGGAAGATCCCGGCAAGCTGGGGAGCAACGGCATTCGACGCGTGCTCCGCAGCGCGGCCTCGGGAGAGGCGATTCGCGCGGAGTACCGCGCAAACCGCCTCCCCCGAGGTCAACAATGGGGTGGGGACTGGTTGGGTGAGTTCGGTGTCGGACTGGAAGCGTTGAGGGGCGGGGCTCGGTGTCGGTCTTGAAGCGTTGTGGGGTTGCGTACGGTGCCGGACTTGAAGTGTTGCGGAGCTGAGTTCGGTGTCGGACGGGAAGCGTTGAAGGACGGGGTTTGATGTCGGTCTTGAATCGCGGAGCGGTTGTGTTCGGTGTCGCTCGCGAAGCGTTGAGTGGCCGGGCTCGATGCCGGTTTCGAAGTGTTGGCGATCGGGGGTGTCGCTCTTGAAGCGTCAAGCGGCGGATTTCGATGTCGCTCGCGAACCGCTCATCGGCCGGCGGCGCTCCCGGACCCGGTGCGCGCCGATCGGCCTCTCCCGTCGATGCGTGACTCCGTGTTCGCAGTTCACGGCACGCGCCGTGAGAACGCGTACTGCGACAGCGCCAGCGCCACCACGCTCACTCCCGCGATCGGTACGCACAGGCGCCAATCCAGCTTGTGAAACGCTCCGATGTTGGCGTACACGTCGATATCGGCGAAGCGGAAGATCGAGGCGTGGGTCACGTCCTGGATCATGTAGAGCGCGAACTCGAAGATCGTGAACATCAGCATCACGAACGCGATCAAGGTTGGCTTGCTCGAGACGCAGGAGAACAGAAACGTAAGGCTGTAGATCGCGATCAGAAACAGCGACTGGTGCACCGAGCCCAGCATCAAAGCCTGGAACGACATCTCCTCGTGCACACGGTCCAAGAGCCACGGCACCGTCGCGCTCGTGGCGAACACCGGAATCGAAATCGCCAGCGCACCCGCCGTCCAGCGCTCGAACAGGATGCGGCGGCGGGAGAGCGGACGGGCCAACCAGATCTCCAGCGTCCCGCGGTGCGCTTCGCCCGCGACTGCACCCATGCCGAACACGACCGCCGCTAGCATCCCGACCGTGTTGCAGCCCTTGAAGAAGTGCTGTCCGTTGACGTACGCCGATACGCCCGCCTCGCCGATCTGATCGACGATGCCTTTCAAGGCTTCGAGCGGCGCCATCGAGCGCAGCGCGTCCAGATTGCCCTCGAAATCGGGCCAGAACAGGATCGCGGCGACGAGCAGGAGTTCGAGGACGACGAAGTACGCGAGCATGCCCCAGAATTGGAAACGGTACTCGGAGAGCATCAGCAACCCTCCACGCCGTACAACTCGCGGTAGAGTTCGACCAGCGAAAGCTGCCCGTACTCGAAGGCAGTGGGCCGCGGCAGATCAGCGTGTGTCAGCACGGCCGCCGTGAACGCGCGCGGATCGTCGGCTGCGAGCATCAGCGACGCCCGCAACGCGCCGTTCGGCGTCGTCTCGAGCCGCGACAATTGCGCGCCGTCCATGTGTTCGAGTGTGCGCGTGAGTTGCTCGCGATCGGTGTCACCCGGAAACTCGATGCGCAGAACGCGACCGGCACGCCGCGCCAACGACGCCGGCGTCTCGTCGGCGATCTTGCGGCCGTCGGCGATGAACACCAGCCTGTCGCAGGCGCGATCGACCTCGCCGAGGTGATGTGAAGACAAGAGGATCGTCGTGCCGTTCGTGCGCGCGTCTTCGTGCAGGAGATCGAGCACCACACCGCGCTTCGTCGGATCGAGTCCTTCGGTGGGTTCGTCGAGGATGCGCACGCCCACATCCGGCGCGAGCGCGGCCGCGAACATCAGTTGGCGCTTCATCCCGTGACTGAAGGTCCGCACGCGCGCGGCCAGAGGCAGGCCCAGCGCGGAGGCGATCGCGCGCGCACGCACGCGCGCTGCAGCTTCGCGCCCGCGCAGAAACCAATCCAGGTGCTCGGCCGCGCGCATCTCCTTGTACAGCGCGAGTTCTCCCGGCGTGTACGTCGCACGCCGGCGGATCGCGGTGCCGTCGGAAGCGAGCGCGACGCCGTCGATCCTCGCCGTGCCTGCGTCCGGCCGGACCAGGCCCACCAGGATCCGCAGGAGTGTGCTCTTGCCGCTGCCGTTCGGCCCGAGGAGGCCGATGATCCCGCCCGGCCCCAGGTCCAGATCGGTGGGGTGGAGGGCGGTCTTCTTGCCGAAGCGGCGCGTCACGCCGTGCGCGACGATGCGTCGGTCGCCGGTTTTCGTGCTCTCGGTGGCTGCGCGGGTGGCGGTCAATTTGGCGCTCGATCGAAGACGCGAGCGCAGCGAGAATAGGCGCGTGGACGGCGCCTCACAAGAGAAGTGCGTGCTGAAGCGCGACGTGTTCGGCAGCGTCGAGCTCGATTCCGACGGCTGCGTGCGCCGGATCGCGAGCGGATCGGCCGTGCCGCTCTCGCGCCTGCTCGCGCGCCGACTTTTGGACCGCGAGCGGCGTGCGCTGGCTCGTCTGCGCGGATTCCCCGGCGTGCCGCAACTCGTCGAGCGCGACGTCGAGCGCGATTCCTCGGCCTTGACGCGCACCTACATCGCGGGCGTGCCGCTGCACGAGGCCGAGTCCTTGCCCGTGAACTTCTTCGACGAACTCGATGCCCTCGTCAGCGCCTTGCACGCGCGCGGCGTGTGCCACAACGATCTGCACAAGGAACAGAACATCATCGTCGCGCAAGACGGCTACCCCTGGCTCGTCGATTTTCAGCTGGCGAGCGTGCACGCCTCAGGGTCGCTGCGCCTTGCGCGCCGCGCGCTCGAGGACCTGCGCCACATCGAGAAACACCGCCGCCGCTACACCCGCGACGGACGCGGCCCGGCCGGAGAGCGCACGTTCGGGCTGGGGGCGGGGCGCAAGCGTTCTCTGTTGGCGCGCGTCTGGAGGCGTTTAGGCAAGCCGGTCTACAACACGATTTCGCGCGGAATCCTGCGCCGCGATGCGAGCGAAGCCCGCCGCCCGAGCAGCGGACCGTGGCCACATTGGGTCGCGCCCGTCGCACCGCGCCGCTGAGGTTCGTGCCGCGCGTGGTCGCGGCGTACGAGCTGTCCGCGCCGCGCGCCGGCGCGTCGCTCACATGATGTCTTCGCGGTAGACCCAGCGACGGCGCGTGTGCGGCTCGCGTCGGTGCGAGACGAGGCGCCACAAATCCGTCGGGCCGACGACGGTCAGGTATTCACGCTCGCCTTCGCCGGACTGCAGGCGCACGCGCCCCGAAACCAGCCCGACGAGCTTCTTGCGCGTGCCGTCCTTGTCGACCAGCACGAACACACCCGCGCCGATCTGATCCGGCGCCGAACGCAGCGCGGCCGGCACCGTCGTGATCAGTCCCAGCACGCGCGAATCTTCGCTGACGGTGACCGTTTCGCTCCACGGTCCCTTGTCGGTACGGCCGATGACGACGAGTTTCGCGCCCGGCTTGGGATCGTCGAAGCTCATCTCGACTTCCGGCAACCGGATCTCCGTCTCGGCCGTGTACAAACCGTGTCCGATCGGCTCGATCACCGTCTTTTCGACGTTCGGACCGTCACCGAACCAGGCGGTGATCTGGACCGGACCCGAGCGTGCGGTGCGACCCAGGAACAGGATGCCGTAGTCGGTCGAGACGCCCAATTCCTCGCCGCCGGTCGTGCGCAGCTGGAGCGTCGGATCGGAAAGCGTGCGCACGCCCTGACAGGCGGTCGAGAGGAGCGCTGTGAGCGTGACCAGGAATAGTGCGCGTGTTCGTTGCATGGTGGACGCGCAAGCTACCTCACTCGAAGGTCTCGAACCATTCGCGGAAGCGATCGTTGTCCGGATCGAGCTCCGTTGCGAGGCCGGCCAGGACCTTGGCCGCGTCGTTCTTGATCTTGTCGCCCGGCTCGCGCTTGACCGGGCCGCGCCCGACCTTCAAGCCGTCCAGCATCCCGAGGTCGGCCGTGAGCCGCGAGAGGGAATAGCGGTAGTTGGCATCCAGCGGATCCATCTCGATCGCGACCTTCATGTCGGCGGCGGCCTCGTCGAGGTTGCCGGTCATCCAGCGCGCGCGCGAGCGGAACGACCACGCGCGCGGGTCCTTCACACCGCCCGCGATCGCGGCGTCGAGGTCGGGGATCGCGTCCTCGAACTCCCACATCCGCACGGCGTAGAGGCCGCGCTTGAGCCGCGCTTCGGGTCCTTCGATCGGAATGGCGGCGACGAACGCACGCCATTCGGCTTCGAGCGCGTCGGTGTCCTTGACGCCGATGCGCTTCAGGAGCAGGTCGCGGATGTCTTTGGGATCGACACTCTTCGTCGTCGGGCCGCTGGGCTTCGTGGCGATGCCTTTTTCGAGCGTGTAGAGACCCTTGAAGAAGCGATTGAAGCCCTTTTGGTACTTGCCGTCCTGTGCGTTCATGAGGAAGTACACGAAGGACCACGCGTGCGCGTATTGGAAGCCGTCGAACTGGTCGCGCGTCAACATGAACAGGTCTTCGAGCTTCGTGAACGGTCGGAAGGCCTTCGCTTTCTTCTTGTCTCCGTCGCCCGTCCCCGGACCGGCTTCCTTCTCGTTGCGCAGCGCCTCTTGCACCGTGAGCACGCGGTCAGTCTGCAACTGGCCCGGCTCGATCACGAGCTTGCCGTTCTTCCCGCGGTAGACCTTGCTCGAACCGAAGTAGTCGGCGACGGCTTCATTGAGCCAGATCTGTGGATCGTACTGCGGATCGATCAGGTAGGTGAGCAGGTGCGTGCACTCGTGCAGCGCCACCCACGTCGACTGCGCCGGCTCCTGGTAGTCGTGATAGAAGTTCAGCGTCTGATCGTAGGACCAGAAATAGCCCAAGGTCGACCCGCCGATGTCCGCCGCTGCGTTCGCGTGAAAGTCCTCGTTGGACTTGTAGATGTTCACGGTCATCTTCGTGCGCGACAGACTCGGAGTCGGCTTGATGCCGATGCGATTGTCCTGCAGGTCGTAGTAGGCCTCGAGCAATTCGGCGTAGTAGTCGAGCAATTCCGTGCTCGTGTTGGTCTTGAACACGAAATGGCGCGTCGTCTTGGTCCAGCCGGTGCCCCATTCGGAGTGCGCTTTGATTTCCTCGGTGCGCTTCCGGCCCGCCTCGAACGCGCGCCGCAGTTCATCCTTGTAGGCCGGCGCCGAGAGCCAGCGGCCGCGATACTTGACGTAGCCGTCGGCGAGCTTCTGCTTCTCGTCTTCGTTCTGCGGCACGTAGTCCGCCATGTCGCCTTCGATCTCGATCTCGCGCACCAGCGACTTGTCGGGGAGGATGATCTCGCCGTGCTCGAACTCGAGTTTGTATCCTGCGCCGAACGCCCGTGCCTTTTTGGGTGTCACGATGCGGCCGTCGTTGGTCACGACTCGATCGGCCAGAGCCGGTGCGTCAAAGACGGCGAGCAGCGCGAGGACAAGCACACAACGCGAAAGCTGGGTCATGGAGTGAACTCTCTCTTGCAGTCGTCGATTTTCGAGTTGCCTCAGCGCGTGTAGTCCGCCCATGCGGCTTCCAAGGCCTGCATGTCGACACCTTTGAAGGCTTCGTCGACGGCTTGATCGAGCTTGCCCGACATCGCCAGCACACGCAGGTAGGTCTCGAGGATGTTGTCCCAGTCAGAATTCCAACCCTTGGCGTTGGCTTTCTTGCCCGTGCGCAGGAAGTAGATCAAGGACCAGCCCTGCGCGTAGTTCTGACCTCCGCCCAATTGGCGGTCGTTATTGCCGTAGTACTCCGCCTGGGTCCAGCGCACGAATGTCGGCAGATCGCAGTACGTGCGCTCGCGCACGGCGTCCTTGATGGTCTGCACGCGCCACGAAAACTTCTCGAGGATGAAGCGATTGTTCTTCCACGTGTAACCGCTGTAGAAGTCGCCGGTGCCTTCGTTGTACCAGCTGTGCGGACTGATGTTCCCGTAGAAGTAGAAGATGTACTGGTGGAAGGCTTCGTGGTTGAGGACGGCCCACGTGTCATTGCGGCCACCGCCGGCTTGATCGTCGTAGAGCACGAGTTCCTTGTGGTACGGACTCCAATAGCCGGCCGATCCGCCAGGACCGCCGTAGCTGTGGTACGAGGACTGATCCGTGAGCACGCGTACGACGCTGCACTTGCTCATCTCGCGCGGATCGGCACCCTCGTTGAGGATGTCGTTCATCGCTTTCTCGGCCGCTTTCTCTGCGGTGTTGGCGTCACCTGTCTTCGTGCCTTCGCCGATCTTCTTGTATTCCTCGGCCTTCGCGGCCGGGTAGTCCTCTTCGTAGATGGCGCGGATGGCCTCGAGGCGCTTCAGGAGTTCCTGCACGAAAGCGCGGTCTTCGTGCGGTGTCAGCACGAAGTAGTTGGGCGTCTCGTACAACTTCCAGCCCGGCTGCGTCGCGATCGTGCGATTCAACTCCGCGCGCTTCTTGTCGCGCAGCGTCTCGCCCTCGGCGACACCGCCGGCGATCGTCTTGAGTTCCTCGCGTCCGAAACTGCGCGACATCGTCTTGAAGGGGTTCTCCCACTTGATCCACTTCTTGGGATCGCCGGGAGCACTGAACACCATGGCGACATCGACGTCGGGGTGGAGCTTGTAGACGCAGGCGTAGTAGCGCGTCGAGGAATCCGGATCGCCGGGCGTCGTGTACTGGTATTCGGTGGCCTCGATCTTGTCGGTCGTGAAGGTCTTCTCCGAATCGAGTTTGAGTTTCGCGCCGTCCGGCACTTCGGCCTTGAGCCACGCCGCCAGGTCCTTGACCGGCTTGGACGCGATGCGCATGCCCGGTTTCTTGTCCTCCTCGGGTGCGGGTCTGCGGTCGAATTTGACCAGCCAGCAGTGCAGGTACACGTAGATCGGATAGTTGGACGCGTCCTTGCCGACTTGCACGTACTTGTTCACCGGCGGGTCGTACTTGGCGATCAGATTGGGCTCGCCCGGCGCCGGCGGGATCAATTCCCAATCAGCCGGCACGCGCACGTGGAATCCGAGCGATGCCGTGTCCACGTACTTCGAATTCCCGAGCTTCGGGTACTGCGCAGTCGCGTTGCCCGCGACCAGGAAAGTGACCGAGAGGATGAATGCGAGTGCGCGTGAGAGGTGTGCCATGGGGTCTCCTAACGCCGACACAGCAGCCGCCCATGGGGCTCCGGGAAGATTCTTTGCGCAGGGAGCCGCGGGCGAGTGCAGATCTCGACGGTGCATCAGATCATGGATTCCTGACCGGCTGCAAGGGCAGGGACACCGCCCTTGCAGGAGCTTTTCGTGACCCGCGCCAGAATCGCACGAGCGGAGCGTAGGCGGGAGCTCATTGCGCCCGTCGACGGCAGCGCTCGCAGACTCGCGGTCCGAGGCGTAACTTCCGTACTGGCGGGCGCACCCCCATCTCGAAGGACTCACCGCTCTGCCTGCAAGACAGGATCCCGACCCCATGCGACCCATCCACGCCGTCCTGCTCGTGTTGTTCCTTGCCGCCGTTCTCGTCGGCGCGCTCATTCTGGTCCAGACCGACTCGAACTCCGGTCACATCGCGCCGCCGATCGCCGACAACGGCTCGAAGGATTCGGATCCCGCGCGCGACACGACGTCGCTCGATCCGGCCGGCGGAGCCTTCACCCCGGCCGGCGGCAGCGTGCGCGCCACGGTCGAGACCGGCGGCAACGCGACGATCATCACCGGTCCGGTTGCGATCCGCGGTCGCGTGGTCGATGACGGGGGACGCGGGATCGCCGGCGCGACGGTGTACGCGTCGCCCGCCGGCGGCCCGCTGGGATTCGCGCTCGACGAGTTCGAGGCCAGCCAGCCGTGGTTCCGCCGCAAGGAAACGACGACCGATGCAGCCGGCCGATTCCAGCTCGAGCCCGAGGCTCCGGGTGCGGTGCGGCTCGCCGTGCGCGCCGACGGCTTCGCGCCTTTCGACGCCGAGAGACCGATCGCGGGTGCAGGTGCAGACGTCGGCGACCTCGTGTTGGAGCGCGGTGTCGTGCTGCAAGGTCGAGTCGTCGACACCACCGGTCGAGGAGTACCGAACGCCGAACTGCACCTCGCGCGCGATCCGAACGCATCGTTCGTGATCTCGTTCTCGAACAACGCCGGGCCCGTCGTCGCGAAGACCGATGCGGCCGGCGCATTTCGTATCGATCGACTCGCCGTCGGCCCGTGGTCGCTCGTAGTCACTTCGCTCGACCATCCCGACAAGACGGAATCCGGCGCCACCGAACGCGCCGGACAGGTCGTCGCGAACCTGCTGTTCACGCTCGAAGCCGGTGCCAGCATCGACGGTCAGGTGGTCGGACTCCCCGCCGGTGCGGCGCAGGACCTGACCGTGTTCGCCACCGAAAGCGGGAGCGGAACCGTCATGTTCGGCAACGGCAAGGGTCAGCGCCGCGCCGCCGTCGAGGCGGACGGGCGCTTCCGCGTCGGGGGGTGCAAACAGGACACGGGCTACAGCCTCGTGCTGCGCCGCGCCGGCGCAGGGATTCCGGTCGCCGCGCATTCCGAGACCGTCGCTGCGCAGAGCGGCGATCACAACGTCGTGATCCAGTATCGCAGTGAGACGGCGATCACGTGTCGCGTGGTGGCGCTCGACACCGGAGCGCCGATCGAGACGCTGAACGTGTCGGCCGGCTACCGCTGGCCGATGCCGTTGATGACGCCGGAATCGAAGGGTCCGCAGAAGCACTTCGAGGGTGGGCGTGTGCGTTTCGCACCGTTGACCGGCGGCACGACGGCTGAGCCGGCGCAGATTCGCATCGAGTCTCCCGGGTTCACCACGTTCGAGCGCAAGGATTTGCGACTCATCGCCGGGATCGACAACGACATCGGCGTCATCCAGCTCGCGCGCTCTGCGCTGGTGAAGGTCACCGTGCTCGATGCGGCGACCGGCGCTCCGGTTCAGAATGCCTCGGTGTCGCTCAACGAAGTCAGCCGCAACGGCAGCGAGATCGGCATGACTTTCTCGTTCGACAGCGTGTCGGACGGCGAGCCCGAATTCCTCGGCCCGGGTGCCGCGCACCGTGGTCGCACTGACAAGGAAGGACGCGTAGCGCTGACGAGCATGCCGGCGAAGAGTGTCACGCTATCGGTCACGCACAAGGGGCACGCCACGTGGAAGAGTGCCGCGTTCGATCTGCCGGCGGTGGGAGATTACGAATTCACCGCGCGCATCTCCGCCGGCGGCACGGTCGTCGTCGAGGTCGCGGACGCCGACAAGAAGCCGGTCGCCGGTCTCTCGATCGACCACCGCGATCCGATCCTGGGAGGCGACCTGTTCATGCCGGGGATGGCGAGCGAGTCGATCACGGACGCGGCCGGTCGCGTCGTGTTCGCGCACATTCCGCCCGGCAAGCACCTGTTCCGCGTGCGCGCGAACAATGCCGGATCGTTCCTGGAGGAGATCACGATCCGAGCAGCGGATGACAACCGATCCGCGCCCGACGTCGAGAAGGGCTGGAGCGAGATCGACGTGCCCGAAGGCGAGACGGTCACGTTGCATCTGCTCGCGCCCGAGATGGGCAGCGTGCGCGGCCGCGTGCGCGAAGGCGGCAAGCCCTTGGCGGGCGCGAACGTGCGCTTGAAGCGCGCCTCCGAATTGCCTTTCGGGCTCGACTTCGAACTGCCCGGGCGTCCCAGCGGCGCGACGACCAACGCGGCGGGGGAGTACACGTTGAGCGGCGTCACGACCGGCGACTACAAGATCGTCGTCGCCCATGCCTCACGCATGATGAAGTTCGAGAGCGACACGACCGTGCGCACGGGCGAGAACCGCCTCGACATCGACCTCACGGTCGCGATCATCGAAGGCCGCATCACCGACGAGGCCGGCAAGCCGATCGAAGGCGTGAAGGTCAGCGTCGAGCGCGCGCGCAAGCAAGGCGCGGGAGCGATGGAAGCCGCAGTCGAGATGAGCTTCGCGATGGTGACCGACGCGGGCGAAGGCGGCGAGTCGGTCGTGTTCGGCAACGGCGGCAACGCGCCGTCGGTGAAGACCGACGCCGAAGGACGGTACCGGTTGCGCGGCGTGACACCGGACATGGGACTGCAAGTGGTGGCTTCGGCGCGCGACTACCAGACCGAGCGCTCGGAGCGCGTGGAACTCGCGGCGGATCAAGTGCGCTCCGGGCTGGACCTGGTCTTGAAACAGGGCGGCTCGATCGAAGTCAGCGTGCGTCGACGCGACGGCGGTGCGGTGCTGGGCGCGATCTTGAACGCCGAACAGATCGAGGGCGAGGGCGCGCCGAAGACGCTGTTCACCGGGCCCGGCGGCAAGAGCACCTTCCAGGGACTTGCGACCGGAAGGTGGCGCGTGACCTGTCGCAAGAGCGGCTTCGATCCGGAGTCACGTGATGGTGAGGCCACGCCGCAAGAAGTCGAGGTGCGGTCGGGCAAGGTGGCGAAGATCACGTTCGATCTGGACGGATGAGGAGGAGCCGTTTTGACGGGCGCGTGGGCTGCGCGAAGGGGATCGCCAACGAGGGTCGCCGGGGTCAAGGGCGATGCGATGTCGGTATCGAACCCGACCCCTGAACGCTTCGCGAGCGGCACCGCACCCCGACCCAGAACGCTTCCAAAGCGACACCGAACGCAACCCATCCACGTTTCCAGACCGACACCGAACCCCGCCCATCAACGCTTCCAGACCGACACCGAACTCACCCCTCGCGACCCCACCCCATTGTTGACCTCGGGGTTCGCGATTTGCGCAGTGGCGTTCGTCCGAGTTTGACCGTACCGAGCCAGGCTCGTGTGGTGCATCTTCGCCGGCGTAGAGCCGCGCGCCGGC
>JAEUIA010000065.1 GCA_016795245.1 Planctomycetota bacterium | reverse complement strand
TACGGGTTTTCGAGGTCCATCGGTGTGTCCTGGGCGACACGGAGATGGTGCCGCCAGGCATCACGACGAGCAGGAGTGGACGCGGTTGCGGAAATTCAGGCAGTTCTGAGCGAGCTGGCAACACCAAACGGGGCCAGTTTGCCGTGCAAGCGGATGCGCGACCGTCCGCGCAGCGCGCATCATGAGTCTTCGATGTGTCGGTGCATCTCCGGCAGACGCGCACGCGTCATGCCTTGGACGACACGGTGCATCCAGACCAGGCACCCCACCGAGAACGCCGCCAAGAAGGCCCAGCAACTCGTCCACAGCCCGGTCGTCGTGAGCAGTTCTCCGAACAAGATCGGGCACACAAATCCGCCTAGACCGCCCAATACGCCGACGAGCCCTCCGACGACACCGACGTGATCGGGGAAGTACTCGGGGATGTACTTGTAGACCGCCGCCTTGCCGATCCCCCACGCGATGCCGAGCAGGAACACGATGCCCGTGAAGATGTACACGTTGGCCTGGAACGAGACGTGCGTGCGACCGGCGGCGAGCAACTCGCGCTTCTTGACCGTGTCACCGACCTGGTACGGTCGTTTCGTCGCCGAACTGGCTTCGCCTTCCGTCTTCTGTGCCCAGTTCTGCCAGGTCGAGACCCGCGGCCACACGCGCATCGCGGAGTAGTCGGTCTGGGCGCCGCTGAAGGCGTCGATTGCATCCTGTCGTGTGCCGCTCAGCGTGTAGGTCGTCTCCTTGCCCTTGACCTTGGAGCGCACGGTCATGCGCGTCTCGTCGAGCGCGACGATCGTGCCGTCGGCGCCGGCCATGATGCCCTCGCCCGGCGACAACATGTCCATGCGCGGCACGACCAACAACAGGCAACACGCCGTGCTGGTGCCGAAGACCCAGTACATGACTCGGCGCGCGCCGAACACGTCCGAGAGGTACCCGCCCAGCGCCCGGATCACGCCGGAGGGGAACGAGAACACGGCGGCGAAGAACCCGGCCGTCGCCAGCGGCAGCTCGTAGAACTTCACGTAGTACGGCACGAGCCACTGCGACAGCGCGACGAAGGCACCGAACACGAGGAAGTAGTACGCGCCAAAGCGCCACACGCGCATCACCCTGAGCGGCTGCAGGCTGGCACCCAGCGTGCGCGAGCCCGATTGCGCCGAGCGCTTGTTGCGCGCCGCCATGAACATCACGACGGCGGTCGCAGCCAGCACGCCGGCGTACAGGAACGGCAGCTTGCGCCAGCCCTCGGGATCGTTGCCGTGTTCCGTGAAGCGTGCGAGCAGTCCCGGCGCGAAAAGCAGGGTCAGCGCCGCTCCGGCATTGCCCGCCCCGAAGATGCCGAGTGCGGTGCCCTGGCGTTCGCGCGGAAACCACACCGATGTGTAGGCGATTCCCACCGCGAACGAAGCCCCGGCGATGCCGAAGCCCAATGCGGCGGCGAAGAATCCTGCGAAGGAACTCGCGAACGCGTTTCCGACGAGCGCCAGCGCGCTGAGGAGCATCACGACGATGAACACGGGTTTCCCGCCGAAGCGGTCGGTCAGCAACCCGACGGGCAAACGCAGGATCGACCCGGTGAGCACCGGCGTCGCCATCAGCACTCCGGTCTGGACCGGAGTCCACTCGAAGACGCCCGTCGTAACGAGGTGCGTCACCAACACGCCGTTCATCGTCCACACCGCGAAGCAGATGGTGAACGCCAGCGTATTGAGCGAGAGCACCGTCCAGGCTGTGCGCTTGTCGGTCATAGCGGCGCCTCAGTGGTCCTCTGCGTTCGCGGCGGCCTGCATCTTCAGTGCGAACCCGCGCAGAATCGAGATCAGTCCGTAGAGCGTGATGATCGTCGCCAGCCCGAGCATCACGACGTGGAACGCGTTCGCGCGCAGCTCGTGCGCGAACAGACTCAGCGGCGCGCCGTGGTGGCGCATCAAGGGGTGCGTGCCCTCCAGATATTCGCGCGCGTCCGGGATGCCGTCGCGGTCGAGGTCACTCTCGTTCCCGAGCTCAGTCGCCAGGACTGCCGGGTTGGAACGCAGTTCGAGGATGCGCCGCTTCCCGAGGCGCGCGACGATAAGGTTGCCGAAGTCATTCAGGATCGGACTGTCGACGACCGGACTCGGATCGAAGGCAGCGCGCGCGCGGTTCAAGCGCTCGCGCTCCAGCTCGTCCAGGCTGCCGATCTGTCCGGGACCAGTCCCTTCGGGTCCGTCGGCACTGGTGTGGCACATGGCGCAATTCACGGGCCGACCGGAATGCGCTTGCACGAAAGTCTGGAACTCGTGGTGCGCGTAACCAGGCACCGCGATCGAGAGAAACACGAACACTCGCAGCGCGCTTGTCACGGCGTGCCTCCTTTCAAGGCCTCGTAGATGGCGTGACCGAAGAGCGTGATCACGACGAAGTACAGTGCGCCGGCGACAGCCAGCACGGTCAGCGTCCTGCGCGTCGTGCGCGCGAAGATCCACGGCGCGAGGAACAGTGCCCCGCCCACCACGGTCGACCCCGCGATCACGGCCCAATACGGCAGCAACTCGAGCGGGTAGTAGACGAAGAAGAAGTACCACTCCGGCTTGATGCCGTCGGGCGTCGAGCCGAGCGGGTTGTACGGCTCGAGGAGCGGGTACGGCAGGAACGCATCGAAGGGCAGACACATCGCGACGACGGCGACGACGAAGAATGCGACGCCCCACACCGACAGGTCCTTGATCACGAAGAACGGGAAGAACTTCTCGGTCTTGACCTTCAGCGCGTCGACCCCGCGGCTCATCCCGTGGATCTGCACCTGCAAGAGGTGCACACCCAGCGCGCCGACCGTCAAGAGCGGCAGGACGATCACGTGGATCGCGAAGAAGCGACTGAGCGTCGCCTGTCCGACGCTGGGCTCGCCTTGAATCGTCTCGCGCACGTAGATCGGCCAGCGCGCCAGTTCTCCTGGCAGGTATTGCCCGATGGCTTCGACCGACTGCAAGCCGACCTTGGTCGCGTTCACCGCGATCTGGTTCCACGGCAACAGATAACCGGTGAATCCGAAAGCGAACACGAGCAGCGCCAGCGACATCCCCGACACCCACGTCAGCTCGCGCGGCGCAGCGAAGGCTTTCATCGCGAAGGTCGTGAAGAGGTGCACGATGACTGTGAGGATCATCGCCGAGGCGCTCCACGCGTGCAGGTTGCGGATCCACGCGCCGCCGCTGATGTGCTCCGAGATCGTCGCCACGGAAGCGTGCGCATCGCTCACGGTAGGCTGGTAGTAGAAGAGCAACAACAGGCCCGTCACGATCTGCACCAGCAGAAAGAACAGCGCCAGGCCGCCCATGTAGTAGGCCCAACTCATCTTGTGGAGCGGGACTTCCTTCTTGACGATCATGCTCTGCGCGTCGAGCTTCTCGATGGGGAAGCGCTCGCGCACGAAACGCGCGACGCGCTTCGAGCGCGGCTCGAGTGTGGTGCCCATCAGACCGACTCCTCACGTTTCGCGATGTAGACGTCGCATAGCGCCGCTTGATCGGGCGCTAGATCGCCGTGCGTGCGGCCGTCAGCGCCGCGCCGCATGACGACGTCGCCCTTCGCGTCCATCAGCACCCACGCGATGTGCGGCAGCGGGTCCTTGGCCGGCGCGCCGGCATTCGGCATCCCGGTCTTGATGTCGAAGTACGACACGTGACACGGGCACAAGACGCGACCTTGCGCATCCAGATCGCTGGCCACCGTGCAACCGAGGTGCGTGCATTTGGCCGAGATGAAGAGCGGCAGCCCGTCATCCCCGAGGAACGCGAGTGCGGCGCGCATTTCGTAGTCGATGAAGTAGCGGCCTTTCTTCGTGTCGAGGTCCTTGACCTTGGCGATCTTGATGTAGCGCTGCCGGGCGCGTTCCAGCGTCAGTTCTTTCTCGCGCTGCGTCTGGCGCAGACGCGTGAGCTTTTCCTGGTCGAGCTTCGTCTGCTCCTTCTCCGACGGCCGCGGCCCGAAGAAGAAGCGCCCGAAGGTGCCCGCCGTGCCGGCCGCGAGCAGTGCGCCGCCGACCGAGATCGCCGCGACGCCGCGCAGGAAGTAACGCCGCGCCGGCACGAGCACGGCCGCCTCGACGCCCTGGAATCGCCGCGGGTTGGCCCACACGACGAGCTGCGGTGCGCGCCACAGGTACGCGATCGGAATCGAGAAGATGTGTACGAGGCGTGAGAACGGGATCAACAACACGAGCACCCAGGCCAGTGCCATGTGCGCCTGAACGAGCGGCGGCAGATCGCTGACGAGTGCGGGATTGGGGCGCAGCGTCGCGAGACTCCAGAGGTAGGGCGACACCGTTCCCGTCGCCCACGCGGCGCCGAAGCTGTGTTGCACGGCGACCAGGATTCCGAGCACGACCTGCGCCAGCAGCAGCGCCAGCACCGTGAGATCGATCGGCGTGGTGACGGCTTGCACACGACCGCTGGTCAGGCGGCGCACGAGCAGAGTCGTGAGACCGATCAAAGCCAGCACGCTGGCTGCGAGACCGATCGCTTCGACCGTCCACAAGAACCCCGGGTTGGAGACGAGCCCGGCCCACACGCGCGGAATCAAGAACGCCACCGCGTGCCCTGCCAACACGACGAAGATGCCGAGGTGCCACGGCAGCGAGCCCAGGACCAAGCTCTTGTCCTCCAAGAATTGCGAAGACAGCGCCGAGTAGGAGAAGCGAGCAGAACGGAAGCGCCAGATCGACCCGGCGATGCATCCGAGGACGGCTACATAGGGCAGTCCCACGAGCAGAAACACGAGCAGGAAACTGTCGATCATGATTCTTCGCCTTCCTTGAAGACACCTCCGCAGCCGCCGTCCGTCTGTGCGGGTGCTGCGCGGCTCAAGACTTCCGTGACGCGCGCGGGAACACCGTCGGGCACGAATACGAGGCGCGTGGCGCGCGCCAGATGCCTGTACGGATTCGTACCGGACCCGAGTTGCTGATCCATGGCCGTGAGCGGGCGTGCGAGGCACCAATCGCACAGCTCCGCGCGCTCGGAGGGATCCAAGCGTGCGGCGAAGCGCATCAACACGGCGACGTGGTCGGGCAGCTCACGTCCGGCGTCGAAGCCATGGCGCTCGAAACCCTCGCGCAGCCCGGCGAGCATCCGTCCGCGCTGAAACCCCTCTTCGCCGAAGAGATGTGGGCCTGCGTAGGGCGAGCACGAGGGTTGCAGTTCGAACGTACGCACGAAGAGCTCTTCCACGACCGCTGCACCGAGCGCTTCGCATTCGGTTGCCATTTCCTCCAACGCGGTTGCGGCGTCCGGGTTCAGCTCACGCGCACAGCGCGCGGCCGATCGCGCGCACACGGCCAGATCCGATCCCGGCAGCTCGTAGAGCCGCGCGCACGCTTCGGCGAGTTCCGCGAAGCGGTCTGTGCCGGCTGTGATCTTCAAGCGCCACGCTCCGGGGCTTGCGAGGCGCCCAGTCCACAGGAACCCTTGCAGTGTTCGGCGTCACACGAACTCGGCATGGCTTCTTCGCGCTGGATCGGCGGCAAGACGAAGCGCTCGTCCAGCGGCGCGATCGCGGTGAGAGCGAAGATGGCCTCGGCGTCGTCGGTCGTGAGACCCGCACCACGCAGACCCGACAGCACGCGGTCGACATCCAGATCTCCGAGTTCCTGCGCACGCTTGTACGCGCGCACGGCTGCCAGCTTGCGCATCACGATCTCGATCTCGTCGGTGTTGCCGGCGCTGAACAGGCTCGCCAGGTATTTGATCGGGAGGCGCGCCTGTTCGAAAGTCGTGTGAAATTCGCTGCCGTCGTGCTCGTACATCCCGCCGTTCGTGCGGCCCATGATCGGCAGGAGCGGCGGTACGTAGAACAGCATCGGAAACGTGCGGTACTCGGGGTGCAGCGGCAGCGCGAGCTTCCACTGGCACACGTAGCGCCAAACCGGCGAGCGTTGCGCGGCCTCGATGAAACCGTCGCTGATGCCGTTCGCGCGCGCCGCGGCCAGCACTTCCGGATCGTTTGGATCCAAGAGCGCCCCGCGGTACGACTCGACCAGTGCTTCGTCGGGCACGTCCCCCGCCGCCGCGACGCGATCAGCGTCGTACAACAAGACGCCCATGTAGCGGATGCGTCCCACGCACGAGTGGAAGCACGCCGGAGCCTGGCCGGTCTCGAGACGCGGGAAGCACAAGATGCACTTCTCCGACTTGCCGGTCTTCCAGTTGAAGTAGATCTTCTTGTACGGGCACGCCGCCACGCACGCGCGCCAGCCGCGACAGCGGTCTTGATCGATCAGGACAATGCCGTCTTCGCCGCGCTTGTAGAGCGCACCCGACGGGCACGCGGCCACGCAACTCGGATTCGCGCAGTGGTTGCAGATGCGCGGCAGGTACATCATCGAGACGCGCTCGACCTCGAACATCGCGTTGCGTTCGTCCTCGGACAGGCTGTCGAGGTTGATGTCCTTCTCTGCGTACTCGGGGGAGCCCGAGAGGTCGTCGTCCCAGTTGGGTCCCTTCTCGATCTGGATGGGCTCACCCGTGATCTGCGAGATCGCGATCGCCGTCGGCTGATCGTCGCCTTCCTTGGCGTCGAACAGATCGTCGTAGCGATAGGTCCAGGGCTCGTAGTACTCGTCGAGATTCGGTTGCGCGGGGTTGTAGAACAGCTTGAGCATCGCGTCCCAGCGGTTCTGGCTCTTGAGCTTCAACCCGCCGCCGGCTTCGCGCTCCCAGCCGCCCTGGAACTTGTCCTGGTCTTCCCACTTCGTCGGGAACCCCGTGCCCGGTTTCGTTTCGACGTTGTTCCACCACATGTATTCGGCCCCGGGACGATCGGTCCACACGTTCTTGCAGGCGACGCTGCACGTGTGGCACCCGATGCACTTGTCGAGGTGGAACACCATTGCGGTTTGAGCGCGTACATCCATGGTTGCAGCTTTCGTGGTCTCTCTAGAATTCCGGACGGTCCAAGCGTTTCACGACGACGTGCGTGTCGCGGTTGACGCCTTGCGGACCCCAGTAGTTGAAGGCGTAGGTGAATTGGCCGTAGCCGCCGATCATGAACAGCGGTTTCAGTCGCACACGCGTGAGGCTGTTGTGTCCGCCCGCGCGGCGGTTGTTGCGCTCGGGCGATTTCGGCACCGACAACGTGCGTTCGGGTGCGTGGTAGAGGAAGCACAGCCCGCGCGGGATGCGAGCACTGACGACGGCCCGCGTGCATACGACGCCGTGATCGTTGAACATCTCGACCCAGTCGTTGTCCGCGATGCCGTGCGCCGCGGCGTCCTTGTCGTTCAACCACACCGGATCGATGCCGCGCGACAGCGTTTTCATCCGCAGCGTGTCTCCGTACGTCGAGTGGATGTGCCACTTGCCGTGCGGCGTCAGGTAATTCAGCACCAGCGAGCCGCTGTTCTTGCGCGACTGTTGAAGATCGCCGGTGACGATGGCGTCTGGACGCGGCTTGAACGTCGGCAGGTTCTCACCGAACGCGCGGTAGGCCTCGTGGTCCAGGTAGTAGTGCTGGCGCCCGGTCAAAGTACGCCACGGGATCAGCTCCTCGATGTTCTGGCAGTACGACGAGTACGTGCGCGCACCGTTCGTGATGCCGGTCCAATACGGCGTCGTCAGGAGGCGCCGCGGCTGACTGATGATGTCGGCGAAGGACAACCGCACCGAACGATTGGCCTCGGCCAGATGGGTGTGGTCGCGTCCGGTCTTCTTCGACTCCGCCGCGAACGCGCGGTAGGCGAGTTCGCCGTTCGTTTCTGCGGCGAAGTGCAGGATCACCTCGCACACGCTCTTGTCCGCGCGCAGTGACGGGTAGGTCTGGCCGCCCCACGTTTCGGTCGGGTGCGTGTTCAAGTACGCGTCGTACAAGTCGGAAGCGTCGTAGGTCGTGCCGTGCACGCCCAGACCCTTGTCGCGGAAGTTGCGCCCCAGTGAGATGAACTTCTGGTGCACCAACGTGTAGTCGCGGCGCACGACGCTCAGGTTCGGCATCGTCTTGCCGGGGATCGCCTCGCACTCGCCCTTGCGCCAATCGCGGATCGAAGGTTGCGCGATCTCGGCCGGCGTGTCGTGCAGGAGCGGCGTGGCGACGATGTCGTCGACCGGTTCCTTGAGGTGCACCTTGGCCAGCGCCGCCGTGCTCTCCGCCAGCTTCTCGAAGATGTCCCAATCGCTCTTCGACTCCCAACACGGTTGCACCGCCGGCTGCAGCGGGTGGATGAACGTGTGCATGTCGGTCGAATTGAGATCGTTCTTCTCGTAGTACGTCGCCGCCGGCAGCACGATGTCCGAGTACAGAGCCGAACTGTCCATGCGGAAGTTCAGGTCCACGACCAGGTCGAACTTGCCGTGCTCGATCTTCTCGTGCCACACGACTTCCTTGACTTCGTCCTGGGCGCACTCTTTGGCGATGACGTTGTGGTGCGTGCCGAGGTAGTGTTTGAGGAAGTACTCGTGTCCTTTGGCCGATGACAGGAGCGCATTGCCGCGCCAGATGTAGAACACACGCGGCCACGACTTGGGCGCGTCGGGATCCTCCATCGCGAACTTGAGCGAGCTGTCCTTCAAGCGCTCGACGACGCGCCCGACGATCTCGGCGTCGGTCTTCGCGCCGTTCCGTCGCGCTTCGCCGATGACGTCGCGATTCGTCTCCGTGAACTGCGGGAAGCACGGCAGCCAACCCAGGCGCACCGCGAGCGCCTGCTTGTCGGCCGTGTGTCCGTGCGCGAGTCGGTGCTCGCCGTGCACGACCGGGCACATCTCGCGGAAGCTCTTGTCGTAGCGCCATTGGTCCGAGTTCATGTAGTGGAACGACGGTGAATTCTGCAGGCGCGGCGGGCCGCCCCAGTCCGTGGCGAACGCGATCGGCGCCCACGACGCCTGCGGTGCGAGCTTCTCCTGCCCGACGTAGTGATTGAGGCCGCCGCCGTTCTTACCGATGCAGCCGCCCAGGATCAGCGGCGTGATCACCGCGCGGTAGATCAGGTTGTTGTGGTACCAGTGGTTGACGCCCGCACCGATGATGACGCTGCAGCGTCCGTGACTCTTCTCCGCCGTGCGCGTCCACTCGCGCGCGAAGCGCAGCACGACCGAAGCCTTGACGCCGGTGAAGCGTTCTTGCCAGGCGGGTGTGAACGGCACGTTCTCGTCTTCGTAGCCGTTCCCCCACTCGCCGGAGAGGCCGCGATCGACGCCGTACTGCGAGAGCAGCAGTTCGAACCCGGTCGTGACCCAGACTTCACCGTCCACGGTCTGCACGCGGCGCGCGGGAACGCCGCGCACGTGCACGCTGTCGCTGGAGCCCTCGGTGAAGTCGGGAAACGCGACCTGGACTTCACCGTGTGTGGACGCACCCAGGCGCAACAGCGGATCCAATGCATTTCCGGCCGCGTCCTTGGCCTCGAGATTCCACTGTCCCTTCTGGTGCTGCCAGCGGTGACCGACCGTGCCGAGCGGCAAGCGCAACGCGCCGCGTTCGTCCAGCACGAAGAACTTCCACTGCGCGTTCTCCTCGCTCGCGGTTTCCTGGATGTCGCTCGCGCGCAGAAGCGCACCGGCTTCGAAGCGGCCGTCCTCGCGTTCGACGAGCTTCACCAGGAACGGCGCGTCGGTGTAGCGCTTCTGGTAGTCGATGAACTCCGGCACCTCGCGCTCGACGTAGGCCTCGCGCAACATGACGTGTCCGACCGCCATCCAGAAAGCACCATCCTGCCCTTGGTGAATCGGCACCCACTCGTCCGCGATCTTGGAAGTCTGCGAGAAATCCGGCGCGAACACGACGACCTTGGCGCCGCGGTGGCGCGCTTCGACGAGGTAGTGCGCGTCCGGCGTGCGCGTCATCAGCACGTTGCTGCCGACGACGGCGACGAAGTCCGAATGGAACCAGTCGGCGCTCTCGGCCACGTCGGTCTGCTCGCCCCACACCTCGGGGCTCGCGGGCGGCAGATCGCAGTACCAGTCGTAGAACGACATCGACACGCCGCCCAACAACTGGACGAAGCGCGCGCCGGCTGCGTAGCTGACCATCGACATCGCCGGAATCGGCGAGAAGCCGACGATGCGGTCCGCGCCGTGCCGTTGGATCGTGTGCACGTTCGCGGCGGCCATGATCTCGTTGGCCTCGGTCCACGAGACGCGACGGAATCCACCCTTGCCGCGCGCCTTCTGGTATGCGGCGCGCTTCGCCGGGTCGTCCTGGATCGAGCGCCACGCGGCGACCGGATCATTGTTGTTGAGCTTCTTCGCGGCGCGCCACACGTCGAGCAGTGAGCCGCGCGCGTACGGATACTTGACCCGCAGCGGGCTGTACACGTACCACGAGTACGAAATGCCGCGCTGACACCCGCGTGGTTCGTACGCCGGGATCGTCCGGTCGAACACCGGATAGTCCAAGGCCTGCATCTCCCAGGTCACGATCCCGTTCTTGACGTGGATGTTCCACGAGCACGAACCGGTGCAGTTCACGCCGTGCGTGCTGCGCACGACGCGATCCGACGACCAGCGGTTGCGGTAGAAGTCTTCCCAGGAGCGACGCTTGGGATCGAAGATGTCTTGAATCCAGCTCATGACCGTGCCTTCTTGCTCGAGACGAATGCGCGCGGCGCGTGCCGGCGCGTGAACAACAGGACGCCCGCCAACGCGATTCCGACGAGGCCCAACGCCGCGCCCCACGGCGCGCTCGCGCGCTGCACGGGCCCGGTGTCGGATTCCTCGAAGTAGCGTGCGAGATGCAGCGCTTCTTGCCGCGTCACCGGCCGGTCGCGGTAGATCGGCGCCATCACCTTGAACGCGGGTTTCTCGGTTGCGGCGATCAGACCCTGGCGTCCGAGGCGCGCGAAGATCCCGGTGAGGTCGGGGCCCAACGCTCCGCCGCCGACGTCCGCGAAGTGATGACAGGCGACACACGCCGTGCCGCCGTTTTCGAACGCGGCGGTTCCCAAGTAGAGCTTGCGGCCCAACTCGGCCGAGGGCGGATCGAGCTCGACCGCGAACTGCGCGGCGATGCGCTGTTCTTCCGCTGCGATGCGGGCGTCGCGCTGCGCGTCACGCAGGAAAGCGACCATCTCGTCGATCTCGTCGGGCGCGATCGGACCGGTCTTGTCCTGCATGCGCACGATGGCCGCGCGCAAGTCGGGCGGCTGCCAGGTGAGCGAACGCGTGAGGTCGGGGCCGGTCAAGGCACCCTTGCCGATCGTGTGGCAGCCGGTGCAGCGACTGACGTAGCTGCGTGCGGCGGCGTCCGGTGCGGCAGGCGATGTGACCTGCGCACGCGCATCGGACAAGGCGAGCGAGCCCACGAGAACCGCGGTGATCAGAGCCTCTTTCAGCACGGGATTTCCGCTCCTTTCCGAGCGTAGAGCCACCAGTTCAAGCCCAGACAAGTCAGGTAGTAGACGGCGAATCCGTACAGCGCGTGGTGCGGTGTGCCGGCCTTGATCTGGGCACCGAAGACGTTCGGGATGACGAATGCGCCGTAGGCCGCGATCGCCGAAGTCCAGCCGAGAACGGGACCCGCCTGTTCCTTCGCGAAGATCACGGGAATCATGCGGAACGTCGATCCGTTGCCGATGCCGGTGCACACGAAGAGCAACAAGAAGAGCCAGAGGAACGCACCGAAGTGCTCTTCAGGCCGTGGCGCGGCGTCGGCGCTTTGGACCGCCCACGCCGCGCCCAGCGCGGCGCCGATCATGACGACCGTCGACCATTGCGTGACGCGCGCGCCGCCGAGCTTGTCCGACAACCAGCCGCCGACGGGACGTATGGCCGAACCCAGCAGCGGACCCAACCAGGCGTACGCGAACGGGCTCGGCGCATGGGGATTCACGCTGCCGTCGGGCAGGAATCCGAACACGTCCTGGATCAGCTTCGGAAACGCTGCCGAGTACCCGATGAACGACCCGAAGGTCATCACGTACAGCCAGGTCATCGACCAGTTGTGCTTGTTCGAGAAGATCGCGAACTGCTTCGACAGATTGTGTTGCACGCTCCACGGAGTGAGGAAGCGCATCGCCGCCAGCGTGAACAGGATCGTGATGGGCAGGACGATCCACATGCTCCAGCCCTGACCGACCAGCAGGTACGAACCGAGTCCGCTCGCGAGCAGCCCGAGCAGCATCAGCCAGCCCATGCGCGCCAGCGCGACGGGAGTGCTCGAAGTCTTGTGCTGCGGCAGCGTGTCCATCGCGAACCAGGCGACGAGCGCAAGCACCGCCAGGACCGGCACCCAGACGAGCCCGCAGTTCTGAATCCAGATCGAGCGCTCGCCCAGCATCCGCGGCGCTCCGCTGAGTGCTCCGAACACCGCAAAAGTCATGGCCCACGGCAGGAGCACCTGCATCACGCTCACGCCCAGGTTGCCCAGCCCCGCGTTCAAACCCAGAGCTAGACCTTGCATGCGCTTCGGAAAGAAGAAGCTGATGTTCGACATCGACGAGGCGAAGGCTCCCCCGCCGAAACCGGACAGCGCCGCCAGCACGGCGAACACGCCGTAGCTCGTCTCGGGGTTCGCGAGCGCGATGCCCGTGCCCACCGCGGGCAAGAGCAAGAGAGCCGTCGTCACCGCCACGACGTTGCGACCGCCGGCGAGCGCGACCAGGAACGAACTCGGAATGCGCAGCGTCGCGCCCGACAAGCCGGCGATGGCCGTCAGCGTGTAGAACATCTGCGTGTTGCGTCCGGGATCCGCGTCGAAGCGAAACCCGAGCTTCTGCATCTGCACGATGATGATCGACCAGAAGAGCCACACCGCGAACGCGCACAAGAGCGCCGGGATCGAGACCAGCAGGTTCTTGATCGCCTTGCGGCGACCGCCCCCCTCCCACTGCGCAGGATCCTCCGGGTCCCACGACTTCGGCTCCCGCCCATCTGCGATGATGCCAGCATTCGGGATCTCTTTTATCTGATTTCGGGTTGCAGAAGATGCCACTGGGTTCCTCTCCGACTAGCGGGCTCGCGCCGCGTTGAACAAAGCTTCCGCGCCTTCGAACTTCATCTTGCACGCCACCGCGCCGCGCTTGCCGCGCATGACCGGCAGCGGACATTCGAGCAGTTCCGCCAGCGTGCACGCCGACAGGACCTTGACGACCTGTCCGTGCAGTGTGGACATCACCTCGTGAAACCGGCAGGGAATGCCGATCTCCTTGACCTTGTCGGGCCGGCAGAAGTCGCCGACCAGCGTGCCCTGACAGGCTTCGATCACAGCGAGCAGCGTGATCGTCTTCGGATCACGCGCCAGCACGACTCCCCCACGCGCGCCGCGCACGGAGGTCAGCAGGTCGGCCTTGACCAGCAAGCCCAGCGTCTTGCCGAGGTAGGTCGGCGAGCAACCCAGCGTCTCGGCCAGGCGCTTGGGCGGCGTCGGCTCCTTGGGCTCGGAGAGCCCGAGGTAGATCAAGGCGCGCAGCGCGAGTTCAGTCGTTCCGGTGAGCATGGTTGTGGAAAGCGGTCGTCGGGACTAATGTAGGCATCAGAGCTATCCGAGATATGCTCTATCTCTGATATCTAGTGTTCCTTTTCGACTCCAGCTTGTCCAGTCCTGAGGCGCCGCCGAAGCAATTTTTCGGAAGTCCGCCTCAGACATGAACTTGCACCCACCACAGACCCCCAAGAACCACCATGAACACCGTCCACGACCTCTCCGGTACCACCCTGGCCGACATCGCGACCACCCGCGCGGGTGCGACCCGCGTCTTCAACCGCCACGGCCTCGACTTCTGCTGCCGCGGCAAGATCGCACTGGAGGCGGCCTGCCGCGCGCGCGGCCTCGCGACCGACATGATCGTGTCCGAACTCGCCGCCGAAGAAGCCAAGACGAGCGGCTTCACGCGCCTCGACGGCAAGCCCCTGACTGAAGTCATCGCGCACGTGCTCACGCGCTTCCACGCTGCACACCGCGAAGAGCTGCCGCACTTGATCGCAATGGCGCGCAAGGTCGAGTCCGTCCACAAGGACAAGGACACCTGTCCGCGCGGACTGGCCGACCACTTGGAACACGTCGCCGGCGAACTCGAGAATCACATGCAGAAGGAAGAACAGGTCCTCTTCCCGCTGATCGAACAGGGCCGCGGCCCGGCCGCCGGGATGCCGATGCAGATGATGGAGTTGGAACACATCGAGCATGGACAGAACCTGGCGCGCTTGCGCGCTCTGGCCCACGACTACCAGCCTCCGGCGGATGCGTGCACGACCTGGCGCGCGCTGTACCTGGAATTGGCGCAGTTGGAGCGAGACGTGATGGAACACATCCACATCGAGAACAACATCCTGTTCCCGCGCGCGCTGCGCCCTTGACCCGACACCCGAGTTGCATGAACTCCAAGAGCTGAGTGGCGCTAGACTCTGTCTCCATGCCCCAAGGTCCCGCCTACAGCATCCTCACGGAGCGTCTGATCGTGCGCGCGCTCGAGCCGCGCGACGCGGCGGTCTTGGCGCAACTCATCGCCGACAATGCGCGCCACCTGCGACCATGGATCGAATGGGCGCGCGAGGGACCGCGCACGCTGGATGCGACGCTCGACACGGTACGCCGGATGCGCGGGCGCTTCGACCTGGGCGAGGCCTATGCGTTCGCGCTGCTCCGCCGGTCGGATGAAGTCATGATCGGCGGCGCGGCGCTCTCGCCCGACCCGGCCGACGAGTCGGCGGCCCTGGGCTACTGGCTCGCGAGCGCGAGCACGGGACAGGGCTTCGCGACCGAGGCTGTGTGCGCGCTCGTGCGTGTCGCGTTCGAGATCGAGCACGCGACCTTCCTCGAAATCCATACCGCACCCGACAATCAGAAGAGCTCCGCCGTCGCGGCGCGCGCGGGATTCAAGAGCGACGGGACGCTGCGCGCACGCTTGCGTTCCGAGGACGGATCGCGGTCTCCGCGCGAATACTGGTCGATGCTGCGCGACGAATACCCGGCGTCGGCGGCGGCCAAAGTCCCTGTCACGGCACACGACGCGATCGGGCGCGTGCTGCTCGACGGCGCGAGCACATCAAGTCGCCGGTCGGCGCTGCGTTGACGCGGCACGCTGTCCGGCGGCGATCAACGCACGCACTTCCGCGCCCGTGAGCGGACGGACGGTCCCGGCGGCGAGGTCGCCGAGTTGTACCGGCCCGATCGCGATGCGCGCGAGCTTCTCGACCTTGGCCCCGACCTCCTTGACCATGCGCCGCACCTGGCGATTGCGGCCCTCGGTGATCGTGATCTCGAAGCGCGAGACCGGTCCGCGATGCGTGTGCTCGGCGACGCGCGCCGGACGCGTCGGACCGTCCGCCAGTTCGACGCCGCGAGCGAGCCGCTGCAGCGCGGCATCGTCCAAGCGCGGTGAACACTCGACGCGATAGGTTTTTTCGACGTGAGACGCGGGGCTGGACACCAGATCGGCGAACTGCGTGTCGTTCGTGAAGAGCAACAAGCCGCTCGTGTCCAGGTCGAGCCGCCCGACCGGGACGACCCACGCACCGATGGATTCGATCAGCGCATACACGGTCAGGCGTTCATTGGGGTCAGTGCGCGAAGTGATGTAGCCGCGTGGCTTGTGCAGCGCGTAATACAGCTTCTCCGCCGCGCGCACGGCGCGACCGTCGACCTGGATTTCGTCGCGCTCGGGATCGAACCAGGCCTCCGGATCGACGATGACGACGCGGTTGACCTTGACGCGCCCCTCTTGAATCAGGCGCCGCGCCTCGCTGCGCGAACACACGCCCAGCTTGGACAGGATGCGCTCCAGACCGCGGCGCCGCGGCTCAGACTCGCGCGCGCGGCTCACGGGTCCCTGCGCGGCATGCCGATCCACCCCTTGCGCCGATAGTAGAAGACCATGACGACTGCGACGGTCACCATGACCGCGAGACAGACGACGTAGCCGAAGGGACTCTTCAGCTCGGGCATGTTCCACGGACCGGCCTCGGAATCGAAGTTCATGCCGTAGATGCCGGCGATGAAGGTCAGCGGAATGAAGATCGTCGACATGATCGTCAACACCTTCATCACCTCGTTCATGCGGTTGCTCATCGACGACAGGTACACGTCCATCAGCCCCGAGGCCATTTCGCGGTGGTTCTCGACCAGGTCCATCAACTGCACGGCGTGGTCGTAGCAGTCGTTCAAGTACGGGCGTGTCTCGAGGCTGAACGCATCGGAGCCTTCGCGCAAGAGGAAGTTCAAGGCCTCGCGCATCGGCCAGACGGCGCGGCGCATCACCACGAGTTCCCGGCGCAAGCCGTGGATCTCGCTCAACATGTTCGTGTCGGGTGAAGCAACGAGCGAGTCCTCGAGAGCTTCCAAGCGCTCGCCGAAGTGTTCGAGAACCGGGAAATACCCGTCGATCGTCGCGTCGAGCAGCGCATAGGCGAGATATCCGGAATCCGCCTTGCGAATCAATCCCTTGCCGCCGCGGATGCGTTCGCGCACGCGGTCGAAGCCGTCGCCCGGGCGCTCTTGAAAGGTGATGACGAAGTTCTTGCCGAGGAAGAGCGACAATTGCTCGGTGACGAGCACATTCTCGCTCAAGCTGACCATCACGAGCGCGATGTAGAGGTGGTCCGGAAAGCGATCGACTTTGGCGCGCTTGCTCACGTCGACGACGTCCTCGAGCGCGAGCCGGTGCAGCTTGAAGGCAGCGCCGATCTCCCTGAGGACGTCCGCGTCGCCGAGGCCGTCGACGTTGATCCAGACGACGGGGAAGCGCGCGAGGAGCGGCTCCAACTCCTTGGTGCCGGTGAGGGGTCGCTCGACCACCTCGTCGGGTCCGTAGGCGATGACGGAGACCTTCGACTTCAGCCAACTCGGATCGACGTCGATCGTGCCCGGCGCGGTCCCGGGCGGCTGGCGTCGACGCAGACTGCGCTTGCGCTTCGGTCGTTGACTCATCGCGTCCCCGTTCCCCACGCGGCCTTGATCACGGCCTGCACGGCCGGCGTCTTGGCCAGGAAGTTCTCGCCGCGACCGTTGCCGACGAACCACTTCCACACGAAAGCGCCGCGCAACCACGCGGAGCGTGCGGCGATTTCCTCGAGCGCGATGCGCAGACAGCGCGTCTGGAGTTGTTCGGCCCGCTCGCGCTCCGCGCCGCGCGCTTGTCGGTAGGCCCACGGCTCGCGCGCCGCATCCAACGAACAGTTGTAGCCGAGTTCGGTGAACACGACCGGCTTGCCGGTCCGCTTGTGCAAGCGCTCGAGCGGCTCGAGCGCACGCTGCCACCCGGCGCGCAACGCCGCGTCGTCGGGGTCCGGCGCCGCACACAACGGGAAATAGGCATCGACGCCGATCGCGTCGAGCGCGTCCCAGAACCCTACCTGCTCGTAGCCGTTCCAGTTGGCGGCGTAGGTGAGCTTCATGTCGGTCTCGGCGCGCAGCGTCTTGATCAGCGTACGCCATTCGCTCTCGTACACCGTGAGTTGCTCGAGTTCGTTGCCGATCGAGAACGCATCGGCGCCGCGCGCGCACGCGAGTACCGTCCGCAAGAACTCGGTGTAGGTCTCGAAGAAGCGCGCGCGCGCTTCGACATCGTCAAACGCGATGTCCCCGCGCCAGCTCCACGGACTGCCCCAGTAGGCGATGTGCGGAATGATGAGAATGGACTGTCCGCGCGCGTGCGCCTCGCGGATCGGCCGCGTGATCCACTCGGGCGGATTCAGCGGATCGAGCCGACGCGCCTCGACGGTTCCGTCGCTGTGGATCGAGGCGTACGGATGGATCGCGACCCAATTCACGCCGATGGCCGCGAGGTCCTCGAGCGCGTCGACGAAACGGTCCGTCCCCCACTCGCGCCCAAAGGTCTCGCACGAGATCGTCATGCCGTGCACGGTCGCCGCGGTCTTTCCCGAAGCGGCGCTCCGGCCGGGATCACCTGCGGCGAGCGCGAGGAACGGCAGACAGACGAAAAAGGCCTTCAAAGGGGTTACGAGTGGCTCCGCGTGGATCGAGTTCGAGGCACAGTGCGCGCCGAGCCGATAGGATAGCCGACCTGCTCGTTGCGAAGCGCGCCGATGGAAATCAACAAGGAAGTCTTGCGCTGGGTGCTCCTCATCGGGGCGATCCCCATCTGGGTGCCCTTCTTGCGCACCTTGTGGCGGGATTTCAACCATTCCCTGCGCGACGAAGGCGGCTTGATCGGAGTCCCGCCCCGCGGCCACGCGGCCGAAGTGCTGCGCGAAGAAAAAAAACGCGACGCCGGCAGCCTCGTGAGCGAACCGATCCTGAAACCCGGCGACCGACGCGTGCCGCGCATGAAGAGCCCGAGTGCGCGCCCGAAGTCGTCTCCGCGCGGAGGGTCGTCGTCCAGGTCGGCGGAGCCGAGGCGGTACGGTTTCAAGCAGCCGGGTTCGCGTCGCCCTTGAAACAGGGATTCGATCCGTCGTGAGGGTCGGCGTCGACTACCTGGCCGCCGCGAGCCACTGGCCTGGAGTCGGGCGCTACGTGCGCGAACTCGTGCGCGCGCTCGTGCGACTCCCCGACCGGCCCGATCTCGCCCTCTACGAAGTCGGCCGAGCGCCGCGAGTCGTCGCGCCGCGCGCCCTGGGTCTCACGATCGGCGACCCGCGCGTGCAGCGCCTGCAAGTCGAGCGCTCGCGCACGCTGGTGCACGCCGTGAATGTCCTGGCGCGACGCGGCGTCGACGACGAACTAGGCGGCCTCGACCTGTTTCAGCACGCGTCGCTGTGGCCCGAACACTTGCGCGTGCGCCGCGCGCGAGAGGCGGTCGCCGTGGCGGAGTTGCCGTCCGAGGGCACGCCGCAAGATTCCCTGCTGGCCGCCCGACTCGCGCGCATGCACGGCGTGCTGACCTTCAGCAACGCGCTGCGCAGCACGCTGATCCAACGCTACCGACTCGAGCCCGCGCAGGTCGTGTTCACGCCGGTCGGCTGCGAACACTGGCGCCGCACCCTGGCCGAGTTGCCGCCCAAGGACGATCCGCCGCGCATCCTCGTGCTCGGTGCCGTGCGCGCCGAGCGCCGTCCGCTGGTCGTGTTGCGCGCGTTCGAGCGCCTGGTCGAACGCGGGCTGGACGCGCAACTCGACTTCGCCTGCCCGCCCCCCCCGCGCGGACGGGCGCTGGATCCTGGAGCCGCGGCGCTCTACGACGCGCTGCGCACCTCGCCGGTCGCCGACAAGGTCCTGTGGGAAGGTCGCGTCGGGGCACGCGCACGGCCTGCGCTGGACCCGGCCGGCTTCGAAGGCAGCCTGCCCGACCGCGTGGCGCGCGCCTCGGTCCTGCTCCACCTCTCGGCCGACGAAGGGACCCCGGTCACGCCGCTCGAGGCCCTGGCGCTGGGCGTTCCGGTCGTCGCCAGCCGACTGCCGGCCTTCGTCGAGGCCCTGGGCGACGCGGCGGTTCTCGTCGAGGATGCGGCCTGCGTGCGCGAACCCGACTACCTCGCCGAGATCCTGATCACGGCGCTGAACGAGCGCAACGACGGCCCCAATGCCGCCCGGCGCGAACTCGTTGCGCGCGCTTTCACCTGGGAGCGTTGCGCGGAAGCGACCGCTCGGGCGTGGCGAAAACTGGGAAGCGCGTAGGCTGAATCGGCGCTCCGCCGGGTCAAAGTCCTCTCTTTTGGCGGGGTGACGCCGATAAGATCTTGATCTCACAGCACACCAAGGCGATCTTACTACGCTCCAAATTCGGCGCAGAGAATTTCGGCGCAGAGGTATGTATCGGGGCTGCGTGAGAGTTCGGATGCTTGGAATGTGACGAATCTCATGAGCGAGGGTGACGAGCGATGGCGAGCCAGATGACCGACAACAAGACTCAAGACACGGTCGACATCACTTTCGAAGGGAAGAGCATCAGCCTTCCCATCGTGCGCGGCACCGAGAACGAGAGCGCTGCCGACATCAGCAAGCTGCGCTCGACCTCGGGCCTCATCACGCTCGATCCGGGCTACGGCAACACGGGTGCGTGCCAGAGCGCGATCACCTTCATCGACGGCGAGAAGGGCATCCTGCGCTACCGCGGTTACCCGATCGAACAGCTCGCCGAGCACAGCACTTTCCTCGAAGTCGCCTGGCTCTTGATCAAGGGCGAGCTGCCGACGCGCGCCGACCTGGCGCTGTTCTCGCGCGAGATCGCGCGGCACACGATGCTGCACGAGGACTTCCGCGACTTCTTCGGCTCGCTGCCGAAGGACGCGCACCCGATGCCGGTGTGCGCGGCGACCGTGGGCGCGCTGGCGACCTTCTATCAGGAGCCGGAGAGCGATCGCCAGATCCAGAACACGGTCATCCGCCTCCTGGCGAAGATGCCGACGATCGCTGCGTACTCGTACAAGCACTCGATCGGTCAGGCGTTCATGTACCCGCAGAACGACCTCGACTACAGCGCGAACTTCCTGCAGATGATGTTCGCGACGCCGTGCGAGGAGTACGTCGTCGATCCGGTCATCAGCAAGGCCGTCGATCTGCTCTTGATCCTGCACGCCGACCACGAGCAGAACTGCTCGACGTCGACGGTGCGCATGGTCGGCAGCTCGCAAGCCAACCTCTTCGCGGGCATTTCGGCCGGGATCTCGGCCTTGTGGGGCCCGCTGCACGGCGGCGCGAACCAGAAGGTCATCGAGATGCTCGAGCAGATCGCGCGCGAAGAAGGCAGCGCCGAGAAGTTCCTGAATCGCGCCCGCGACAAGGGCGACACGACGCGCTTGATGGGCTTCGGCCACCGCATCTACAAGAACTACGACCCGCGCGCCGCGGTGCTGAAGAAGACCTGCTCGCAGGTCATCAACAAGCTCGGCACGTCGAGCCGTCTGCTCGAGATCGCGATGAAGCTCGAGGAGATCGCGCTGCGCGACGAGTACTTCGTCAGCCGCAAGCTGTACCCGAACGTCGACTTCTACTCGGGCGTCATCTACAAAGCGCTCGGTATCCCGACGAACATGTTCACGGTGATGTTCGCGATGGGACGCCTCCCGGGCTGGATCGCGCACTTCCTCGAGATGCGCAACGATCCCGACTTCCGCATCGGGCGCCCGCGCCAGGTGTACACGGGATCCAAGGAACGCCCGTACGTCGGGATGGATCGGCGCAGCTAGAGTTGGGTCCTGCAGGGGCGGGCTCGTGTGGGGGCTGCGCTTGCGTGATGTGGACCGGGTACTTGGCGTGGGGCCTCGTGGGCTCGCGCTGAGGGTTTTCAGCGACATCGGCACGCGGTGCTTCGCGAGCGACGCCGAGCCTCAACTCTCGACGATTGCGGACCGGCATGGAACGCCATCCGGCGGCGCCTGGCGCGAAACCGAGCCCGGGCCCACGACGGTTCCAAGGCCGTCACCGAACCCGGCCCCACGACGGTTCAAGACCGACGTCGGACGCACCCCTCAACGTTTCCAGACCGACAGCGCCCCTCCCCCCACAACGCTTCCAGACCGACATCGAACCCAACCCCGCAACGTTTCAAGTCCGACACCGAACACACCCCTCGCGACCCCACCCCATTGTTGACCTCGGGGGAGGCGGTTTGCGCGGTACTCCGCGCGAATCGCCTCTCCCGAGGCCGCGCTGCGGAGCACGCGTCGAAGGCCCTTGCTTCCCAGTTTGCCGGGACGTTCCCAGCTGCCTCTCGGGCAGTGGTGTCGCGAGGGAGATGTGCTCCGACATCCATTCAGCACTCACTGTCTGGCGCGACTCACTATCGAACACGCCTCACGAGACGCGAAGCAGAAGAGAAGCGCGAAGCAAGCAGAAGAGCAACGGCATTCGACGCATGCTCCGCAGTGCGGCCTCCTGGTTCGCGGTTCGCGCGGTGGCGTTCGTCCGAGTTTGACCGTACCGAGCCAGGCTCGTGTGGTGCATCTTCGCCGGCGTAAAGCCGCGCGCCGGCGCGCGGCTCTACGCCGGCGAAGATGCACCACACGAGCCTGGCTCGGTACGGTCAAACTCGGACGAACGCCACCGCGCGAACCGCGAACCAGGAGGCCGCACTGCGAAGCATGCGTCGAATG